>NZ_JBIAZT010000008.1:0-268264 GCF_042899365.1 Micromonospora sp. NPDC000089
GCGTAGTCGGCGCGGGTCACGTCCGATTCGTGTCGTAGGTCCGGGCCGAGCGTGAAGACGGCGTCGATGAATCCGTCCGGCTCAGCGTCGAGTTCTCCCTGGGAGAACGGCCAAAGCTCCACGGTCTCCATCCGGCCGGGCAACGCGTCCGGGGCAGCAACCATGCCGAACAACCGTGACGAGCCGGTGAGCAGATACCGGCCCGGACGGGGGTCCTCGTCGACTGCTGCCTTGATGGCCAGCAGTAGTTCCGGAGCGCGCTGAATCTCGTCGATGACCAGGAGCTCGGGGGAGTCCACGAACCCGACCGGGTCGGCGATCGCCGCCGCCCGGTCCTGAGCCCGATCAAGATCGCGGCGCTCGGCTAGACGGTCGCCGGCAACGAGGCGCACCAGGGTGCTCTTGCCTGCTTGCCGTGCTCCGCTGATCAGCACGACGCGGGTGTCGGCCAGAGCGGCGTCGACCTGCACGGCGGCGCGGCGGGGGATTAGGCGCGGTGTGGGCACAGCGTCATCATAACGGCCGCACTTTCGATCTGCGAGGGCCTTAGCTTTCGATCTGCGGCACCAGGTGCATTCGGTACGCGGCCATTCGATGTTCGATCTGCGGGCCATGCGGGCGAGCCGGTTCGTGGAAGGGGCCCACGGCTACGTCGCGTTGCTGCGGGTCGCGGCGAGTTCCACCGGCCGCCAGCCGGCCGCGCGAAACGCCCGCAGCTGCTCGTCCCGCTCGGTCGACGCCTGCGTGCGCGTCGCCTCGCACCTGGAGACAACCCCTTGCAGCTCATCCTCGGAGAACTGACTCCTGCCCCATCAGCCCATTACGCTAGGCCAAGCGCGCTTGGCTTACTCCATGGGTCAAGCCATCGTGGATGTCACCTGTCGGTGCAGCAGACCCAGCCTGGGTAGCGTGCGGGATGCGGCAAGCTGAAGCTGCTCAGGGCAATAGTTGCGCGCTGAGGATCTCGGTGAGCCAGTCGCGGAACGTTTCGTCGGTCCAGCCGCGTTGCGTGACGAGGCGGTGGTAGGTGTCCGGGGCGGTGAACAGCCACAGCAGGTCGGTGGCTCGTCCGGGGTCGATGCGAAGTGCGCCCCTGTCGTACAAATGCTGGGCGAAGCGTTCGTTGCCGGAGCGCCGTTCGGCCTCAACGGCGGTAACGAAGTCCTGGAGCTCAGGGTTGGTGGAGGCGGCCCCGAGCAGCACCGCCAGTAGTGCGGCCAGGCGCGCCGAGATCGTGCTGGCCAACGCCGCGTACAGCTCGATCGCCCGTCTCGGGTCGGGCTCGGAGAGGAGGTCTTGCGCCTCGACTCTGGCCGCCAGCGGAATGTCGAGTCCGTCGCCGGCCAGAACCCGGTCGTACAGCCGTTTGACCAGCTCGACCTTGGTGCCAAAGGCCTTGTAGACCGTCGGCACCGCCACGCCTGCGCGCTCGGCGACCGCCGTCATGGTGGTCCCGGCGTAACCGGCCTCCAGCAGGAGCGCGTAGGTAGCGTCCATGACGCGGTGGCGGGTCATGGACGCCTGGTCGCGACGTAGGGAAGACGGCATACCGTTAGCATACTCGGTAAAGTGATACTATACTGAGTCTTGTGAACCAATACCCACTAGTGCTTGTGCCCGGTCTGGCCGGCAGCGTCGACGAGTTCGCTGCCCAGGTCGAGCACTTCTCGCCCGGCCGACTCGTGCGCGCGATCGAGCCGTTCAGAGACGGCGATCTGAGCGTGGACGGGCAGGCGCGCCGGCTGGCCGAATTGTTGATCAAAGAGGGCATCGAGCGGTGCGGGGTGGTCGGCCACAGCCATGGTGGCCTCGTCGCGCTGTCCCTCGCCGTGCATCACCCTGGCCTGGTCGCTGGCCTCGTCCTACTCGACACGCCCGTGCTGCTGCCGAAGCCGCTACGGCTGCTGGCCCGCCTGCCGCTGGCCATCCTGCGCACGCCGTTAGGTCCGGCCGCCATCCGCCGGTTCTTCACCGCGACTTTCACCGACGCGGACAGCGCGCAGTGGCGCACGACCGTGTTGGCCCGTCTCGCCCGGGTGCCACGCCCTGCGGTGCAGGAAATCGTCGGCGGCACGTTCACCTATGACAGCGCCACCCCCTTGCGTGCCCTCACAGTGCCTACGTTGTACATACGGGCGAACATTCCGATGAAGCTTGACCGACTGCCAGTAGGCGTACGCGGGGCCAGCCTGCCAACTGTCGGGCATTGGCCGCACGTTCACGCGCCGCAAGATACGAACCGCCTCATCGCGGCGTACCTCGAAGGGCTACCTCGCTGACGGGTGCTCCGACGGTCTTGGCTGATGGAGTCTCATCGCTGATAGCGCCGCATCTGGATGCTCTGTCGGAGAACCATTAGCCCGCCGGAGTGGTAGAACGCCAACTCATCGATGGAGCGGGGGCGGATCCGGATCGGCGTGCCCCGGATGTAACGCCCCCGCCGCGTACGCGCCCCGGCCACCGTCCACGGCCCCGTTCCACCATTGGCCCGGATCGTCCTGCGGGGGAATGTGCCCGAGGTGCATAGATGGGACCGCCGCGGGCTCGGCGCATGATCACTCGCGTTCGCGGATCGATGACTCCACCAGGGCGATCGCCGCCGCAAGCTCCTCGCCCGGCGCGGTCTCCACATCTGGGCCTACGCCCACGCCCTCCCAGTTGCCGTCTGTCACGGGGTCAGCAACGACGGCAAACGGAACCAATGCTTCGACGTGCCGTGAGACCCGGACCGGCACGACGTGGTCGGCGGCGCCGGGAGTTCGCTGACCAACCGCAGGAATCCCCCGATTTTGCAGGATGTAGGCGAGCGCTTCCCCCGACGAGTACGTCCGTTGGCTGATCACCACCGCTGCCGGGAGACCTTCCCGTGCCGCCGCATCCCCCAACAGCGGCGTCCACAACTGATCGACCTTGTTCTTCGAGGTGACGGTGGCCAGGAACGTCGACTCCTGACCGAGGATGACGCCAGCCAACGCCGCCAGCGTGTCCATCTCACCGCCGCCATTTCGCCGGTTATCGAGGACCACACCTCGGCAACCAGTCAGTAACCCGGTGGCGGAGCGGACGTAGTGGCTCGCGTGTTCCCAGGGCTCCAGGCTATCGATGCGAAGCACCCCCACCTCACCGTAACGGCTCACAGAGGTCACCCCGCCGCCTCGCTGCTGGATCGACGAAACGTCGTAAGGCGGCCAGCCGGTCGGTCTGTCACAGTCCGGCTCGAAAGAGCCTGCTTCGTCGAACGTGAGGGTCAGATGCCGCGAGTGGCGATGACAAACCTGTTCGATCCGCCGGCAACCGTCTGCGGTGATGGGCTGCACGTCCTGCCCCAGTTCGCGCCGCAGGGCGGCTGCCAACCGCTCCGCTCTGCTGGTGTCCGGCAGCAGTCGCAGGACCCAGCTGCCGAGCGCGTCGGCCGTCGACCCCACCGTTTCACGCTCGATCATTGCTCCTCCTCGGGGCGACGGTCCAGAATCCCAGAGACGTACACGCACGTTGCGTTCAGCCGGTTCCAGCCCACAGGTCTTCGCTGACGACGGTGCTGCAGCAGCGGCACCGACGGTTGGTCGTGCGCAGGTAGCAGGAATGTGGTAAACGCAGCGCGGCGATGGTGGCGTTGACCACCACGTAGGCGAGGATCACGAACCCGATCCCGGCATTACGTCAATCATGCGGAGTTTCAGGCGCGCGACCAGGGCGCACCGGCGCCTACGCGGAGAGCAGCCTCTTACAGGGCCATCTGATTGCAGGCCGAGTGATCCCTGAGCTGGCCTCCTCGCACGCTCCGGCGCCGGGAGTCGCTTCCTGATCGGCCGAAGAAGATCCCATCAACGCGCGAGGCGGCCCAGTCTTCAGCCAGGATCATCGGTGTCTGCACCGCTTCCTGCAGCGGTACTCCCGACCAGGCGCCGCAGCGCCACGGCGACTGCGCCGGGCCCGGCACGCCGCGAGCATTGGTGGGATACCCCAGTCGCGACGAGGCCAGGGGGCGGGGACGTGGGCGAAGAAGGCGAGCAGGTCGATCCGGACGACGACCGGCTGTGCGGCGTGGTTGGGCGGCGAAGGTGTGTGCGGAGCGGCCGGGTACGAAGCCGTGGGCGGCGAGGTGGACCGCCTCGGCGACGCCCACCACGCCGGTAGGGGCGGCCGCCAACCGTTCTGGTCTGCTGGTGTCCGGGAGTAGCCGCAGGATCCAGCTGCAAATCGCGTTGGCCGTCGATCCCACCGTTTCACACTCGATCATTACTCCTCCTCGGGGGGCGGTTCAGACCCCCGCAGGCGTACACGCAGGTCGCGTCGGCGACCAGCTCGCAGACCACGTTCGGGGCCTCGCCGGCATGCCCGACGGCGACTACGAGCTGGGCGGCCAGGCGGTCACCGTGGCCGGCGGCGAGGCCCGGCTCAGCCGGGACGGTGTAATCGCCGGCAGCATGCTCACCATGGACGCCGCGCTGCGGCACGCCGTCGGCGCGGGCATCACACTGCTGGACGCCTGCCGCATGGCCGCCACCACCCCGGCCCGCGCCCCCGGGCTGAGCGACCGGCTGAGAGCGCTGCGGGCCGGCCTGCGCGCCGACCTGGGGCTGCTGGGCGACGACCTGAACATGGTTCGGGTGATGTGCGGCGGCGACTGGGTGGAGTAGGCCGGCTCGCACGGGCACTCCATCAGCGACCAGGGTGATCCATTACGCTGGTGGAGCCATCTCCGGCGATCGAAGAGCACCATCAGGGATGAACCGGCGAGGCAGAGTCTGGTGCTCATGCCCCGTCTGGGGGTGACCGCCCGGGTCGGGGATGCAGATAAGTCTCGGCCAAACACCTCCGGGTCGACCGGCCCAACTGCTACCTTCCGAGCCGACCAGCTTCATCGAGCAGGGAGTCACGGTCGAGGCGGTCGCCCGTACCGTCGGCTTCGACGATGTCCGCGTGTTGCGCCGCCTCCGCAGTCGCGGCCGCTGAAACGCTCACCGCGGGCGGCGGCGCTCTGCGATCAGCGGGTGAATGCGGCAGGCGCACGCTCGCCTGCCGCATTCACCCGAAGTGGTGTCTGGCCAGATTCGAACGGGCGTCCTCCCGGAGAGCAGCCGAGCGCTTCGACCTCTCCGCTACCGGGCCTGACCGGCGAGCGCTGGTCTCGCGTGACGGGATCGTCATGCGCGGAGAGGGCTGGTCGCGGCAGTGGCCGTGGCCCAACCCCCGTCGCACGGATCTCGTCAGGGACGCTGCAGGCGGTTGTAGTTGGCGGAGTCGAACATGTTGGTGAGAGAACCGGGGGTGTCGCGGTAGGCGTTGGTCCGCCAGGAGAAGAACTGACCCTGGTCGTTGCCCAGCGGGGGCAACTTCACCGCGTCGATCCGGACCGCAGTGCCTTGCCGCCACCAGACCGCCACGTGGTCGTTGTCCTCGAAGTATCCCTGACCGATGTATCCGGCGGTGTCGGAGTACCAGTGCACGGTCGACGAGTTCGAGCCGTTCGTCCAGCAGTCGACGTTGTCGTTGCCGGTGTAGTACTCGAACTTGTAGAAGCGGTGGTCGAGCGCCCGCACGAAGGACAGCGGCCGCTGCCAGTAGTTGTTGCGCCAGCGGCCGTCGCTGGCGATGACTCCGTACTTGCTGAATCCGGCGCGGGTCCAGCCGACGGCCGAGGCCTCGGTCGGCAGCCCGCCTAGATTCGTGGCCATCCACGTCTGCCTGAGCGAGCCGGCCGTGTACCAGTGGTATTCTGAGAAGTTGGAGATCGTCCCTCCGGGGTGCTGGTCGTCGGTATACACGCTCCAGCTGTTGATCTTCTGGCCCGCGGCCAGGGATCCCCGGTTCACCAGCCACCTCTTCTCGAAGTCGATCGTGACGTTCCAGGCGCCTCCGGTCGGGCTCCACCCACCGGTGACCTCCCAGGGATAGCTCGAGCCGAGGCGGAACGCGTTACTGCCGCTGCTCAGGGGGAAGATCTCGAACCAATAGCCCTTCGGCCCCTTCGGACCGATGGCACCCGTCCGGTAGATCTGGAACTTCTCCAGTGTGCCGTCGGCGAAGAGAATGACCCGGCAGAAGTTGAGCCCGGCCTCCTTGTCCTGAAATGCCAGAACGGGTTCCCATGCGCCCGTGCCCGCATTGCGGACGTTGGCGAAGAACCCACCGGTCGGGCTTGTCGGCCCGAGGTCGCTTCTGGGGCCCGGCATCCGCCTGTAGAAGGCCATCTCGAGGGGCCATCCTCCTGCGTTGATCGTCCAGATCGGCAGGTCTCCTGCCGCATGTGCGGGCACCGAGCCCATGCCTCCCGCCGCAGCGATGCCGAGACCCGCCGCGGCCGCCGCACCTCCCTTGAGGAGCAACCGCCGCGACATGCCGTTGTCAATCATTTATACAGGCCCTTTCTGCATATGAGCGGTCCAGGCATCGCCCGTTGCGATGCGATACGGCGGGATACTCCAGACCGGTTCCCAAGGTCGCGCAGTTCAGCCGGGTCCGGCCTGCTCGGCGGTGACGTTGGTGATGGCATAGACGGTGACGGGCGGACCAGCGATCGGCGGCCGGGTTGTAGCGGCGGCGTCGGATCCGTAGGGCTTGAGTGGCGTGCGGGAGGTCCAGGGTGAGGGGCCGAGGCGGGCGACCGTCTGCAGTCGGCGGATGTCGTGACGGCCGTGCCCACGGTCGTGGGTCTGGTCTAGGACGGGGATCTTCGCCCATGGCAAGGCTTTGACCTGCCGGTATAAACGTTTCTGGTTACCTTTGACGACCGAAACTTCTTCTCGACCAGCCAGCGGGCCTGCTCGCGCTGGATATGCAGCGCGTCCGCGCCCAAGCGCCCCACATGGGTGAGCGGCTGGTCGAGCAGATCAAGACCGCTCTCGACGAGCAGACCGTCACCGTTCCCGGCGCTCAGGCTGCGGAGACGATCCTGCCCCGCCTGGCCGACAGCCTCCGCGACGTCCTGCGCCAGCGCCACCAGGTCGCCAAAGAGGTCGAGGGGATGCATGATGCGCACCCTCTTGCCCCTGTCCTGACCTCGATGCCCCTGCCGATCCCAGCAGCCGCGCCTACTACGACCGCAACGCGCCGAAGGCAACGCCACAACGCCGCCCTCATCTGCCTCACCCGACGCCGCTGCGACGTCCTGTTCGCCATGCTCCGCGACAAGATCCCCTACTAACCACGCCCAACCAGCCTCGTCCCCGCTTGACGAAACCCATAGAAACACCCCCCGCCGACCGAGCTCGAAACACCATGTCGTCACCGACGCCGGTGGGATCCCCTCGCGGTCACGCTGGCCGGCGGCAATGCCGATCCGGCCATCGGCGGCGGGCCCGGACCACCCCTCCTGCGCCCCGACCGGCTACCCATCCGGTGGGAATGCCGGGATGCCCATGCATGAAGCCTTCCTCGGCTTCGCCGTCTGCATCATCGAGCACCGACACCTCGTACGACCTCGTCAGGAACTCCTAGAGCCCGGAAAGATTCAGTAGGGAGCGGGCGGCGCGTGCCACCGGCCACGCCCCGTCGTCGGTGTTGCCCAAGACGGTGCAGGTCAGACCGGTGCGAGGATCATGGGTGCTGTTGAAGGAGACGCCAGCATCGAAGCCGGCCAGAATCACCTGGGGGCCGGTCTCGTCGAGCCAGAACCCGAGGCCGTACCGTAGCTTCTCGGCAGGGACCAGGCTGTGCGGGCGGGTCATCTCGGCGACCCATTCCGCGCTGACGATCCGGCCGGAGATGAAGGCCCGCCAGAACCTGCTCATGTCGGCGGCGGTGGTGTAGATGCCGCCGTCGCCGTTGCCCCGCACCGGTAGGTGCAGGACGTTGCTGCGCCACTGCCCGTCACGAACGAGGTAACCGGTAGCGGTGCGGGCGGGCAGCTGGTCCGAACGAAGGAACCCCGTGTCCACCAACCCGGCACGCCGGCACACCAGTTCGTCGACGAGCTGGTGATAGCCGGTGCCGGTCACTCGTTCCGCGATCAGGGCCAGCAGGACGTAACCGCTGTTGCAGTAGCTGAAGTCGGTCCCGGCGGGGAACTTGGTCGCACGACCGTCCAGCTCGGCGAGGAACGCCTCAGTCTCGGCCAGCCGGTACACCGGCACCGTGAGCACGTATTCGGCGACGTCGTCTAGGGTCTCCTCGTCCAGGTAATCGCCGATGCCGGAGCGGTGCGCCAGCAGGTGCTCGACGGTGACATCGTCGGCGATGAGCGGCAGCTCGGCACCGAGCACCGAACGGACGGTGGTGTCCCGTGTGAGCCGGCCCTGTTCGATCAGGCGCACCACGGCCAGGGCGGTGAAGCCTTTGCCGCCGCTGGCTACGGCAAAACGGGTGTCGACCGAGTTCGGCACCTCATGCCCACGTTGGGCCAGCCCGAATGCGGCCCGGTAGACCGACTCGCCATCCAGATCGACTGAAGCCACACCGGAGAACCCGGCATCATGCGCCGCGACCTCGACCGCCTCGGCGACCAGCGCGGGATCCACGACCGAACCGGGGAGATGCTCACTCATAAGGTTCTCCTCCAAGAGGTGCTGGCGGTGGCTCTCCTGCGGTACGTACGTCAGAACATCTTCGGTTCTGTTCTGTCGGGCATCATCAGCCCTACCGATGGAGCAGGCTCGGGTACAAGGATGGCCTGTGATTCGTCAGGAGAAGATCAACTCCATAGCCGCCGAACCGATCAGCGAAGCGGGGCGTAATGCTGACCGGAAGCAACACGGAGATCGTCGACCTGATCGCGTGCTGAGAACAGGAGTGTCCATGCCCAAGCATCGTCATCGGATGGCATACGCGGCGCTGGCCGCTGTCGCCGCCCTCGCCGCTGGCCTGCACTCGGCAGTGAGCACCGGTGAGGCGAGCTCGATAGCGAGAGCCTGCCCGACCGGTACCTGCTTCCCCGGCGGCAGCAACAGCTTCACCCTCGAGACGCAGGTGTTGATGGCGGACCGGACCTACCGATCCATCGGCGAGGTCCGGGCGGGAGACGAGGTGATCGGAACAGACCCGCAGACGGGAGTCGCATCGAGACAGCCTGTCCTGGGGATCGTCACCGGAAATGGAATCAAGGAAATCGTTCGGGTAGGCACGGACACCGGGTACGTGACGGCGACGGCCCACCATCAGTTTTGGGTGGCCGATCGGGGAGGGTGGAGCGCGGCGGCAGAGCTCCGCGTCGGTTACCGGCTGCTCGGCGAAAGCGGGGAGATCGTCACCGTCACGTCGCTGCAGCGACAGAGCAGGCATGCTGCTGTCGGCAACATTCAGGTGGCCGGACCGCACACCTACCGTGTCCACGTGGGCTCCTCCGACCTGCTCGTGCGCAGTTGAGCCGCGATTGGCGCCGGGTCAGCTTGCCGGGGCCGGGGTGGAGTTCGATGGGCCGCCCTCCAGCAGCATCGTGAGGTGCTCACGGGACCTGCTGCCGATGGGGACGTGCCGGACCACCTCCCCCTGCGGGATCGCCGTACCTCGGCGGTGTGCTCGGCGTGCGAGTCGCGGGCAACCAGGGTCACCGGGTCGTCAGCCGTCTCGATCGAGATGTCGATCGGGGCCCGCATGTCGGTCACGGCTGATGTGCTCGAACGTGTTCTCGGCCGGAGTGAGCTGCGTCCTGGCCAGCTTGCGGTAGAGGCTGTCGGTCTCCAGGAGATCGTCGTGTCGACCGATGGCGTGCACCCGACCGTCCTCCAGCACGACGATCTGGTCGGCCATCGTAACGGTGGAGAGTCGGTGCGCGACAACAGAACTGCGCGGTTGGCGGATGCCTCGGTGATGACGCGCAGCAACTTCTCCTAACCGCGGGCGTCGAGATGCGCCGTCATCTCGTCGAGCAGCAGACCCGTGGGTCACGCAGCAGCGCGCGGCCGATCGCCAACCGCTGTCGTTACGCGATCTGCCGACGCACGGCCAGCCGCGGCAGCGCCATGACGTCCACCCCGCCGACGGGTGGTCCGACCGGACGTCGGCTCGTAGGGCATTGCGGCAGCGAGAACAGTGTCGTCTACCACCGCCGCTTCGTCCGCGACTACGAAGCCCGGCCCGAAAAATCCGCCATCATGATCACTCTCGCCAATCGACAACCTCTCCGAACCGGTGGCGCGTCCGAGCGCGTCCGAGTCATCGTCCCTGTGTCGAGGGCCTCCGGGGCCAGCCTCGGGCCGGAGAGGCGCCGGAGAACCGGTCGGCTACGTGTGGACGTATCGCTTAACAGCTTGAACGACGGCCACCGGACGCCCCGGAGGGTCGGTGCGGCTGGCCTGTCGTCTCGCTGGACATCAGTCAATCGGAAGGAACTGACGAGTGAACAAACGTTCGCGCTGGCAAATCCTGACCATGATGGGTCTACTCGCCGCATTGTCTGTCGGCGGCGGGGTGTCACCGGCCGCAGCGGCCGCTTCCGCTTCGGCTGGAGCGACATCGGTCGCTCCGGAGGCCGCTTCCACCTCGTGGACCAATCCGTACACTCCGCTGTGGCGGGATGACGCCTATTACAAGATCATCGCCAGGAACTCCGGTGGTGTCCTGGACATCCCCAACGGCGAGAACGCCTACTCCGGCAACCAGGTCCAGATCGGTCAGTGGCCCTATCACGGCGGCGCCAATCAGCTCTGGCGCCCGGTGCTCGACAGGTTCGCCGACGGCGTCCAGTACTACACGTTCCATCGCAAGGGCGCCTACAGCCAGTGTCTGGCCGCCGATCATCGGCCTTCCCTCACGTGGAACCTCGTCCTGGACGGTTGCTACTCGTGGCCGACCAGCCCGTTCACGGACCCCATCGACGACCGCTTCCTCTTCTGGCCGGAGCATCAGGCGGACGGGTGGTGGGCGTGGCGTGCCAAGGGTTCCAATCGTGTCTGGGACATCTCCTGGAACTCGGTCGAGGCCGGTGCGCCAGTGGTCATCTACCCCAAGTCGACGCTGACGGGGGCATGGAACCAGCAGTTCATGTTGTACTACGTCGAGGAGGCTGGTCCCAAGCCCACGCCGCCCCCGTCGACGCCCCCGGTGCCCCCGACCTCCCCGACTCCGCCGGCTCCGACGCCCAAGCCGGACCTCGCATGGGACGGCGGCCTGACCTGGAACGAGGGCAGCAAGAGGATCGAGGGGAAGATCAAGAACCAGGGCACCGCGAATGCTCCCGGCTTCCTCGTCAGCGCCAAGCTCAACTATGGCGGTCAGTGGCACGAGATCGGCCCGGCAACGTTCTACGGTCTGGCGCCGGGAGGCACGGCAACGGTCTTCTTCTACCCGTCAGCGCTTCCCGCCGGTCAGTACTCCTACAACTTTGTCGCTGACTACGCCAGCGCGGTCGTCGAGAGCAACGAGGGCAACAACGCCCTCAACGGATACCTGTACCTGAATCCGTGAGCGAACCGATAAACATCAGGTGACCGACATGGGTCGATGCGGCAGGTGGGCACCGCGCGAGCGGTCCCGCCTGCCGCTCCCGACCCCGCCATCCGGGTCGCGCCCGCCCCTTCAAGGGGTCGTATTCGCCGGGCGCGCGGGAGGCGTGAGCGCGGCCGGTTGAGGAACCATTACGACAGCCGCCATCGGCCTGCGTCGAAGTTGGCCGTCCGGCTCGATGCTGACACCCGCGGGTGACTCAACCTGCATTGGGAGCAGCACCGGCTTTGAACTTCAAACAGCTTCGGTCAGTCGCTGGGCTGCAGGTCCTCCGGCGACAAGTCGCGGCGACTGGACTGACGTCCGGTCCCGGTCATGATCTTGCGTGATGTGCTCGGCGTGTGCTCTCCAGCGGATGCCAACCCGGGTCAGCCCGTGCCAACGCGGGTCACCGCGACCGACCGCCTGTCGCAAACCGGCGTTCGTGTGCTCCGGGTGCGGTCCTGGGCTGGGCGAACGGGGGTCCGAGGAACGTGGGTGAACCTGTGCCACTCCCTGCCACCCCAGGTGAACCCCCGGGTCGCTAGACTGGGCCCTCGCGCCCCCGTAGCTCAGGGGATAGAGCATCGGTTTCCTAAACCGTGTGTCGCAGGTTCGAATCCTGCCGGGGGCACCAGGTCACAGCACTGATCACCGATCACTGATCCGCCTTTCCGGGCGTGCGTGCCCGCGCCGAGCCCGGGCGCCTCGCCACCTTGGCCCTCGTCACGCGGCCCCTGTGCCGCGCCGGGGTGGAGGAAGGCCAGGGCCTCCGGAAAGACCGCCAGCTCGTACCTGCCGATGCGCGGCCACCGCGGTATTCACTGAATCTCTCCGGTGGAGATCGCTGCCTGCCCGTGCCGCTCGACCACGAAGTAAGGCCCCTCGTGCACAACTCCTCCAGATGCTCACGTCGGGGCGACAGGCTACAAGATCGGCCGGGTGTGGACCGGCCACCCGACACCGCACCCCGGCCGCCCCGGGAATCCGACACCGGGATTTCGTCTCCACGCTGTCCGCCACCCCCACGGTCGGTCGACAATGGGGGGACAGGCGAGGGAGTCCGGCATGCGGATCGCCAGTTACAACGTCGAGAACCTGTTCAACCGGGCGCGCGCCCTCGACCAGCGGACGTGGTCGGCGGGCCGGCCGGTGCTCGAGGCGTACCAGCGGATCTGTGAACTGCTGGAGGAGCCCGACTACACCGCCGAGGTAAAGGTCGACATCCTGCGGCAGCTGCGCCGGCTCGGGCTGCTGCGGGGGGACGTGGCCCGCTTCGCGCGCCTGCGGCAGAACCGCGGCCGGCTGCTGCGGCGGGCGCGGCGCACCGGCGTGGTGGAGGTGGTCGCCGACGGCCGGGCGGACTGGATCGGCTGGGTGGAGCTGACCACCGGCCGGGTGGCCGAGCGGGGCATGCTGAACACCGCTCGGGTGATCAACGACGTGGCCGCCGACCTGTTGGGCGTGGTCGAGGCGGAGAGCCGGCTGGCCCTGAAGCGGTTCGCCGAGGCCAGCCTGACGGTCGCGGACGAGCCACGGTATCCGCAGGTGATGGTGATCGACGGCAACGACGAGCGGGGGATCAACGTCGGTGTGCTGGCCGCCGCCGGCTATCCGCTGATCCGCCAGCGCAGCCACGTGGATGACGTGGACGACGTCGGCCGGGTCTTCAGCCGGGACTGCCCGGAGTACCACTTCGCGCTGCCCGCCGGCGGCCGGCTGGTCGTGCTGGTCAACCATCTCAAGAGCAAGGGGTACGGCGGGAAGGTCGCCTCCGACGCGATCCGTCGCCGGCAGGCCCGGCGGGTGGCCGAGATCTACCGGGGGCTGGTCGCCGAGGGCCTGACCGAGGTGGCGGTGCTCGGCGACCTGAACGACACCCCGGACAGCGCACCGCTGGCGCCCCTGCTCGGCGACACGGACCTGCGGGACGTCGCCGAGCACCCCTGTTTCGACGACGCCGGCCGCCCCGGCACGTACGGCTACTGCACCGCCCGCTGCAAGATCGACTATGTGCTGCTCTCGCCGTCGCTGTTCCGCCGGGTCACTGCGGGCGGCATCTTCCGGACCGGGGTGTGGGGCGGACGCCGGGGCACCCTCTGGCCGGTGTACGACACGATGACCGCCGCCGTGCACGCCGGCTCCGACCACGCCGCCATCTGGGCGGACGTCGAACTGGGCTGAGCGCTGCGGCCCGGCCGGGCCCACGACGCCGGGTCGCACTCTGGCGTTAACGGCCGCGGCGGGGTAGAAACAGGTCATTCCCCTGGCACGTCACCCGGACCGCCCGCCACGTGATCGAGAGAGCGCTCTCCCGGCCCGCGGCGGGCAGCCCACCAGCCGACAGGTAGGCCCCATGACCTCCGAACTCCACCCGTCCCGCCGGCAACTGCTCGCCCTGGCGGCCGGCGCCGTCGCCGCCGCCGGCCTCGCCCCGACCGCCGCCTCCGCCGCGCCCGCCCGACCCGAGGAGCACGACGAGAAGCCGGACTTCGGCCCGAACGTCTTCGTCTACGACCCGAGCACCCCGGCCGCCGAGATCCAGTCCACCGTGGACCGGCTCTTCACCCGGCAGGAGCGCAACGAGATGGGCGCCGACCGGTACGCGGTGTTGTTCAAGCCCGGCCGGTACGAGGTGAACGCCCGGCTGGGCTACTACACCACCGTCGCCGGCCTCGGCGAGCACCCGGACGACGTGGAGATCCACGGCGCGGTCCGGGTGGTCGGTCAGCCCGACCCGAACTCCCCGGCCGGGGTCTCCGCGCTGACCAACTTCTGGCGCTCGGTGGAGAACCTCGCCATCACCCCCACCGACTGGTCGAACCAGTGGGCCGTCTCCCAGGCGTCGCCGATGCGCCGGGTGCACGTCAAGGGCATCCTCTGGCTGGAGCCGGGCAACGGCGGCTACTCCAGCGGCGGCTTCATCGCCGACTCCAAGGTGGACGGCATCACCATCAACGGCTCCCAGCAGCAGTGGCTGACCCGGGACAGCGAACTCGGCGGCGACTGGACCAACGGGGTGTGGAACCAGGTCTTCTCCGGCGTGCTCGGTGCCCCGGCGCAGGGCTTCCCGAACCCGCCGTACACCACCCTGCCGACCAGCCCGGTCGTCCGGGAGAAGCCGTACCTCTTCGTCGACGCCGCCGGCCGCTGGCGGGTCGCCGTGCCCGGCCTGCGCCGGAACACCGCGGGCACCACCTGGGCGGACGGGGCCGCCCCGACCCGGTCGCTACCGCTGCGCGACTTCTTCATCGCCAGGCCGACCGACGACGCCCAGCGGATCAACCGAGAGCTGGCCCGCGGCCGCCACCTGCTGCTCACCCCGGGCGTCTACCGGCTGGACCGGGCGCTGCGGGTGCACCGCCCGGGCACCGTGGTGCTAGGCCTCGGCATGCCGAGCCTCGCCCCGACCGGCGGCGACGCGGCGCTGCGGGTCGCCGACGTGGACGGGGTACGCATCGCCGGCGTGCTGGTCGACGCCGGTGAGCGCGAGTCGCGGGTGCTGGTGGAGATCGGCACGGAGCACGCCCACCGCGGCCACGCCCACGACCCGATCTCGGTGCAGGACGTCTTCATCCGGGTCGGCGGCCCGGGAGTCGGGCGGGCCCGCACCAGCCTGGCGGTGCACAGCGACCACACGCTGATCGACAACGCCTGGGCCTGGCGTGGCGACCACGGCCAGGGCATCGGCTGGACGGTCAACACCGCCGACACCGGCGTGCTGGTCACCGGCGACGACGTCACCGCGTACGGGCTCTTCGTCGAGCACTACCAGCGGTACCAGACCGTCTGGGTCGGCCAGCGGGGGCGGACGATCTTCTACCAGAGCGAACTGCCCTACGACCCGCCGAGCCAGGCCGCCTGGACCAGCCCCACCGGGCGCGGCTGGGCGTCGTACAAGGTGGAGGATCGGGTCGCCACCCACGAGGCGTGGGGGCTGGGCGTGTACTCGTACTTCAACCAGGGCGTGGACATCCGCTGCGACCGGGCGATCGAGGCGCCGCGCCGACCGGGCGTGCGCTTCCACGACATGGTCACCGTCTTCCTCGACGGCAGCGGTGGCATCGAGCGGACGATCAACGAGGCCGGCACCCCGGTCGTCGGCGGCTACGGCACGAGCCCGGTGGTCGAGTACCCGGCCTGAGCCCGATGCGGTGCGGCGGCCGCCGGCGGGCGGTCGCCGCACCGCGATGTAACGAGAATTCGTCGGAAAGCGCTGCGCCGTCGCGGGCCACCCGCCCCACGCCGGCCGGCATAGGCTGCCCGTGTGTCGAGGGCCCCGGGTCACGGGGGGCCGTGACCTGGCCGGACGCGATCGAGGGGGCGCGTCCGGCATGCCGTGCCGCGTTGTCTCCACAGCGCGCGGGGCCTCGGCGGCCTTCGTCGACCTGCCCCGACCCGACGCGCGAGCGCCGGCCGGCGGGATCCGTCCCGCCGGCCGCCGTCTTGTCACCCGCCGAGCTGGTCCGCGCGGCTGATCACCTCGTCGATCAGGCCGTAGTCGCGAGCCTGCTCGGCGGTGAACCAGCGGTCCCGGTCCCAGTCGCGCTGGATCTCCTCCAGGGTCCGGCCGGCGTGCCGGGCGATCAGCTCCTGCATGGTCCGCTTCACATGCAGCATGTTCTCCGCCTGGATGGTGATGTCGGCGGCCGTGCCGCCCATCCCACCCGACGGCTGGTGCATCATGATCCGCGAATGGGGGAGCGCGAACCGCTTGCCGGCCGCCCCGGCGCAGAGCAGGAACTGCCCCATCGAGCCGGCGAAACCGAGCGCCAGCGTCGCCACGTCGTTCTTGACGTACCGCATGGTGTCGTAGACCGCCATCCCGGCGCTCACCGAGCCGCCCGGCGAGTTGATGTAGAGGAAGATGTCCCGCTCGTCGTCCTCCGCCGCCAGCAGCAGGATCTGGGCGCAGATCTGGTTCGCGCTCGCCTCGGTGACCTCGGTGCCGAGGAAGACGATCCGCTCCCGCAGCAGCCGCTCGAACACCTGGTCGCCGAACGACGGCTGCCCGCCCTCGAGCATCCACACGCCGTACCCGCTCATGGCCACCGCCCTCCGCGTGCCGGCGGGCGACCACGACGCCCGGGGACCGGCGGCTCCAGCCTGCGCCCACGCGGCCCGGCGGCCCGCACGTTTCTGCCGCCGGCAGATCGGCCGTGGGCAGAACCGGCCCGGTTAGCCGGCGGTCAGCCGCCGCCGGCCCGCCCGGGCCCGTCGTCGGGCCAGCATCCTGGCGGTACGCGGGCCGGGGCGCCCGGCCGGGGCGGAGGCGACCAGCCGGACCCGCAGCCCCACCCCGCCCACGGTCGACCCGACTGGCGACGTCGGACCGCCGACGTGCAGGATCGACCCGCCCAGCCGCAGCAGCGGCGCCGTCGCGTGCCCGACCACGATCGGATCGACGGCTGCCGTCACCGGCTCGGTGCCGTCCTGGGGGTGGAAGCCGATCCGGATCGTCGGGGCGGTCCGGCCGGTGGCGCTGGTCCGGCTGGTGGGCACGATTCGGGGGCCGGTCCGGGCGGTCGGGCCGCTGCCGGCGCGGGCGGTGGGCAGCCGGTCCAGCCGGGCCAGCGCGGCGCGCGGCGCGGTGGGGATCCGCGGCTCGACCCGACGCAGGTCGTCGCGGGCCTGTTCGAGCAGCTCGGAGAGGCTGATCCCGAGGGCGCGGCAGATCGCCGCGAGCACCTCCGAGGAGGCCTCCTTGCGGCCACGCTCGACCTCGGACAGGTACGGCAGCGACACTCCGGCCGCCTCGGCCACCTCGCGCAGGGTCCGGCCCTGGCGCAGGCGTACCCGGCGCAGCACGCCACCGATCACCCGGCGCAGCAGCGACATGCGGGCCTCCTCGCGGTCGGCGTACCCGGACCTCTCCATCATGCCCGGTCCGGGCCCGGCGCACCGGCCTGGAAGTGCGGTGGCGCCGCCAACCGCTATGTTGTGGTCGTGCAGGCGACCCAGGCGGAGCGGAACCGACGGTGATCCATTTCCCGGCGCAGCGGCGGGGTCCGCTCAGCGCCCTGAGTCTCCGCCTCGCCGCCGCCCTCGGCCTGGTGCTGCTGACCGTCCTGGTGGTCTACCTCGACCGGGACGGCTACCGCGACGTCGACGAGAACGGCCTGACCCTGCTCGACTGCGCCTACTACGCAGTGGTCACCCTGTCCACCACCGGGTACGGCGACATCACCCCGTTCGCGCAGTCGGCCCGGCTGGTGAACGTCATCTTCATCACCCCGGCCCGGGTGATCTTCCTGATCATCCTGGTCGGCACCACCCTGGAAGTCCTGACCGAGCAGTACCGGACCGGCCGTCGCCTGTCGCGGTGGAGGAGGACCGTGAAGGACCACGTCATCATCTGCGGCTACGGCACCAAGGGCCGCAGCGCGGTCTCCGCCCTGTTGGAGAACGGCCTGGACAAGTCCCGCATCGTGGTGGTGGAGCGCAGCGGCACGGCCCTGCGGCAGGCCACCTCGGCCGGGCTGGTCGCCATCGAGGGCTCCGCCACCCGCTCCTCGGTGCTGGAGGAGGCGCACATCCGCAACGCCAAGGCGGTGATCATCGCGACCGACAGCGACGACGCCTCGGTGCTGGTGGCGCTCACCGCCCGGCAGCTCACCGCCGGCCAGGTCCGGATCATCGCCGCGGTACGCGAGGCGGAGAACGCCCCGCTGCTCAAGCAGAGCGGCGCGCACCACGTGATCGTCTCGTCGGCCACCGCCGGCCGGCTGCTCGGCCTGTCCACCTCCGCGCCGCCGCTGATCGACGTGGTGGAGGATCTGCTCACCCCGGGCCAGGGCATGGCGCTCGCGATGCGCTCCGCCGACCGGCACGAGGTGGGTAAGTCCCCCCGCGAGCTGGAGTCCCTGGTCATCGCGCTGGTCCGGCGGGGCAAGGTGGTCACCCTGGCGGACAAGGCGGGCGCGGTGATCGAGACCGGCGACATGCTCGTCCACGTCCGCGATGACCGCCCCACCGCCAACACGCAGGCGTCCTAACCCCGCCCCGCCCCGCCCGCCCCGCCCCCGCCCACTTTCACGTGAAAGTGAGGCGAGATCTCGGCGGGTGCCGCCGTCGGGTCAGTGCCGGCTCACATGATCGTCCAGGTGTCGCCGCTGGCGAGCAGCCCGGCGAGCTGCTGCTCCGGGGTGTCGGTGACGGTCGCCTTCGCGGCGGCCACCTGCTCCTGCACCACGCTGTCGTAGGACGGGCGGGACACCTTGCGGAACACGCCGATCGGGGTGTTGCGCAGGTCCAGCCCCGGCAGCCGGGACAGCGCGAAGGCGTACGCCGGGTCGGTGACCCCGGCGTCGTGTACCACGATGTCACCGGAAGGGGTGGCGGCGGTCTCCCGCACCTCCAGGCCGAAGCCGCCCGGCGGGTGGACCACGCAGAACTGCCCCTGCGCGCCGAAGGTGATCGGCTGCCCGTGCTCCAGCCGGATCAGGTAGTCGTCCCGGGTGGCCGGCTCCTTGAGCTGGTCGAACGCGCCGTCGTTGAAGATGTTGCAGTTCTGGTAGATCTCCACGAAGGCCGAGCCCTGGTGCTCCGCGGCCGCCCGCAGCACCGACTGCAGGTGCTTGCGGTCCGAGTCGATGGTCCGGCCGACGAAGGTGGCCTCCGCGCCGAGCGCCAGCGAGAGCGGGTTGAACGGGGCGTCCGCCGAGCCGGCCGGCGTCGACTTGGTGATCTTGCCGACCTCGGAGGTGGGGGAGTACTGCCCCTTGGTCAGGCCGTAGATCCGGTTGTTGAACAGCAGGATCTTGAGGTTGACGTTGCGGCGCAGCGCGTGGATCAGGTGGTTGCCGCCGATGGAGAGGGCGTCACCGTCACCGGTCACCACCCACACCGACAGGTCCGGGCGGGACACCGACAGGCCGGTGGCGATCGCCGGAGCCCGGCCGTGGATCGAGTGCATGCCGTACGTGTTCATGTAGTACGGGAAGCGCGACGAGCAGCCGATCCCGGAGACGAAGACGGTGTTCTCGCGCGGGATGTTCAGCTCCGGCATGAACTGCTGGATCGCGGCGAGGATCGCGTAGTCACCGCAGCCGGGGCACCAGCGCACCTCCTGGTCGGACTTGAAGTCCTTCGCGGTGAGCTTGAGGGCGACGGGCTCAGACATTCTTCAGCACCTCTTCCAGCATGGTCTCCAGCTCGGCGGCGGTGAACGGCAGGCCGCGGACCTGGTTGTAGCTGATCGCGTCGACCAGGTACCGGCCCCGGATCACCTGGGCCAGCTGGCCGAGGTTCATCTCCGGGATCACCACCCGGTCGTAGGAGCGCAGCACCTCGCCGAGGTTGGCCGGCATCGGCGACAGGTGCCGCAGGTGCGCCTGGGCGATCGACAGCCCGCGCTGGCGCACGCCGCGGCAGGCCGCACCGATCGGGCCGTACGTGGAGCCCCAGCCGAGCACCAGCACCCGGGCGTCGCCGTCCGGGTCCTCCACCTCGACGTCCGGCACTCCGATGGCCTCGATCCGGGCCGCCCGGGTGCGCACCATGAAGTCGTGGTTCGTCGGGTCGTACGAGATGTCACCGGTCTTGTCGGCCTTCTCCAGGCCACCGATCCGGTGCTCCAGGCCGGGCGTGCCCGGAATCGCCCACGGCCGGGCCAGCGTCTCCGGGTCGCGCAGGTACGGCAGGAAGGTGCCGTCCTCGCCGTTGGGCGCGGTGGCGAACTCGACCCGCAGGTCGGGCAGGCTGTCCACCTCGGGCAGCAGCCACGGCTCGGAGCCGTTCGCGACGTAGTTGTCCGACAGCAGCAGCACCGGGGTGCGGTAGGTCAGCGCGATCCGGGCCGCCTCCAGCGCGGCGTGGAAGCAGTCCGACGGGGACTTCGGCGCGATCACCGCGACCGGGGCCTCGCCGTGCCGGCCGTACAGGGCCATGTTGAGGTCGGCCTGCTCGGTCTTGGTTGGCATGCCGGTGGACGGGCCGGCCCGCTGCACGTCCACGATGACCAGTGGCAGCTCCAGCGCCACCGCGAGCGAGATGGTCTCGCTCTTGAGCGCCACGCCGGGGCCGCTGGTGGTGGTCACGCCGAGCGACCCACCGTACGAGGCACCCAGCGCCGCGCCGACCGCGGCGATCTCGTCCTCGGCCTGCATGGTGACCACGCCGAGCTTCTTGTGCCGGCTCAGCTCGTGCAGGATGTCCGACGCCGGGGTGATCGGGTACGCCCCGAGGAACACCGGCAGGCCGGAGCGGACGCCGGCGGCCACCAGGCCGAGCGACAGCGCCGCGTTGCCGGTGATGTTGCGGTAGGTGCCCGGCAGCATCTTCGCCGGCTTCACCTCGTACCGGACCGAGAACGACTCGGTGGTCTCGCCGAAGTTCCAGCCGGCCCGGAACGCGGCCACGTTCGCCGCGACCAGCTCCGGCCGGGAGGCGAACTTGCGCTCCAGGAACCGCAGCGTCGACTCGTACGGGCGGGAGTACATCCAGCTCAGCAGGCCGAGGGCGAACATGTTCTTGGCCCGCTCGGCGTCCTTCTTGGACACCGCCAGCTCGGCCAGCGCGCCGACCGTCATCGAGGTCAGCGCCACCGGGTGCACGACGTAGCCGGCGAGCGAGTCGTCCTCCAGCGGACTGGTCGCGTAGCCCACCTTGGCCAGGTTGCGCCGGGTGAACTCGTCGGTGTTGACGATGATGTCCGCGCCGCGCGGCAGGTCGCCCAGGTTCGCCTTGAGCGCCGCCGGGTTCATCGCCACCAGCACGTTCGGCGCGTCACCCGGGGTCAGGATGTCGTAGTCGGCGAAGTGCACCTGGAAGCTCGACACGCCCGGCAGGGTGCCGGCGGGCGCCCGGATCTCGGCCGGGAAGTTGGGCAACGTGGAGATGTCGTTGCCCAGCTGCGCCGTCTCGGAGGTGAACCGGTCGCCGGTCAACTGCATGCCGTCGCCGGAGTCGCCGGCGAACCGGATGACCACCCGGTCGAGCTGACGGATCTGCTTGGTCACTGTGACACCTTCATTCGCGACTGCGGGGCTCGCAAACCGGCTCACTCCTCGCGCTGACGGGACCCACCTTCGGCCACTGCGCCGATCCACCGTGGTCGTTTCTAACCTCAGAGCCTACGTCGAGACGTTGGGCATCCTTGGTGGAGGTCCGAGGACTAGTAAGTCAGGTGGTGAGATTTTGTCCCGTTGTGTGGCGTTTGATGGCGGCCGCCGTAATCCAGATCACCGGGCTCCGGCTCGAACCGGCGCGCCGGCTCGAGCCGGAGCCCGGCGGTCGGGTGGGTCAGTCGGACGCCGACGGGCCGGCCGAGGGGTCGATGACCGGCCCGCCCATCCGGCGCCGCAGCGAGCTGGTGGCCAGCGTCAGCGCCAGCACCACCAGCAGCGCGGAGACGGCGATCAGGGCGACCGCGATCCGCTGTGCCGAGCTCAGCCCGCCGCCGTCGCCGGCCCGCTCGGCCACCGCGATCACGCCCTGCGAACCGGTCGGGGTCGGGGTGGCCACCGGCGGGGTGGCCAACGCGGCCGCCGCGGTGATCTTGAAGCTCATCTGCATCTGCCGGGTGGGGCCGCTGCGCGGATCGAGGCGACCCACCACGGCGCCGGCCAGCGGCGCCTCCCGCTGGGCCTCGGGCGTGGCGGTGACCGGCAGCCGCAGGGTGGCCGTCCGGCCGGCCGCCAGGACGCCCACCTCGCATCGGGTACGCGTCGGCCCGGCCGGCGCGCAACCGGCGGGCGGTTGCGGCACGGTCACGCCGGTAGGCAGGACCACCTCGACCCGGCCGGCGGCGTCCACCCTGCCGGTGTTGCCCAGCCGCACCGTGAGCGTGCTCGGGCCGCCGCCGATGTCGAACGCCACCTGGCCGGCGCCGAGCGTCATCCCCGGCACCGGCGGGCCGGGCGGAAACAGCACCGCGAAGCCCTCGTTGTCCTCGGCGACGCCGTTCGCGCCGGTCGCCACCACCCGTACCGCGCCGCTGAGCGGCATCCGCCGCCAGGCGGCGTCGCTGACCCGTACCCGGATCAGGCTGCTGAACTTCGCGCCCGGCGCGGTGGTCCACTCGCCGCACCGCCACCGCCCGCCGCCGGACGCGGCGCAACCCGGCGTGCCGGCGTCGGTCAGCCCGGCCGGCAGCGTGTAGCTCAGCCGGACCTGCTCGGTGCCGCCGCCGGTGTTGGCCACGGTGACCCGCAGGCTCGTCACCGTGGTCGCGGCGTTCCAGTACGCGGGGGTGAGCGCGACGTCCTGGGTGGTCACCTGGACGCCGGTGCGGGCCGGGGCCGGGCCGGGCGCCTGGCCCGCGCCCGGCGGCGCGGGCAGTACCGGCGGCGGGGCCTGGCCCACCCGGCTACTTGAGGTCGTGGGCCTCGGCACCGGGGCCGGCGCCCTGGTGGTGGTCGGCGCGCTGGTGGTGGTCGGCACCGGGTCGGCGGGCGCGGTCGTCGTCGGCGCGGCCGTGGTGGGTGCCACCGTCGTGGTGGTCGGATCGGGATCCGGAGGCAGGGTGGGCGGCGCGGTGGTCGGATCCGGCTCGGAGGTGGTCGGCACGACCGGCGGGGTGCTCTGGTCCGTCGGGTCACCCGCCGGCGTGCTCTCCCCGGCACTCACGGTGACGACCGAGGTCGCCGTGGGCGCCGCCGTGGCCAGCCCCGGCGCGACCGCCGACGCCACCGCCACACCCACCGCGAGAGCCGCCGCCATCAGCGAGGACGTGCGCAGCTCCGCGAACCGTCGAGGGGCGCCTGGATCGACGCGGGCCATCTGTCCTCCGTGACTCTGAGCGAGGCTTCATTATTCGGTGCCGGTCGCCTCGGGGCACCAGTCCGGTGCGGAAACAGTTTCGTAACGTGTTCGGTTCTCCGGTCGCCCGCGTCCGGTTTCCAGGCCGGTTCGGTAGGCTGATCCACCGTGACCGGTTACCTGGGCTCGTACGCGACGCTCGGGCTGTTGCTGCTCGCCGCCGTGCTCTTCTTTGTTACGGCGTTCTCGGCCAACCGGATGTTACGTCCCGGCCGTCCGGCCGATCCCCCGGGCAAACGGAGCAGCTACGAGTGCGGGCTCGACCCGGTCGGCGGCGACTGGGCGCAGATGCAGATCCGCTACTACGTGTACGCCTACCTCTACGTGCTGTTCGCGGTCGAGGCGGTCTTCCTCTTCCCCTGGGCGGTGGTCTTCGACCGGCCCGGCTTCGGGCTGGTCACGGTCGCCGAGATGGCCGTCTTCGTGGCGGTGGTCGCCCTCGGCATCCTCTACGCCTGGCGCAAGCGCATCCTCCGCTGGACCTGACCCGCGCCGCGCGCTCAGGCCAGGCCGCGCCGGGTGGCGGCGGGCGGGCGGTCGCCGCGGATCGCGGCCACCATGTCCAGCACCCGACGGGTGGGCAGCACCTGGTGGGCGCGGAACACCCGGGCGCCGAGCCAGGCGGAGACCGCAGTCGCGGCGAGGGTGCCCTCCAGCCGTTCCGGCACCGGCAGGTCGAGCGTCTCGCCGATGAAGTCCTTGTTCGACAGCGCCACCAGCAGCGGCCAACCGGTGTCGGTGAGCTCGCCCAGCCGGCGGGTGATCTCCAGCGAGTGCCGGGTGTTCTTGCCGAAGTCGTGCGCCGGGTCGATCAGGATGCCGTCGGGGCGTACCCCCAGGGCCACCGCGCGCTCGGCGAGCCCGGTCACCGTCGCGACCACGTCCGCGACCACGTCGGTGAAGGCCGCCCGGTGCGGCCTGGTCCGCGGCGTGAGCCCGCCGGCGTGCGAGCAGACCAGCCCGGCGCCGGTCTCGGCGGCCACCCGGGCGAGCGCCGGGTCCGCGCCCGACCAGGTGTCGTTGAGCAGGTCGGCGCCCGCCGCGACCGCCTCCACCGCCACCTCGGCCCGCCAGGTGTCGATCGAGATCACCACATCCGGGAACGCGGCCCGCACCGCGGCGATGGTGTCCACCGTCCGGCGGATCTCCTCCGCCACGTCCACCTCGTCGCCCGGGCCGGCCTTCACCCCGCCGATGTCGATGATCTCCGCGCCCTCGGTGACCGCGCGCTCCACCGCGCGCAGCGCGCTGTCCTGCGCGAAGGTCGCCCCCCGGTCGAAGAACGAGTCCGGGGTCCGGTTGACGATCGCCATCACCGCCGGCTCGCCCGGCGCGAACGTCCGCCTGCCGAGCCGCAGCACCCCGGCCATGCCGCCTCCCACCCGTCGCCGGCCGGCTGGCCCGGCCGGGAACGACGCTATCCGGTGGTCCGCGCGGCCGGCCGGGCGGTACGTGACCGGCAACCGACGACGAGCCGAGCCGTTGGGGTCGCTCCGGGGCCGGTCCCCGTGCCACGATCTGTCCATGGGTCAGCTTCTGCTCGTGCTCGTCGTCGCGTTGACCGTGGCGGCGGTGGTGTTCGGGGTGACGGTGCTGGTGTCCGGGCGTGATCCCGGGCTGGCGCCGGCCGAGCCGGACGGTCGCGCCGTCCCGCTGCCGGGCACCCGCCCGCTGCGCGAGGCGGACGTCGGGGACGTCCGCTTCGACACCGCGCTGCGCGGCTACCGGATGGCCCAGGTCGACGAGGCGATGCGCCGGGCGGCGTACGACATCGGCTACAAGTCCGAGCTGATCGGCGTGCTGGAGGCGGAGATCGCGGCGCTGCGCGAGGGGCGCGCCGAGGAGGCCGACGCGCTGCGCCGGGCGCGCGAGGCGGCCGCCGGGCCGACCCCCGCCCCGGCGGCCGTTACCGCCCCGGCGACGGCCGGCGGCGTGCCCGGGCTGATCGACCTGACGGACGACACCGGCTCGTCGGACGCCCGCGACGCGGCCGAGCTCGACGCCGGCCCGGCCCGACCCGATCCGGCGGCCGGGTTGCCGCCGCGCCCGCCGCGCCCGCCGGCCGCCGCCGCGCCCGCCGTCGATGCCGGCACTCCCCGGGACACCAACACCGGGGCGACGGCCCCGCCGGACGGCGTGGAGCCGCTGCGGCCGGCCCTCGACCCGGCCCGCGACGGCCACCCCGGCGCCGGGGCGTCCGGCGACGCCGCTGCGGCCGGGGCCGAGCACGAGGACGACGAGGATGCGGACGCCCGCATCGACGAGCGGCCCGGCGCGGTGGCCCGCACGGAGGCGGTGTGACCGGCCCGGCCGGCGAGCGCCCGGGCCAGGGCGAGGGCCTGGACGAGGCGGCCCAGCCCGGCGCGGGCGAGTTCACCGCCACGGTGATCGTCGACGCCCCGGCGCCCCGGGTCTTCGCCGCGCTCACCGCCTGGGAACGGCAGTCCGACTGGATCCCGTTCACCACCGTGCGGGTGGTCGAGGGCGACGGCGGCGAGGGCAGCCTGGTCGAGGCGGTCACCGCGCTCGGGCCGGCCGTGGTCCGGGACGAGATGCGGGTGGTCCGGGTCGACGCGCCGTACGAGGTCGGTGTGGTGCACTGCGGCAAGCTGCTGCGCGGCCCCGGGGTGATGCGCTGCACCCCGCTCGCCCGGGACCGCACCCAGGTGGTCTGGCACGAGTGGTTCCACCTGCCCGGCGGGCCGGCCGGCCGGGTGGCCTGGCCGCTGCTCTGGCCCGGCTCCAAGGCCAGCCTGACGCTGGCGCTGAAGAAGTTCGCCCGGCTGGTCGAGCAGGGCCGCCTGCCCTGAAGCCGGCTCGCTGTCACCCGTCTGGCCTAGCCTGGACGCCGTGACTGACCTGGTGACCGGTGCCGACGGCCTGCCCCGTTGCGCCTGGGGATCGAGCACCCCCGACTACGCCGTCTACCACGACGAGGAGTGGGGCCGGCCGCTGCACGGCGACGACGCCCTCTACGAGCGGCTCACCCTGGAGGCGTTCCAGTCCGGCCTGTCCTGGCTGACCATCCTGCGCAAGCGCCCGGCGTTCCGGCTGGCCTTCGACGACTTCCGGGTCGACCGGGTCGCCGGCTACGGCGAGGCGGACGTGACCCGGCTGCTCGCCGACGCGGGCATCGTGCGCAACCGCGCCAAGATCGAGGCGGCGATCGCCAACGCGCGCGCCGCCGCCGAGCTGCCCGAGGGGCTCTCCGCGCTGCTGTGGTCGTACGCTCCGCCGCCCCGGGCCGCCCGGCCGGAGGCGTTCGCCCAGGTGCCCGCCCTGACCCCGGAGTCCACCGCGCTGGCCAAGGCGCTCAAGAAGCGTGGCTTCCGCTTCGTCGGCCCCACCACGGCGTACGCGCTGATGCAGGCCACCGGGATGGTGGACGACCACCTCGCGGGCTGCCACGTCGCGCCGGCGCCGGCCCGTGATGGGATGGGGGCATGACCGCAACCGACCACCGCACCGGCGGCACCCTCGACGCGGGCGGCACCCGGGGCGACGGCGCCTGGGCGGTGCTGCTGCCGGCCGGGCGGCACGACGCCGAGCGCCTCGTCCACCACGACACCGTCGAGTTGCCCGCCCCGGCCGACGGGCCCCGCCCGGGCGTGGGCGACCCGGTGGCGGTGCTGGTCGAGGCGCCGCCCCGGCTGGTGGCGCTCGGCCGGGTCGCCCGGGCGGGGGCGGATTCGGTGCTGGTGGCGTACACCCGGCGGTCCTTCGACGCGCCGGCGCCGGCCGACCGGGTCGAGCTGACCGGGCCGGTCACCCCGCTCGACCCGACCGCCTACCGCGAGCTGACCGAGCGGCTCGGCCCGCCCGCCCCGCGCCGCACCTGGCTGGTCAGCCTGGACCTGCCGATCGAGGCGGAGTCGCGGGCCGAGGCCGTCCGGCTGTTCTGGGCGTACGTGCAGGAGCTGGGCCCGGCCGAGCTGCCGGCCTTCGTCTCGCCGTCCGGCGACGAGCTGGCGATGCAGGCGTTCGTGCTCGGTGCCGAGGCCAACCAGGATCCGGAGGAGGACGACTGACCGGCCCGGCCTACAGCACGCCGGTGAGCCGCCCGCGCCAGCCGGCGAGCACCGCCCCCGGGTCGGTCTCCAGCACCGACTCCAGCAGGGTGGCGTAGACGTCCCGGAAGTCGACGGTGAACTTCAGGTCGCCGTCGTCGAGGTCGGTGAGGCTGGGCGCGGCGCCGTACACCCCGCCGCGCACCCCGGGGCCGAGCAGCAGCACGTTCGAGGCGGTCCCGTGGTCGGTGCCGTCCGACGCGTTCGCCTTCACCCGCCGGCCGAACTCGGAGTAGACCGCGACCACCACCTTCCGGCCGGCCTCGGTGCGGGACATCCGCTCGGCGAAGCCGGTCAGCGCCCGGTCCAGCTGGCCGAGCAGCACCTCCTGCAGCTGCCGCTCGTCGGCGTGGGTGTCGAAGCCGCCCAGCGAGACCGAGAACACCCGGGTCGCCACCCCGGCCTCCACGCACTGGGCGACCAGGTCGAGCTGGGCGTCGAGCGGGGTACGCGCCCCGCCGGTCGCGGTGGCCGGCGCCTGCTCGCCGTCCGGGTCCGGCTCGCCCGCCCCGCCGTCGCGGACGTCCCGGATCATCTCGTCCACCGAGCGCAGGTCGGCGAAGCACGCCGCGGCCCGGGCCCGCGCCGGGGTGTCGTCCGCGCCGGCGGCGGCGAAGGCGGCCAGCGTGGCGTCGGTGAGCCCCTTGGCGGCCTTGCGCTCGGTCACCGGCACCGCGGCGCCGGCGCTGCGCTCCCCGGCCAGCAGCGGCGGCAACGCCGGCTCGAACGAGACGGCCAGCCGCGGGTCGCCGCCGGCCCGGTCCAGCCAGCGGCCCAGCCAACCGGTGGTGCCGGGGCGGTCGGGCTGGGCGGTCTGCCAGATGTCCATCGACCGGAAGTGGCTGCGGTCCGGCTTCGGGTAGCCGACGCCGCGGACCACGGCGAGCCGGCCGGCCTCGTGCAGCCCGTGCAGGCCGGCCAGGGCCGGGTTCAGGCCGACGGTGTCGTCCAGCCGCTTCACCTGCTCCGGCTGGTACGCCAGCTCCGGTCGGGCGGCCCGGTACGCGGGGTCGGCGTACGGGATGACGGTGTTCAGGCCGTCGTTGCCGCCGTACAGGGTGACCAGGACCAGGGTGCGGGCGTCCGGGTCCCGGTCGCCGGCGGTGGCGAGCAGGTCGTCCAGGCCGTACGCGGTGGCCCCGGCGGCGAGGGCGGCCGCGCCGGCCACCCCGCTGGCGATCAGGAACCGGCGTCGGGTCACGGTGTCCATCGGTGTCGTCCCTCCCGGTCAGCTGACCGTGTACTCGGGGCTGACCAGCCCGGCGGCGAGCAGCTTGCGGGGTTCGCCGGCCAGCGGGGTCAGCGCGGCGCGGGTGCGGTCGCTCCACCGGTCGACGACGAGCAGCCGGGCCAGCGCGTCCGGCCGGCCGGCGGGCGGGGCGGCGGTGAGCCGGGCCAGCACGGGCGGCGCCACGGCGGCGGCCAGCAGGTTGGCGGTGCGCAGTCGGGCCTGCAGCGAGGAGGTGCTCAGCCAGGCGGTGCCGGCCGGCCAGCCGCCGACGCTGGGCGGCCGCAGCGGCACCTGGTCCATTCCGTTCAGCCCGGCGAGCAGCTGCCGGCGGCGCTGCTCGGTCAACGCCGAGGGCCGGATGCCCAGTTGGCGCAGCGCGCCGACGGTCCACTCCACCGGCTGCTTCACCAGCGTGTCGCGGGTCTGCCCGAACGCTCCGGCGGTGAGCACCGTGCGCAGGGTGGCCCGGGTGTCCGGGCCGGCCAGCCCGTCCGGCGCGGGCGCCGCCGGGCCGGCGAAGCGGAACCAGAGCCGGGCGGCGACGAACCGGCCGGCCTCCGGGCGGTCGGCCAGCAGCCGGGCGTACGAGTCGGCGTCGAAGGGGGCGGTCACGCCGAGGATGGTGGCGGGTGCCGGGTCGTGCCGGTTGGCCTGGAAGCGGGCCGCCCCGGTCCGGCGGTCCACCGTCCAACCGGTCAGCGCCCGCGCCCCGGCCTTCACGTCGGCCTCGGAGTAGTTGCCGATGCCGAGGGTGAACAGCTCCATCAGCTCGCGGGCCAGGTTCTCGTTCGGCGCCTTGCGGGTGTTCTTCTGGCCGTCCAGCCAGACGATCAGTGCCGGGTCGCGGACCATCGCGGCGACCAGCGCGCCGAACGGGCCGGCGGCGTGCGTCCGCAGCGTCTCCAGCTGGCCGAGCATCAGGCCGGCGGACTTCACCTTCTGCACGCTGGTCGCCCAGTGCCCGTGCCAGAAGAAGAGCAGCTTCTCGGTGAGCTGGTGGTCGGCGGCGACCATCCGGTCCAGCCACCAGTCGGTCAGCTTCAGCACCTGCGCCCGCCGCTGCTGGTTGGCCCGCTGCCGGTCCTCCCGGCTGGGCTGCTTCGGCAGGCTCGCGTACGGGTCGGCGCCGAGCGACGGGGGCGGGGTGGCCGCCGCGCCCCGGTCGGTGCCGACCGGGGCGAGCAGCCGGTCGAGGGTGGCGTCGACACCGTCGCGCTGCGCGGCGTCGACCTCCTCGGCGGTGGGGCCGAACGTGGCGCGGCGCAGCAGGTGCGCCACCGCTTCCCGGTCAGTCATGCCGCCGAGGCTAGGCGGCCGATGTTCGAGGAGTGTCAGGCCGCGGTGCGGAACGCGTTCAGCGCCCCTCGAAGACCGGCTTCTGCTTGTTCACGAAGGCCGCCGTGGCGGCCCGGTGGTCGGCGGTGGCGCCGCAGATCGCCTGGGCCTGCGCCTCGGCCGCCAGCGCGTCGGCCAGGGTGCCGGCGTCGGCGATGGACAGCTGCCGCTTGATCGCCCCGTACGCCACGGTCGGCCCGGCGGCGAGCCGGGCGGCCAGCTCCTGCGCGGTGGGCAGCACCTTCTCGTCGTCGTCGACCAGGGTGTTCAGCAGCCCGAGCCGGCAGGCGTCCTCGGCGCTCACCGGCTCGGCCAGCATCAGCAGCTCGACGGCCTTGGCGTGGCCGACCAGCCGGGGCAGCGTCCAGGAGGCGCCGGTGTCGGCGGCCAGCCCCACCCCGGCGAAGGCCATCAGGAACCGGGTCTTTGGCCCGCCGATCCGGAAGTCGGCCAGGAAGGCCAGCGAGGCGCCCGCCCCGGCGGCCATCCCGCGCACCGCGGCCACCACCGGCTTGGGCAGGTTCGCCAGCCGGGCGGCGATCGGGTTGTAGTGCGCCCGGACGGTGTCCAGCGGGTTGGCGGCGGAGGACTCCAGGGTCTGCACGTGCTCGCGCAGGTCCTGACCCGCGCTGAACGAGTTGCCGGCACCGGCCAGCACCACCGCCCGGCAGGACCGGTCGGTCTCCAACTCCGCGAGGGCGTCCCGGAGCGCCTCCTTGAGCGGCACGTCGAGCGAGTTCATCGCCGTGGGGCGGTTCAACGTCAGGGTGACCACGGCGTCGGTGCGGTCGACGAGCAGCGGCTCGGTCACGGTTCTAACGACCCTTCTGTCGGGCGAGGCGGTTGCCGGCGTCGAGGCACTGCTCGACGTACCGGTCGGCGGCCGGCCGCAGCCGGGCCGCGTGCCGGTCGAAGAAGCTGGCCGCGGCGGTGCCGGGCCAGCGCTCGGGCAGCAGTGCCGGCGGCAGCTGCGGGTCCCGGAAGAGGAAGGTACGCCACGCGTGCACCAGCCGGAACCGGGCCGCGTACGCGTCCTCGTCGCTGCTGCGTACGGTCACCCCGGCCAGCAACGGGCGCTGCTCGGCGACGAACCGCTCGTACGCCTGGCCGATCTCGACCAGGTCCCAGGCCCGGCGGACGACGCCCATCGCGCCGGGCGTGCCGGCGGCGTGCGCGGCGGTGAACCGCTCATAGCTGACCCCGGCCTCCTCCAGCAGGACGTCGACGTCCTCGCTGGCCCGGGTGGCCACCCAGGTGTGCTCGTCCAGCGTGCCGTAGCCGAGGAAGCCGAGGTTGGCGGCGAGCCGCTGCCGGTCCCGGCGGGCGGTCGGGGTCTGCAGCACCAACAGGTCGAACCGGCCGTCCCAGCTGATCCGGCCGGTGCGGTAGATCCGGGCCGCCGCCTCGTCGAGCCGGCGGGCCGCTTTGGGTGTGATCGAATATCCCGGTCCGGAGGCCAGCCGGAGCGGGTCCAGCCAGCCCTGACGCACCATCCGGGAGACCGCCGTGCGCACCGCCGGGGGCGCCACCCCGAGCGGTGCCAGCAGCTTGACCAGGGCGGCGACCGGTGCGCGGCCGCCCCTGGACCGGAGGTGGTCGCCGTACAGGTCGAAGAGTGCCGACCGTGCCTGCATGACCGCACATTGTGACAGGCCTATCCAAGATAAGCTAGATGCTGTTACATCAATGCTGCTTCGGTTTGGGTCCGGCGGTGTTCATCAGGGAAAATCGTTGGTCGACACCTCCGTGCACCTTGCGGGTGGTCGTGACGAAGTGGCTGTGGGGCAACCCACCGACCCTGATACAGGTCTGAGGGGAGACAACATGGCGGCGATGAAGCCGCGGACGGGCGACGGTCCGCTGGAAGTCACCAAGGAGGGCCGGGGCATCGTCATGCGCGTCCCGCTGGAGGGCGGTGGCCGGCTCGTCGTCGAGATGACTCCCGACGAGGCCAACGCGCTCGGTGACGCGCTCAAGGCGGCCGCCGGCTGAGCGATCGACGGTTCACGCGGCATCCGCCGCAGGGACGGTTCGTCAGACCCTGAGCCACCGGCTGAGGCCGGTGGCTCAGGGCCGTCCTACGCCGCGCGGGAGCGCCGACCTCCCGCACCACGATCATTTCCGGAGGTACGGTCCAGCGTGCTCGCGATCCGTCTGACGGCCGGTACCGACCGGCTCGACACCCTCGTCCTGCCCGTCTCCGCGTCCGGCGACTCTTCCGCGACGGCGTCCGGGGAATCTCCGGCCACGCTGGCGTCGACCGGCCCGGCCGTGCCGCCGGAGGTGCTGGCCGAGGCCACCGCGCTGCTGCCGGTGGCCCGGTCGACCGGGCGGGCCGGCGAGACCCTGATCCACCTCCGCCCGGCCGGCACCCCCGGCCGGCTGGTGCTGCTCGGCGTCGGTGACGGTGCGGACCGGGCCTGGCGTACCGCCGGGGCAGCACTGAGCCGGGCCGCCGCCGATGAGACGCAGGTCACGGTGGCCCTGCCGCCGGGGCTGGGTGAGGACGCCGTCCGGGCGTTCGCCGAGGGGCTGCTGCTCGGCGGCTACCGGTTCCGGATGACCGACGCCGAGCCGCCCGCGCTCGCCGAGGTGGACCTGCTCGTCGCCGACCCGGACGGGTACGCCGGCGCGCTCGACGCCGCCGGCGCCACCGCCCGGATGACCTCGCTGGCCCGGGACCTGACCAACACCCCCTCCTCGGTGAAGAACCCGCAGTGGTTCGCCGAGCAGGTGGCGGCCGCCGCGGCCGACCAGCCCGACCTGCACCTGCGGGTCCGCGGCCCCGAGGAGCTGGCGGCCGAGGGCTTCGGCGGCATCCTCGCCGTCGGTGGCGGTTCGGCCAGCGCCCCGCGCCTGGTCGAGCTGGAGTGGCGGCCCGCCGACGCGCGTACCCACGTGGTCCTGGTCGGCAAGGGGATCACCTTCGACACCGGCGGCATCTCGATCAAGCCGGTGCCGGCGATGAAGCTGATGCGCAAGGACATGGCCGGCGCCGCCGCGGTCGTCGCGGCCACCCTGGGCGCGGCCGCGCTGCGGCTGCCGGTGCGGATCACCTGCCTGGCCCCGCTGGCCGAGAACATGGTCAGCGGCTCGGCGTTCCGCCCGGGCGACGTCGTGCGGCACTACGGCGGGGTGACCAGCGAGACCACCAACTCCGACGCCGAGGGCCGGCTGGTGCTCGCCGACGCCCTCGCGTACGCCGTGGCGGAGCTGCGGCCCGACCTGCTGGTCGACCTGGCCACCCTGACCGGCGCCAACGCGGTCGCGCTCGGCAAGCGGCACGGCGCCCTCTACAGCGAGAACGACCGGCTCGCCGCCGACCTGCTGGCCGCGATCGACAGCGCCGGCGAGGCCGCCTGGCGGATGCCGCTGCCCGCCGACTACGTCGAGCACCTCGGCAGCGACCTGGCCGACCTGCACAGCTCGCCGGCCCAGGGCGCCGGCTCGGTGCTGGCCGCGCTCTACCTGCGCGAGTTCACCGGCGACCTGCGGGACCGCTGGCTGCACATCGACATGTCCGCGCCGTCCTGGGCCGACGGCGACGACGCCGAGCTGGCGAAGGGGGCCACCGGCTGGGGCGTACGCGGGCTGTTGCGCTGGCTGGCGACGCTGGACTGAGCTGTCGGCCGGGCGGTCAGCACTTGACCGCCGCCAGCAGGCCGTCGCCGACCGGCAGCAGGGCCGGCGTCCAGTGCTCGGACTCGCGCAGCGCCTTGATCGTCTCCCGGACGGTGACCGTGTCCGGGTCGCGGGCGGCCGGGTCGCCGATCCGGCCGCCGGCCAGGATGCCGTGCAGGGCGAGCACCCCGCCGGGCCGCAGCAGCCGCAGCGCGGCGTCCACGTACGCCGCGAAGCCGGCCGGCTCGGCGTCCACGAAGACCAGGTCGTACGCCCCGTCGGCGAGCCGGGGGAGCACGTCCAGCGCCCGCCCGGTGATGATCCTGGTCCGGCCGGGCGGGAAGCCGGCCTCCAGCAGGATCCGGCGGGCGATCCGTTGGTGCTCGACCTCCAGATCGATGGTGGTGAGCACCCCGTCGGCGCGCATCCCGCGCAGCAGCCAGACCCCGCTCACCCCGGTCCCGGTGCCGATCTCCACCACCGCGCGGGCGTTGCCGGCGGCGGCGAGCAGGCGCAACGCCGCGCCGGCCCCCGGGGCGACCGCCTCCAGCCCCACCTCGCGGGCGAGGCTGCGGGCGGTGCGCAGCACGAGGTCCTCGCCGACGTACGACTCGGCGAGCTGCAGCGCCTGTGCCGTCGGATGGCCGGAACTGGCGACCGTGGCGATGGGACACCTCCGGGCGGCGGAGTGTTGCGAGGGGCGGGTTGGCGGTATGAGCCTAGAGGCGGCGCCCGCAGCGTGCAGCCGCGCGTCCACCGACGACGATCACGCCGGGTAAGAGCCGAGTCGACTCGGCGCATCCGTGCAATCCTGGATGCGGTACCCCTCGCTCCGCGCCGGTTCCCCTGCCGCCGCGACCGGGGAGGCCGGGGACGAATGTGGGAGGCACCGACGTGACCGACGGCTGGGACTGGCGCCGGCCCGACGGCAGCGCGGGATCGGCGGGACCGCCGACCGGGGGTCCGCCGACGGCGGGTGCTCCGGGCGGGGCGTCCTCGCCGTGGTGGTCCGACGCGCTCGCCGATCCCTGGCGGGACCCGTACGCGCCGGCCGCGGTGGTCGTGCCGACCGCCCCGGCACCCGGCACCGCGCCGGAGCCGGTCACCGACCCGGACGCCGCGACCCGGCCACCGCTGCGCCAACTGCTGGTGATCCCGCTGATCGTCGCGGTGCTCGCGGGCAGCCTGGGCGGCGCCCTCGGGTACGCCTTCGCGGTGCGCGGCGGCGCCGCCGGTGGGGTGGCCCTCGGCGCCCGGCCCACGGACGCGCCGGCGCTGGCCCAGCGCCGCCCCGAGTCACTCGCCGGCGTCGCCGAGAAGGTCCTGCCCAGCGTGGTCACCGTACGGGTGGCCAGTCTGGCCGGCACCAGCGAGGGCTCCGGCTTCATCGTCAGCGCTGAGGGGCACGTGATTACCAACGACCACGTGGTCTCCGGCGGCCCCGGCAAGGCCTCGGTGATCTTCAACGACGGCAGCACCGCCCCGGCGACCGTGGTCGGTCAGGACCCGGAGTCGGACATCGCGGTGATCAAGGTGAACAACCGCAGCGGGCTGCGCCCGGTCGAGTTCGGCGACTCGGACGCGCTCGCGGTCGGCGACCCGGTGCTCGCCATGGGCTCGCCGCTGTCCCTGGCGAACACGGTAACCGCCGGCATCATCAGCGCGCTGGACCGGACGATGCAGGCCGGCGAGCCCGGCGGGCCGGTGCGGTACTACGCGGCGATCCAGACCGACGCGGCGGTCAACCACGGCAACTCCGGCGGCCCGCTGGTCGACTCGGCGGGCCGGGTGATCGGGGTGAACTCCACGATCAAGTCGCTGGTCTCCGAGGGGCAGGAGGCGGGCAACATCGGCCTCGCCTTCGCCATCCCGATCAACCAGGCGAAGCGGGTCACCCAGGACATCATCGGCACCGGCAAGGCCCGCCGTACGGTGATCGGCGCCCAGGTCGGCGGCGTCGGGTCGGCGACCACGGCCGGTTCCGGCGTACGCCTGGCGTCGGTCGACGCGGCCGGGCCGGCGGCCGGCGCGGGCCTGCGGGCGGGGGACGTGATCCTGAAGCTCAACGGCCGGCCGATGACCGACCCGACGGACCTGATCGCCCTGGTCCGCAAGTACGCGCCCGGCTCGGTGGTGACGATCGAGTACCGCCGCGGCGCGGACAAGCAAAACGCCTCGGTGACGCTCGCCGCGGACGCCAAGTGAGGGCCGGTCACCCCCTCCCGGCGCGCCGTCCGACGTGCGTAGTCTTGGTCTGACGCCCCCAGAGGAGGACCAGCGGTGTTCGAGAACCTGAACATGTGGGAGGTCGGCGCTCTGCTGCTCCTGGCGCTGCTGATCTTCGGTGACCGGCTGCCCGCGGTGATCAATGACGGGCTCCGGATGGTGCGCAACCTGCGGAACATGGCCCGCAATGCCACCGGCGACCTCAGCCGCGAGCTGGGCACCGACATCCAGCTGGAGGACCTGCACCCGAAGGCGTTCATCCGCAAGCACCTGCTCAGCGAGGAGGACGAGCAGGCGATCCGGAAGCCGCTGCAGGGCGTCTACGACAACCTCCGGGCCGACGTCACGGACGTCCACGGAGAGCTCAAGTCGGTGGCCGACGCCGCGAACCTGCGGGGCACCCCCCGCCGCCCCGCCACCACCACCGGCGGCGCCCCCAGCGCCCCGGCTCCCCGCCCCAGCTACGACGACGCCACCTGACCCCCCCCCGCGCCCGAGGGGCGGCGGCAGAGAGAGGTTGGCTGAGGTCAGCGGGCGGTGGGCTTGAGGCCGAGGGGCTTGCCGAGGAGGGACTCGCGGCGCAGGGCCAGCCGGTCGGCGATCGAGCCCAGCGCGGTGGCGGCCGGGGACTCCGGCTCGGCCAGCACGATCGGGTTGCCGGCGTCGCCGCCCTCACGGACCCGGGTGTCCAGCGGGATCTGGCCCAGCAGCGGCACCTGGGCGCCGATCGTCCGGCTCAGCGACTCGGCCACGGACTGCCCGCCGCCGGCGCCGAAGAGCTCCATCCGGGAGCCGTCCGGCAGCTCCAGCCAGGACATGTTCTCGATGACTCCGACCACCCGCTGGTGGGTCTGCAGGGCGATCGCGCCGGCCCGCTCGGCCACCTCGGCGGCGGCGGCCTGCGGGGTGGTCACCACCAGGATCTCGGAGTTCGGCAGCAGCTGGGCCAGCGAGATCGCCACGTCGCCGGTGCCCGGCGGCAGGTCGAGCAGGAGCACGTCCAGGTCGCCCCAGTAGACGTCGGCGAGGAACTGCTGTAGCGCCCGGTGCAGCATCGGGCCGCGCCAGACCACGGCCGCGTTGCCGGCGGTGAACATGCCGATCGAGATCACCTTCACGCCGTGTGCCTGCGGCGGCATGATCATGTCTTCCACCCGGGTCGGACGGCCGTCCGCGCCGAGCATCCGGGGCACCGAGTGGCCGTAGATGTCCGCGTCGACCACGCCGACGGAGAGGCCGCGGGCGGCCAACGCGGCGGCCAGGTTCACCGTGACACTGGACTTGCCCACCCCGCCCTTGCCGCTGGCCACCGCGTACACCCGGGTCCGCGAGCCGGGTTGGGCGAACGGGATCACCGGCTCCTCGGTGGCGCCGCCGCCGCGCAGCTTCGCCTGCAGGCCCTGGCGCTGCTCCGGGCTCATCACGCCGAAGTCGATCTCGACCCCGGTGACGCCGGGGACGGCGGCCACGGCGGCGGTGATGTCGGTGCGCAGCTTGTCCTTCAGCGGGCAGCCGGCGACTGTCAGCAGCAGCTCCACCCGGACGACGCCGTCGTCGGAGATCTCGGCGGAGCGGACCATGCCCAGCTCGGTGATCGGCCGGCGGATCTCCGGGTCGTTGACGGTGGCCAGGGCGGCCTGAATCGCGTCGGAGATGGTGCTGACGGGTGCTGACATGCTCGCAATGCTACGTCGGCCGGTATCCGCTCCCGCCGCTGGCGGCACCCGGTGTGAGCGAAACGATGACGCCCGCCGGCCATCCGGCGGAACCGGACGGCCGCGGACGGACCACCCGGCGCGCCCGCCCGGGGCCGGGGTCAGCCCTCCGCTCGGCCGTCCCGGGCCAGGCCGTCCGGCCGGCCGCCGGGGGAGAAGTCGCCGTCCAGGTCGTCGCGCGGCTCGTCGAGCGGTTCCCCGCTGCGCTGGGCGCGCTCCTGCTGCCGGCGCTCCAGCTTCTGCCGGCGCTGCGTCGCCTCGTCCAGCTCCTCGGCCAGCCGGGCCAGCTCGGAGCGGAGGAAGTCCCGGGTGGCCACCTCGCCCATGGCGATCCGCAGCGCGGCGATCTCCCGGGCCAGGTACTCGGTGTCCGCCTTCTGCATGGTCGCCCGTCGCCGGTCCTCCTCCAGCGACACCCGGTCCCGGTCCGCCTGCCGGTTCTGGGCCAGCAGGATCAGCGGCGCCGCGTACGAGGCCTGCAACGACAGCACCAGGGTCAGGAACGTGAAGGTGTACGGGTCGAACTGCAGGTTCGGCGGGGCCAGGGTGTTCCACAGGAACCAGGCGGCGATGACCACCGTCATGTAGACGATGAAGTTCGCCGTGCCCATGCCCCGGGCGATGCCCTCGGACCACCGGCCGAACGCCTCCGGGTCGAAGCGGGGCAACCTCACGCCCCGGGGCTCGCGCGGCTGGTCCAGCCGCTCGGCCCGCCGCTGGTCAGCCATCCGCGTCGTCCGCCCCGTCGTCGGTGGTCGGCGCCGGGGCGGAGTCCCGGTCCCGCCAGTCCGACGGCAGCGAGTGGTCCAGCACGTCGTCCACGGTGACCGCGCCGACCAGCCGGTTGTTCCCGTCCACGACCGGCATGGCGACCAGGTCGTAGGTGGCCATCCGGCGGGTGATCTCGGGTAGCGGGGTGGCCGCCCGCAGCGGGTCGATGTCGTTGACCACCACACCGCCGAGCAGGTCGGCCGGCGGCTCGCGGAGCAGCCGCTGGAAATGGACCATGCCCAGGTAGCGGCCGGTGGGGGTGGTCAGCGGGGCGCGGGTGACGAAGACCTGCGCGGCCACCGCCGGGGAGAGCTGCTCCTCCCGGATCCGGGCCAGCGCCTCCGCCACCGTGGCGTCCGGCGGCAGGATCACCGGCTCCGAGGTCATCACGCTGCCGGCCGTGCCGGAGGTGTACTTCAGCAGCTGGCGGACCGGGTCGGCCTCGCCCGGCTCCATCAGGTCCAGCAGCACGTCCTGCTCCGGCGGCGGCAGCTCGTTGAGCAGGTCGGCCGCGTCGTCCGGGTCCATCTCCTCCAGCACGTCGGCGGCGCGCTCCCGGTCCAGCGCGGCCAGGATCTCCACCTGGTCGTGCTCGGGCAGCTCGCTCAGCACGTCGGCGAGGCGTTCGTCGTCGAGGGCGGCGGCCACCTCGTTGCGGCGGGTGTCCGGCAGGTCCTGGAGGGCGTTCGCCAGGTCGGCCGGGCGCATGTCCTCCAGCACGGCGAGCAGGTTGGCCGTACCCCGGTTGTCGGCGATGCCGCTGAGGCCGCGCACCCGGTCCCACTCGACCTGGTGCAGGTGGCCGCGCCGGGTCAGCCGGCTGGCCTGCTCGCGGACGGCGACCCGCCCCAGCGACCACTCGCCGCCCCGGCTGCACTCCATCGCCACGTCCACGACGCTGCCCGGCTGGCCGCCGGGATCCAGCTGGACCCGGCGGTCCAGCAGCTCCTGGAGCACGAGCAGCTCGTTCGGGCGCTTCTCGAAGCGGCGCAGGTTGAGGGTGCCGCTGCCGAGCACGACCGCATCCGCGTCGATGGAGGTGATCCGGTTGATGGACAGGAAGATCCGCCGGCGCATCGGCATCTCGGCCACCAGGCCCACCACCTCGGGCGGGCGCTGGGTCGGCCGGATCCGGGCGACGGCGTCGCGGACCCGCCCCACCTGGTCGCCGTTGGGGTCGAAGACGGCGACTCCGGCGAGTCGTGCGATGTAGACCCGGTTCGGCGTGCTCACGGGCACCAGCCTAAGGGCCTAGTGTCTAGGACCATGTCGACCTTGGCCTACGAGATCGTGGACGTCTTCACCGACCGCCCGTTCGCGGGCAACCCGCTCGCCGTCGTGTTCGGCGGCGAGGGGCTGGCGACCGAGCAGATGCAGGCGCTGGCGCTGGAGTTCAACCTGTCCGAGACGGTGTTCGTGCTGCCGCCCACGCAGGTCGGCGCGACCTACCGGGCCCGGATCTTCACCCCGGCGGACGAGCTGCCGTTCGCCGGGCACCCGAGCGTCGGGGCCGCCGTCACCGCGAGCCGGCGCGGGATGTTCGGTGTGGGCAGCATCACCCAGGAGTGCGGCGCGGGGGTGCTGCCGATCGAGGTGACCGACGGCGGCGCCACGCTGACCGGTGGCTCGCCCACCCTCGGGCCCGAGCTCGACCCGGAGCCGCTGCTGGAGATGGCCGGCCTCACCGCCGCCGACCACGCCGGCCCCGCGCCCCGGGTGGCCGGCTGCGGGCTGGAGTTCCCCTACCTCCCGGTACGCCCGGACGCGGTGGCCCGCGCCCGGGTGAACGCGGCGGCTGCGGAGCGGTACGGGGTGGAGCACGTCAGCGTCTTCTCCTGGGACGCCGACGCGCAAACCGCGCACGCCCGGGTCTTCGTGCCGGGGCTGGGCGTCCCGGAGGACCCGGCGACCGGTTCGGCCGCCCTCGGGCTGGGCGTCTGGCTGGTCGCCAGCGGGCTGCTGCCCGGCGACGGCACCTCGTCGTACGCGGTCCGTCAGGGGGTGGAGATCCACCGGCCGTCCGACCTGGCCTGCACGGTGACCGCGCTCGGTGGGGCGGCGGTCGGCGCCACCGTCGCCGGCCAGGTGGTGCCGGTGGCCCGGGGCGAGATCATGGTCCCGCCGTTCGTCGGGTGAGGCCACGCGCCGGGGGCCGACCACCACCCGGCGAGCCGCGTCGTCGGCGGGACGGGCGGGCGCGGGTACGAGAGGATGCCGGTGTGACGGACGAGCTGGACGCCCCCGAGACGACGCCGCTGGTCGACGAGGCGATGAAGAAGGCCGCGATCGCCTGGGTGAGCGTCGCCGACGGGCCGGCGCGGGCGCTGTGGTGCGTACCCCTGGAGGGGTCGCTGTTCGTGGTGAGCGGGCCCGGCGAGCAGGCCGCGCCCGGGCTGGCGGACGCGACCGACGCCCGGGTGAGCCTGCGGGGCGACCACGGCGGCCGGATCGTCAGCTGGCCGGCTCGGGTGACCCGGGTGCGGCCGGGCACCGAGGGCTGGGAGAACGCCGCCCCGCTGGTGGCCGCGAAGCGGCTCAACGCGCCCGGCCCGACCGCCGACCTGGTGGCCCGCTGGGCGGCCGACGACTGCGCGCTCACCCGGCTCACGCCGGCCGGCGCCCCCGACGCGGGCGCCGCCCTGCCGGACGGCGCGCTGGCCGAGCCGCCGCGCGGCGCCCCGGTCGTCCGGGCCACCCGCAAACCGTTCCGGCTGCACCGGGTCCGCCGCCGCGGCTGACCGCCGACCCGCCGCGCCGGCCGTCCCTCAGCGGCCGGCCGGGACCGGGTCGACCAGCTCGACGACCTCGCCCAGCGAGCGGACCACCAGGCCCTCCCAGCCGCGTTCCGCGTCGAAGACGAGATGTCCGGCCAGATCGGGGGCGGCCAGCCGGACGGCCGTCATCCCGGCCCGGCGGGCGCCGGTCAGCTCCCGGCTGCCGCCGTCGCCGACGTAGAGGCAGGCGCGCGGGGCGACACCGAGCCGACGGGACGCGGCCAGATAGAGCGCCCGGTCGGGCTTGCACCGGCCCACCTGGACGGAGAAGACCCGCGCGTCGAGCAGCGGGGCGATCGCCAGCTGCGGCAGGAAGGCCGGCAGCTCGTGGGTGCAGTCGCTGACCAGGGCGGTACGGACGCCCCGGGCGCGCAACGCGGCCAGCGTGGGTACGGCGTCCGCGCGCAGTCGGGTGTCGGCGCGTACCGCCCGGTGACGGGAGGCGACCGCGGCGCGCAACGCCTCGTCGGAGGGATGCACGCCGGCCTGGGCGCAGACCCAGCGCAGGGTCGCCTCGGCGGTGCCGTAGCGGCCGGCGGCCCGCTGGTAGTAGCTGCGGTCGAGCACCGCGGCGAGGGCATCGAGCGGGCAGCCGAGCAGCTCGGCCGTGGCGCGGTGGGCGGCGCCCCGACGGACACCCTGAGTGAGGGTGCCGAAGAAGTCGAACAGCACCGCCTGGAAACGGGGCATGCGGATGGCGCCTCCGGACGTCGAGGGTCGTCGGCGCGGACGCACGTGATCGTAACCGCACCGCCACCGTCCGTGCCGCCCCCCGATGTGTGAGGATTGCTCTCCGTGTCTCCTGCTCCGCAGCACCGTTCGGTGGATCCGCTGACCGCCGGCATCCTGGTGCTGGCCGTCGCGGCGGTGTCGTCGTCGGCCCCGCTGGTGGCGTTCGCGGCGGCTCCGGCGCTGGCCATCGCGTTCTGGCGTAACCTGCTCGCCACCGCTGTGCTGGGGCCGTTCTCGCTGGCCCGCCGGCGGCCCGAACTCCGGTCACTGACCGTCGGCGCCGGCCGCCGGGAGGGTCTCTACTGCGCGCTGTCCGGGGTGGCGCTGGCCGCGCACTTCGCCACCTGGATGCCCAGCGCCAAGCTCACCTCGGTGGCCGCCGCCACCGCGCTGGGCGCCACCCAGCCGGTCTGGCAGGGGCTGATCGCCCGGTGGCAGGGCCGGCACCTGCCGTACCAGGCCTGGGTGGGCATCGGCGTAGCGGTGACCGGCGCCGCGCTCGCCTCCGGCGCGGACGTCGCGGTCTCCGGCCGGGCGTTCGCCGGGGACCTGCTGGCGGTGACCGGCGGGATGTTCGCCGCGATCTACACCGCCTTCGGCGAGCGGGCCCGGGCCACCATCAGCACCGCCACCTACACCACCATCTGCTACGGCGTGTGCGCCGCCATCCTGCTGGTGGTCTGCCTGGTCGGCGGGGTGCGGCTGCACGGCTACGACCCGCGCACCTGGCTGGCGATCCTGGCCCTGGTGGCCGGCGCCCAGCTGCTCGGGCACTCGATGTTCAACTACGCCCTGCACCGGGTCTCGGCGACCACGGTCAGCGTGCTGATCCTGCTCGAGGCGCCGGGCGCCGCGCTGATCGCCTGGGCCTGGCTCGGTCAGCTGCCCCGGCCGTGGGCGCTGCCGGGGTTGACGCTGCTGCTGGTCGGGGTGGCCGTGGTGGTGCTCGGCGGCTCCCGCGCCACCCCGGCCCCGGTGCCCCCGGACGCCGCTCCACCCACCGACTGACGGCCCCTTCCCCGGCGGACGCCGCCCCACCCGGCGACCGACGTCCCTACCGGTCCGGGCGGACGTAGCCCGGCGGCCCCGCCCACGGGGACCCCGCCCGGGACCGCCGCGACGGGCGTCCGCGGTGGCGGCGCGGCCCGCGCCGGTCGGGCTCCTTCGGCGTGAGTACGCCGATTCCACCGCCGCGACCGTCCCGGTCACGTGAGAGTGCGGGGGAGGGAAAGGTGGGGCGATGGCGGGGCGTGACCAGCACGAGCCGGACACCGGCACGGTCGTCACCCCATCGGCCGAGTTCCCGCCGCTCGACCCGGCCGAGCTGGGCACGCTGCGTCGGATCGGCGAACGCTGGCGGGTCGGGCCCGCGGGTGAGCTGCCGGTCGATCCGGCCCTCGGCCGGTCCGGCGCCCGCCCCGCCCCCACCCGTTTCGGACGGCTCGCCCCCATCGCGTTGTTCCGCCGCGCCGAGCCCGACGAACTGGTCGCCACGGAACCGGCGAACCAGTCCGCCAGCCGGCCCGGTCGGGCCCGGCACCGGCTGCGCCGGGTTGTCCTCGGGCCGCCGCTGAGCAGCGCGGCGGTGCTCTACGAGCGGATGCGCAAGCTGGTGGCGCTGCCGGTCCTCTCGTCCGACCTGCTCAGCTCGGTGGCGTACGGGCCGGAGGCGATGCTCACCGTGCTGGTGCTGGCCGGCGGGGGCGCGCTGGGACTCTCGCTGCCGCTGGCCGCCGGGCTGGTGCTGCTGATGATCGCGGTCGGCGTCTCCTACCGGCAGACCATCCCCGCGTATCCGCACGGCGCCGGGTCGTACATCGTGGCGGGGGACAACCTGGGCACCGGAGCGGGGCTGACCGCCGCGGCCGGGCTGATGCTCGACTACGTGCTGACCGTGTCGGTGTCGGTGGCGGCCGGGGTCGGCGCGATCACCTCGGCGCTGCCCGGGCTGACCCCGCTCACCGTGCCGCTCGGGGTGCTGGTGATCGTGGCCCTGCTCGCCGGCAACCTGCGCGGGGTACGCACCGCCGGCAACCTCTTCGTGCTCCCCACGTACGCCTTCGTGGTCGCGCTGGCCGCCCTGCTCGCGGTGGGCTACCTGCGCGCCGCCGGCCGGGGCTTCGCGCCGGTGCCGCCGCCACCGCTGCCCGCCGCGGAGGGGCTCGGCCTGCTGCTGGTGCTCCGGGCGTTCGCCTCCGGCGCGGTGTCCATGACCGGCATCGAGGCGGTGTCGAACGCGGTCCCGGCGTTCCGCCCCACCGAGTGGCGCAACGCGCGGACCACGCTGGGCTGGATGGTCGGCATGCTGGTGGTGCTCTTCGCCGGGCTGGTCGTGCTGATCCACCTCGACGGACTGGCGCCACGACAGGGCGAGACCGTGCTGTCCCAACTGGCCCGGACGACCTTTCCCACCGGCCCCTGGTACGCCCTGATCCAGGCCGCCACCGCTCTGATCCTGCTGCTCGCGGCGAACACCGCGTTCAACGACTTCCCCCGGTTGCTGTTCTTCATGGCCCGGGCCGGGCACGCGCCGCGCCGCTTCCTGCACATGGGGGACCGGCTGGCCTTCAGCAACGGCCTGGTCGCGCTCGCCGGCACCGCGGCGGTGGTGTTCGTCGCCTTCGGTGGCCACACCCAGTCGCTGATCCCGCTCTACGCGGTCGGGGTGTTCCTCGCCTTCACCCTCTCCCAGTCGGGCATGGTGGTGCACTGGCGGCGCCGGCGCGGGCCGGGCTGGCGGCGCCGGGCGACGGTCAACGCGGTGGGAGCTGCGCTGTCCGGGCTGGTGCTGCTCACCGCGGCGGTCGCCAAGTTCGCCGAGGGCGCCTGGGTGGTGGTGATCGCGGTGCCGCTGCTGGTGCTGCTGTTCCACCGGGTGCAGCGGCACTACCGGACCCTGCACGCCGCGCTGGCGCTGCGGGCCCCACCCGCGTCGATCGCCGCCGGGACGCCCACGCCGACCGAGGGCGAGGAGCTGCCGCAGCAGGTACGGCACCTGGTGGTGGTGCCGGTGGCCCGGCTCAATCGGGCCTCGCTGCGGGCCCTGGCGTACGCGGTGTCGCTGGGTCGGCCGACGCTGGCCCTGCACATCGCGCCGGAGGAGCCGGAGGCCGAGCGGTTCCGCGAGCAGTGGCAGGCGTGGGGCGACCACGTCCGGTTGGAGACCATCGTCTCGCCGTACCGGGCGGTGATCGGCCCGCTCGCCCACTACCTGGAGGCGCTGCGGGACACCGCCCCGGAGCTGGTGCTGACCGTGATCGTGCCGGAGGTGGTGCTGCGCCGGCGCTGGCACCGGCCGCTGCACAGTCGCACCGAGCATCGGCTGCGGCGGGCGCTGCGGGCGTTGCCGGGGGTGGTGGTGACCAGCGTGCCGGTGCACCTCACCGGCTGAGGAACGCGGCGAAGTGCTCCTCCACCACTGAAGTGACCTCGTCGGCGCTCCGGCTGCCGTCCACCCGGACGACCCGGATCCCGAGCCGGTCGGCCGCCGCCACCGCGTCGACACCTCGGAGCGATCGGCTCAGCCGGCCAGGCCGACGGCCCTGGCGCTGGCCGCCCAGAGCCGGGCGGCGAGCGCCGGGTCGGCGGCCTTGCGGAACGGTCGGTGCAGCCGCCGGTCGTAGTAGTAGGCGCCGTTCACCAGCCGCGACGGATCCTGGTTGGCCAGCCAGACCAGCGTCTCGGCACCCCGCTCCGGGCTGCGGAACGGCAGGAACCGCATGCCGAAGGCGACCAGCCGGCTGTCCGCGCCGAACCGGGTCCGAACCACGCCCGGGTGGAAGGAGTACGCCGGCACGTCCGGCCAGCGCCGGGCCGCCTCGGCGGTGAAGAGGATGTTCGCCTGCTTGCTGGTGCCGTACGCGCGCATCGACCGGTAGCCGCGCAGCGTGGCGTTGAGGTCGTCCGGGTCCAGCACGCCGCTGCGGTGCGCGCCGGAGGCGGTCACCACCATCCGGCCGACCCGGTCGGCCAGCAGGTTGCTCAGCAGGAACGGGGCCAGGTGGTTGGCCTGCATGGACAGCTCGAAGCCGTCGACCGTGGTGACCGGGTGCAGCACGATCGCCCCGGCGTTGTTGGCCAGCACGTCGATCCGGTCGTACGCGGCGCGCAGCAGCTCGGCGAGCCGGCGTACGTCGTCCAGCACGGCGAAGTCGGCGCGGAACAGCTCGGGGCGCTCGCCGGACGCCTCGCGTACCCGGTCGCCGGCGGCCTGCAGGCGGGCCGGGTCGCGGCCGACCAGCACGACCCGGTCGCCCCGCCGGGCCAGGGCCACCGAGGCGGCCAGCCCGATGCCGGAGCTGGCGCCGGTCACCACCACGGTCCGCCGCCCAGTGAGATCTTCCACAGGTCCATTCACCCCGGTCACGGCACGAGGTTACCGTGTGGCCACGACGCCCTTTGGGATCGTTAAGTTTCCGTCATGTCCAGGTGGCGTCGGCGTGCCCGCCGGACGCCGGAAGGAGCGCATCCATGGCCGCTGTCGGTCGCCCCCGCCGGTCCTGCCTGGCCGTGCCGGGCTCCAGCGTCAAGATGCTCGGCAAGGCCCAGGGCCTCCCCGCCGACCAGGTCTTCCTCGACCTGGAGGACGCGGTGGCCCCGCTGGCCAAGCCGGACGCCCGCAAGAACATCGTGGCGGCGCTGAACGACGGCGACTGGGCCGGCAAGACCCGGGTGGTGCGGGTCAACGACCTGACCACCCCGTGGACCTACCGGGACGTGATCGAGGTGGTCGAGGGCGCCGGCGCGAACCTGGACTGCATCATGCTGCCCAAGGTGCAGAACGCCGAGCAGGTGCACTGGCTGGACCTGCTGCTCACCCAGATCGAGCGGACCCTGGGCCTGGAGGTCGGCCGGATCGGCATCGAGGCGCAGATCGAGAACGCGGCCGGGCTGGTCAACGTCGACGCGATCGCCGCCGCCTCGCCCCGGGTGGAGACCATCATCTTCGGCCCGGCCGACTTCATGGCCTCGATCAACATGAAGTCGCTGGTGGTCGGCGCGCTGATCCCCGACTACCCGGGCGACCCGTACCACTACATCCTGATGCGGATCCTGATGGCCGCCCGGATGCACGACAAGCAGGCCATCGACGGGCCGTTCCTGCAGATCCGCGACGTGGACGCGTTCCGCGAGGTGGCGAAGCGTTCGGCGGCGCTCGGCTTCGACGGCAAGTGGGTGCTGCACCCGGGGCAGATCGACGCGGCGAACGAGGTCTACCAGCCGGCCCAGGCCGACTACGACCACGCGGAGCTGATCCTCGACGCGTACGAGCACTACACCTCGGAGGCGGGCGGCAAGCTCGGCGCGGTGATGCTCGGCGACGAGATGATCGACGAGGCGTCCCGCAAGATGGCGCTGGTGATCTCGGCCAAGGGGCGGGCTGCCGGGATGACCCGTACCTCGACGTTCACCCCGCCCGCGGAGTGAGCGGGCGCCGCCCCGGCGAGGCCGGGGCGGCGGCCCGTCGGGTCAGAAGGTGCCGGTGCTGCCGCTGCCGCTGCTGGAGTCGGCGATGGCGAACACGATGACCACCACGTAGACCGCGATCAGCGCGAGCATCAGGCCGGTGAGGATCCAGCCGACGATGATCGCCGCCTTCGCCATGCCCTCGCCGCCCTCACCGGTCTCGCGGATCTGCTTGCGCGCCACGTGCCCGAGGATCGCGCCGACCGGCGCGGTGATGCAGGACGCGATGCCGACCAGGGACAGCACCAGCGCGACGATCGCCATGCTGTTGGTCTTCGGCTGCGCCGGATAGCCGTATCCGGGATACCCGCCGGCCGGATAGCCGGGCGTGGCCGCCGGGTAGCCGCCGGCCTGGGGGTAGCCGCCGGCCGCCGGGTAACCCGGCGCGGCGTACGGGTCGGCGGTGGCGGCCGACTGCCCGGCGTACGGGTCGACCGGGGCGTACGGGTCGGCGCCGGTGGGCTGGGCGGGGATCGGGTGGCCGCTGACCGGCAGCGTCGGGTCGGCAGCCGGGTCCTGCCAGCCACCGGAGGGCGGGGGATATGTCATGCGTCTTCTCCGTCGCGTGGGGGTGCGCCGTCAGGGTAGTCAGCGCGGGCCAGCGGCGAATCCCCCGTGGTGGTGCGTTGCCCACACCGCCTCGACCGGGCAGGATCGCGGCATGGCTATCGACGCGCGCGGCGCGGAGCGTACCGGCGGACAACGACGGGATGTGCCCGACCGGCGCTCCCGCGGCGACCAGGACCAACCGGCGCCGGTGTTCGAGCCGGTCACCATGCGGTTGGACGGGAAGGTCGCGGTGGTCACCGGGGCCGGCAGCCCGGACGGCATCGGGTACGCGACCGCCCGGCGGCTGGCCGACCTGGGTGCCCGGGTCGCGATCGTCTCCACCACCCGGCGGATCCACGAGCGGGCCGGCGAACTCGGGGTGACCGGCTTCGTCGCGGACCTGACCGACGAGTCGGAGGTCGGCGCGCTCGCCGACGCGGTCACCGAGCAGCTCGGCGACGTCGAGGTGCTGGTGAACAACGCCGGCCTGGCCAGCCGGGCCAGCCCGGAGGTGCTGCGACCGGTGGCCCAGCTGAGCCACGACGAGTGGCGCGGCGAGATCGACCGCAACCTGACCACCGCGTTCCTGTGCAGCCGGGCCTTCATCAGCTGCATGTCGGAGCGCGGCTGGGGGCGGATCGTCAACCTGGCGGCCACCTCCGGCCCGGTGAACGCGCTGCCCACCGAGGCGGCGTACGCGGCGGCGAAGGCGGGCGTGGTCGGGCTGACCCGGGCCCTGGCGATGGAGATGATCGCCGACGGGGTGACCGTGAACGCGGTGGCCCCGGGCACCATCTACACCGCCGCGTCCACGATGGCCGAGATCAAGCAAGGCCTGGGCACGCCGGTGGGCCGCCCCGGCATGCCGGACGAGGTGGCCGCCGCCATCGCGTTCCTCTGCTCGCCGGCCGCGTCGTACATCACCGGGCAGATGCTGGTGGTGGACGGCGGCAACAGCGTCCGCGAGGCGCAGTACCGCTGAGCGGTCAGTAGCGGGTGCCGTTGTCGTTGCCGGCCCAGATGGCGAAGCCGAGCCAGCCGCAGCAGGCCAGCAGGCCGAGCACGGTGAAGACGTAGCTGAGGATCAGTCCCCAGGTGGCGAGCTGCTCGCCCTCCTCGCCGGTGCGCTGGATCTGCCGCTTGGCCAGATGGCCGAGCACGATGCCGGCCGGGGCGAAGACGAAGGCGAAGACCAGCGACAGGATCGCCATGATGTTCGGGCCACCGCCCGGCGGGGGGCCGTACTGCCCGTACGGGCCCTGCGGCGGGTAGGGCGGCTGTTGCCCGTACTGCGGTTGCTCGGGCTGCCCCCAGCGTGGCTGCTCGCCGTGCTGCCCCGCACCGTGCTGCCCCGTACTGCTCTGCTGCCCCCACGGCGACGGCTCGCCGGGCTGCCCGCTCTGCTGCCCCCACTGGGGTTGGTCACCGCCCGGCCCCCACTGCGGCTGCCCGCCCGGCTGCCCCCACTGCGGCTGGTCGCCGGTCTGGCCCCACTGCGACTGGTCGCCGGACGGCCGCTCGTACGGCGACGGCGGCTGCTCCGGGTCGCCCGATGGTGGCTGGCTCACGGTCGTTCGCCCCCTCCGCCGCAGGTGGATCTCGGTCTCACTTGCGGACGCTACCCGCAGCGGTGAACCTTTTCACAGCGGTTGTGTGGACTGGTCACCTTGGCGGGGCCGGCCGGGAGGCCGATACTGACCGAGCGTTCAGTTACCCATGAGTAATGCGCCGATCCCCGGAGGCTGAGATGGCCCGACTCGCCCAGACGCCCGGTCTGACCGATGTGCAGCGGTCGATCCTGGAAACGGTCCGGGAGTTCGCCGACAAGGAGATCATCCCGCACGCCCAGCGGCTGGAGCACGCCGACGAGTACCCCACCGACATCCTCGACGGGATGCGCGAGATGGGCCTGTTCGGCCTCACCATCGCCGAGGAGCACGGCGGCCTCGGCGAGTCCCTGCTGACGTACGCGCTGGTGGTCGAGGAGCTGTCCCGGGGCTGGATGTCGATCTCCGGGATCGTGAACACCCACTTCATCGTGGCGTACCTGATCTCTCAGCACGGCTCGCCGGAGCAGCAGGCGCGGCTGCTGCCGAGGATGGCGACCGGCGAGGTGCGCGGCGCCTTCTCGATGTCCGAGCCCGAGTGCGGCTCCGACGTCTCGGCGATCAAGTCGAGGGCGGTCCGGGACGGCGACACCTACGTGCTCAACGGCCAGAAGATGTGGCTGACCAACGGGGCGTACTCCTCGGTGGTGGCCACCCTGGTCAAGACCGACACCGGCGCCGACTCGGTCTACGGCAACATGAGCACCTTCCTGCTGGAGAAGGAGCCGGGCTTCGGCGAGACCGCGCCCGGCCTGACCATCCCCGGCAAGATCGACAAGATGGGCTACAAGGGCGTCGAGACCACCGAGATGGTGCTCGACGGGGTGACCGTGCCCGCCTCCGCCGTGCTCGGCGGCGAGGACAAGGTCGGCCGCGGCTTCTACCAGATGATGGACGGCATCGAGGTCGGCCGGGTCAACGTCGCCGCCCGCGCCTGCGGCATCTCGATCCGCGCCTTCGAACTGGCCGTCGCGTACGCCCAGCAGCGCAAGACCTTCGGCCAGCCGCTGGCGAGGCACCAGGCGATCGCCTTCAAGCTGGCCGAGATGGGCACCAAGATCGAGGCGGCCCACTCGCTGATGGTCAACGCCGCCCGGCTCAAGGACGCCGGCCAGCGCAACGACGTCGAGGCCGGGATGGCCAAGCTGCTCGCCTCGGAGTACTGCGCCGAGGTCGTCCAGGAGGCGTTCCGGATCCACGGCGGCTACGGCTACTCCAAGGAGTACGAGATCGAGCGGCTGATGCGCGAGGCGCCGTTCCTGCTCATCGGCGAGGGCACCTCGGAGATCCAGAAGACCATCATCTCCCGCGGCCTGCTCAAGGAGTACAAGCTCTGACTCAGCCGCCGGCCGCCTCGACGGTCGGCTCCGGCGCGGTCACCGACCCGCCCGCCAGCACGTGCGGGCGGGTTCGGAACTCCTCGATCGCGGCGACCAGCCGCTCCTCCGGCACCGCGGTGTCCCGGCCGCCGACCATCGGCGGCTGCCGCAGCGACACCCACCGCACCGGGCGCAGCCGCACCCCGTCGACCCGGCCGTCCCGACGGTGCACGGTGGCCCGGTCGATGTCCGCCCACGGGTACCGGTACCGGCCGTACCGGACGCCGCTCGCGGTGATCGCCAGCCGCCCGGTGAACCGCAGCTCGTGGTAGACGCTCCGGCCGGCGCCGGCCGCCATCGCGACGATCAGCACCACCCGCAGCACCCGGACCCAGCGCGGCTCGTCGGGAAGCAGGCTGGTCAGCGCCAACCCCAGCGCGGTCAGCGCGACCAGGTCGGCCAGCAGATCCACCCAGCCGGCGAGGGACCGCCGGGCCAGCAACCCCGGCTCCACCGCGTCCCGGCCCGCGATCCTCGGCCGCCACACCAGGCGGGCGTCCCGCCGCGGCCGCCACCGTTCGGTGAGCAACCGGCCGCCGGCGAACAGCCAGACGACGATCTGCCCACCACTGTGGAAGGCCACCCGGGGCACCGTGAGCAGCCCGGCCGCCAGCGGCACGGTCACCGCCACGGCCGCCGTCAGGGCGAGCAACCGCCGCCCCCAGAGCCCGTCACCGGCCGAGGGAACGCGAAACGTGGGCAGCAGCGGCATGGCGGCAGGGTACGGACCCCTTGCCACCCGTCCCGCCCCAGGCGCGACCGCGCGCCTACGGCAGCGGCGTCCGGGGTTCTGGGCCGCTCCGTCGGAATGCTGTCTGCCAGGCGCGGATGGCATGTTCCGCTGCGGGTTCGTGGGGGGCTTGAGGTTCGGTGACGTACTGCAACCACAGTCCGTTGCAGTGGGCGGTGAAGGCGGCGGCCAGGGCGGCGGCCTCCGCTGTCGGTTCCGGCTCTGTCGTGGTTGGGACGACACCGAGCCGATGCAGCGCTGCTGCCACTTGGTCGCGGAAGGCGCTCAGGCCGCCCTGCAGCGCGGTCGCGAGGTCGGCGTCGCGTTTCGACTGCGCCATCGCCTCCAACAACAATGCCTGCTGGCGGCTGCTGACGTCCGGGGATCGGCTCCACCGCAGTAGCGCCTCGACGAGCCCGTCGATGCTCCGACTGCCGGCGATCAACGCCCAGGGCGTCGCGAACATGGCCTGTATCTCGAGCATCGCTGCATGTCGGAACAACCCTTCCTTGCTGCCGAAGTGGTAGTTCAGCGCCCCGAGGGGGACGCCGGCTCGGGAGGTGACCGATCGGCTCCCCGCCGCCTGCCAGCCCTCGGCCACGATCGCGTCCACCGCGGCCTGGATCAACGCCGCTCTGGCCCGCGTACCCGGCGCTTGTGCTGCGTTCGCCTGCGCCATCGTGACTCGCCTCTCTCGCACTTGAACGGTCGTACAACTCGTGCCATGGTAGCTCTTGAACGAGTGTTCAAAACACGTGGTGATCGGGAGAATTCCATGAGCAGCGACCTCAGTCAGCACAAGCCCTTCGCGGCCGACCCCGCGCGGGCGGCCGCCACCTCGAGCTGGATCCGTCGCGCTGCCGCGCCGGTGGGATTCGTCGCCGCCGTGACCGCCGTCGGAGCCGGCGCGGCCGCCATCAGTTTTGCCGTCACCGGCGGCAACCCGTCCGTCGACGGCAGCCTGGCCTACCCCGCGTGGTGGCCGCCCGACTGGGTGTTCGCGGGCATCTGGCTGATCATCTATCCGGCATCCGGGATGGCTGCCTGGCGGCTGTGGCAGCAGCGGCACGTCGCGGACGTGCGCGGTGCGCTGACCGCCTTCGCCCTCATGAACATCTCCAGCGCGTTGTTCCTGCCGATCGCCTCGCTCGTCGGTGGAGAACCCAGCGTGCTGACCCTGATGGACCTCAACGGCGTGATCGCTGTCTACGCCCTGGCATGGCTGTTCTCTCGCTACAGCCGTCCCGCGGCAGCATGGCTGCTGCCTTACCTCGTCTGGATGCCCCTGACCGCCGCACTCAAGATCTGGCTCTGGACCCTCAACTGATCTGAGACACCCCGCCGGCTCGACAACGGACTCGGCGTGGGGCCCGTCACGCGCGGTCGACCCGCGGTCAGGGCAGGCGGCTGAGGTTGCCGGCGGCGCGCTCGATGATCAGGCAGCGGTCCTCGACGTAGTCCATGCCGGCCTGCTCGGCGATCCGCCGGGCCTCGGCCGACACGATGCCGAGCTGCAACCAGACCGCCGGCGCGCCGATCGCCGCCGCGTCCCGCACCACCTGCACGGCGTCCGCGGCCGGGCGGAACACGTCGACCAGGTCCACCGGGTGCGGGATGTCGGCCAGCGACGGGTACGCCCGCTCGCCGAACAGCTCGTCGATGCTCGGGTTGACCGGGATGATCCGCCAGCCGTACCGCTGCATCTGGAAGGGAACGCTGTGCGCGGCCTTGCGCGGGTCGCGGGACGCGCCCACGACGGCGATCACGGCGGAGTCGGCGAGGATCTGCTGGGCGCTGCGCACGCCCCGACTCTAACCGCGCCGGTCAGCCGCCGCTGAGCAGCGCCGCACGCAGCCGGGCGTACTCCGCCTCGGTGCCGATGGCCGCGCGGTGCTCCGGGTGGGCCAGGTAGTGCCGGATCGCCCCGGCGACCAGCGCGGGCGCGGCGTCCACCTCGCGCACCGCCACGCTCCTGCTGCCCCGACCCCAACCACGACCGGCGCGGACCAGCTCGGGGCGGGCCACCGGCAACCAGATCACCCGGTTGCCTGACCGCCAGCCGACGTCGACCCGCCCGTCGGTACCCAGGGCGGCCCATGGCACGAACCACTGTCGTTCGTGCCGGCTATGGGTGATGCCCTCGGTGGTCAGCTCGATCCCCGGCAGCCCGAACCAACCCAGGAGCACAGAGAAGATCGCGATCGCCGCGAACATGACGGCCAGCCCGACGTCGAGCGTGCTGCGGTCGGGCGCACCCGCGCTGACGACGGTCCGGTACAACGCGAATCCGACGAAGACCGTCATGAAGCCGATGGTCTGTCGCGGCGGGGCGTAGTAGACCCGCTCCCGCTCGTCGACCCGCAGCTCCTCGGCACTGGGGGAGCGGAGGAGGTCGCGGATCGCGAACCCGAAGAAGACGGCCAGCGGCACCAGGGTCAGCAGCACCAGCGGGCCACCGATGTCGCCCACCTTGAGGTCCGCCACGCCGGTCAGCAGCCCGACGACGACCGCGACCACCAGACCGATCCGTTGCCGGCGCAGCGCCGCATCCATGATCCCCCGCATGGCCGGCACGCTAGCCCCTGCGCGCTACAGAAGCGAGAGCTGCTCGGCGGCGGGCGCTGCCGGTGGCTCCGGCAGTCGCCGGTTGTCGCCGCGCTCGCCGCGCTCCAGGCCGTGCCGGCGGGCCGCGATCCGCACCCGCGCGGTCAGCTCCCGCTGGTACGCCTGCGGGGCGTACGCGCCGGAGCGGTAGAGTTCGCGATAGCGGGGGACCAGGTGCGGGAACTCCCGACCCAGCCAGCGTGCGTACCACTCACGGGCGCCGGGGCGCAGGTGCAGCGCCAGGGGCGTCACGCTGGCCGCTCCGGCGGCGGCGATCGCCGCGACGGTGGCGTCGATCGACTCCTCGTCGTCGCTGAGCCCGGGCAGGATCGGGGCCATCAGCACGCCCACCTCGAAGCCGGCGTCGGTGAGCCGGCGCACCGCCTCCAGCCGGCGGCGCGGGCTCGGCGTGCCCGGCTCGACCGCGCGCCACAGCGACTCGTCGACGAAGCCCACCGAGTACGACAGGCCGACCCGGGTGACCTCGGCGGCCTGCCGCAGCAACGGCAGGTCGCGCAGGATCAGGGTGCCCTTGGTGAGGATGGAGAACGGGTTGGCGAAGTCCCGTAGCGCCTCGATGATCGGCGGCATGAGCCGATAGCGCCCCTCGGCGCGCTGGTAGCAGTCCACGTTGGTGCCCATGGCGATGTGCGCTCCGCGCCACCGCGGGGCGGCCAGCTCGCGGCGGACCAGCTCACCCGCGTTGACCTTGACGATCACCTTGCGATCGAAGTCCGCCCCCGCGTCGAGGTCGAGGTAGGTGTGGGTGTTGCGGGCGAAGCAGTTGTGGCTCACCACACCGTTGGCGATGAAGTCGCCTGTGCCGGTGGTGATGTCCCAGAGCGGCAGCTCCAAGCCGAGCGGCTCGATGGCGGTGACCCGCAGATTGGCCTGGAACTTGAGGGCGGCGCCGTCGATGTCCCGCTTGCGGGTGATAGCCGGGTCGGTGAGGTGGAAGAACCGCAGGCGCTCGGAAAGCCCACCGGTCAGCCGGATCTGCCGCACCCGGTTTGGCTTGCCTGGGTCCTCCAGTACTCCTTTGAAGCCGAAGTGCCGGAGCGCCTCCGCGATCTGGCCGAGGATCTCGTCGTCGCTGTTGCTGATGCGGAAGATGCCCTGGCTGCAACTGCCCTCGGCGTCGAAGATCCCGGCGAGAAAACCCAGCCGCCAGTCGTCGCTCCGTTGCTGAGGCCACCGGATCAACTCGGTGATGGCCTCGATGTCCGGCTGTCGTGAGGTGCGGATGGCCGACATCGCCCGTCTGGTCAGGCTGGCGGGCGTGAAGGCGAAGCGACTGGTCGAGATGCCGAAACCCGAGAGGAAGAGTTCTGTGCGGCTTAGCGCCTCGTCGTCGGCGAGCGCCAGACGAAATCGGTGCACGACCCCGGTGGGGTAACGGTAGGTGCCGAGGTGGGCGTCGCCGCGGACCATCCCGCACAGGTAGCCGCGACGGTAGTCGGGCGAGTCCTTGGGCCCGGCGGCGAACCGGCCGGTGCCGATGAGCCGGTTGTTGGTGGTCAGGTAGGGGCGTTGGCCGGTGCCCTGCATCGTGCCGGTGACGTACTTCCAGCCCCGGTCCGAGAGGAAGCGGTGATCGCCGCTGGCGATCAGCGTCGTCCCGTCAGCCAGGGTCAACCGGTACGCCGGCTTGACGGTGGACCACTTGGCCAGGACCGTGGTGATCACGTAGCGACGGTACGCCCCGCGGCGCTCGGTGCCGTAGATCCGATCCCCGGGCTCCAGCTCGCTGATCGGCTTCGTCCGCCCGTCGGCCATCAGGATCGGCGTCTCCGCGGCCAGGCAGTAGCGGCATGCATGACTGCATCCACGGTACGGATTGACGGTCCACTGGAACGGGACCTGGGACTCGCCGGGCACCCGGTTGATGATCGACTTTGCCCGGATCTCGTAGAAGGTCATGCCGGCGAAGTCGGGGGTGTCGAAGGTGCGGGCGATGGCGCCGGGCAGCGCCAGCGGCAGGGGTGGTGTCGCCGGCGCCGGCCCGTCGGGATGCCCCTCGTCCGGGGGAGCGGAGAGGTTCTCCCAGCGCATGTCCCTCATTCGAACATGCGTACGAGTGAAGCGCAAGCCGACATGACGAACGGCCGGGCTCCCCCGTGGAGGGCCCGGCCGTTCGTCGGTGCGGATCAGTGCTTGTGCTCGGCCAGCTGCTTGCGGACGTCGTCCATGTCCAGCGCCTCAACCTGCTCGATCAGGTTCTCCAGCGCCGACTCGGGCAGCGCGCCCGGCTGGGCGAAGACGATGACGCCGTCCCGGATCGCCATGATCGTCGGGATGGAGCGGATGTCGAACTTGGCGCCCAACTCCTGCTGCGCCTCGGTGTCGACCTTGCCGAAGGTGATGTTCGGGTGCTTCTCCGAGGAGCGCTCGTAGACCGGCGCGAACCGCTTGCACGGACCGCACCACTCGGCCCAGAAGTCGACCAGAACGATGCCTTCGCTCTCGGTGACCTCGTCGAAGTTGGCCGTGGTCAGCTCAAGGGTTGCCATTGCTCTCTCCGATCAGCGCGTGTTGCTTTCGTCCGGTGGAACCACGTCGGCCCCCGTCGAATTCCCGGGCCGGTCGGGCCGAAACCGGGACGGGCTGCTCGTGGGCGATCAACCCCATCGAGCGACATCTGTCCGGACCTGCCGTGCGGGCCGCACATGCATGACGCAATTGCGTGACCAGAAGTGATGGGAGCGTTTCCAGGGAGATCGGGACGTTTGACCGATACCGCTCGGTAACTTGAGTGTTGACAAGCAGCTATCCTGCCTGCGGAGATCGCCCGCTGGCTGGGCGACGACTACCAAGAGTAATGTTACAAAAAGATAAATGTGATCCCGGTCTCTGGGCGTCAGCCCCGGTGGTGGGGCAGAATCTTGGGCATCAGAGCGTGGGCGGCGGGTGCCGGGGAGGGCCCCGCCGCTCATTGCGTCTCCCCCCGGATGTGACCGGTGTGACATTTCCCCACCGTCCCGGGCCCGATCGTCGCGTTACCCGGCGGTAGGTCATGCTGTGCCGAACGTCACCGCCGCGCAGTCGAAGGGGGCCCGGATGCAGTTCGGCCGCTACTACGAGGAGTTCGAGGTCGGCGCGGTCTACCGGCACTGGCCGGGCAAGACCGTCACCGAGTACGACGACCACCTCTTCTGCCTGCTCACCATGAACCACCACCCGCTGCACATGGACGCGCACTACGCCGAGACGGCGAGCCAGTTCAAGCGGAACGTGGTGGTCGGCAACTACATCTACTCGTTGCTGCTGGGCATGTCGGTGCCGGACGTGAGCGGGAAGGCGATCGCCAACCTGGAGATCGAGTCGCTGCGGCACGTGGCGCCGACCTTCCACGGCGACACCATCTACGGCGAGACCACCGTGCTGGACAAGCGCGAGTCCGCCTCGAAGCCCGACCGGGGGGTGGTCGCGGTCGAGACCCGCGGCTACAACCAGGACGGCACGCTGGTCTGCGTCTTCCGCCGCAAGGTCATGGTCCCCAAGCAGGAGTACGCCGCCGCGGCGGTGCCCGACGGCGTCGACCCGGAGCGGCCCAGCTTCCCCGAGCCCCGCTGAGTCCCGCCCCGCCCGGACCACCTCGGCCCCGCCCCGCCGGCATCGGTGGGACGGGGCCCCTTCGCGCTCGTCACGGCATATGCTGGCGCCGGAGGTAGCCATGAGCCACTCCCTGGCCGGAGAGCCGCCCGCCGCCGGCCGTCGCGCCGCGCCGATGACCACCGCCGCCTACCCCGCCGCCGAGTGGCACCTGCTCACCACGCTGCCCGGCCGGGTGCTGGTGGCCGCCGCCTCGCCCGCGCCGGGGCGCCCGGCCCGGGGGGTGGCCGCGGGGCTGGCCGGCCTGGACGCCGTGGCCGCCGGTCGAGCCTTCGACAGCGATCTGGTGCGCGCCGTGGTCGCCACCATCTACGCCCGGCACGACGGCGCCTCCACCGGGGAGTGGCGGGAGGCCGAGCTGGTCGACGTGCTGGCCGCCTGCCGGGCCGCCGAGCGTGTGCTGCGCCGGCGGGCCGATCCGGCGGACTCGGCCGCCTACCGGCAGTGGGTGCAGTCGGTGGCCGTCCGGGTGTGCCGGGCCGCGCCGGCCACCGGCCCGGTCACCCTCACCCTCTCCCCGGCCCCGGCCGACCTGCGCTTCCTGCGCCGGCTCGGGGACGCGCTGGGGCTGCCGTGACCGGCCCGGGGCGGGGCGCGGCCGGTCGGGCCGTACCCTCTGCTGACCGTGACCGACGATCAGCTCGACGTGGGCGTCGGACCGTGGCCCGGCGACCTGCCGGACGACCCGCGGTACGACCCGGACCTGCTCGCGGCGGGCGACCGGCGCAACGTGGTGGACCGCTACCGGTACTGGCGGCGGGAGGCGGTGGTGGCCGATCTCGACCGGCGCCGGCACGACTTCCACGTGGCGATCGAGAACTGGCAGCACGACTTCAACATCGGCACCGTGGTCCGCAACGCGAACGCCTTCCTCGCCGCCGAGGTGCACATCGTCGGGCAGCGGCGGTGGAACCGCCGGGGCGCCATGGTCACCGACCGGTACCAGCACGTGCGGCACCATCCCACCATCTCCGACTTCGTCGGCTGGGCGGCCGCCCGGGAGCTGCCGGTGGTCGGCATCGACAACCTGCCCGGCTCGAAGCCGCTGGAGAGCAGCACCCTGCCCCGGCGCTGCGTGCTGCTGTTCGGGCAGGAGGGGCCGGGCCTGTCCGACCCGGCCCGGGCGGCCTGCGACGAGCTCTTCTCGATCGCCCAGTACGGCTCGACCCGGTCGATCAACGCCGGGGTGGCCAGCGGCATCGCCATGCACGCCTGGATCCGGGCGTACGCCGGGCCGCCACCGGCCTGACCCGGCGCGTCGCCACGGCGGGGGAACGGCGGCTTTCGCTTGACGGGCCGGCGGGACGGGGCCACGGTGGTGATGTGAGTGTCGTGGTGAGTTGTCCGAGGTGTGCCGGTGCGGTGCGCCCGCCGGACCTGATGCACGGCGAGTCGCGGTGCGTGCGGTGCGGGCCGGTGGCGCCGCTGCATGTGCCCGAGCACGTCGACGCCCAGATCGTGGCGAGCGTGGTGGACCGGGTCGCCGCCACCTCGGGGGCGCCGCGGCCGGCGCCGCCGCTGTGGTGCCCGTGGCCGCTCCCTCCCGGCTGGACGGTCACCGGGGTGGCCTGGGCGGGGGACGACGCCGCCGGGATCCGTGCCACCGCGATCGCCTGCGCCGGGCCGGCGCCGCTGGGTGGTGGCCCGGCGGATCTCGTCCTGGTGGCGGAGGAGCCAGGGGTCGGGTTGGGCGCCCGGCTCGCCGGGGTGCCCGGGCCGGACCCGGGGCCGCAGCTCGTCGAGGCGTTGACCGCGCCGCCCGTAGGGCGGGCCGGGCACGTCGAGCCGGCCCGGATCCGGGTCGGCGGGCACCCGACTCCACTGTGGTTGGTGAATTCTTCGACGGATCGAAGCGCGTACGCCGGCGAGGCTCGGGGAATGTGGCTCCATGCGATAGCCTGGCCGGCGAGCGCGGGTCACCTCCTCGCGGAAGATGTCGTGCTGCACGACCTCACCGAGTGGACGCCGCCCGAGCTCGTGTACGGCGCGCCGTCTCCGTACCTGCACGGAAGGGCCTGAGAAACCCTTCCGGGTCGGCCGGGGAAACGGGCGCAGACGAGATATTCACTGTACGACACCGTACTGATACTCTGGGTGCCGCTGCGGTAAACGGACCCGGCGCCGCGCGAGAGGATGGCCCGCTATGGTCAAGAAGGTCCTTACCTGGGCCCTCGTCGCGTTCTTGATCTTCTTCGTCGCCTACCGGCCCAACTCCGCGGCGGACGTGTTCAAGTCGCTCGGCGGCGGCATCATGGACATCGCCCAGGGCTTCGGCGACTTCTTCACCAGCCTCGTCGCCTGACCCGGCGATGGGCAGCCCCGCCGGTCCTCCCTTCGACCCGGACGACCCCGACCGGGAGCGCCGGGAGCGAGACACCGAGCCGATCCCGCGCTACCGGTCCGACGACGGGCCGGGTCTCGGCACCGGCCCGGGTCTCTCCGACGGCCCGTCCCTGTCGGACGACGCCGGTTACGGCGCCGGCCCCGGGTACGCCGGCGAGGGGCGTCCCGGGCGGTCCTGGGTGCGCGACCCGGAGGCTGGCCCCCAGGGCAACCAGATCTCCGAGGAGGAGCTGGCCGGCCTGCGCGTCGACGCTTCCGGCATGCCGCTGGGCCCGCGTCGGGTGCTGCCGCTGGAGGACGAGCCCAGCTCGCTGGTCGCCCGCTACCTGTTCCCCACCGAGCGCTACCGCGGCGAGTGGAAGCGGCACTGGATCCACCTGTCCACCCCGATCCTGGTCGGCGTGGGCGCCACCTTCGTCCTCGGCTATCTCTCCGGCTTCCTCGCCGGGCGGGACGTCGGGGCGCTCACCACGGTCGCGGTGCTGCTCTGGTTCGCCGTGATGGGCTGGGTGGCCTGGCGGGTCGCCGACTGGTGGTACGACCGCTTCATCCTGACCAACAAGCGGGTCATGGTGGTCAACGGCATCGTCACCCGCAAGGTCGCCATGATGCCGCTGGTCCGGGTCACCGACATGAAGTACGAGCAGACCCCGACCGGACGGGCGCTCAACTACGGCACCTTCGTGCTGGAGTCCGCCGGTCAGGAGCAGGCGCTCCGCGAGGTGAAGAACCTGCCCAACCCCAACGAGCTCTACCTGCGCGTGGTCGAGGAGATGTACGAGCCGCAGGCGGTCGAGGCGCGGTTGGGCAAGGAGGCGGACGAGGCCAAGGCCGACGACGGCGCCTGAAGGTTTCTGTCCGTTCATCGGATGCACAGCACACCTTTCACCGTCGACCGGAGGCCACAGCCGTGGCACCCTGCCAGGCAGGACGGGGTGGAGGTGAGCGGTGGCCGGCCGGGATCCGCTGGAGGAGGAGTTCCGCGAGTTCGTCGCGGCCCGCTCCGGTGCCCTGCTGCGCACCGCGTACCTGCTCGTCGGGGACTGGGCGACCGCCGAGGACCTGCTGCAGACCGCGCTCACCAAGACGTACCTCGCCTGGAAGCGGTTGGGCGGGATCGAGGCGATCGAGCCGTACGCCCGGCGGGTCATGGTCAACACGTCGACCAGTTGGTGGCGGCGGCGCTGGCACGGTGAACGGCCGACCGAGGTGCTGCCCGAGCGGGCCGGGGTGGACGAGATCGAGCGCCAACTCGACCGGGACGCGCTCTGGCGGCACCTGTCGGCGCTGCCCGCCCGGCAGCGGGCGGTGCTGGTGCTGCGCTTCTACGAGGACCTGTCCGAGGCGCAGACCGCCGCCCTGCTGGAGATCTCGCCCGGCACGGTGAAGAGCCAGACCTCCCGCGCCCTGGCCACGCTGCGCCGGCGCATCGGCGGTCAGCCGCTGCTCGACGTGGCGGAGGGGCCCGAGTCGTCGGGGCGTACCGCCGGTCGGGGACGGGCGGCCACGGCCGCGCCGGGCGGACGGACGCCGGGCGGCGACCGGGCCGCGCCGAGCCGGCCGTCCACTCCGGCGGGACCGGACGCGACCACCCCGCCGGTCGGCCGGCCCGCCGCGGTCCGGCCCCGGACGGCCCGGGCGACGCCCGGCCCGGCGGTCGCGGCGGAGAGCCGATGAACGGCGCCACGTCCGACAACCGGACCGACGGCCCCGAGCGTCCAATGGCAGTGACGCCGGACGACCTGGAGCGGGCGCTGCGGGAGACCCTCTCCCGCCGGGTCGCCGTGCCCCCGCCGCCGGCCGCCGACCCGGCCGGTGCGGCCGTCCGGCGGGCCCGCCGGACGCGGCGCCGGCGGGCGCTGGCCGGCCTCGCCCTGGCCGGCGTCGCCACCGTCGGGGTCACCGCCGGCATGGCCCAGCTGAGCGGCCAGTCGGGCCGCACCGGGGCGCCGGTCGTGGTGATCGGCGACCCGGACGAGGACACCACCGCCTCGGCCTGGCCGGTGGCGCCCGCCCCGCCGGCCCGGCCCGAGGAGGACACCGCCGACCTGCTGGTGGACGGCGCGCTGGTGGCCGGAGGGCAGCGGTACGAGCTCGGCGTCGGCCCGGTCGAGCGGGCCCAGCGGTTGCGCGACGGCGGCGGCTGGCTGCTGGTGGGCGCGCCCACCCCCGCCGGCCGCAGCCTCTGGCTGGTGCCGACCGGCGGCACCCCGCGGGCGCTGCTCGCCGGCGCGGAGGAGATCGCCCTCGCCCCGGACGGCCGGCAGGTGGCCTGGCGGGACGACGGCCGGCTGTTCGCCGCCGGCCTGATCGGCGGCCAGCTCGTCGCCACCGTCAAGGTGACCGCTCCGGCCGGCGTGGCGCCGGTCCGCTTCGTCGGCGACCGGGTGCTGGTCACGGCGGGCGCCGGGCGCACCGGATTCGCCCTGTGGAGACCGGGGCCGGGCGCGGCCCCGGGCGCCGGCCACGCCGAGGTGCTGGCCGTCTACGGGGTACGGCCCGACGGCCGGGCGGTCGGGCTGGTCCGCGTCGCCGGCGGGCAGGGCTGCCTCGCGCTGCTCTCGACCGACCTGACCCCGGTCACCACCCGCTGCGGCCCCCGGCTGGCGGCCGACGGGCGCGGTGAGGTCTCGGTGGACGGTCGCTGGCTGCTGGCGAACGGGCGGATCGGCGGCGCCGACGGCGCCGTCCTGGTCGACCTGGCCCCGGCGACCCCCACCGCCTGGGCGGCCGGGCCGACGATCACCGGCGACGTGGCCTGGAACGGCGGGCAGGTCGCCACCTGGGTCGACCGGAGCGGCGCGGTGGCCCGGCTGCGGGCCGACCGGGTGCCGGTCGGCGAGCGCGCCTCGTCCACCCTGGTCGCCGGGGCCGGCCGGCCGGTGGTGGTGGCCTTCGCGTCCTGACCGGCGCGGGCGTCGGCCGGCGCCGACCCGGTAGCGTCGGGCGATGACCCCACGCCCGACGATCGACCTGCACGCCCACAGCACCGCCAGCGACGGCACGCTCGGCCCCGCCGAGCTGGTCCGGGCGGCCGCCGGGGCGGGGCTGGACGTCGTCGCGATCACCGACCATGACACCACCGCCGGTTGGGACGAGGCGGTCGCCGCCCTGCCGGCCGGGCTCGACCTGGTCCGCGGGGCGGAGATCTCCTGCCGTTGGCACGGCGTGGAGCCGGCGGTGCCGCTGCACCTGCTCGCTTACCTCTTCGACCCGGCGGAGCCGGAACTCGTGGCGGAGTTGGCCCGGGTGCGGGCGGCCCGGGAGGTGCGCGGGGAGCGGATCGTGCGGCTGCTCAACGCCGACGGGATCGACATCAGCTGGCCGGAGATCATCACCGCGGCCGGCGGCGGCACGGTCGGCCGGCCGCACATCGCCGCGGCGCTGATCCGCGCCGGCCTGGTCGCCACCACCACGGAGGCGTTCGGGCCGGACTGGCTGGGCGAGCGGTACCGGCTGCCCAAGGAGGACATCGACGTGTTCCGGGCGGTCGCGCTGGTCCGCGGCGCCGGTGGCGTACCGGTCTTCGCCCATCCCCGGGCGAGCCGGCGGGGACGGATCGTGCCGGATGAGCTGATCGCCGAGCTGGCCGCCGCCGGGCTCGCCGGGCTGGAGGCCGACCACGAGGACCACACGCCGGCCGAGGCGGCGCACGTGCGTGCGCTCGCGGCCGACCTGGGCCTGCTGGTGACCGGTTCGTCGGACTTCCACGGCACGCACAAGACCGTCCGGCTGGGTGCTCATACCACCTCTGAAGAGGCGTACGAGCGGATCGTTGCCGCCGGGGTGACGCCGGTCGCTTCCAGCTGATCCGACCTCGGCGGCCCGACTACGGTGGGCCGGTGGATCTCAAGCTCTTCGGTGAGGTCTTCGTGACCCTGCTGGTGATCGTCGACCCGCCGGGCATGATGCCCATCTTCCTCGCCCTGACCGGGCCGCTGCCCGCCCGGGACCGCAACCGGGCCGCCTGGCAGGCGGTCGCGCTGGCGCTCGGCGTGATCGTGGTCTTCGCGGTGGCCGGTCAGACGCTGCTGGACTACCTGCACGTGGACCTGCCCGCCCTGCAGGCCGCCGGCGGTCTGCTGCTGGTGCTGGTCGCGTTGGAGCTGCTGACCGGCAAGGCGGACGACCCCAGCCAGCAGGTCACCTCCAACATCGCCCTGGTGCCGCTGGGCACTCCGCTGCTCGCCGGCCCGGGCGCGATCGTCGCGACCATGCTGTTCGTGCAGCGGGCCGACGGGTTCGACCAGTTCTCCGCGATCGCCGTCGCCATCGTCGCGGTGATGGTCGCGGTCTGGGTCGTGCTGCGCTTCTCCGGCGGGATCGTCAAGATCCTCCGCCCCGGCGGCATCGAGGTGCTGACCCGGATCGCCGGCCTGCTGCTGGCCGCGATCGCGGTGCAGCTGATCGCCGACGCGGTGGCCGCCTTCGTCACCCAGTACATCAACGCCGCCTGACCTCGGCGGGCGTGGGGCGGCCCGGGGATGTCGTAGCCGGATGGCAGGATCGGGACCGTGCGACGATCCGCGGGCCCACCCCGCCCCCGTGCCGGCCAGCCCGAGCAGCTCGGCTTCGAGGGCATGCCCGAGCGGCTCTTCGTCTGCACGCCCAGCAAGCTCGGCGCCTACGCCGACTGCCCGCGCCGCTACCGCTACTCGTACGTCGACCGGCCGGCCCCGCCCAAGGGGCCGCCGTGGGCGCACAACTCGCTCGGCGCGAGCGTGCACACCGCCCTGAAGAACTGGTACGCGCTGCCCGCCGAGCGGCGCCGGCCGGAGGCGCTGCCCGCCCTGCTCAAGGGCGTCTGGGTCCGCGAGGGCTACCGCGACGACGACCAGGAGCGGGCGGCCTACCGGCGGGCGCTCAGCTGGCTGGAGGGGTACGTCGCGACCCTGGAGCCGGGCGCCGACCCGCTGGGCGTGGAGCGGGTGGTCGCGGTCCGGACGGCCGTGCTGGCCTTCAACGGTCGGGCCGACCGGATCGACTCCCGCCCCGGGCCGGGCGGGCCGGAGCTGGTCATCGTCGACTACAAGACCGGGCGCACCGGCCTGGACGGCGACGACGCCCGGGGCTCCCAGGCGCTGGCCCTCTACGCGTACGCCGCCGAGCGGACGTTCCGCCGGCCGTGCCGGCGGGTCGAGCTGCACCACCTGCCCACCGGGACGGTCGCCGGGCACGACCACACCGAGGAGTCGCTGGCCCGCCAGCTCGCCCGGGCGGAGGACACCGCCCGCGACATCATGGCCGCCGAACGGGCCGTCACCGACGGCGCCGACCCGGACGAGGCGTTCCCCACGGTGGCCGGCCCGCGCTGCGGCTGGTGCGACTACCGCCGCGTCTGCCCGACCGGCTCCCAGACGCCAGGCCGGGACCCGTGGGCCGCGATGGACCGTCCCGCCGTACCGGTCGAGGAGTGACCGACCTCAGGCGGTCGTCTCGGCGGTGAGCCGGGCGGCGCGTGCCTTGGCGGCCTGCTGCATCGGCCCCTCCCGCCAGTCGCGGGGCAACGCCGCCAGGGCGAGGCGCAGGGCGCGCACGCTCAGGTCCGCCGAGAGCGCGGTGGTGGGCAGCCCGAGCCCGCCGTACAGTCGCAGCGCCCAGGGCGGCAGCAGCCCGAGCGCGGTGCCGGCCACGCCCAGGTACGCCCAGCGCGGCGGCCCGAGGCTGAGCCCCAGCCGCGCGGGGGTGCTGAGCTTCCACGGGATCGGCGGGGCGGTGAGGAACAGCGCGGTCTCCGCCGCCTCCCGGGTCATCCGCAGCTCGGGGCGGACCGTCCGGTAGTACTCGGCCACCTCGGCGGCGCTGCCCGGCACCTCGGCCGGGTCGAGCCCGACCAGGGCGGCGGCGCGTCGCTGCTCGGCGTAGTAGCCGTCCACCTCCGCGTCGGTCAGCGACAGGCCGGCCCGCCGGGCGGTGCTGACGAACGACTCCACCTCGGTGACGTGCACCCAGCGCAGCAGGTCCGGCCGGTCGATGCGGAACCGTTTCCCGGTGGCCGGGTCGGTGGCGCGCAGCCGGGCGTGCAGGGCGCTCAGCCGCCGGCCGGCCGCCTCGGCCTCGGCCGTGCTGCCGTAGATGACCGTGCCGACGTAGGTGGCGGTCCGGACCAGCCGCCCCCAGGCGTCGGACTTGTACCGGCTGTTCTGCGCCACCCCGGCCATTGCCAACGGGTGCAGGGCTTGCAGGTAGAGCGAACGCAGGCCGGCCACGATCAGGACCGGTTCGTCGTGCACCTTCCAGGTGACCGAGCCGGGACCGAACAGGCCGGTGTCGTCGGTGTCCACCCCCCAAGAGTGCCACGGGCGCCCCGCGCCGGGCCGCGGTGAACCGGACCGGTCCGGGGCGCGTGTACCGGTTTGGCGGCTTGTCACGGGCCCGAGCCGTCGTACGCTGCTTGTCGCGGAACAGCGGTTCCACAGTCGGAGGTGTCGGTGTTCAAGGAAATCAACGGCCTGCCGGGCCATGTCCTGATCGTGCACGCCGTGGTGGTGTTCGTTCCGCTGCTGGCGGTGCTGTCCGCCGCGTACGGGTTGGCGCCCCGCTGGCGGCACCGGCTGGACTGGGCGGTCGCCATCCTCGCCGTGGTGACCCCGATCCTGGCCTTCGTGGCCACCCAGTCCGGCGAGGCGTTCCAGGAGGCGCTGGAGAAGAAGGGCTACCCGCCCGAGCTGCTCGCCAAGATCCACGAACATTCCGAGTACGGCGACAAACTGCTCTGGTTCACCGTCGGGCTCGCCGTGGCGGCGCTGCTGTTGCTGGCGCTGACCAGCCCTCGGATCCGCACCCCCGAGCTGCCCGTCTGGGTCACCTGGGTGCTCATTGGCATCGTCGTGGTGCTCGCCGTCCTCGCGCTGGTCTACGCGTACCTGACCGGCGACAGCGGGGCGCAGGCGGTCTGGGGCAACACGCTCTGACCGTGCCGGCCGGAGCCGCCGGTAGCGGCTCGGTCGACCGGCCCCCCGGTCAGAAGAGCACCCGGGAGCAGAGCAGGCAGAACAGCCCCAGCAGCACCGCCCCGGCGACCGCGCCGACCGTCCAGGTGAGCCGCTGGGCGCGCTGCTCGGCGGCGTCCAGCGCGGTCATGTCCTGCGGTGGCAGCGTCCGGGGCGGGGCCGGCTGCAGGTGCACCGGGGTGCGCCAGCCGGCCGGCGGCGGGGTGGTCGGCGGCGGTCCGGCATAGCCGCCGCCCGTCCCCGCCGGCCCCGGACCGGTCACCGGCCTGCCGGGTACGCCGGCCGGCGCCGCCCACGGCGAGGGAGCGGCGGCACCCCGGCTGTCCGGAGGGGGCGGGCTGTCGACGCGGGGCGAGGCCCCGACGTCGGGACGATCGTCGGTGGCGGGCGCGCTCGCGGTGCTCGGTGGGCTCCCGATGCCCGGCGGGTTCCCGATGCCCGGCGTGCCCCCGGCGCCCTGCGCACGCTCGGTGCCCGGTGGGTTCCCGGGGGGCGGGGGGCGCTCCTCGCTATCAGGGGCGGGTCGGCCCCCGACTCCGGCGGGATCGGCCGGGCGTCGCCAGTAGTCGTCCTCCGGGGCGCTGTCGCGGGGCGTCGTCACGCCGTCCGACGCTACCAACGTGCGCCGCCTCCGGCCGGCCGACGCGGCGGCGGTCGATCCCGCGGCCCGGGCCCCGACTGGGATAGTCTTGCCGCTCGTGAGCACCGAGAACCTGGTCCCGGACGACGTACGCGGCGACGACGACCGCGCCGTCGACCTGAGTGAAGACTTCGTGGTGCTGCCCGAGCAGACGGTCGACGACACCGACCACGGCTGGGGCGAGCGCGCCGGCGGCAACGACGACTGGCTGCTCGACGAGCGCCCCCCGCACTGGGACTGACCAGCCGGCGTCACCCGCGTACCACCACGGCGAACCGGCTGCCCTCCGGTTGGCCGACCGCCCGCCGCGCCTGATCGGGCCGGAGCGCGAGGTAGAGCGCGGCCGACCCGTCGGTGCCGTCCCCGCCCAGCACGTCGAGCACCTGCGCGCCGGCGGCGAGCAGGGTCGCCTCGGCGGCCGTCCGCCCGGCCGGTACGACCAGCAGGTCGACCCGTGCCCCGGGCCGGAGCACCGCCAGCGCCGCCGGCTCGGCCAGCCGCACCGGCAGCCCGACCGCGCCAGCCGGCAGCGGTAGCGCCGCCGACCGCGCCGCGCCCCCGGCCGCCGACTCCGCCCCTGGTCCGCCGCCCGTTGTCGGCGCGACGTCCCGCGGCGGACCGGTCCGGCTCGCCGGGCCTGGTGCCGTCGTCGGGTTCGAGCCGGCGCCGACGGAGGAGCGTGGGTCCGGGCCGGGACAGCCGGGCGGCGCGTCCAGGATCAGCACCGCCAGGCCCAGCAGCGCGGCCACCAGCCCCGCGCGCAGCAGCGTGCCGCCGCTCGGGCGGCGGGGCCAGCGCACCGGCCGTAGGGCCCGCGTGCCCGCTCGACCATCGCTCGTCACGCCCCACCCCCGCGTCACCACCGGCCGCCCCGGCATCTCGACGTCGCACGCTAGGCGGGTGGGCACCCGGGGGCGAGGTCGCCGGGCCGGGCCTGTGGACAACCGCCGGGCCTGTGGAAAACCTCCGCTGAGCCGCCGGGCGTGCTACGGCCACGGCCGGAAAGCCGAACGCCCCCGCGGCCGGTGAGGCGGCGGGGGCGGAGGTCGTACGGGATCAGGAGCCGGACGAGCTGCCGGCCGAGGCCTTGGTGGACGACCCGGAGCCGCCGCCGGACGAGCCCGAGCCGGACGAACCGGAGCCGGACGAGCCCGAGCCACCGCCGGACGGCTTCGCGCTCGACGAGGAGTCACCGCCGGAGGAGCCCTGCGACGCGGCCGCCGGCTTGGCGGACTTGCCGTTCTCGCCACCCGAGGAGCGCGAGTCGGTCCGGTAGAAGCCGGAGCCCTTGAACACGACGCCGACGGAGTTGAACACCTTCCGCAGCCGCCCCTCGCACGCGGGGCACTCGGTCAGCGGCTCGTCGGAGAAGGACTGCACCGCCTCGAGCTGGTGACCGCACGTGGTGCAGGCGTACTGGTACGTGGGCACGTTCTCCTCCGGATCTGGCACGGCCGGGTTGGCACTCGTCGTCTTCGAGTGCCAATGGTGCGTCATCGGGCCCGGGTTCGTCCAGCGGACGTGTGGCGAGCGACACCGGGCGCGTCGCCGAGCGTACGCAGGCCACCCGACGGGGTGAGCACCGCGCCCACCGGGCGGTCGTGCGGCTCGGCGGGCAGCGCCTGCACCAGCTCGCCGTCGTGCAGCAGCGCCACGGTCAGCGTTCCGGCCGGCACCCGGGCCAGGGCCCGGTCGTACGAGCCGCCGCCCCGGCCCAGCCGCCGGCCGTGCCGGTCCACCGCGAGCGCCGGTACGACCACCAGCCGCGCCCCGGCCACCGCCGAGCGGCCGAGGGGCGCTCCGGTCGGCTCGCGCAGTCCACGGCCGGCCGCCCTCAGCGACCCCGGGCCGGCGTACCGGGCCCAGTCCAGGTCCAGGTCGGCGCGGAGCACCGGCAGCAGCAGCTCGGCGTCGGCCGGCAACGCGGCCCGCAGCACCTCGGGCAGCTCGGGGCCGCCCGGTTCCGAGCCGACCGGGACGTACCCGGTCATCCGGATCGGTCGCAGCCGGCGTACCAGGGCGGTCAGCTCGGCCTGGACGCGCGCCGCGGCGGCCGCCCGGTCCGCGGCCGGCAGCGACCGGCGGCGGGCGAGCAGCGCGACCCGGGTCTCGCGTTTCGCCTCGTGCGTCGCGTTCGCCCCATCAGAAAAATCCGGCACGCAACACTCCTGACGCATCGCTCGTACCGCGGTGGCTCTGTGTCAGCATCGCAGGAACGGGCGCGGAACTCCCAGGGAGCAGCGGTGTCGCTACGCGGGCGGTTGACGGCGGCCTTCCTCGTGGTGGTGCTCGGCCCGGTGCTGCTCGGCGCGGTCTTCGTCGGCACCACCCTGACCGCCGTAGACCGCGGTCGCTCCACCGAGCGGCTCGGCCTCGCCGCCTCCGCCGTGCGGACCTCGATCGACGCGCTCTGCCAGCAGCTGCGCGCCGCCGCCGACGCGGTCGCGCTGCGCACCGACGCCGCCGCCCGCAGCGTCGCCGCCGACCAGGTCGTCGGCCGGGGGCTCGCCGAGGCCGTGCTGATCAAAGACGTCACCGGCCACCCCACGTACCTCAGCCCCGGCGCGCCGGCCACCCCCTGGCAGGACTGCGCGGCGCCGCGCGCCGCGGACGGACCGGTGCGGGCGCTGAGCGCCCGGGTCGAGGTGCGTGCTCCGGGCGGCACCGCGCTGGGCACGGTGGCCGCCGCCCTCGCCGTCGACCCGGCGTTCGTGACCCGGCTGGCGGCCGCGACCGGGGTGGCGGTCACCCTGCTCGACGCCGGGCCGGCGCCGCGGCGGGTCACCCACACCACCGAGACCAACGGGGTACGCGAGGCGGTGCTGGCGGCCGCGGGCACCGCCGACGGCACCCGGGTGACCCGGACGCCGGACGGCCGGTTCGTCCGGCGGCTCGACCCGTCGGTCGGGCAGCCGCTGCCCCTGGTCCTCTCGGTGGCCGGGGAGCGGCCCGCCGGGCTGGCCGTCGTCCTGCTCGGGGCGGTGCTGCTCGCCGCCGCGCTCGCCGTGGTGGCCGCCGGGCGACTGGCCCGGGTCACCGCCCGGCCGCTGGCCGAGCTCTCCGGCGCGGTGGACCGGGTGGCCCGGGGCGACCTGACCGCCCGGGTGCCGGTGCGCAGCCGGGACGAGATCGGCCGGCTGGCCGCCGCGTTCAACCGGATGACCCGGGAGACCGCCGGCTACGTGGCGGCCCTGACCACCAGCCGGGACCAGCTGCGGGGGCATCTCGCGGTGCTCGGCGACACCCTGGCCAGCACCCACGACCTGCAGCGCATCCTGCGGGTGATCCTGCACAGCGCGATCGCCACGACCGGGGCGCGGGCCGGCGCGGTGCTGCTGCTCGATCCGGCCGGCGTGCTCGTCGGGCAGTGCGCCGAGGGGCTGGACGGGCGGCTGCTGGCCGGGGCGGGGCCGGACGCGCTGCGGGTGCCGGTCGGCGCCGGGGTGATCGGCGCGGTGGCGGCGACCGGCGAGCCGCTGCGCGGGCGGCACCCGACCACCTCCCCGCCGAGCGATGAGCCGCGCTGCGAGACCTACGTGGCGGTGCCGTTCAGCGCGCCGCGCGGGCCCGGCGCGGAGCCGGCCGGCCGGGAGCCGGCGGTCGGCGTGCTGGCCCTCTACGACCGGCTGGGCGGGGACGGGTTCGACGACGACGACCTGGCCACCCTGCGCACCTTCGCCGGGCACGCGGCGGTGGCGGTGGAGAACGTGCGGGTGCACGAGGAGGCCCAACGGCTGTCGCTCACCGACCCGCTGACCGGGCTGTGGAACTACCGCTACCTGCGCGAGTCGCTGCGCCGGGAGGTCGAGCGGGCCAACCGGTTCGGCCGGATGCTCAGCATCCTCGCCCTCGACCTGGACCGGTTCAAGAACGTCAACGACTCGTACGGGCACACCGCCGGGGACGCGGTGCTGGCCGAGTTCGCCCGCCGGGTACGCGCCGAGATCCGTGAGGTGGACCTGGCCTTCCGGCAGGGCGGCGAGGAGTTCGTGGTGCTGCTGCCGGAGACCGACGCCCGGGGCGCGGCGATCGTCGCCGAGCGGCTCGGCGCGGCGGTCCGGGAGACCCCGATCCGGGCCGACGGGCACGCCGGACCGGTCGCCGTGCCGGTGAGCGTCTCCATCGGCATCGCCGTCTACCCCGACCACGCCAGCACCGGCCAGGAGGTGCTGGACGCGGCGGACGAGGCGCTGTACGCGGCCAAGGCCGCCGGCCGGGACGGGTACCGGGTGGCCGCCGCCCGGGCCGGCCCGGCGGTGTGCGAGATCGCCGTGCCGGCCGTGGCGGTCAGCCCGGACGACGGGCTGCCCCGGGCCGGGCCGGCCGGCGTGGCGGCCCGGGGTGCGGCCGAGCCGGACGAGGAGCCGCCGGGCGGCCGGCACGCCGCCGGTGTGACGCAGCCGGGCGGCGCGTCTTCCGGTCCTCACCCGCCGCGGCAGAGCCGTGGCCGATAGTCTCGCGGCATGTCGGAGCACTCAGCGAACCCCTCAACGGCCGCCGCGACCGGTCGTTCCCGCGCGGTCAAGGCCGTCATCCCCGCCGCCGGCCTGGCCACCCGGTTCCTGCCGGCCACCAAGGCGGTGCCGAAGGAGCTCCTGCCGGTGGTCGACCGGCCGGTGCTGCAGTACATCGTCGAGGAGGCCGTCCAGGCCGGCCTGGACGACGTCCTGCTGATCACCGGTCGCGGCAAGACGGCGATGGTCGACCACTTCGACCGCCGGCCCGACCTGGAGGAGCGGCTGGCGAAGAAGCCGGACCTGCTGGCCGCCGTCAAGCGCACCGAGGACCTGGCCGCGGTCCACACCGTCCGGCAGCCCGAGCAGCTGGGTCTCGGCCACGCCGTCGGGTTCGCCGAGGCGCACGTCGGTGACGCGCCCTTCGCGGTGCTGCTGGGCGACGAGTTCGTCAAGCCGTCCGAGCCGCTGCTGCCGGCCATGATCGAGCTGCAGGCCCGCACCGGCGGCGTGGTGCTCGCCTTCTTCGAGGTCGACCCGGCCGAGACCAGCCGGTACGGCATCGCGTCGGTGGAGCCCGCCGAGGCGGAGTTCGGCGACGTCGCCGAGGTGGTCCGGGTCACCGGCATGGTGGAGAAGCCCAAGCCGGAGGACGCCCCGAGCAACCTGGCCGTGCTCGGCCGGTACGTGCTGCCGGGCCGGATCTTCGACGCGATCCGCCGGACGCAGCCGGGCAGCGGCGGCGAGATCCAGCTGACCGACGCGATGGAGCTGCTGCGCACCGAGGGGGTGCCGGTGCACGCCATCGTCTACCGGGGCACCCGCTACGACACCGGGCAGCCGCTGGGCTACCTGCAGACCGTGGTGCAGATCGCCGCCGACCGCGAGGATCTGGGCACCGAGTTCCGCAAGTGGCTGGCCGAGTTCGTCAACTCCGACGCGGCGGGCGGCGCTCGTACATGACCGCGACGGCCGACGCCGAGGCGGCCGCGAACGAGCTGACGCCGCTCGCCGACTACCTGGGCAGCGTGCTGCGCAGGTTGCGCGCGCTGCCTCCGCTCGACCTCGACCTCACCCAGGCGCACGGCAACGTCCTCGCCGAGGACGTCGTCGCCCCGCACGCGTTCCCCGCCTTCGACCAGGCGGCGGTGGACGGGTACGCCGCGCGCTGGGAGGACCTCGTCGGGTACGGCCCGGTCCCCTCGCAAGGGGGGCCGGGCGGCCGTACCGTGCGGTTGAACGTAGTCGGTGACCTGGGCGCGGCGAGCTGGCGGCCGGTGCGGCTCACCCCCGGTTCGTGCTTCTCGGTGGCCGCCGGGGCGCCGCTGCCGGTCGCCGCCGACGTGGTGGTGCCGGTGGAGTGGACCGACCAGGGCATGGCCGCGGTGGAGATCTTCCGCACCCCCAAGCGGGGGTACGGCGTCCGCCGCGCGGGCGAGGAGCTGCCGGCCGGCACCCTGCTGGCCCGGGCCGGCACGTACGTCTCCCCGGCGCTGGTCGCCGTCTTCGCCGCCACCGGCATCGGGCACGTGGTGGTCCGCCCCAGCCCCCGGGTGGTCATCGTGGCCACCGGCGACGAGCTCGTCGACGTGGGCCGGGGCAGCCAGCCGGGGCAGGTGGTGGACGCCAACTCGCACGCGCTGACCGCGGCCGCCGCCGAGGTGGGCGCGCTGGCGTACCGGGTGGGCATCTGCGACGACGACCCGGAGGGGCTGCGCGGCCTGCTGGAGGACCAGACGCTGCGCGCCGACCTGATCGTCACCACCGGCGGCACCGGCACCGGGCCGGGCGACATGGTGCGCCGGATCCTCTCCCGGCGCGACGGCGGCCGGGCCGGGCCGGTCACCTTCACCGACGTGGCGCTCTACCCGGGCACCTCGCTGGGTTTCGGCACGGTCGGCGCCGAGGAGGTGCCGGTGGTGTGCCTGCCCGGCGAGCCGGGCGCCGCGCTGATCGGCTTCGAGGTGCTGGCCAGGCCGGCGATCCAGCTGCTGGCCGGGGCCGAACCGGTGTTCCGGCCCAGCGTCCGCGCGCACCTGCTGGAGACCATCTCGTCACCCGGCGGGCTGCGCGAGTTCCGGCCGGCGCACGTGGCGGAGCGGCGCGGCGGCGGGTACACGGTGCAGCCGCTGCCCGGCGGGCCGTTCACCCTCTCCGGTCTGGCCGAGGCGAACGGGCTGATGGTGCTCGGCGAGCGGGTGACCACCGCCGCGGCCGGCTCCACGGTGGACGTGCTGCTGCTGGACCGCCGCCGGTGAGGGCTTGCGCCGCCGCTGTCTCGGGCGGAAGGTCTACCGAATGAGCTGGTTCGGGAGTCCGCCGGGGTGGCCGGTGGTGCTGGTGGACGGGCCGGTGGTGCTGCGGCCGTACCGGCGCTCGGACGCGGCGGCCTGGTCGCAGGTGCGGCGCGCCAACCGGGCCTGGCTGTCGCCGTGGGAGGCGCACCTGCCGGGCAGCTGGGACGAGACGAACTCACCGGCCGCGTTCCGCTACGTGCACCGCGACCAGCGCCGCTCGGCGCGTACCGGTGAGGGGATGCCGTTCGCGGTCTGCCTGCACGAGGACGGCCGGGAGCGGCTGGTCGGGCACCTCAACGTGGGCAGCATCGTCCGCCGGGCGTTCTGCTCCGGGTACGTCGGGTACTGGGTGGACTCCCGGGTGGCCGGTCGGGGCGTGATCCCGACCGCGATGGCGCTCGCCGTCGACCACGCGTTCGGCCCGGGGGGGCTGCACCGGGTGGAGGTCAACATCCGGCCGGAGAACCGTCCCTCCCGGAGGGTCGTGGAGAAGCTGGGCTTCCGCGAGGAGGCGTACCACGCGCGGTACATGCACATCGACGGCGCGTGGCGGGACCACATCGGATACGCGATGACCAGCGAGGAAGTGGCCGCCGAGGGCGGTCTGCTGGCCCGCTGGCACCGGATCCGCCGCGCCGCCGGGTGAGCCGTCCCACGAGCGGGATCGGCGCGGCGTGTCGGGATCCCGGTCGGCGGCCCGTAACCTCAAGTAACTGCAAGCTGCGGCAAGCGCTGCCCGACCGCAGGATCTGCGCCCCGAGCGACGATTCGGGGAAGATCCTGCGGCATTCTGGTGCTTGCTCCGAACTCGGTGACGGGAGGGGTGAGGGTGCCGACCTCGGTGCTCCTCGCCGTCCTCGCCGCCGCCGGCCTGCTCGCCCTCGCCCCGGCGCTGGTCCGCCGGTACGACGCCACCGAGCGGCTGGTGGCGGAGCGGGCGCAGTCGACGGCGCGGGTGCTCCAGCGCCGTCGACGGGCTCGTACTGTCCCGGGACGGCGACCGGTCAACCCGTCCCGGTCGCTGGTGGTCACCCTCAGCGAGAACTCGGCCGGTGACCTCCGGGCGCCGGTCTCCGCGCCGCCCGCCCCGGCCCGCCGCTCGGCCCGGCTGCGCGCGGTCCCGCCGGCCTCCCGCCGGGCGCGCCGCCGGCCCCCGCCAAGCCGGCACACCCCGGCCGTCTACCGCCGGCGGCGGGTGCTCGCCGCGCTGATGCTGCTCAACCTCGTCGAGCTGATCGGCGTGATCGTGGTCAGCCCCGGGTTCTGGATCGGCTTCTCGGTGACCGCGGCGCTGCTCGTGGCGTACGTCGTACACCTGCGGGGCCGGGCGTTGAAGGAGCGCCGGCGGCGGCGGGTGCAGGCCCGGGAGGCGGCCTGGCTGGCGGCCCGGCAGGCCGAGGTGCGGCGGGAGCAGGCCCGTCGGGCGGCGGCCCGCCGGGAGGCGCAGCGTCGGCTGGCGGCCCAGCGTGAGGCGGTACGCCGCTCCGCGATGGGCCTGGACCGCCCGGCCGACCTGCCGGCCGCGGCCAACGGTGGCTCGGTCTCCTACCGGCGCTCCGGTGGGCTGCGCGGGCGGCCGTACCAGTCGGGCCGCAACCCGCACTCCGCCTGACCCGCCCGGCGTCCGGTCCTGCCGGGCTCCGCCTGACCCGCCCGGCGTCCGGTCCTGCCGGGCTCCGCCGGCTGGCCCGGCACGGGTCGCCGCCGGTCGGTCCGCCCCCTGGGCGCGCCCGCCCTGGGCCGCCGCTGGCCGGCCCGGGTGGTCCGGCCCGGGTGGTCTGGCCCGGGTGGGCCGGCCCCGGGCGGTCGTCGGCTGGGCACCTGTTCGGGACGCTACGGAGCTGATGACGTAAACGAATCACGCGCCCGGTGGGCGTTCTGTCCGTTTCGCTGGGTCGGGGAGCGCAAGATCGGCGGGGGAGGGTGGGGTGATTGGCCGGGAGCGCGGGTGGGCTGTTAGTCTTGGCGCCGGCCCGCCCGGTGAAAGCCGGGTGGGACCGAAGCCGGTTCGCCGGCGGAGGGGTTGTGGCGCAGTCCGGTAGCGCACCTCGTTCGCATCGAGGGGGTCAGGGGTTCGAATCCCCTCAACTCCACCCAGTTCAAAGGCCGTTTCCGCTCGTCGGAGACGGCCTTTTGCGATCCGCTGCGGCGGCGCGGCCCGGGTGGCTGATCAACTCCTCGGGCCGACCCCGGTGCCGTCCGGGGCGAGCCGGGCCAGGTAGGCCCGGGCGCGCCGCCCGTCCACGCCGTAGCGTGCCGTCGCCACGCCCAGCAGCACGCCGATGGCGGCGTTGAGCAACAGTAGGGCCGACAGCGTCGCCGCGGCGTCGCGCAGCCCGAGCGCGAGTCCCACGACGCCCACCGGCACCGAGAGGAGGCCGGGAACGAGGATGGGCGACAGCCCCTCGGCCCGGGCCCGGGCCGCGGTCACGACCAGGTCGACGTCGTCCTGGACCGGCTGCCGCAGCCCCCGGATCGTGTTCTCCCACCGGCGCAGCTCTGGATCCACCACCCCGCGCACCGGCGGACGGGTCCACGCCGTCGGGACTCCCAGGGCCGCGAAACGGCCGGCCCTGGCCATGGTCGCCCGGTTCATGGCGTACGCCAGGCCCAGCTGAGCCAGCACGTACAGCGTGGGGCCGGTGAACCGACCGAGCTCGTCGGGCCGGCGGAGCAGGTACGCCCCGACGACCGCGACGGCCACCGAGACCGCCGCCAGCGCCAGCGAGGCGGCGGGCGTCCAGCGGCGCCGGCCGTCCGGCCCGGGCGCTCCGTCGTGCACAGTGGAATCCATGCCGTCCCCCGTCCCGCGCTGGCGGCTGAGACCTCTCGATGGACCTGATACCGCTTGACCCGCCGCGCCAAACACCGGCCGGGTCTGGACACCGCCGGGTACGCGGGCGCCCGCGCCTGTCGGTGGGCTGGTCTACCGTCCACCGCAGCGGGGTGGGACCAGCTGTCCGCTGCGACAACCGCCCCCGCCGATGCGAAGGAGGACGGATGTCGTACCCACCGGCCAGCTATCACGGCGCGGACGGCGAGGTCAGCGCGTGGGTCCGCCGGGCCGACCAGGTGCCCGAGCTGCCGATGACCGCGAGTGTCGCGAGCTACCTGGCCACCGGCGAGAGCACGGCGGGCCGGTTCGGTCTCTACCGGTGGGACTTCACCGGGCCGCCCAGCGGCCCGTCGCCGCACTTCCACCGGTCCATCTCCGAGTCGTTCTTCGTTCTCTCCGGCACGGTCCGCCTCTACGACGGGGAGCGCTGGGTCGACGCCACCGCCGGTGACTTCCTGTACGTGCCGGAGGGCGGGGTGCACGGGTTCCGTAACGAGTCCGGCGAGCCCGCCTCGATGCTGCTGCTGTTCGCACCGGGAGCGCCGCGCGAGGCGTACTTCGAGGGGCTGGCCGGCCTGGCCGCGATGAGCGACGACGAGCGGGCGGCGTTCTTCGTGGAGCACGACACTTACTGGGTCTGAGGCCGGTCCGGAAAGGAGTGCCCCCACGCGGGTCGCGAGCCGGTCCGCAACCTGCCACCGGTTTCGCCGCGCCGGCTCCGGTCGTTGACGGCGCCCAGTCGCCGCTGGGTCGTTGACGGCGCCCAGTCGCCGCTGGGTCGTTGACGGCGCCCAGTCGCCGCTGGGTCGTTGACGGCGCCCAGTCGCCACTGGGTCGTTGACGGCGCTCAGTCGCCGACGACGGCATCGAACGACTCACCGTCACCCAGTCGGCCGACCAGATCCGGCACCGCCGATCGCCACCCGTCCCCGCCCTCTCGTCCGACCGTTCGCTCAGATAGGGCGACCCGATCGTCCGCGTCGCCCGCTGCACGTGGGCGGCCCACCGCCGTAGCGCGGGCCGGCCCCCGGTCGAGGGGGCCGGCCCGCGTTCAGGCGTCGGTCACGGCTTCCAGGAGCCGGCCGCCTCGAAGTCGTGCTGGTACTCCACGACCCCGTTCTTGTCCTTGACGTCGAAGACCACCGCGCCGGTGCGCTTGCCGCCGGCCCGGATGCCGCTGCCGGAGTCGAGCATGTCGCCGCCGCAGCCGGAGAGCGCGCCGGCCAGCCCGTTGACCGTGGTGCCGTCCTCGGCCACCCACTGGAAGTAGAACGGGTTGATCGACGCCTTGCCCTTGGTCACCGTGGCCGTCACGTCGGCGATCAGGTAGAGGCCCCGGTCGGGTGCCGGCGCGTAGGAGCGGCAGCCCTTGGTCGAGGTGCTGAACTTCCGGACGGTGATCTCGATCGTGCCCTCCTCGTCCTCGATCCGCAGGGTCTCGCCCGGCTTCATGTTGAACGTCTCGCCGTTGGTGTCCGGCTTCGCCGTGGCCGGCCCCGCGCTGGGCAGGACCGGCACACCGCGCGGGCTGGGCAGCGACCGCTCGACCTCGTCGGCGGCCTCCGAGGCTCGGTGCGCGCCCACGAACGCGGCCGTGACGAGGCCGCCGCAGCAGAGCAGCACCAGCACCGCCACCACGACGCCGACGATGATCCAGGTCTTCCGGTTCGACTTCGGCGCGGCCGGCGGATATCCCGGGGGGAGCGGGGCGCCGGGCGCCGGCGGGTACGGCCCACCCTGCGGCGGCGGGTAGCCGGCCCCGGAGACCGGCGGGTAGCCCGCGCCGGAGACCGGCGGGTACGTCCCACCGGCCGCTGGCGGGTACGGCGCGCCGGACACCGGCGGCGGGGCGTACGGGCTCTGCGGCGGGTACGGCTGCTGGGGCGCGCCGGAGACCGGCGGCTGCGGAGCGGTCGGCTCGGCCGGCGCGTACGGGCTCTGCGGCGCGTACGGGCTCTGCGGCGCGTACGGGTTCTGCGGCGCGTACGGGTTCTGCGGCGGGGCCGGGACCGGGGGCAGGGGCGCCGTCGGGTCGGCCGGGGACTGCGCGGCGGGGGGCCGCCGGGAACGGCTGCGTGGGGGCCGCGGGGAACGGCTCCGTGGGCTCCGCGGGCTGCTGGTCGGGGTCCTGCGGCCCGTAGGGGGGCTGGGGCTGGCTCACCGTACTCCTCGGCACGTCGACAGGTCGGTAACTCCTGGACGCTAGTGGGTGCCCGCAACCGGTCAGCGGAGGGGCAGCACCGCGGCCGTACGGACCAGGCCGTCGGCCACCGCGAACCGCCCGGTGACCAGTGCCGGCGGCTCAGTGACGGCCGCCGCGGCGACCCGTTGCGGGTTGATCCGGGCGGTGAACGTGCCGGCGTCCGGGTCGAGTTCCACGGTGGCGTCCTGAAAGCCCAGCCAGGACCGGACCACCGGGTGCCAGACCTTGTAGACGGTCTCCTTGACACTGAACACGACCACGGCCGCCCAATCGGCCCCGCCCGGCAGCCGGGCCAGGTGTTCCTCCTCCTCGGGCCGCAGCACGACCCGGCGTACCCGGGGGCTCAGCGCGGTGTGCCGCTCGGCGTCCATCCCCACCGACCGCACGTCGGTGTCGCGGGCCACCGCGGCGGCGCAGTACCCGGCGGTGTGCGTGATGGCGCCGACCACGCCGGCCGGCCACACCGGTGAGCGGTCCGCCGCCGCGAGCACCGGCGCGGCGGGCAGCCCGAGCGCCGCCATCGCCCGCCGGGCACAGACCCGGCCGGCGGTGAACTCCCGGCGCCGGCCCTGCACCGCCCGTTCGCCGATCCCCGCCGCCTCCGCCGGCAGCAGCGCCCCGACCCAGTCCGCCGGCCCGGCCTCGACCACCACGACCGGTGGCGGCAGCAGATCACGCATCGCCCGCTCCCGTCGGGTACGACGACGGTCGCTCGGTGTCGGCGCCGAGTCGGTCGGCCGACCCCGGCGGCTCCGGTCGGCGGCTCACCCTCGGGCACCCGGCGGCTCCGCGTCGTCCGGTTCGCACCGGCGTTTCGGCGGCGAGTGTGGCCCCGGTGGCGCCGGTTCGCGGCGTAGGCTGCCCGACGGTGACGGCCCGCGCGGCGGGGGTGACCTGCGTGCTCACCCCCACCGGCCGGCCGACCACACCGACGGGGTCGACGCCGGGCGGCCGGTGCGACAGCTGACGGGACCAGGGCCGGGCCGGCACCTGGTCGACGGTGAGGTGGGGCAGGGCCATGGCTGGTCAAGGTACCGCACCGAGGTGACATGCGAAGGTTCCGCGACCTCGTCGCGGGACAGCCGACCGGGCGCCCTGCCGGTCACCGGGCCAGCCGGGGGGCGGTTCGCCACCCGGCGGCCGGAGACGCTGGAGAGGAACTGACGATGATCGGTGACGCCGAACCGTTCCCGGCCGGTCCCGACGAGCACGTCCCGGTTACGCCCTGCTGGACCTGCGGGTCCTGCGGGGACGAGTGGCCCTGCGCGACGAAGCGGTCCCGGTTGCTCAGCGAGTACCGGGCCGACCGCGGCTCGCTCAGCGTCTACCTGGGCTCGTGCCTGGCCGCGGCGAGCGCGGACCTGCCGGCGGCGCAGGGCGCGTCGCTGCGTGGCCGGTTCATCGGCTGGTTGCCCCGCCGGCCGCTGACGTCCTGAGCCGGCCGGTGGCCCGCCCCGCCTCGGGACGGGCCACCGGTGTCGATCAGGGCCGGCCCGGGCGGCGGGTCAGCCCGAAGCCGACCACGCCGGCCACGGCGGCCAACACACCGCCCACGGCGCTCCACGCCCAGCGGGAACCGAGCGCGGGCAGCCAGCCGAACCGGTCGTCCTCGTCCTCGTCCGCCGGCGCGGCGGCCGGTTCGCCGGTGAGCACCGTCCCGGCCCTGGTGTTCGGCACCAGCGGCGCCCGCAGCTCGCCGTCGTCGCGCGACCCGTCGCCCGCGGCGGTGACCAGCAGGTCCACGTCGACCGGGAGCCCGAGGTCTGCCTCCGGCACGTCGGTCACCGAGAGCCGGACGTAGTAGGTGCCGGGCAGCGGGTCGGCCGACCAGGGCTCGGCCCAGGAGCGCACCTGCCGCAGGGTGCAGCCGAGGGCGACCGTGCCGGCGGTGGCGTCCACGGTGGGGGTCTGCGCGCCGGCCGTGCAGGCCTGCCGCCGGCGCAGCCCGTCGAAGACCTCCACCGTCCAGGTCGCCGCGCCGGTACGCGCCTTCGGCAGCGCCACGCTCGCGGTGATCTCGTGCCGCTGACCGGCCGACGCCGGGAACGACCAGTACAGGAAGTCGCCGGTGGACGCGCCGACCCGGACCGGTTGGCCGGCGGCGATGCCGGTGGCGGTGAGGAACGACGTACCGGCCCGGGTGACCGGGGTGGCGCCGGGCGACGGGGTGGGCGCGGTGGCCGACGCCGGCGCGGGGGCGACCAGCAGGGCCAGTGCGGCGGCGGCCAGCGCCGCCGCGGCGCGGATGATCGGGGTACGCATCAGTGCTGCCTCCAGGTGGCGACCCACCAGCGGGTGAGCAGGCCGACGATCAGCCCGGTGACCAGGCCGGCGACGGTGAGCAGGGCGAGCAGCACCCAGCCGCGCCCGAGGTCCGGGGCGGCCGGCGCGGGGGAGGAGGCCACCACGTCGACGGTCAGCTCGACGGGCATGCCCGGGGTGGCCCGGGTGCCGGCCCGGGGCGCGAACGAGTTGCTGACCACCAGGCAGACCGTGCCGGCCGGGCCGGCCGGCCGGCTCGCCTCGGGGCTCGGCGTACCCCCGTCCGTGCCGCCCTGGTCGTCCTTGCCGCCCTGGTCGTCCTTGCCGTCCTCGGTGGCCGACCAGCGCAGGCCCGCCGACACCACGTCGGTACGGCCGCTCGCGGCGTCCACCCCGCGGACGAGTTCCCGGCCGTCGGCGGCGGTGGCCCGCAGCAGCACCCCGAGGTCGGGGTTGACCGGGCGGTCCAGCGCCAGGCTCACCGACGCGCGCAGCTCCTGACCGGGCCCGACCGGCACCCGGTACCAGCGGTGCTCGGAGAACGCCTCCCGATCCCGGTAGACGCCCGGGCCCAGCAGCGGCGCCGCCGCGCACTCCGGTCGGCCGGCGACCACGGCCGGCGCGGCGGTGTAGGTGTCCTTCGCCCGATCGACCAGCTGCTTGATCCGGCCGGTCAGCTCGTCGGCGCTCTGCGCCGCGGTGTAGGTGCCGCCGGTCGCCCCGGCGATGCAGAGCAGCTGCCGGCGTACCTTCTCGTCCGGCGCCAGGCCGAGCGTGTCAACCACCAGCTTGGTGCCCTGGGCGGCCAGCTCGCGGGCCACGTCGCACGGGTCCGGCGGCGCGCAGGTGTCCTCGCCGTCGGTGATCAGCACGATCCGCCGGGCGGTGGCGCCGGTGCCCAGGTCTCCGGCGGCGGCGCGCAGCGCCAGCCCGACCGGGGTGAAGCCGGTCGGCCGGAGCGTGGCCACGGCGGCCTTCGCCTGGGTACGGTCCACCGGGCCGACCGGCACGATCTGCTGAGTGTCCCGGCAGCCCTGCTTCTTGTCCTCGCCCCGATAGGTGGCGCCGAGGACCCGGATGCCGAGCTGGGTCTGCTCGGGCAGCGCGTCGACCACCTCGTTGAACGCCTGCTGGGCCACGGAGATCCGGCTGCGACCGTCGATGTCCCGGGCGCGCATCGACCCGCTGACGTCGAGCACCAGCTCCACCTTGGGCGGCTCGGCGGGGGGTTCGTCGTCCGCCCGGGCCGGTGCGGGACCGGCCAGCACGGTCGTCGCCAGCAGCCCGATCAGCGCGGCTGTTGATCTTCTCTGGTTGATCACGGCGCGAAGTGTAGTGATCTCCATAGTGGAGGGCCGGGCGGGGCGACCTCGGGCGGGCGTCGGCGGCCCCTCGGCGCGGCTCACCGTTCGGCCGGGATGACCGTCCGTTAGATGCCGGATGTAAACCTTTGCACCCTGGGGCATCGGTCGGAAATCTGACTCAACTCCACCCGTTGTGCGGGTGGCGCGACGTGGTTAAGCTCTTCTTGCGCGCCCCAATCGCCCGCTTCCCCCGTGGCAGGCGATCGGGGCGCGCCCTATTTCCCGGTCCTTTGTCCCGGCCCCGGCCGGCCCCGGTCTCCGATGTCCCGACCCGGTCCCGAGCCGCTCAGATCCAGCGGCCGTCCAGCCACATCCGGGCCGACCAGTCGTCGTACGGCAGCAGGTGGCCGACGAAGATCGGGTAGAAGTAGCCGAAGCAGAGCGCCACCAGCAGCACGTACGCCCCGACGACCAGGCCGCCGACGAGCCGCCGGTCGGCGCTCCGCTGGGCCACCGCCTCCCGCCCGGCGTCCGTCGCGTCGGTGGACACCGGGCCGGTGGCTGCCAGGCCGCTCGACCCCGGGCCGGCCGGCGCGGTCGGGGTGACCAGCGCGCCCAGCACGTAGACCACGGCCAGCACCAGGAACGGCAGCGCCGGGGCGGCGTAGAAGGAAAACATCGTCCGGCCGTCGAGCGCGAACCAGAACCAGGGCAGCAGGCCGGCGGCCACGCTGAGCAGGATCGCGCCGGCCCGCCAGTCCCGCCGGGCCAGACCCAGCCAGGCCAGCCCCGCCAGGGCCGGCAGGAACGACCACCACAGCAGCGGGGTGCCCAGCAGCAGGACCTCCGAGGCGCAGGTGGGTGCCCCGCAGTTGCCGTCGGGGGAATAGTAGAAGGCGACCGGCCGGCCGAGCAGCAACCACTGCCACGGCCAGGACTGGTACTTGTGCGGGGTCTCCAGGCCGGTGTGGAAGTCGAACGCCGCCCGGTGGTACTGGTACAGGTTGTTCAGCGCCCCGAGGAACGGGGTGTCGCTCAGCTGCGGGGTGGTCGAGTAGCGGGAGGCCAGCCGGTAGTAGCCGTCGTCGGTGAGCAGCCAGCCCGACCAGCTCACCAGGTACGTCCCGACCACCAGCAGCCCGGCGAGCGCGAACCAGGGCAGCTCGTCGAGCAGGGCGTCCCGCCACGGCCGGCGTGCCCCGGCGGAGCGCCGCACGCCCACCTCCCACAGCAGCGCCAGCAGCGCGAACGCCGGGACGAAGTAGATCCCGCTCCACTTCACCGCGCAGGCGCAGCCGAGCAGCACCCCGGCGGCCAGCCGCCACCACGGCCAGGTCCGCCAGCCGCCGGCCGGTCGCCCGGCCCGCCCCGGCGCGGTCGGGTCCAGCCCGGCCGCCAGTGCGGCGCTCCACCGCCGCCGCCGGGCGTCCCGGTCGAGCACCAGCGCGCCGAACGCGGCGAGCACGAACAGCAGCAGGAAGATGTCGAGCAGGGCGGTGCGGGACAGCACCAGGTGGAAGCCGTCCAGCGCGAGCAGCAGGCCGGCGGCGCAGCCCAGCGTGGTGGAGCGGAACATCCGCCGGGCGATCCGGGTCAGCATCAGCACCGAGACGATGCCGGCGAGCGCGGGCACGATCCGCCAGCCGATCTCCGGGTCGAGGGTGACCAGGTGGCCGGGGACGGAGATGTTCAGCTCCTGGTCGGAGTAGCCGAAGGCCCACTCACCGAGCCCGATCAGCCACTTGCCCAGCGGCGGGTGCACCACGTACGAGGCGTTGTTGTCCTTGTAGTTCCACTCGACGCCCTTGTCGATCAGGCCGTACGCGTCCCGGGCGTAGTAGATCTCGTCGAAGACCTTGCCCCTCGGCCAGCTCAGCCCGACCAGCCGCAGCACCGCGGCGATCCCCACCACCACGGCGGTGGCCACCCAGGAGTTGACGTCCAACCGCGCCTCGACGGTGGCGAGCCGTCGCCGCACCACCGCCGGGACGCCGCCACCGGCCGGGGGCGGCGTCACCTGGTCGGGCCGGTCCGCGTGGGCGCTCTGCGCTGTCGACGCACTCGTCACCCGGCGATCGTAGGCTGCGGAGGTGCCCGGTGGCGCCCGCCGTCCCCGAGATTGGTACAGCCGTCGATGAAGGAGTGCACGATAGTGGGCGAAATGTCGGAGGTTGGGCGGCTGGTTCTGCTCGGTGCGCCGCTGGGCAACCCGGCGGACGCCTCGGCCCGGCTCCGCGAGGTGCTGGGCAGCGCCGACGTGGTCGCCGCCGAGGACACCCGCCGGCTGACCCGGCTGGCCCGGGACCTCGACGTCACCGTCGGAGGGCGGATCGTCTCCTACTTCGAGGGCAACGAGGAGCGGCGTACGCCGGAGCTGGTCGAGGTGCTCACCGCCGGCTACCTGGTGGCCCTGGTGACCGACGGCGGCATGCCGAGCGTCTCCGACCCCGGCTACCGGCTGGTCCGGGCCGCCGTCGACGCGGGAGTGCCGGTCACCGCCGCCCCCGGGCCGAGCGCGGTCACCACCGCGCTGGCGCTGTCCGGCCTGCCCTGCGACCGGTTCTGCTTCGAGGGCTTCCTGCCCCGCACCCCCGGCAGCCGGCGGTCCCGGCTGCGGGCCCTCGCCGCCGAGGAGCGCACCCTGGTCTTCTTCGAGGCGCCGCACCGGATCACCGGCGCGCTGGCCGACCTGGCCGCCGCGTTCGGTCCGGACCGCCCGGCCGCGCTCTGCCGCGAGCTGACCAAGACGTACGAGGAGGTCGTCCGCCGGCCGCTCGGCGAGCTGGCCGACCTGGCCGCGGCGGTCCAGCCCCGCGGCGAGATCACGCTGGTGGTGGCCGGGGCGCCGGAGACCCCGGACGAGCGGCCGGACGACGACACGCTGCGCGCGGCGGTGGCCGAGCGGGAGGCCGCCGGGATGTCCCGCCGGGACGCGATCAGTGACGTCGCCACCGGCTACGGGCTGCGCCGCCGGGAGGTGTACACGATCGTGCACAGCTGACCCGGGGCGCCCGTCGGCTCGCGACCTGACGCGGTCCTCACCAGGCGGCGGCCAGGAAACCCAGGGTGAGCAGCAGTGGCCCGGCGTACCCGCCGGCCACCGCCCAGCGCCGGTGCACCGGGTCCGCCAGCCGGGTCGCGCCGGTCCACCGGGTGATCCCGGCACCGCAGCCGAGCACCGCCACCAGGCCGAGCAGCCAGCGCAGGTGCCGCCCCACGCCGGTGTCGACGTACGCGGTGGTGGCGCCGTCGCCGGTCATCCGCGCCGGCAGCGCCGTGCCGGCGGTGTTCCGGTCGGCCGGCACCCCGCTGACCCGTACGCCGTGGACCAGGAAGCGGTCCCGTTCCGCGGCGAAGATGCCCCGGCAGCGCTGGGCCAGCCCGCTCCCGGTGCAGTCGGTGAGCGTCACCGTGCCCGTCGTGCCGTGCCCGACGGCCAGCCAGAGCGGGGCGGCGCTCACCCAGGCGAAGAACGCCGCGACCAGGCCGAGGGCCAGCAGCACGGCGAGCCCCCGCCGCGGGTCGGGTGGCCGGACCGGTCGGGGTCGACGGCGCGCGGGCGCCTCGGGTTCCCGCTGCCGGCGGCGCGCTTCCTCACGCAGCGGCGTGCCGTCCCAGTGCACCTCCTCGATCGGCGCCCAGAAGAACGGGTCGCCGGACGTACCCTCGTCGGTGGGCCGGTCGGCACGTGCGCCGCGCGGCCGGCGCAGCGGGACCCGGCGCGGCACCGCGTCGACCGGCGCCCCGGTGGTCGGCTCGACCTCGACGGGCGCCTCGCCGGCCTCGGGTCGGCGGCGGCGCGGGGCCACCGCGCCGGCCCGGGCGGCGTCCGGGTCGCCGGTGGACCCCGGTGCGGCACCGGGGGTCGGCTCGTCGCGGCCCGCTCGTCTGCCCGTCACGACAGTCATTGGACACCGGCCGGGAGTACGGTTCCGGCAGCTCGGCCCGCGTGTCGGCGACAAATCGGACGAACGGCCCACTCCCCGCCCGCCCGGAGCGACCCGGCCTATTGGTTCGCGGTCACCCCGGGCCGGTCACTAGGCTTGCTGACCATGAGTCACGTTCTCGCCGCGGTCGCCTGGCCCTACGCCAACGGCCCGCGCCACATCGGCCACGTATCCGGATTCGGCGTTCCCTCCGACGTCTTCGCCCGGTACATGCGGATGGCCGGTCACGACGTGCTCATGGTCTCCGGCACCGACGAGCACGGCACGCCGATCCAGGTGCAGGCGGACGCCGAGGGGGTCACCGCCCGCGAGCTGGCCGACCGGTACAACCGGGTGATCGCCGAGGACCTGCGCGCGCTGGGCCTGTCGTACGACCTGTTCACCCGGACCACCACCCGCAACCACTACGCGGTGGTGCAGGAGATCTTCGCCGGGCTGCACCGCAACGGGTACATCGTCCCCAAGGTCACCACCGGGGCGATCTCCCCCTCCACCGGGCGCACCCTGCCGGACCGCTACATCGAGGGCACCTGCCCGATCTGCGGCTACGACAGCGCCCGCGGCGACCAGTGCGACAACTGCGGCAACCAGCTCGACCCGATCGACCTGATCAACCCCAAGTCGAAGATCAACGGCGAGACGCCGGAGTTCGTGGAGACCGAGCACTTCTTCCTCGACCTGCCGGCGCTGGCGGACGTGCTGCGGCAGTGGCTGGACACCCGGGAGGGCTGGCGGCCCAACGTGCTGCGGTTCTCCCGCAACCTGTTGGACGACCTGCAGCCCCGGGCGATCACCCGGGACCTGGACTGGGGCGTGCCGATCCCGCTGGAGGGCTGGCGGGACCGCACCGACAAGCGGATCTACGTCTGGTTCGACGCGGTGATCGGCTACCTGTCGGCGTCCATAGAGTGGGCCCGCCGCAGCGGTGACCCGGAGGCCTGGCGGAGGTGGTGGTCCACCGACGGGGAGGGCAAGGACTCCCCGGCCTACTACTTCATGGGCAAGGACAACATCGTCTTCCACTCGGTGATCTGGCCGGCGCTGCTGTCCGGCTACTCCGGCGACGGCTCCCGCGACGGGGAGCCGGGCGCGCTGGGCCGGCTGAACCTGCCCACCGAGGTGGTCTCCAGCGAGTACCTGACCATGGAGGGGCGCAAGTTCTCCTCGTCCCGCAAGGTGGTCATCTACGTCCGCGACTTCCTGGAGCGGTACGACGCCGACGCGCTGCGCTACTTCATCGCCGTCGCCGGCCCGGAGAGCAACGACACCGACTTCACCTGGGCCGAGTTCCTCCGACGCAACAACGACGAGCTGGTCGCCGGCTGGGGCAACCTGGTCAACCGGTCGGTCTCGATGGCGGCGAAGAACTTCGGCGCGATCCCGCCGGTCGACCCGGCCGGGCTGACCGAGGCGGACGAGGCGCTGCTGGCGACCGCGAAGGCCGGCTTCGCGACGGTGGGCGACCTGATCGCCCGGCACCGGCAGAAGCAGGCCATCGGTGAGGCGATGCGGGTGGTCGCCGAGGCCAACCGCTACCTGTCCGACCAGGCGCCCTGGAAGCTCAAGGGCGAGGACGACAAGCCCCGGATGGGCACCATCCTGCACGTCGCCCTGCAGGTGGTCAGCGACGCCAACACGCTGCTCACCCCGTTCCTGCCGCACTCCGCCCAGCAGATCCACGAGCTGCTCGGCGGCGTCGGGGTGCACGCCCCGATGCCGGTGCTCGAGGAGGTCGACGACCTGGACGGCGGGCCGGCGTACCCGGTGCTGACCGGCGACTACACGGTCGGCGCGCGCTGGGAGTCGGTGCCGATCGAGGCGGGCCGGCCGTTGGCCGCGCCGAAGCCGGTGTTCCGCAAGCTCGACCCGTCCATCGTCGAGGAGGAGCTGGCCCGGTTGGCCGGCTGAGCCCGTACGCCCGCGACGGCGCGACCCCGGACCGGGGCCGCGCCGTCGCCGGATCGGGGCGTCAGGCGCGAGCCATCTGCCGCTGACCGAAGAAGTTCAGCATCGCCTTGTTCAGCTCGTCGGCGTGCGTCCAGGGCGTGCCGTGCGGGGCGCCCTTCAGGGTGATCAGCTCGCAGTTCGGCAGCATGTGCTGCAACCGCTGCCCGGTCGCCGGGTACGGCAACACGTTGTCCTTGTCGCCCTGGATGATCAACACCGGCACGTCGATCTTCGGCAGGTCACCGCGGAAGTCGGTCTGCCAGGCGTCCACGCTGTCGTGGGTGGCCTTCGCCGACGCCATCGCGCCGATGTTCCAGTGCCCCCGGTAGGCGTCCTCGCTGACCAGCTTGCCCTTGTTCTCCGAGTAGTTGAAGAACGCGTCGCAGAAGGTGGTCAGGTAGGCGAACCGGTCTGCCCTGATGGCCTGCTGGAAGCCGTCGAACAGCTTCTTGTCCAGGCCCTCCGGGTTGTCCGGCGTCTTCAGCAGGAACGGCGCCAGCGGAGCGGCCAGGACCGCCTTGCTGACCCGGCTCGAGCCGTACGTGCCCAGGTAGCGGGTCACCTCGCCGGTGCCCATCGAGTGACCCACGATCATCGCGTCCCGCAGGTCCAGCTCGGTCATCAGCACGTCGAAGTCGGCCGCGAAGGTGTCGTAGTCGTACCCGGACGCGGGCTGGCTGGACGCGCCGAAACCCCGCCGGTCGTACGTGATCACCCGGTAGCCCGCCTCGAGCAGGGCCCTGCTCTCCTTCTCCCACGTCGCGCCGTTGAACGGGAAGCCGTGGATCAGCACCACCGGCTGCCCGGAGCCGTGGTCCTCGTAGTACAGGTCGATGGGCGCGGAGTTCTCCACCCCGACGGTGACGAAAGGCATCGGTACTCCTGAGGCGTGGGGAATCGGTCCGCCCGCGCTTTCCCGAGGCGCCCCCGGATATGCCACCGGTCTACAGCGCGTACGGCAGGTCCACCACCCGGTCGTCGGTGACCTCGGTGCCCGGTGCCCAGGTCTCGTAGACGCCCCGTTCGTGGCACTGCGCCCCGGTGTTCGCCACCGCGTCCGGATCCGGCCGGCACAGCCGCATCCGCAGCCAGCCCGCCTCCTCCCGCAACACCAGGCACGGCACGCCCCGCCAGGACGCGTACCGCAGCCGGCGGGCCACCGAGTCCACCGGGTAGCGGGCGGCCCGGGTCATCGCCAGCACCCGGAACCCGCCGGGCAGGTCGCCCACCGCCTCGTACTCGTTGCCGCCGTACCCGCCGACCAGCTGGGTCGAGCGCGGCGCGTCGCCGGTCGGCACGTACTCCTGGTCGGGGGAGAGGCCGGGCACCGCGGCCAGCAGGTGCCGCCACTGCCCGCCCACCATCCGCAGCCAACCCCGCTGCTCCGCCTGGTACGTGTAGAGCACGACCTCCATCCCGTCGGCCGTGTAGGCCAGCAGGGTGGCGTTCGCCGGCATCGGCAGGTCCGCGAAGTCCCGGGTGACGTACTCCGGGATCAGCTGCGCCGAGCTCGGCACGAAGCCGGTGCCCAACACCGGGGGGCCGAGCCGGTCCCGCGGCGGCAACGCCGTCAGGCCCCGGTGCGCCTCGCCGGTCGGCACCTCGTAGTCGGCCGGGTCGGCGGCGCGCCAGCGCAGCACGTACGCGATGTCGGTGCCGTCCCGGCCGCCGGTTCCGTCGCCGCGCAGCACCGCCAGCGACGCCGGCGTGCGCAGGTGGGCCACGTCGTGCTCGCGGTAGCAGAAGCCGTGCGGCAGCCAACCCCGCACGTAGCCGGCCAGCTGCCGGGCGGAGAGCACCTTGACCATCCGGGTGCCGCGCCGGATCACGGCGGAACGGCGCACCGCCGCGAGGGTCGGGTCGCCGGCCGCCGCCGGTTGCTGGCTGAGCTGGTGCACCTGCGGCCAGCCGTGGTCCCGGTGCACCGGCATCATCAGCGGCGCCTCCGGCTCCTCGGCCGGATCCTGCCCGCCGTGCACCACGCTCACCTCGGTGACGTGCACGAACTTCCGCCACGGCAGCGCCGTCCGCTGCCGGGGCGCCCACTCGAAGCCGGCCACCTCGTCCGCGCTGAACAGCTCGTACGCGGCGCCCCGGGCGTGCTCCTCCGCCGGGTACACCGCCCCGTCGTACGTCACGTGCAGGCCGGTCCGTTCGGACGCGGCGCCGCTGGTCTGGGGGGTGACGCTCACGTCCCGGGACGCTAAGCGCCCCCTGTGCCGAACTGATGAACAGTCGATGGCGGTCGGGGAACGTGACCCTGTGAGCGTGTGTGATGCTGGCCGCGATGAGCGAGCCCACCGAATCCCGCAAGCAGCGCGCCGCCCGCCGGGCCGGGGAGTTCCCGCCGGCCCCCGAGGCGCTGCCCCGCCCCGTGCTGGACAGCCACACCCACCTGGACATCACCGTCGGTGAGGCCGGCGTGCCCGCGCGAAGCGCGAGGAGTGAGCCGGGGTTGCGAGCCCCGCAGTCGCGAGCAGACGGCACCCCGGCCGGCGCCGGCGGCGACCCGGTGGCGGGGCTGATCGACCTGGCCGCGACGGCCGGCGTGGACCGGCTGGTCCAGGTGGGCGTCGACGTCGACTCCTCCCGGTGGGGCGCGGACGTGGCCGAGAGGTACCCCTCGGTGCTGGCCACCGTCGCGCTGCACCCCAACGAGGCGCCCCGGCTGGCCGACCTGGACGAGGCGCTGCGCCGGATCGAGGCGCTCGCCGGCCGGGACCGGGTCCGCGGCGTCGGGGAGACCGGGATGGACTTCTTCCGCACCGGCGACGAGGGCCGGGCCGCGCAGGAGGAGAGCTTCCGCGCGCACATCGCCATCGCCAAGCGGCACGGCAGGGCGCTGGTCATCCACGACCGGGACGCGCACGCCGAGGTGCTGCGGATCCTCGACGACGAGGGCGCCCCGGACACGGTGGTGCTGCACTGCTTCTCCGGCGACGCCGACTTCGCCCGCGAGTGCGTGCGCCGCGGCTACCTGCTCAGCTTCGCCGGCACCGTCACCTTCGGCAGCGCCGCCGCGCTGCGCGAGGCCGCCGCGCTCACCCCGATCGACCAGCTGCTGGTGGAGACCGACGCGCCGTACCTGACCCCGACGCCGTACCGGGGGCGGCCCAACGCGTCGTACCTGATCCCGCTGACCGTCCGGGCGCTCGCCGCCGCCACCGGCGCCGACCTGGACGAGCTCTGCGCCGCGATCTCGGCGACCGGCGACCGCGCCTTCGGTCCGTGGTGAGAGGATGCCCGGCGTGACCGGTCTCCTCGGCCCGGCGGAGATCCGGGAACTCGCCGCCCGGCTGGGCGTCAGCCCCACCAAGAAGCTCGGCCAGAACTTCGTGCACGACCCGAACACGGTCCGCCGGATCGTCACCACGGCCGGGCTGACCCCGGACGACGTCGCGCTGGAGGTCGGGCCCGGGCTCGGCTCGCTCACCCTGGCCCTGCTGCCGGTGGTCGCCCACGCGCACGCCGTGGAGATCGACCCGGTGCTGGCCGGCGCGTTGCCGGAGACCGCCGCCCGGTTCGCCGGCGCCGACGCCGCCCGACTCACCGTGCACCGGGCCGACGCGCTGCGGGTCACCGCCGCCGAGCTGGCCGATCCCGCGCCGACCGCGCTGGTGGCCAACCTGCCGTACAACGTGGCCGTGCCGGTGGTGCTGCACCTGCTCGCCGAGCTGCCCAGCCTGCGGCACGGCCTGGTGATGGTGCAGAAGGAGGTCGCCGACCGGCTCGTCGCCGGTCCCGGCTCCAAGGTGTACGGCATCCCGTCGGTGAAGCTCGCCTGGTACGCCCGCGCCCGAGCGGCCGGGAAGGTGCCGCCGAACGTGTTCTGGCCGGTGCCGAACGTCGACTCCGGCCTGGTCGCCTTCACCCGCCGGGAACCGCCCCGCCCCGAGGTGCCCCGGGAACGGGTCTTCGCCGTGGTGGACGCCGCCTTCGCGCAGCGCCGCAAGACCCTGCGCGCGGCGCTCGCCGGCTGGGCCGGCGGCCCCGACCGGGCCGCCGCCGCGCTCACCGCCGCGGGCGTCGACCCGGGCGCCCGCGGCGAGTCGCTCACCGTGGAGCAGTTCGCCGCGATCGCCGCGTCGGCCCCGGCCGCCGCACCCGCCGCCGGTTAGGCTGACGCCGTGCCCGCCGAGGAGGTGTACGAGTGACCGCGCAGCCGATCGATCCCGCCGCCCACGGCATGTGGAGCCCCGACCCCGTCCGGCAGCGGCTGGCCAACCACACCATCGAGGACGTGCTCGCCCTGCCCGACGACGCCCCCCGCGTCGAACTGCGTGACGGAGTCCTTGTCGTGGTTCCCTCCCCCACGTTCGGCCACCAGACCATCGGCAACCTGCTCTGGACATGGCTGCGGCAGCACGCCCCCGCGGAGTTCGCGCCGGCCACCGCCGTCGGGGTGGCGATCAACAATCGCAACACCTTCGAACCCGACGTGCTCCTGCTGAAGCTTCCGGTCGTTGCCGACCACCACTACTTCGAGGCCGAGCAGGTGTTGCTCGCCGTCGAGGTCGTCTCGCCCGGTACCCGGCGGCGGGACCGGCTGGAGAAGCCCGCCGACTACGCCGACGCGGGCATCCCGCACTACTGGCGGATCGAGCAGGACCCGCTGCACGTGTACGCGTACGACCTGGTCGACGGCCGATACGAGCTGGTCGCCGATTCCGCCGAGGAGCTGATCGTGGAGAAGCCGTTCGACATCCGGCTGCGGGTGCGGGACATCGCCCCGTGACCGAGGCCTGGCGACCGGACGACGAGGACGAGCAGCTGCGACGTGGGGCCAGCGGGCCGGTGAAGGTCCGGGTGCCCGCCAAGGTCAACCTGCACCTCGGGGTGGGGCCGCTGCGCCGCGACGGCTACCACGAGCTGGACACCGTCTACCACGCGATCTCGATCCACGACGAGTTGACCGCCCGCCGCGGCGACACGCTCACCCTGACCATGGAGGGCGAGGGCACCGGCGAGCTGGCCCTGGACGACACCAACCTGGTGATCCGGGCCGCGCACGCCCTGGCCGGGTACGCCGGCGTCCCGCCGCACGCCCGGCTGCACCTGCGCAAGCACATCCCGCTCGCCGGCGGGCTGGCCGGCGGCAGCGCCGACGCGGCCGCCGCGCTGGTCGCCTGCGACGTGCTCTGGGGCACCGGGCTGTCCCGCGACGAGCTGGCCCGGATCGCCGCCGACCTCGGCTCCGACGTGCCGTTCCTGATCTACGGCGGCACCGCGCTCGGCACCGGCCGGGGCGAGGCGGTCAGCCCGGTGCTGGCCCGGCCCACCTCCTGGCACTGGGTGGTGGCGATCGCCGACGGCGGGATCTCCACCCCGGCCGCCTACCGCGAACTGGACCGGCTACGCGACACCGGGGCCGCCCCGGAGCCGCTGGGCAGCACCGACGCCCTGCTCGGCGCGCTGCGCCAACGCGACCCCCGGGTGCTCGCCGCCACCCTCGGCAACGACCTCACCGAGGCCGCCCTGTCGCTGCGTCCCGCGCTCGCGGACACCCTCAAGGCGGGCGAGGCGGCCGGCGCACTCGCCGGCATCGTCTCCGGTTCCGGCCCGACCTGCGTCTTCCTCGCCGCCGACGCGGCCGACGCCGAGCGGATCGCCGCCGAACTGGAGGCCGCCGACGTCTGCCGGGAGGCCCGCGTCGCCCACGGCCCGGTGGCCGGCGCCCGGGTCGTCTGACCGCACGCCCCACCCGGACGGGTCCGCCGCCCCGCGTACCCTTGGCCCGGCGTCCACGGGTGCGGCCGGCACCCGGGCGCCTTCATCGTGGGAGGTGAGCACATGGCCAACATCGTCAACCTGGACCGGGTGTCCAAGGGGTACGGCGCGGCGGGGCCGTTGCTCACCGAGGTGTCGCTCGGTCTGGACGACGCCGACCGGATCGGGGTGGTCGGGCTCAACGGCGCCGGCAAGTCGACCCTGCTGCGGATGCTCACCAAGCAGGAGGAGCCGGACGACGGCCGGGTCACCCACCGCCGCGACCTGCGGGTGCTCTGGCTTCCGCAGAACCTCACCCTGACCCCCGAGGCCACCGTCCGGGACGTGGTGCTCGGCACCGCCTGGCTCGGCGAGAGCATGGGCGCCGAGCACGAGTGGGCCGGCGACGCCGGGGTCCGCGGCATCCTCGACGGCCTCGGCATGCCGCACCTCGGCCTCGACCAGCCGGTCGGCCCGATGTCCGGTGGCGAGCGCCGCCGGGTCGCGCTGGCCGCCCTGCTGGTCCGCGAATCCGACCTGCTGATCCTCGACGAGCCCACCAACCACCTCGACGTGGGCGGCGTCGACTGGCTGGCCAAGTACCTGGTCGGCCGCAAGGGCGCGCTGGTCGTGGTCACCCACGACCGGTGGTTCCTGGACGCGGTCTGCACCACCACCTGGGAGGTCGCCGACCAGACCGTCCGGGCGTACGAGGGCGGCTTCGCCGCCTGGACGCTCGCCCGGGCCGAGCGGGAACGGGTCGCCGCCGCCACCGAGGCGCGCCGGCAGAACCTGCTCCGCAAGGAGATCGCCTGGCTGCGCCGCGGCCCACCCGCGCGTACCTCCAAGCCGAAGTTCCGGATCGACGCGGCCAACGCGCTGATCGACGACGTGCCGCCGCCGCGGGACACCATGTCCCTGCAGCGGATGGCCACCGCCCGGCTCGGCAAGCAGGTGTACGACCTGGAGCACGTCCGGCTGCACGCCGGGCCGAAGGAGATCCTGCACGACACCACCTGGCAGGTCGGCCCCGGCGACCGGATCGCGATCCTCGGCCGCAACGGCGCCGGCAAGACCACCCTGCTGCGGATGCTCGCCGGCATCACCGGCCCGGACGGCGGCCGGTTCCACACCGGCTCCACGGTCAAGCCGGCGTTCCTCTCCCAGGAACTCGCCGAACTCCCCGGCCACCTGCGGGTGCTGGAGGCGGTCGAGGAGGTCGCCCGGCGGGTGCAGCTCGGCGACCGGGAGATCTCCGCCGCCCAGCTCGCCGAGGTGTTCGGCTTCGACGACCGGCGGCTCTGGACCCCGGTCGGCGACCTCTCCGGCGGCGAGCGCCGGCGGCTGCAGATGCTCCGGCTGCTGGCCGGTGAGCCGAACGTGCTGCTCTTCGACGAGCCGACGAACGATCTGGACACCGACACCCTCGCCGCGCTGGAGGACCTGCTCGACTCCTGGCCCGGCACCATCGTGGTGGCCAGCCACGACCGGTACCTGATCGAGCGGGTCACCGACACCGCGTACGGGATGTTCGGCGACGGGCGGCTGGTGCACCTGCCCGGCGGCGTCGACGAGTACCTCGCCCGGGCCGGCGGCGCGGAGCCGGCTCGGACGGCCACCGCCCCCACCGGCGCGCAGCCCGACACCGGCGGCGGCATGTCCGCCGCCGAGGCCCGGCAGGCGCGCAAGGAGCTCAGCCGGCTGGAGCGGCAGATCGCCAAGCTGGAGCAGAAGGAGACCGGGCTGCTCGACCAGCTCGCCACGCACGCCACCGACTACGCCCGGGTCGCCGAGCTCGACGCGCAGCTCAAGGAGCTGCGCGCCGAGCGGGAGCGCACCGAGGAGAGCTGGCTGGCCCTGGCCGACGAGATCCCGCCGGTCTGACGCCGGCGCCGGGTACCCCGTGTGCGGCGTCACATCGCCGCGTACGGGAGAATCGTCGGTGACCTCTCATCCGTACGGCGTTGGAGACACAGTCATGGCCCACACCCCCGTCAACCACCCCGCGCGGCCGGTCTACCGGGCGATCGGCGGGCTCGTCGGTCTGTACCTGGTGGTCTTCGGTGTGCTCGGCATCGTCGCGAGCGCCGGCAACGACATCTTCGCCCGGGACGACACCAAGGTGTTCGGCCAGGGGACGAACCTCGGCTTCTCGATTCTGTCGATCCTGCTGGGCGGCGCCGTCGTGGCGGGCACCGTGATCGGCCGCAACCTCGACGTCGCGATCAACCAGTGGCTCGCGTACGCCATGATGGCGATCGGGCTGGCCGGGCTGGCGTTCATCCGCACCGACGCCAACATCGTCAACTTCAGCATCATGACGGTCATCGTGTTCCTGACCCTCAGCCTCGTCCTGCTGGTCGCCGGCATGTACGGCAAGGTCGGCACCGACGAGGAGAAGTCCGCCTGGGAGAAGGCCCGCCTGGTGCTCTGACCTCCGACGGCTCCGCCCGACGGCCCGGCCTCGTGCCGGGCCGTCCGCCGTTTGCCCGACAGCCGCCGCCCGGCCGGGGGAGAATTGCCCTGAATTGCTCCTACGGGACGGAGGGGTCATGGCGCACTTCCCGGTCAACCACCCGGCGCGGCCGCTCTACCGGATCTTCGCCGGGCTGGTCGGGCTCTACATCCTCGTCTTCGGCGTCTGGGGTGTCGTCCAGACCCTCGGCGACCCGCTGTTCGACCGGAACAACAACTGGGTGCTCGGGCTGCGCACCAACCTGGCGTTCTCGCTGGTCTCGGTGCTGTTCGGGATCGTGCTGATCGTCGGCGCCTCGCGCCGGGGCAACCTGGGCCACCACATGAACCTGACCGCCGGCGTGGTCTTCATGGTCACCGGCATCGCCATGATGTGCGTGCTGCAGACCCAGGCGAACTTCCTCAACTTCTCGATGTCCACGGTGATCGTCTCGCTGCTGTTCGGGCTGCTCCTGCTCGCCACCGGCCTGTACGACAAGATCGGCACCGACGAGCACGCCGAGGCCGAGCGGGCCAACCGCCAGCACCCGGTCTCGGGGGCCGGCGCGCGCTGACCCGGGCCGTCAGGCCCGCTTGCGGGCGGTGATCAGGCCGGGCTTCGCCTCCAGGTGCGACAGCCCGTTCCACGCCAGGTTGACCAGGTGCGCCGCCACCGTCTCCTTACGCGGCCGACGCACCTCCAGCCACCAGCGCCCGGTCAGCGCCACCATCCCCACCAGCGCCTGCGAGTAGAGCTCGGCCAGCTTCGCGTCGTACCCCCGGCTGGAGAACTCGGCGCCCAGGATGTGCTCCACCTGGTGGCCGACGTCGTTCATCACGCTGCTGAAGTTGCCCGTCGAGGACATCAACGGCGACTCGCGGACCAGCACCCGGAAGCCGCTGGTCTCCTCCTCGATGTACGTCAGCAGCGCCATCGCCGCCTGCTCCAGCAGCTCCCGCGGGTGCCCGGCGGTCAACGCGGTGGTGATCCGCTCCAGCAGCGCGCGGACCTCGCGGTCCACCACCACCGCGTAGAGCCCCTCCTTGCCGCCGAAGTGCTCGTAGACCACCGGCTTGGAGACCTTTGCCCGGGACGCCACCTCCTCGATGGAGGTGGCGTCGAAGCCCCTCTCGGCGAAGACCTGACGCCCGATGGAGATCAACTGCTCGCGCCGCTGCGCCGCGGACATCCGTACCCGGGAGGGCTTGGCGGCCGGGGTCGCGCGCCGCCGCCCGTCGCCGCCCTGGCTCTCCGTCATGTCGTCACCTTGCCGGCGCGCGGTGACGCCCTGTCGTGGAATGGTGCTGCCCGCCGTGCCGTCCGATCGGCCACAGCGCCATCCTGCCAGCACGCGCAACGATGTTACTGCCCGGTTCTGTCGTACCGGTGTTCTAATCTCGCCCGGTGACCGATCCGATGGCCGACGAGGTGCGACGACTGCGTGCGCGGGAGGGGCTCTCCGTCGCGCAGATCCGGGCCCGCACCGGGCTCGGCCGCAACCGGGTGTACGCGCTGCTGCGCGGGGTGCCGCCGCCGGAGTGGACCCGGCGGCCGAACGCGAAGGACGAGCTGCGGGCCGCGGCCGTCGAGCTGCGGGGGCAGGGCCGCACGGTGAACGAGATCGCCGACCGGCTCGGGGTGGCGAAGTCGACCGCGTACCAGTGGGTCCGGCACCTGCCGCTCGCCGCCGACGACGAGGCCGCCGCCCGGCGGCGAGCCCACTCGAAGGTGATGACGGACGCCCGGTGGGCGGCCCACCGTCAGGAGCGTGATGCCGCGCAGGCAGCGGTGCGGGCGGAGACGCGACGAATGGTGGGGTCACTCGCCGGCCGCGAAGTGCTGCTACTCGGCGCAGCCCTCTACTGGTGCGAGGGCACCAAGTCCAAGCCTTGGCGGCGGCACGACCACGTGCAGTTCGTGAACAGTGACGCCGGACTGCTGCGGCTGTTCCTCCGATTTCTCGACCTGTGCGGGTTCGATCGGAGCGTGCCCACCTACCGGGTGAGCATCCACGAGTCGGCCGATGCCACGGCGGCCGAGCAGTGGTGGGCCGAGACCCTCGATCTGCCGGGTGACCGGTTCCGGCGGGCGACGCTCAAACGGCACCGGCCGACCACTCGGCACCACACCGGGGACGATTACCGGGGATGTCTGGTGATCGATGTGCCACGAAGTCGGGAGCTGTACTGGAAGATCGAGGGGATCGTGGCGGCCATGACCCAGGAGATCACGTAGGGTTGGACACCCGGCGTAGACGCTAAGCTGTCTGTCGTCACATTCGGCCGTGGTGTAATTGGCAACACCCGGGTCTTTGGTACCCGTGTTTCAGGTTCGAACCCTGGCGGCCGAGCCATCTGTCCCGCTTACCGCCGATCGGGGTATGCGGCGACCTGCCCGCGCAGTCTGGTTAGCATGACCGCGAGACAGTCACCTTCTCGACGGGAGCCACGTCGTGCCCCAGCCCCACCTCCGTTCCGTCGTCGTGCTCGCTGCCGGTGAGGGAAAGCGGATGAAGTCGGCGCTGCCCAAGGTGCTGCACCCGCTGCTCGGTCGCACCCTGCTCGGCCACGTGCTGACCGCCGCCGCGCCGCTGGCCGCGGATCGCACCGTGGTGGTGGTCGGGCACGGCGCGGAGCAGGTCCGCGCGCACCTCACCGAGATCGCCCCCGAGGCGACCCCGGTGCTGCAGGCCCAGCAGCTCGGCACCGGGCACGCGGTCCGGATGGCGCTGGAGGCGGTGCCCGAGGCGTCCGGCACCGTCGTGGTGATCAACGGGGACGTGCCGCTGCTGCGTGCCGAGACGGTGGCCGCGCTGGTCGAGGCGCACGAGGGGGAGCGGGCCGCGGCGACGGTGCTCGCCGCCGAGGTGCCGGACCCGAAGGGGCTGGGCCGGATCGTCCGGGACGCGGCCGGCCGGCTGGAGCAGATCGTCGAGGAGCGGGACGCCACCCCGGAGCAGCGGGCGCTGCGCGAGATCAACGCGGGCATCTACGCGTTCGACGTGGCCCGGCTGCGCGACGCGCTGGGCAAGCTGTCCACCGACAACGACCAGGGTGAGGAGTACCTCACCGACGTGTTCGGCCTGCTCCGGGACGCCGGCGAGCCGGTCGCGGTGCATGTCGCGGCCGACCACGTGGAGACGCTGGGCTGCAACGACCGGGTGGAGCTGGCCGGGCTGCGCCGGCTGCTGCGCGACCGGGTCAACGAGGCCTGGATGCGCACCGGTGTGAGCATCCTCGACCCGGACACCACCTGGATCGACGTCACCGCCACCCTGGAGCGGGACGCGGTGGTCGACCAGAACACCCAGCTGCGCGGCACCACCTCGGTGGGCGCCGAGGCGGTGGTCGGGCCGGACGTCACGCTGATCGACACGGTGGTCGGCCCGGCCGCGACCGTGCTGCGCAGCCACGCGGTGAGCGCCGAGGTGGGCGCGGGCGCCAGCGTCGGGCCGTACGCGTACCTGCGGCCGGCCGCCCGGCTGGCCGAGAAGTCGAAGGTCGGCACGTTCGTCGAGGTGAAGAACTCCGAGCTGGGCGCGGGCGCCAAGGTGCCGCATCTGACGTACGTGGGTGACGCGACGATCGGCGCGAAGGCGAACATCGGCGCGGCCACGATCTTCGTGAACTACGACGGGGTCAACAAGCACCGCACGGTGGTCGGCGAGGGCGCGTTCGTGGGCTGCGACACCAGCCTGATCGCCCCGGTCGAGGTGGGCCCCGGGGCGTACGTGGCGGCGGGCAGCGCGATCGCCCAGGACGTGCCGCCGGGCGCGCTGGGGGTGACCCGCGCTCCACAGCGCAACATCGAGGGCTGGGTGGCCCGCAAGCGGCCCGGCACGGTGTCCGCCGCGGCGGCCGAGCGGGCGCTGCGCGCGGCCGAGGGCGACGCGTCGACGGGCGAGGGTGAGCCAGCGCACGGGGGTGCCGGGAACGTGGGAGGCTCCGCCGGGGCGAGAGATACTGCAACCGAATAGTTCTTCCCCGGCTCCACCGCCGCCGGGCACCACTTACCAACGGGAGCAGACGGGCCCATGGGCAGCATCGTCGCCGAAAACCGCAAGAGCCTGATGCTCTTCTCCGGACGGGGTTTTCCGGAGCTGGCGAAGGAGATCGGTGAGGTGCTCGGCGTGGCGCCGACGCCGGCCGACGCGTACGAGTTCGCCAACGGCGAGATCTTCGTACGCTTCAAGGACTCGGTGCGTGGGTCGGACGCCTTCGTGGTGCAGTCCGTCACGCACGGGGTGAACACCTGGGTCATGGAGACCCTGATCATGATCGACGCGCTGAAGCGGGGTTCCGCCAAGCGGATCACCGTGGTGCTGCCGTTCTACCCGTACGCCCGGCAGGACAAGAAGCACCGCGGCCGGGAGCCGATCTCGGCCCGGCTGGTCGCGGACCTGTTGAAGACCGCGGGTGCGAACCGGATCCTCACGGTCGACCTGCACACCGCGCAGATCCAGGGCTTCTTCGACGGCCCGGTGGACCACCTCTTCGCGATGGACGTGCTGGCCGAGTACGTGGAGCACCGGTACGCGGGGCGGCCGATGACCGTGGTGGCGCCGGATTCCGGCCGGGTGCGGGTGGCCGAGCGGTGGACCGACCGGCTGGGCGGCTGCCCGCTGGCGTTCATCCACAAGACCCGGGACCCGATGAAGCCGAACCAGGTGGTGGCGAACCGGGTGGTCGGCGAGGTCGAGGGTCGGGTCTGCCTGATCGTCGACGACATGATCGACACCGGCGGGACGATCAGCAAGGCGGCCGACATCCTCAAGGAGTCGGGCGCGGCGGAGATCGTGGTGGCCTCCACCCACGCGCTGCTGTCGGACCCGGCGACCGAGCGGCTGAAGAACAGCCCGATCAGCGAGGTGGTGGTGACCAACACACTGCCGCTGCCGCCGGAGAAGCAGCTCGACAAGCTGACCGTGCTGTCGATCGCGCCGTTGCTGGCCCGGGCCATCCGCGAGGTCTTCGACGACGGCTCGGTGACCACCCTGTTCGGTGGCCTGAGCTGAGCGGGACGCCCGGGACACCCCGGTGTTCCGGGCGTCTCTTTTCGCGCTGGGCGCGTGCTGGAACGGTGATGGTGGGGACTGCTGGAGGGCGCTGAATCGGCTCGGGTAGACTGGTGCGGTTGCCACGGCGAGGGTGCCCGGCGGGCTTGCTGAGAAGCGCCTGTACCGGAGGCACCGTGATCGACGCGGTGCTCCGGGCAGTCGTTCATGACGCTTGAGCCCCTGCGAGCCCCTCGCCCCAGCACCGCCAGTCGACAAGCCGCCGCAGCGAAGAAGCATCAGGAGTTTCCCCGTGTCCGAGGTAAAGATCAGCGCCGAGCCCCGTACCGAGTTCGGCAAGGGTGGTGCCCGCCGTACCCGCCGGGCCGGCAAGGTGCCCGCCGTGCTGTACGGCCACGGCGAGAAGCCCAAGCACATCGCGCTGCCCGCCCTGGAGTTCGCCGCCGCGATCCGTAAGGGTGGCGCCAACCAGCTGTTCGCGATCGAGGTGAGCGACGGCACCCAGGTGCTGGCGCTGCCGAAGGCGATCCAGCGTGACCCGATCCGGGACACCTTCGAGCACGTGGACCTGCTGCTGGTGCGCCGCGGCGAGAAGGTCACCGTCGAGGTGCCGATCCAGCTGACCGGTGAGGCCGCGCGGGACACCCTGATCGTGCACGAGCACGACACCCTCTCGGTGACCGCCGACGCCACCAAGGTGCCGGACCACCTCGAGGTGTCGATCGACGGCATGGAGGCCGGCAACCAGGTCACCGCCGCCGACGTCGAGCTGCCCTCGGGCGTGGAGCTGGCGACCGACGGGTCCACCCCGGTGGCTGCGGTGACCGCCGCCCCGACCGCCGAGCAGCTGGAGGCTACGCTGCCGGAGATCGAGACGCCGGAGGAGGAGGCCGCCGAGGGCGAGGAGACCGCCGAGGGCGAGGAGGCTCCGGCCGCCGCCGAGGGCGAGGAGAACGCCGAGGCCAAGACCGAGGCCTGACGGCTCGAATTCTCGTACGCGGGCGCTCCCGGGGACTCCCCGGGGGCGCCTGCGGCGTATCGGGGACACTGATGGCGTGAGCGGGAAGGTGGGGAAGGTGACGGACGAGGCGGGGCCGTGGCTGGTGGTCGGCCTGGGAAATCCGGGTCGGGAGTACGCCGGCAACCGGCACAACGTCGGCTTCATGGTCGCCGACCTGCTCGCCGGCCGGCTGGGCGCGCGGTTCGGCCGGCACAAGCGGGCGGTGGCCGAGGTGGCCGAGGGGCGGTTGGGCTTCGGCGGGCCGAAGCTGGTGCTGGTCAAGCCGTTGACGTACATGAACCTCTCCGGTGGTCCGGTCGCCGGCCTGGCCCAGTTCCACAAGGTGGCCGCCGACCGGGTGATCGCGGTACACGACGAGCTGGACATCCCGTACGGGCAGCTGCGGGTCAAGATCGGCGGCGGTGAGGGCGGGCACAACGGCCTGCGGTCGATGTCGAAGTCGTTGGGCACGAAGGACTACGTGCGGGTGCGGTTCGGCATCGGCCGGCCGCCGGGGCGGCAGGATCCGGCGGACTACGTGCTGTCGGACTTCGGCGGCGCGGAGCGCAAGGAGCTGGAGTTCCTGGTGGACCGGGCGGCCGACGTGGTCGAATCGGTGGTCGTCAAAGGCGTGGAGCCCACCCAGAACGCGTACCACGCGCCCTGACCGGGCGGGGCACGCCCGGGGCGTGCGGTCCGGCCGGTAGGCTCCGGCTTCTGGCGTGGCGCGGCCGGCGACGCGGGTCGCGGCGAGGCGATCGCGGCGACGTGGGTCGCGGCGAGGCGACGGGAGCGAGTACGTGGGCAGTCCTCCGATGATCGACGGCGCGTTCGCCCGCTGGCTGGCGGAGCGGGCCGGGCAGGCGCTGCTGGATCTGCGGGCCGAGCTGGGCTTCGCCGACGCGGGTGCGCTGAAGTCGGCCGGGGACAAGGTCTCGCACGACCTGATCCGGACGGAGCTGGCCCGGTGGCGGCCGGGGGACGCGGTGCTCTCCGAGGAGGACGAGGGCTCCCGGCTGGCCTGGGCGGCGGAGGTGAACGCCGGGGCCGTGTCGCGGTTGACCGCGGACCGGGTGTGGATCATCGACCCGTTGGACGGCACCCGGGAGTTCGCCGAGGAGGGCCGCACCGACTGGGCGGTGCACGTCGCGCTCTGGGCGCGGCACGTGCCGGGCCCGCACGGGTTGACCGCCGGGGCGGTGGGCCTGCCGGCGCAGCACCGGGTGCTGGGCACCGACTTTCCGCCGGCGTACCCGCCGATGCGAGTGGCGACCGCGGGCGACGGGCGGACGATCCGGTTGGCGGCGAGCCGCAGCCGGCCGCCGGTGTTCCTGACCGACCTGGCCGACGAGGTGGGGGCGCAGCTGGTGCCGATGGGGTCGGCGGGGGCGAAGATCGCCGCGGTGGTGACCGGTGAGGTGGACGCCTACATCCACGCCGGCGGCCAGTACGAGTGGGACTCGGCGGCGCCGGTCGCTGTGGCGACGGCCACCGGGCTGCACGCTTCCCGGATCGACGGTTCTGCGCTGAAATACAACGAGGCGGATCCGCGCCTGCCTGACCTGCTGGTCTGCCGCAAGGATCTCGCCAGTCGGTTGCTTGCAGCGCTGCAGAGGCATTCCGGGTAGCCTGGGCGCACTTCTTGATGTATCCGACCGGAAAGGTCTGGAATCTCATGAGCGGAACCCCGTCGTGACCGCCCCCGCGGCTTACCGCGTCTCCCACCTTGACGCGCTGGAGGCCGAGAGCGTCTTCGTCATGCGCGAGGTGGTCGCCGAGATGGAGCGCCCGGTGCTGCTCTTCTCCGGCGGCAAGGACTCCATCGTCATGCTCCGGCTGGCGCAGAAGGCGTTCGCCCCGGCGAACATCCCGTTCCCGGTGCTGCACGTGGACACCGGGCACAACTTCCCGGAGGTCCTGGAGTACCGCGACCAGCGGGTGGTCGAGCTGGGCCTGCACCTGATCGTGGCGAGCGTGCCCGAGGCGCTGGCCAGCGGGCTGGTCCGGGAGTCCGGCGACGGGATGCGTAACCGGATCCAGACCCCGGTGCTGCTGGACGCGGTCGAGAGGCACCGCTTCGACGCGCTCTTCGGCGGCGCCCGCCGCGACGAGGAGAAGGCCCGCGCCAAGGAGCGGATGTTCAGCTTCCGCGACGAGTTCGGCCAGTGGGACCCGAAGAACCAGCGGCCGGAGCTGTGGTCGCTGTACAACGGCCGGCACCACCCGGGCGAGTCGATCCGGGTCTTCCCGCTGTCCAACTGGACCGAGCTGGACGTCTGGCACTACATCGCCCGGGAGCGGATCCCGCTGCCGTCGATCTACTACGCGCACGAGCGCGAGGTCGTCGAGCGGGACGCCATGCTCTACGCGGTGAACGAGTTCTTCCCCGCCCGCGCCGGCGAGGAGCGGTTCAAGGCCCGGGTGCGGTACCGCACCGTGGGCGACGCCTCCTGCACCGCGGCCGTCCGCTCGGACGCCGACACGGTGGAGCGGGTGATCGAGGAGGTGGCCGCCACCCGGATCACCGAGCGCGGCGCGACCCGCGGCGACGACCGGGTCAGCGAGGCCGCCATGGAGGATCGCAAGCGGGAGGGCTACTTCTGATGAGCACCGAGACCGTGGCCCCGGCCGGCTCCGGGCCGGGGGCCCGACCGATGGACCTGCTGCGCTTCGCCACTGCCGGCAGCGTGGACGACGGCAAGTCGACCCTGATCGGCCGGCTGCTGTACGACACCAAGTCGCTCTTCACCGACCAGCTGGCCGCGGTCGAGGCGGTCAGTGCGGCCCGGGGCGACGAGTACACCAACCTGGCGCTGCTCACCGACGGCCTGCGCGCCGAGCGGGAGCAGGGCATCACCATCGACGTGGCGTACCGCTACTTCGCCACCCCGCGGCGGAAGTTCATCATCGCCGACACCCCCGGGCACATCCAGTACACCCGCAACATGGTCACCGGCGCCTCCACCGCCGATCTGGCGCTGATCCTGGTGGACGCCCGTAAGGGGCTGGTCGAGCAGTCCCGCCGGCACGCCTTCCTCTGCTCGCTGCTGCGGGTGCCGCACCTGGTCCTCTGCGTGAACAAGATGGACCTGGTGGACTGGTCGCAGGAGGTCTTCGAGGCCATCGCCGACGAGTTCACCGCGTTCGCCGCGAAGCTCGACGTGCCGGACCTGACCGTGGTGCCGATCTCCGCGCTGCGCGGCGACAACATCGTCTCCCGCTCGGAGAACATGCCCTGGTACGAGGGCCCGTCGCTGCTGCACCACCTGGAGCGGGTGCACATCGCGTCCGACCGGAACCTGGTCGACGTGCGCTTCCCGGTGCAGTACGTGATCCGCCCGCAGTCCACCACGGTCACCGACTACCGCGGGTACGCCGGTCAGGTCGCGTCCGGCGTGCTCAAGCCGGGGGACGAGGTGATGGTGCTGCCGTCCGGCTTCACCAGCCGGATCACCGCGGTGGAGACGGCGGACGGCCCGGTGGCGGAGGCGTTCCCGCCCATGTCGGTCACCGTCCGGTTGGCGGACGAGCTGGACGTCTCGCGCGGCGACCTGATCTGCCGCCCGAACAACGCCCCGGCGGTCTCGCAGGACATCGAGGCGATGGTCTGCTGGATGGACGAGACCAACCCGCTGCGCGTCGGCGGGAAGTACGCGATCAAGCACACCACCCGGTCGGCCCGGGCGATCGTGCGCGGGCTGCACTACCGGCTGGACATCAACACGCTGCACCGGGACGAGGCGGCCGGCGAGCTGAAGCTCAACGAGATCGGCCGGGTGCGGCTGCGGACCACGGTGCCGCTGCTGGCCGACGAGTACCGCCGCAACCGCACCACCGGCGGCTTCGTGATCATCGACGAGACGACCAACCGCACGGTCGGCGCCGGCATGATCGTCGACACCGCCTGACCCCACCCCCGACCGCCCGCCCCGCGTCCGCTCTCGGCACGACGACCAAGATCACGCTCGATCCATGATGTAGTGGCCTCGCCGTGAAGGCGAGGCCACTACATCCATGTTGAAGCGTGATCTTGCGGGCGCGCCGCCCCGGGGGCGGACCCGCAGCCTCGCCGGGGAGTGGGGCTGCGCGAGAGCCCTGGGCGGCAGAGCCTCAGTCCAGGCGGGTGGTGCCGGCGGCGGGGAGGACCGGGATCGTGGCGGGGGCGGTGAAGCCGCGGTCGGCGTACGCGGCCGTGACGGCGGCGGACACCTCGTCGGCGCGGTCCGCCTCGACCAGGGCCAGCACGCAGCCGCCGAAGCCGCCGCCGGTCATCCGGGCGCCCAACGCCCCGGCCGCGAGCGCCGCGTCGACCGCGAGGTCGATCTCCGGCACGGTGATCTCGAAGTCGTCCCGCATCGAGGCGTGCGACGCGGTCAGCAGCGGGCCGATCTCGCGGACCCGGCCGGCGCGCAGCAGGGCGACGGTGTCGAGCACCCGCTGGTCCTCGGTGACCACGTGCCGGACCCGCCGGCGGGTCTCGTCGTCGTCCAGCCGGCCCAGCGCCTCGTCCAGGTCGGCGACCTCGACGTCGCGCAGCGCGGGCACGCCGAGCGCCGCCGCGCCCCGCTCGCAGGAGGCGCGGCGGGCCGCGTACTCGCCGTCGGCGTGCCGGTGCGGGGCTCGGCTGTCGACCACCAGTACGGCCAGCCCGGCGGCGTCCAGGTCGAACGGGATCTGCTCGATCGACTCGTCCCGGCAGTCGAGGAAGAGCGCGTGACCGGCCCGGCAGCGGATCACCGCGGACTGGTCCATGATCCCGGTGGGCGCGCCCACGTAGGCGTTCTCGGCCCGCTGGGCCAGTCGCGGTCGCTGCTCGGGCGGCAGGTCCAGTCCGCCGAGGTCGACCAGGGCGGCGAGCACCGCCGCCTCGATCGCGGCCGAGGAGGACAGCCCGGAGCCCACCGGCACGTCCGAGGCGATCGCGATCCGGGCGCCGGGCACGGCGTGGCCGGCCTCGCGCAGCGCCCAGACCACCCCGGCCACGTACGCCGCCCAGCCGGTGACCCGGCCCGGCTCGGCCAGCTCGTCGGCGGCGAAGGAGACCGGGTCGTCGGCCAGCTCGGAGCGCACCGTCCAGCGCTCGCCGTCCTGACCCGCGGCGGCGGCCACCGTGCGCAGCGGCAGCGCGAAGGGCAGCACGAAGCCGTCGTTGTAGTCGGTGTGCTCACCGATCAGGTTGGCCCGGCCGGGAGCCGCCCAGCGGCCCGCGGGCTCTGCCCCGTACTCGGCGGAGAAGAGCGCGGTGGCGCGGGCCGCGACGTCGGTCACGACCGCTCCAGGACGTGCGCCCGGTAGAACGCCCAGGCGTCGCCGACCATGTCGTGCAGGGTCGGCTTCTCCGGCACCCAGCCCAGCTCCTCGCGGGCCAGCGCGGAGGAGGCGACCAGCTCGGCCGGGTCGCCCTCGCGGCGCGGCGCGACCTCGACCGGCAGCGGGTGGCCGGTGACCTCGCGGACCACGTCGACGACCTGGCGGTTGGTGAAGCCGGCGCCGTTGCCCAGGTTGTAGATCCGGTGCTTGCCGGGCACCGCCGCGGTGAGCGCCAGCAGGTGCGCCCGGGCCAGGTCCTCGACGTGGATGTAGTCGCGCACGCAGGTGCCGTCGACGGTGGGGTAGTTGTCGCCGAAGAGCTGGAGCTTCTCCCGCCGGCCGGCGGCGACGTCCAGCGCGATCGGGATGAGGTGGGTCTCCGGGTCGTGCCGCTCGCCGATGGCCAGCCCGTCGCGCAGGTACGCCCCGGCGACGTTGAAGTAGCGCAGTGACACGGCGGCCAGGTCGTGCGCGATCGCCTCGGAGGTGAGCACGTGGTCGACGGCGAGCTTGGTGGCCCCGTACGTGTTGGTGGGGGCCTTGACCGCGGTCTCCGGGATGGGCAGCTCGACCGGGTTGCCGTAGACGGCGGCGGTGGAGGAGAAGACCATCCGGGGCACCCGGGCGGCCCGGACCGCGTCGATCAGGGCGATCGAGCTGACCGTGTTGCCGTGCCAGTAGAGCTCCGGCTTGACCATCGACTCGCCGGCGGCGATCAGCGCGGCGAAGTGCAGCACACCCTCGAAGCCGGCGTCCGGGGTGAGCACCCGGGCGGCCTGGTCGACGGGCAGGTCGACGTGGGTCGCCTCCGGGGCGAGCGCCGCCCGGTGACCGGTGCGCAGGTCGTCGAGGACGGTCACGTCGTGGCCGTTGTCCAGCAGCATCCGGGTCACCACGCTACCGATGAAGCCGGCACCCCCGGTGACGAGCAGTTTCACGTCGCGTCCTCCTGACTCGGCCGCTCCCGCCGCGGCCGTTCGTGATCACCCTACGGCCGCCGCTCGGGGGCCACGCTCGGCGTCGTCCCCGCCGGCCATTCCATCATAAAGACTCAGGATTGAACAGATCCAAACATTGGCCACCGACCCTGGCCCGTGCCTCTACCATCGGAGCTGTGCGGGAGGCGGGTGGTCCCGGGCCCCGGAGGCGCGCTCCGGGGCGACCCCGTCGGGCCCCCGGGCCGGCGGCCCGCGGCGTGGCCCGACTGGTCGTCCGCGCCGCCGACGGCGCCACCCGGCTGGTCACCCACCTGCTCGGCGCCAGCCCGGCCGCCGGCCGGGAGCGGATCAGCGAGGACGAGCTGCGCGATCTGGTCGCCGCCAACACCGTGCTGGACCCGGACGAGCGGCGGATCATCGACGAGGTGCTGGTGGCCGGGGCCAGCCTGGTCCGTGAGGTGATGATGCCCCGGACCGAGGTGGTCTTCCTCGCTGCCGGGCTGAGCCTGGCCGAGGCCGGGCGGCTGGTCCGGGCCGAGACGCACACCCGGTACCCGGTAATCGACGGCACCCACGACGACGTGGTGGGCTTCGTCCACCTGCGCGACGTGCTGCTGCGCCCCGACCTGGACCCGTGCACCACCGTCGGCGAGCTGACCCGGGAGGTGAAGCGGCTGCCGGGCAGCAAGCGGGTGCTCGCCGCGCTGACCGAGATGCGTAAGGAGGGACACCACCTGGCGGTGGTGGTCGACGAGTACGGCGGCACCGCCGGCATCGTCACGTGCGAGGACCTGATTGAGGAGCTGGTCGGGGAGATCCACGACGAGTACGACGCGGCGCCCGAGCCGGCCCACGCCGGGCTGCCGGCCGTGGTCGACGGCCGGCTCAACCTCGCCGACTTCGCCGAGCGGACCGGGGTGGAGCTGCCCACCGGGCCGTACGAGACGGCCGGCGGGTTCGTGATGGCCGCGCTGGGCCGGCTGCCGGTGGCCGGCGACGAGGTGACCGTCACGCCGCCCGGCGCCCCCGAGCCCGACGGGCCCGGCGGGGGCTGGTCGCTGCGGGTGCTCGCCCTGGAGGGGCGTCGGGTGTCCCGCCTGGCGGTCGCCGCGGACCGGCTGCCGGAGCAACGACGCGAGGTCACCGCCCCGGCCGGGCCGGCGGCGCGTCGACCCGCCGGCCCGTCATGACGTACGCCGGGGGTTGCTGACAGAATTGCCGGCATGTCCGACGTACCCGCCCGCCCCCGCGTCTTCTCCGGCATCCAGCCGACGGCCGACTCGTTCCACCTCGGCAACTACCTCGGCGCGGTACGGCACTGGGTGGCGCTGCAGGACAGCCACGACGCGTTCTACTGCGTGGTCGACCTGCACGCGATCACCGCCGGGCACGACCCGAAGGTGCTGCGGCAGCGCACCCGGGTGGCCGCCGCGCAGCTGTTCGCGGTCGGGCTGGACCCGGAGCGCAGCACCCTGTTCGTCCAGTCGCAGGTGCCCGAGCACCCGCAGCTGGCCTGGGTGCTGGGCTGCGTCACCGGCTTCGGCGAGGCCAGCCGGATGATCCAGTTCAAGGACAAGTCGCAGAAGCAGGGCAACGAGCGCGCCAGCGTGGGCCTGTTCACGTACCCGATCCTGCAGGCCGCCGACATCCTGCTCTACCAGGCCGACGCGGTCCCGGTCGGCGAGGACCAGCGCCAGCACCTGGAGCTCTCCCGCGACCTGGCCCAGCGGTTCAACTCGCTGTTCGGCCCGACCTTCACCGTGCCCGCGCCGCACATCGTGAAGGACACCGCGAAGATCACCGACCTGCAGGACCCGACGGCGAAGATGTCGAAGTCGTCGTCCTCGCCGGCCGGCATCGTCGACCTGCTGGAGGACCCGGCCCGCTCGGCCAAGAAGATCCGCTCCGCGGTCACCGACACCGGCCGCGAGATCGTCTTCGACGCCGAGACGAAGCCCGGGGTGTCCAACCTGCTCACCATCTACGCGGCGCTGTCCGGCCGCGGCGTCGACGACCTGGTCGCCGGGTACGCCGGCAGGGGTTACGGCGACCTCAAGAAGGACCTCGGCGAGGTGGTCCGGGAGTTCGTCACCCCGATCCAGGAGCGCACCCGCACCTTCCTCGACGACCCGGCGCAGCTGGACAAGCTGCTCGCCCAGGGCGCGGAGAAGGCCCGGGCGGTCGCCGCGCCGACGCTGCGCGACGTGTACGAACGGATCGGATTCTTCCCGCCGGTCCGCTTCGAGTAGTGGCCCCGGTGGAGGACGGACGGGCCGGGTCGGCGGCCCCGCGGGTGGCCCGGAGCGCGGCCGGGGCGCCGGGTGCGGCCGACCCGATCCAGATCGGGATCGCGGTGGACATCCCCGAGCCGTGGGGCGCCCTGCTCACCCGGCGCCGGGTCGAGGCGGGCGACCCGCTGGCCGTGCCGGCGCACGTGACCCTGCTCGGGCCCACCGAGATCCCGGCGTCGGCGCTGCCCGCCGTCGAGGAGCACCTGGCCCGGGTGGCCGCCGCCCACCTGCCGTTCACCCTGCACCTGCGCGGCACCGGCACCTTCCGGCCGGTCACCCAGGTGGTCTTCGTCGCGGTGGCGGCCGGGATCAGCGAGTGCGAGCTGCTGGCCGCCGCCATCAACGACGCGCCGGAGCTGCACCGGGAGACCCGCTTCCCGTACCACCCGCACGTCACGGTCGCCCAGGACGTCGCCCCCGAGGCGCTGGACAGGGCGTACGAGGACCTGGCCGACTTCTCGGCGATGTTCGAGGTGGAGGCCTTCACCCTCTTCTCGCACAGCGGGCAGGCCCGGTTCCAGCCGCGCCGGGACTTCCGGCTGGGCGGTTGACCCTCGCCGTGGGCGTCGAGGGCCCCCGGTGACGACAGATCGGCGAGGATGACGTGGTGGACGCGTGGGGTCGGCTGACCGGCGGCATCGACCGCCGCATCGGCGCGGCCCGGCTGCGCTGGCCCCGGTTCGACCACCTCTGGCGGGCGCTGGACCTGTACGGCAACGTGCTGGGCGGCCGGCTCGCCGCGGCCATCGCGTACTACGGCTTCTTCGCGGTCTTCGCGCTCGCCCTGGTCGGTTACTCGGTCTTCGGGGCGATCCTGGAGAACAACGACGACGTCAGCGAGGCCGCGGCCGGCTTCCTGCGGGAGAATCTGCCCTTCCTCGACCCGCGGCAGATCGCCGAGAGCAGCAACGCCGTCGGCGTGGTCGGCCTGGTCATCCTGGTCTTCACCGGGGTCGGCTGGGTGGAGGCGATCCGCTCCTCGCAGCGGCTGGTGTACGGCTTCAACCAGCAGCCGGGCAACCTGGTGGTCCGCCGGCTGCTCGACCTGGCCGTGCTGCTGCTGGTCTTCGTGCTGCTCGGTGTGTCGGTGGCCGCGGTGGACGCGCTGGAGTCGGTGCTGCGCTTCCTGCTGCGGGCCACCGGGTCGGTCGGGCTGACCACGATCAGCGCGGTGCTCAGCGTGCTGGTCAACGCCGTGCTGGCCACCGCGCTGCTGGTCGCGGTGCCCCGGCTGCGGATGAGCCGCCGCCGGCTGCGCCCGGTGGTGCTGCTGGTCGCGGTGGGGATCACCCTGCTCAACACGCTGGGGCGCTACTACATCGTGCGGACCGAGCGGAACCCGGCGTACACGGTGGTGGCCAGCGCGGTGGGCCTGCTGCTCTACCTCTACCTGCTCAACCAGTTGGTGCTCTTCGGCGCCGCGCTGGCCGCGACCAGCCGGCACGGCCGGGTGGTCGACCTGGCGGAGGGGCCGCCACCGGCCGATCTGGACGTGGAGGCCGACGAGCAGCCGGTGACCGACGAGGGCACCGATCCGGGTACGCCCGGCGGGGCGGGTTGAGATGTTGATCGAGATCGACCCGAGGTCGGCGGTGCCGCCGTACGAGCAGGTGCGCGGGCAGTTGGCCGCGCAGATCGGGGACGGTCGGTTGGCGGTGGGCACCCGGCTGCCCCCGGTGCGGCAGTTCGCCGCCGAGCTGGGGCTGGCGGTGAACACGGTGGCCCGGGCGTACCGGGAGTTGGAGGCGGCCGGCCTGCTGGAGACCCGGGGCCGGCACGGCACGTACGTGGCCCCGGGGCGGGACGACGCGGCCGACCGGCTGCACCGGGCCGCCACCCGGTACGCCGAGGAGGCGGTGCGGCTCGGGGTGCCGGCGGAGCGGGCGCTGGCCCTGGTGCGCGCCGCCCTGGACGCGGCCCGCCCCGGCTGAGCCGTGCCGCCGCAATGCCGTCGGCATGCCGGGATGCCGGGATGCCGACAGTTGCCGGAAAAGATGAATAGGGCAAATGCCACCCGGCTCGTCGACCCGACCGACCATGATGAGCGCGTGGGGGCACTCGTGACGCTGGACCTGCCGGACGACTCGCCGATGCTCGGCCTGCCGTGGATCATCACGTTCGGGCCGCTGGCCGACCCGGCCGAGTGGGAGCCGGTGGTGTGCGGCCCGTACGAGCGGCAGCACGCGTTGGCCCTGGCCGAGGCGGTGGTCGCCGAGGAGCAGCTGATGGCGGTGGTCGAGCCGCTGCTGCCCGCGCTGAGCGCGGAGGAGATCCGCGGCGAGATCGCCGCCGCGCAGATCGCCGCCGAGGACGAGACGGCCCGGACCGAGGAGGCCGACCTCTACGGCGACTTCGAGGACGTCATCGACGACGAGCTGGAGGAGGCGGCCGAGCGGGACCAGCCCGAGCCGTTGCCCGCGCCGACCGAGGACGAGCTACGGGCCGGCTTCGCCCGGATCGCCGAGCTGCTGCGTACCCGGGGTCGCTGAGCGCGCGGCCGGCGGCGCGCCGCGTGGCCGGTCCTGGTTCTACCGCCGCGGCGGACGGTAGTGGTCCGGGAAGGACAACGGCCCCCCGGGAGCGAACTCCCGAGGGGCCGGTGCCACCTCACCCCCCACCACAAGGGGTCGGCAGCCCAGCCGCCCGTCGGCGCGGAGCACAACGGACGACCAGGTCAATCGCGGGTTACCCGGCTCAGCGCCGTTCGAACCACGCCGCACTGTCCACCGGCAGGACGTGGCCGTCGCCCCGCTCGGTGAGGTCGTCGCTGGCCACCGCCGGCCGGCCGTAGCCCTCGATCAGGACGGGCGCGCCGCTGATGTTGACCACGCAGGTCAGCACGGCGCCGTCCACCGCCCGGCTGAACGCCAGCACACCGGGCTCGGTCTCCAACCAGACCACCCCGCCCGCGGTGCCCGCCAGCGCCGGGTGCTCGCGCCGGACCCGCAGCGCCGCGCGGTACAGCTCCAGCGTCGAGCCGGGCACGCCGGCCTGGGCGGCCACCGAGAGGGCCCGCCAGGTCGTCGGCGCCGGCAGCCAGCTCTGCTCGCTGCCGGCCGGGCCGAAGCCGTACGGGGCCAGCTCGCCGCTCCACGGGATCGGCACCCGGCAGCCGTCCCGGCTCTCGCCGGTGCGCAGGAACGACGGGTCCTGGCGCAGCTCGTCGGGGAGGTCCAGCACCTCCGGCAGGCCCAGTTCCTCGCCCTGGTAGACGTAGGCGCAGCCGGGCAGCGCGAACATCAGCAGCGCGGCGGCCCGGGCACGGCGCAGGCCGACCTCGCCGTCGCCGTACCGGGTGACGTGGCGCTGCTTGTCGTGGTTGGAGAGCACCCAGGTGGTCGGGGCGCCGACGATGGTCGACTCGGCCAGCGCGGTGTCGATCACCTTGCGGAACGAGTCGGCCGACCAGGTGGCTTCCAGGAAGTCGAAGCTGAACGCCTGGTGCAGCTCGTCCGGGCCGATGTAGCGGGCCAGCCGCTGCGGCGTCTCGGCCCACGCCTCGGCGACCGCCATCCGGCCGCCCGGGTAGCTGTCCAGGATCGGCCGCCAGGCGCGGTAGATCTCGTGCACCTCGTCCTGGTCGAAGTACGGCAGCCGGCCCTTGCCGAGCAGCTCGGACTGGCGCTGGCCGGTGGTCATCGAGCTGAAGCCGACGTCCGGCAGGCCCTCGGCCTTGATCATCCCGTGCGCCACGTCGATCCGGAAGCCGTCCACGCCCCGGTCGAGCCAGAACCGCAGCACGTCCTCGAACTCGGCGCGGACCTCCCGGTGGCGCCAGTTCAGGTCCGGCTGGGCCGGGTCGAACAGGTGCAGGTACCACTGGCCGTCCGGCACCCGGGTCCAGGCCGGGCCGCCGAAGATGCTCTCCCAGTCGTTCGGCGGCAGCTCGCCGGTCTCGCCCTTGCCGTCGGCGAAGAGGTAGCGCTCGCGCTCGGGGGAGCCGGGGGCGGCGGCCAGCGCGGCGGTGAACCACGGGTGCGCGCTGGAGGTGTGGTTGGGCACCAGGTCGACGATGATCCGCAGGCCGAGCGCGTGCGCGTCGCCGATCATCGCGTCGAAGTCGGGGAGCGAGCCGAAGAGCGGGTCGACGTCCCGGTAGTCGGACACGTCGTAGCCGGCGTCGACCTGAGGCGAGGTGTAGAACGGGGTCAGCCAGAGCGCGTCCACCCCGAGGTCGCGCAGGTACGGCAGCCGCTCCCGGATGCCCTGGAGGTCACCGACGCCGTCGCCGTTGGAGTCGGCGAAGCTGCGGACGTACACCTGGTAGACGACCGCGGAGCGCCACCAGTCGTCGTCGGAGGTCAGCGGCGTGGGGGTGGTGGCGGTCATCGGTGACGATCCCCGTTTCTTGTGGCGCGGGACGGCGGTGCCGGCGCGGGTCGGCGCCGCCCCGTGGGGGACGGGGGCACCTCCGCGCGGCGCGGTGTCGAGCAGCATGACGCCCCGGAGCTGCAAGAGTCAAGCAGCCCTTGCGCAAGAAATGACAGCAATCACCGGGGGTCCAGCCCGCCGTTGTCGGCCGCACCGTCCCGGTGGGCGGGACGACCGGCCAAGCCGGCACGGGACGACGAGCCGGCAAGGCCGGCACTGTACGGCGAGCCGGTCAGGCCGGCACGGCGACGGCCGGCGGCACCGGCCGCTGGCGGCGCGGACCACCGGGGACGGGGCCGGCGCCCGAGCCGCCGACCACCGCGGTCGAGCCGCGCACCACCAGCTCGGGGCGGAACAGGTACTCCGAGTGCGGGGCGGCGTGCCCGTTGATCTCGTCGACCAGGGCCCGCACCGCGGCGACCGCCATCGCGATCACCGGCTGGCGCATGGTGGTCAGCGGCGGGTCGGTGAAGGCCATCAGCGGGGAGTCGTCGTACCCGACCACGGACAGCTCGTCGGGGACCGACCGGCCGCGCTGCCGGGCGGCCCGGATCGCGCCCAGCGCCATCAGGTCCGAGCCGCAGACGATCCCGGTGACGTCCCGTTCGATCAGTCGGCCGGCGGCCGCCTCGCCGCCCTCCACCCCGAACAGGGACAGCTCGGCGAGCTCGTCCAGCTCGTCCTCGGCCAGGCCGGCCAGCCGGGACATCGCGGCCCGGAAGCCGGCCACCCGCCGCTGCACCGGCACGAACCGGTCCGGCCCGGTGATCAGGCCGATCCGCCGGTGGCCGAGGGCGACCAGGTGGGCGACGGCCAGCTCGGTGGCCTCCCGGTCGTCGCAGGAGACGAAGGGCGCGGCGATGCCCGGGGCGTACCCATTGATCATGACGATCGGCAGCGGCCGGGCGATCAGCGCGCGGTACCGGTCGTGGTTGGCCGCGGTGTCGGCGTGCAGGCCGGAGACGAAGACGATGCCGGAGACCTGGCGGTCCAGCAGCATCTCCACGTACTCGTCCTCGGTGACCCCGCCCGGGGTCTGGGTGCACAGCACCGGCGTGAACCCGCTCTGCGCCAGAGTGGACTCGATGACCTGGGCGAACGCCGGGAAGATGGGGTTCTCCAGCTCCGGCACGACCAGCCCGACCAGCCCCGCGCTGCGCTTGCGCAGCCGGGCCGGGCGCTCGTAACCGAGCACATCGAGGGCGGTCAGCACGGCCTGCCGGGTCTCCGGGGCCACGCCGGGGCGGTCGTTGAGCACCCGCGACACCGTGGCCTCGCTGACTTCGGCCTGTTGGGCGATGTCGGACAGTCGAGCGCGCATGGCGGCACTTTAGCTCAACGGCAAAGTCTTGCGTACACTCCTGCAAGCCCTTCCATTCTCTGCAACCTCTTGCTAACGTCCCCGCAACACGCGAGAGCAGCGGCGCAGCACTCTGGGCGCCGGTTGGCAAGAACTTTCAGAGTTTCCCACTGGCGACCGCCCTTCCCCCGGCGGACCGCCATGACGACAGGAGTACCGATGCGCATCCGTACCGCGGGTGTGGTCGCCGTTCTCGGCCTGGCGCTCGCCGCCTCCGGCTGTGGTGGTGGCGACAACAAGAGCGACGAGCCGGCCGCCAGCGCCTCCCCCAAGGCCGCCAGTGGCAAGCTCGTGATCTGGGCCGACGACAAGCGGACCGCGGCCCTCAAGCCGTTCGCCGAGAAGTTCGGCCAGGAGAACGGCGTCACCGTCGAGGTGCAGGCCGTCTCGAAGGACCTGCAGACCAACTTCGTCACCGCCTCCGGCCAGGGCAGCGGCCCGGACGTCGTGGTCGGCGCGCACGACTGGATCGGCAACCTGGTCCAGAACGGCGCGATCGACCCGGTGCAGCTCCCCGACGAGCAGAAGAGCGGGTTCAACCCCACCGCGATCAAGGCCGTCACCTTCAACGGCCAGCTCTACGGCGTGCCCTACGCGACCGAGAACCTGGCGCTGATCCGCAACACCGAGCTGGCCCCCCAGGCGCCGAAGACGATCGAGGAACTGGTCGCCACCGGCAAGCAGCTCAAGGCGCAGAAGAAGGTCACCGAGACGCTCTGCCTGCAGGTCGGCCAGAACGGCGACGCGTACCACATCTACCCGCTGTACAGCTCGGCCGGCGGTTACCTGTTCGGCACCGCCGCCAACGGCGACTACGACCCGAAGGACCTGGGCGTGGGCAAGCCGGAGTCGATCGCCGCGTTCAAGAAGATCGGCGCGCTCGGCGAGAAGGGTGAGGGCGTGCTGAAGCGCTCGATCTCCGACACCAACTCGATCGCCACCTTCACCGGCAAGAAGTGCGCCTACCTGGTCTCCGGGCCGTGGGCCACCGCCGACGTCAAGAAGGCCGGCGTCAAGTACGACATCTCCGCCATCCCCGGCTTCGCCGGTGGCAAGGAAGCCGCGCCGTTCGTGGGCGTCCAGGCGTTCTACGTCGCCGCCAAGGGCAAGAACAAGGCCCTGGCGCAGGAGTTCGTGGCCAACTACGTCACCAAGCCGGAGCTGGCCGTGGCGCTGTACCAGGCCGAGCCGCGCCCGCCGGCGCTGACCGCCGCGCTGGACCAGGTCAAGGGCAGCGACCCGGACCTGACCAAGTTCACCGAGGCCGGCAAGGACGGCCAGGTGCTCCCGGCGATCCCGGCCATGGCCGCGATCTGGGACCCGTTCGGCAAGGCCGAGGCCGCCGTCATCGGTGGCGCCGACCCGACCAAGACCGTCACCGCCGCCGGCAAGACGATCTCCGGTCAGATCAAGTAATGAGCACGTCGCTGTCCGGCCCGGGGTCTGCCCAGCAGACCCCGGGCCGGGGGCCCGTCCGCTCCGGGTCCCCGCGCTCGTCCCGTACCGCGCGGAACCACGCGCCGATCACCGCGGCCGGCCTCGCCGCGAAGGTGATCCTGCTCGGCCTGGTGGCCGGGATCGCGATCTGGGCTGCCTTCCCGCTCGTCGCGGCCGAGATGTGGATCGGGCTGGCCGTGCTGGTGCTGGCCACCGCCGGGCTGTTCTACCTCTACCTCGGCCGCCGGCACATCCCGGCGAAGTACCTGGTCCCGGGCACGCTCTTCCTGATCGCCTTCCAGATCGTGCCGGTGCTCTACACCGCCAGCACGGCATTCACGAACTTCGGCGACGGTCACCGCGGTAGCAAGGACGACGCGATCGTCGCGATCCAGAGCTCCTCGGTGAAGCAGGTCCCCGGCTCCACCCAGTACCCGCTCTCGGTCGCCACCAAGGGTGACCCGGCCACCGGCGCCCTGGTCTTCCTGATCACCGACCCGAAGAGCAACACGGTCTCCGTCGGTGACAACGAGGGCCTGCGGCCGCTCGACCCGGGCGCGGCCACCGTCGCCCCGGGCGGCAAGGTCACCGCCGCGGACGGCTACACCGTGCTGAACTTCGGCCAGGCCAGCGCCCGCAGCAAGGACATCACCGACCTGGTGGTGCCCACCACCGGCGGCGCGCTGCGCTCCTCCGGGCTGTCCCGGGCGTACGAGGGCAAGGCCGTCCGGGCGTACGACGCGGGCTGCGACTGCGTCAAGGACAGCGAGAGCGGCAAGACCTGGACCGCCGACGGCGACCGCGGCGCCTTCGTGGCCGCCGACGGCGACCGGCTCGCCCAAGGCTGGAAGGTCAACGTCGGCCTGTCCAACTTCACCCGGGTGCTCACCGACGAGAACATCTCCGGCCCGTTCCTCGGCACGCTGATCTGGAACTTCGCCTTCGCGATCGGCTCCACCGGCGGCACGTTCATCCTCGGCATGCTGATCGCGCTCGCGCTGCACTCGCCCCGGGTCCGCGGCACCAACATCTACCGGGTGCTGCTGATCCTGCCGTACGCCATGCCGTCGTTCGCCATGCTGCTGGTCTGGCGGGACATGTTCAACACCGACTTCGGCCTGATCAACAGCCTGTTCGGGACCGACGTCGACTGGTTCGGCGGCGCGTGGTCGGCCCGGGTGGCGGTCATCCTGGTGCAGCTCTGGCTCGGGTACCCGTACATGTTCCTGGTCGCCACCGGCGCGTTGCAGGCCATCCCGCGGGAGCTGACCGAGGCCACCTCGGTCGACGGGGCGTCCCCCTGGCAGTCGTTCCGGGCGGTCACCCTGCCGCTGCTGCTGGTCGCCCTCTCGCCGCTGCTGATCTCGTCGTTCGCGTTCAACTTCAACAACTTCAACGCGATCTACCTGACCACCGAGGGCGCGCCGTTCCCGGCGGACAACCCGACCAACGGCGCCACCGACCTGCTGATCACCTACACCTACCGGCTGGCGTTCGGTGGCTCGGGCGCCCAGTTCGGGTTCGCCGCGGCCATCTCGCTGTTCATCTTCACCATCGTCGCGGTGGTGTCGGCGATCAGCTTCCGGCGTACCCGCAAGCAGGAGGAGGTCTACGCATGACCACTCTCACCGGAGCCCCGGTGGCCGGGGGCGGGGCCACGCCGACGGCCAACCGCAACGCCCCCCGGCGGCGCAACCGCTGGTTTGCGCAGGTCGGGTGGCGGCACCTGGTCGGCGTGCTCGGGGTGCTGTTCAGCCTCTTCCCGATCGTGTTCGTGATCTCGGCGGCGCTCAACCCGCTCGGCACGCTGTCCTCCACCGAGCTGGTGCCGACCGGCGGGGTGTCGTTCGGCAACTTCGGGCAGCTGTTCGAGCGCACCGCGTTCGCGCGCTGGTTCCTCAACTCGCTGCTGGTGGCGGGCGTCGCGTCGTTCGCCTCGGTGTTCCTGTCCTCGCTGGCCGCGTACGCGTTCTCCCGGATGCGGTTCCGCGGCCGGCGGGTGGGCCTGCTCTCGCTGCTGCTGATCCAGATGTTCCCGCAGTTCCTGGCGATCGTGGCGATCTTCCTGATCTTCGGCACGATCACCGACCTGTGGCCGTCGATCGGCTTCAACACCCCGTGGGGCCTGCTGCTGCTCTACCTGGGCGGCGCGCTGGGCGTGAACACCTGGCTGATGAAGGGCTTCTTCGACACGCTGCCCCGGGAGCTGGACGAGTCGGCCACCATGGACGGCGCCTCGCACGTCCAGGTCTTCTTCCGGATCATGTTGCCGCTGGTGGCGCCGATCCTGGCGGTCACCGGGCTGCTCGCCTTCATCAGCACGATCAACGAGTTCCTGATGGCGAACGTGTTCCTCACCAACAGCAACTCGAAGACCCTGGCGGTCGGCATGTACGGCATGCTCCAGGGCAACGAGCGGAACGTGAACTTCGGCATCTTCGCGGTGGCGACCCTGCTCACCGCGATCCCCACGGTGCTGGTGTTCCAGATCCTCCAGCGCTACATCGTCTCCGGCCTGACCTCCGGCGCCGTCAAGGGGTAGTCGTCCACATGCAACCGCACCACGACGGCTCCGCGCTCTACGTACCGGAGCAGGAGCCGGCGCTCGGACGGACCGTACCGGTCTTCGTCCGGGCGCCGGCCGGCGCGGGCGTGCGGGCCGTGCACGTGCGCACCACCCCGGACGGGGAGCCACGCTTCGCCGAGGCCACCGTGGACCGCACCGAGGGCGGTGACGTATGGTGGCGGGCCGACGTCGAGGTCCGCAACCCGGTCAGCAACTACCGGTTCATGCTCTCCGGGTCGAGCGGCCACCGCTGGCTGAACGCCGCCGGCCTGGTCGACCACGACGTGCCGGACAACGGCGACTTCAAGCTGGTCAGCCACGCCCCGCCGCCGGCCTGGGCGCGGGACGCGCTGATCTACCAGATCTTCCCGGACCGGTTCGCCCGCTCGGCCGCCGCCGACGGGCGGACCGCGCCCGACTGGGCGATCCCGTGCGACTGGGACACCCCGGTGATCGGGCGCGGCCCGGAGACGCCGTACCAGTTCTACGGCGGTGACCTGGACGGCGTCACCGAGAAGCTGGACCACCTGGACCGGCTCGGGGTGAACACCGTCTACCTCACCCCGATCTTCCCGGCCCGCTCCAACCACCGGTACGACGCGGCCAGCTTCGACACCGTCGACCCGCTGCTCGGCGGGGACGCCGCGCTGGCCCGGCTGGCCGACGCGGTCCGGGCCCGGGGTTGGCGGCTGCTCGGCGACATCACCAGCAACCACACCGGCGACGCGCACGAGTGGTTCACCGCCGCCGCCTCCGACGTGCGGGCCCCCGAGCGCGAGCTGTACTACTTCGACGCGGCGAGCGGTGACTACGAGTCCTGGAACGGCGTGAAGTCGCTGCCCAAGCTCAACTGGGGCAGCGCCGAGCTGCGCCGGCGCTTCGCCACCGCGCCCGACTCGCTGCTGCGCCGCTGGCTGCGCCCGCCGTACGGGCTGGACGGCTGGCGGGTCGACGTGGCCAACATGACCGGCCGGCGGGGCGCGGACGCGTACACCCACGAGGTGGCGCGGCTGCTGCGCGAGGTGGTCGCCGAGACCCGCGCCGACGGGCTGCTGCTCGCCGAGCACGGTCACGACCACACCGGTGACCTGGACCGCGACGGCTGGCACGGGACGATGAACTACGTCGGCTTCACCGACCCGGTCTGGTCCTGGCTGCGGCACGGCGATGACCCGGTGCCGAACTTCCTCGGTACCCCCGGCGGGGTGGCCCGGCGGGACGCGGGGGCGGTGCTGGCCACCATGGACGCGTACCGCTCGCTGATCTCCTGGCGGTCGTACACGCACTCCTGGCAGCTGCTCGGCTCGCACGACTCGGCCCGGATCCGCACCGTGGTCGGCGACGCCGCCCGGCAGGAGGTGGCCGCCGGGCTGCTGGCCACCATGCCGGGCACCCCGGTGATCTTTGCGGGGGACGAGCTGGGGCTGACCGGCACGAACGGGGAGGGGTCGCGTACCCCGATGCCGTGGCACCGGCCGGCCAGCTGGGACCGGGGCACGTTCGAGGCGTACCTGTCGCTGCTCGCGCTGCGTCGCGCCGAGCCGGCGCTGCGCCACGGCGGCCTGCGCCGGGTGTACGCCGACCCGGACACCCTGGTCTTCCTGCGCGAGGCCCCCACCGGCTCGGTGCTGCTGCTGGCCCGCCGCGCCCCCGGCACCCCCCTCCGCCTCACCGGTCTCCCGCCCGCCGAGAACGTCTACGGCGCCGCCCCGCCCCTACGCCCCGACGCCGACGGCCTGGTCACCCTCCCCCCGGACGGCCCCACCTTCCAGGCCTGGCGCCTGACCTGACCCACCCGCCCCGCCCCCACCCTTCCCCCGCCGATCTTGCAGCTTCGGCCCCTGGTATGCGCCTTTCGCGCCTTTTGCCGGGTTAGCAAGTGCAAGATCGGCGGGGGTCAGGGTCAGGGTCAGGGGTGGGGGGTGGGGTGGGTGAGGAGGGCGTGGGCGCCGGCAAGGTAGGTGCGGCGGTCGGGGCCGCCGGTGAGGATGCGTTGGGTGAAGTAGCCGGGGACCATGCCGAACAGGACGGCGGCGACCGCCTCCGGGTCGGCGTCCGCCGGCAGCTCACCGGCCTGCTGGGCGCGGCGGACGTAGACCTCCCAGTGGTCGCGGAAGCCGGAGTAGGTGGCCCGGACGAACGTCGCCAGCGTCGGGTCGCGCTGGGCCTCGCCCCAGACCTGCAGGGCGAGCCGGAGCACGCCCTCGTCCCCGACCTGCCGGTCGACGTACGCCAGCACCAGATCCAGCGCCTCGACCACCGTCGGCACCGGCTCCTGCCGGGCGAGACCGCCGATGACCTCCTCGGCGCCGCCGATCACCGCCTGGGAGATGGCCGTGATCAGGTCGTTCTTGCTGGGGAAGTAGCGGTAGACGGCGCCGACCGACAGGCCCGCCTCGGCGATCACGTCCTGCATCGACGTGTGGTGGAAGCCGTCGCGCAGGAAGCAGCGCCGGGCCGCGTCGAGGATCTGCTGACGGCGGGCGGCGAGGTGTTCGTCCGATACGCGTGGCACGCCACACAGTGTAAAACGAACGCTCGTTCTTGACGGCGGACAGTGGCGGGGTGCACGCTGGCCTCAAAGAGAACGAGCATTCGTTTTGAGGAGCACGGAATGTCCACAGCACCGGCCCGGGTCCGCTCCCCGTGGCTGCTCGCCGTCCTGGTCGCCGCGCTGGCGGTGCTCGCGCAGGCGCTGCTCGTACCCCTGTTCGCGGCGCCCGCCGCGCACCTCGCGCCGCGCGACCTGCCGGTCGCCGTCGCCGGGCCGCCGCCCGCCGCCGCCCAGCTGGCCGGCCGGCTCGCCACCGCGCAGCCCGGCGCGTTCGACGTCCGCACGCTGCCGGACGCGGCGGCGGCCGACGCCGCGCTGCGCGACCGCGAGGTGTACGCCGCCTTCGTCGTCGGCCCGGACGGCGTCGCCCTGCACACCGCCCCGGCCGCCGGCCCGACCGTCGCCGCGCTGCTCACCGAGGCTTCGACCCGGCTCTCCGCCGGCCGGCCGGTGCCGGTGGTGGAGGTGGTCCCGGCCGATCCCGACGACCCGAGGGGCGCCGGCTTCGCCGCCGGCTTCCTGCCGCTGGCGCTCACCAGCATGCTGGCCGGCGCGCTGCTCACCTTCCTGGTCGCCGGCCGGGGTGCGCGCCTGCTCGGCCTGCTCGGGTACGCCGTGCTCGCCGGCCCGGTCGGCGCGGCGGTGCTGCACGGTTGGCTCGGCGTGCTGAACGGCGACTACTGGCGCGAGGCGGGCGCGGTCGGGCTGATCGCGCTGGCCGCCGCGGGCACCGTGGCCGGGCTCGGGGCGCTGCTCGGCGGCCCCGGCGTGGGTCTCGGCGCGCTGGTGGTGTTCCTGGTCGGCAACCCGCTGTCCGGGGTCACTTCCGCCCCCGAGCTGCTGCCTCAGCCGTGGGGGACGGTGGGGCAGTTCCTGCCCGCGGGTGCCGGTGCCACGCTGCTGCGCTCGGCGGCCTTCTTCGACGGCGCGGGCGCCGGCCGGTCGCTGGTGGTGCTCGGCGGGTACGCGCTGCTCGGCGTGCTGCTGGTGCTGGTCGGCCGGTTCCGCCCGGCCGGGCCCGTGCCGGATCGGGGACCGGAGCGGCCGGCGCGGCAGCCGGTCGAGATCACGGATTGAGCTCAGTCGGCGGGGGTGCTACTACAACCCGTCGTTGATGGGGCAGGATGGCCGGCGTGGAAGCTCTCCGGCTGGTCCTTCTCTATGTCCATCTGATCGGTTTCGCCCTGCTGCTCGGCGGGTCGATCGCCCAGTACGTCAGCGGCCGGCTGCGGATCAACGCGGCCATGCTCTGGGGTTCGGTGATCGGCCTGCTGACCGGTCTCGGCCTCGCCGCGCCGCTGCGCGACGGGGACGAGCCGGCGCCCGCCAAGCTTGTTACCAAGTTGGTGCTGGCCCTGCTGATCTTTGTCATGGTCTTCTTCTCCCGCAAGCGGGAGCAGGTAGCCCGCGGCCACTTCCTGGCGATCATCGGGTTGACCCTGCTCAACGCGGCGGTGGCGGTCTTCTGGCGGTAGCCCCGCAGGCCGGGTCGCGACGCCGGTGAAACGTGCCGAACGGCGCATTAGCAGCGTCCGGGGTGATCTACCCCACGCCCGGGTTACGCCCGGATAACAGGCGTTCAACAGTCGGGCACGATTGTCGGCCGGTGGGTGGGCGCGGGCGTACGCTCCCGTCCGTAACGTGGGATGCCGGCAGCACAGCGCTCGTCGGTCAAAGGGCTGCCACCGCACAAGGCGCGGTGTGCAATGGGAAGGAGACGTCTTGCGCTCTGTGCGTGGGATGCGGATCGCCTCCGCCTTCGTGGCGGGTGGGCTCGTGCTGGGCGCCGCCGCGTGTGGTGAGGCCCCCAAGGACGACAACAACGCCGGCGGCACCGGCGGCAAGAAGTACAGCGCCTGCATGGTGACCGACGTCGGCGGCATCGACGACAAGTCCTTCAACACCTCCGCCTGGAAGGGCCTGCAGGAGGCGCAGAAGGCGAACAGCAACATCGACATCAAGAACGTCCAGTCGAAGGCCGAGGCGGACTACGAGGTCAACCTGACCGGGTTCGTCAACCAGAAGTGCGACTTCATCCTGGCCGTCGGTGGCCTGATGCAGGACGCCACCAAGAAGGCCGCCGCGGCCAAGCCGGACCAGCAGTTCGCGATCGTGGACGCGAACCCGGGCGTGGACAACGTCTACCCGATGCAGTTCGACACCGCGCAGGCCGCCTTCCAGGCCGGTTACCTGGCCGCCGGGCTGAGCAAGACCGGCAAGGTCGGCACCTACGGTGGCCTGCCGATCCCGCCGGTGACCATCTTCATGGACGGTTTCGCCGACGGCGTGGCCTACTACAACAAGGCCAAGGGCAAGAACGTCCAGGTGCTGGGCTGGGACAAGGCGACCCAGAAGGGCTCCTTCACCAACGACTTCGTCAAGCAGGACGAGGGCAAGAAGGTCTCCGACACCCTGGTCGCCCAGGGCGCGGACATCGTGATGCCGGTCGCCGGCGGCGCCGGCCTCGGCACCACCGCCGCGGCCAAGGCCTCGGGCGGCAAGTACTCGGTCGTCTGGGTGGACGTCGACGGCTGCGAGAGCACCCCGGACTGCTCCGCGATCGTGACCACGGTCGTCAAGAACATCCCGGACGCCGTGAAGGAGGCCGTGCTGAAGGCCGCCGGTGGCGAGAAGCTGCAGGCCAAGCCGGGCTTCGTCGGCACCCTGGCGAACAACGGCGTGTCCATCGCCCCGTACCACGACTTCGACTCGAAGGTCCCCGCGGACCTCAAGGCCGAGGTCGACAAGCTCAAGGCGGACATCGCCGCCGGCACCGTCACGGTCACCTCGAAGGCTCAGCCGACCAAGTGACCGACCGCCCGGTCACCGCGATGGGATCATCGACAGCGGAGGCGGGCAGGCACCAGGCATGACGATCGGCCGCTCCGGCGGGCGTGGGACACCCGCGCCCGCCCGGGGCGGCCGATGGCGCACCACCGGCCGGCCACCGCCGGCCCCGGCCGCCCGGCTACCGGCAGCTACGCTGCACCATCGCTCGCACTCCAGGAGGTTGCGCTGAGACTCGAACTGCGCGGCATCACCAAGCGGTTCGGTGATCTGGTCGCCAACGACCACATCGACCTGACGGTGGAGCCTGGAGAGATCCACGCCCTGCTCGGCGAGAACGGCGCCGGCAAGTCGACCCTGATGAACGTCCTCTACGGGCTCTACCAGCCCGACGAGGGCGAGATCCTCGTCGACGGCCAGCCGCTGAAGCTGAAGGGCCCGTCCGACGCGATCGGCGCCGGGATCGGCATGGTGCACCAGCACTTCATGCTGGTGCCGGTCTTCACCGTCGCGGAGAACATCATGCTCGGCGCCGAGCAGGTCCGGGGCGGCATCGCCGGCTTCCTGGACCGCCGCCGGGCCCGCCGCGAGGTGGCCGAGGTCTCCGCGCGGTACAACCTGCGGGTCGACCCGGACGCGGTGATCGAGGACCTGCCGGTCGGCATCCAGCAGCGGGTGGAGATCGTCAAGGCGCTCACCCGCGATGTCGACCTGCTCATCCTGGACGAGCCGACCGCGGTGCTCACCCCGCAGGAGACCGAGGAGCTGCTCACGGTCATGCGGTCGCTCAAGGCCGCCGGCAAGTCGATCGTCTTCATCACCCACAAGCTCGGCGAGGTCAAGGCCATCGCCGACCGGATCACCGTGATCCGGCGCGGGAAGACGGTCGGCACCGCCTCCCCGGACGCCAGCCGGGACGAGCTGGCCGCGCTGATGGTCGGCCGCAACGTCCGGCTCACCGTGGACAAGCAGCCCGCCACCCCGGGCGCGCCGATGCTCGAGCTCTCCGGTCTGGTGGTGGACGACGACCGGCACGTGCGCGCGGTGGACGGCGTCGACCTCACCGTGCACGCCGGCGAGGTGCTCGGCGTGGCCGGCGTGCAGGGCAACGGCCAGACCGAGCTGATCGAGGCGATCATGGGGCTGCGCCCCGTCCTCGCCGGGTCGATCAGCCTGGACGGCCAGCAGCTCAACGGCTGGTCGACCAAGAAGGTGCTCCGCGCCGGGGTCGGCTACGTGCCCGAGGACCGCAGCGTGGACGGCCTGGTCAAGGAGTTCTCCGTGGCGGAGAACCTGGTGCTGGACATCTACGACCGGCCGCCGTTCGGCAGCGGCATCTCGCTGAAGCCGGACGCGATCGCGAAGTCGGCGCGGGAACGGATCGAGCAGTTCGACGTGCGCACCTCCTCGGCCGACGCCGCGGTGGGCACCCTCTCCGGCGGCAACCAACAGAAGGTGATCGTCGCGCGGGAGCTGTCCCGGCCGCTGAAGCTGCTGATCGCCGCCCAGCCGACCCGCGGCGTCGACGTCGGCTCGATCGAGTTCATCCACAGCCGGGTGATCCGCGAGCGGGACGTGGGCACCGCCGTCATGGTCGTCTCCAGCGAGCTGGACGAGGTGATCGGGCTGGCCGACCGGATCGCAGTGATGTACCGCGGCCGGGTCATCGGCATCGTCGGCCCGGACACCCCTCGCGAGGAGATCGGCCTGCTGATGGCCGGCATCACCCCGGACACCGCCCCGGGCGACGCGACCCCCGTCGGCGGTGAGCCGGCCGCCAGAAACGACGCGACCCCCGTCGGCGGTGAGCCGGCCGCCAGAAACGACGCGGCCCCGACCGGCGGTGAGCCGGCCGCCGGAGGCGGCGCGGCCCCGACCGGCGGGCACGCCGCACCCGGCGGCGGTGCGGCCGTCGGCGGTGCGGCGCCGGCCCACGAACGCCCTGTGAACGAGGACGAGGCATGAGCAACCCCAACCCCGGCTCCCCGGACAAGGAGCGGGCGACCGAGGCGGAGCTGGCCGGGACCGGCCGCGCCGACCGGAGTGCGACGGCCACCGCGCCGCCAGCCGACCAGCCCCGGCCGTCGCTCGGCCGGCTGTTCCTGGACAACCTCTGGGCGGCCAACACGGTCACCGTGACGGTGCTCGCGCTGGTGCTGGCGATGGTGATCGGCGCGATCCTGATCATCGTCTCCGACCCGGAGGTGCTGGCCACCTACGGCTACATCACCGCCCGGCCGGCCGACGCGATCAACTCCAGCTGGACGGTGGTCAGCGAGGCGTACGCGAACCTGTTCAAGGGCGCCGTCTTCGACCCGGACGCGGTCGGCTTCACCGCGGCGATGGGTCCGATCTCCGAGACGCTCACCTACACCGCCCCGCTCGCCTTCACCGGTCTGGCGGTCGCGCTCGCCTTCCGCGGCGGCCTGTTCAACATCGGCGCCCAGGGCCAGGCGACCATGGGCGTCATCCTGGCCGCGATCGCCGGCTTCGCGCTGCCGCTGCCGCCGGGGCTGCACCTGCTGGTCGCGCTGATCGCCGGCGCCGCCGCCGGTGCGCTCTGGGGCTTCGTGCCGGGCATCCTCAAGGCCCGCACCGGGGCCCACGAGGTGATCAACACGATCATGCTGAACTACGTCGCGGTCTATTTCCTCTCCTGGATCATCGTCCAGGCCGGGGTGCAGAACCCGGACCGTTCCGACGCGATCAGCAAGCCGGTCGACTCCTCGGCCCAGCTGCCCCGGCTGCTCGGCGCCGACCTGCGGGTGCACGCCGGCATCCTGCTCGCCGTGCTGGCCACCTGGTTCGTCGCCTGGCTGCTCAACCGCTCCACGCTCGGCTTCGAGCTGCGCGCGGTCGGCGCGAACCCGGACGCCGCCCGCACCGCCGGAATCAGCGTCACCAGGACGTACGTGCTGGTCATGGTGATCTCCGGGCTGCTCGCCGGCCTGGGCGGCAGCCAGATGGTGCTCGGTTCGACCGCGAACGCGCTCACCCCGCTGGTGATCGCGCAGATCGGCTTCGACGGCATCCTGGTGGCGCTGCTCGGCCGGGTGAAGCCGTGGGGGGTGCTGCTGGCGGCGCTGCTGTTCGGCGCGCTGCAGGCCGGTGGCAACCGGATGCAGTCGTACTCAGGTATCTCGCTGGAGCTGGTCACCGTGCTCCAGGCGCTGATCGTCATCTTCATCGCCGCGCCGGCCCTGGTGAAGGCGATCTTCCAGCTCCGGGCCGCCCGCGCCGCCCGGTTGCAGACGAGCCTGGCGAAGGGCTGGTAAGGCATGTCCACCACCGCTGTCCCCGACGTCGCCGTGGCAACGGTCGACCAGGGCTTCTGGACGCGCAACCGCAGGATCGGCGCGGTCCTGCTGGCGCTGGGCGTGCTCGCCACCGTGCTGTTCGGGGCGCTCGCCACCGGCCAGCAGGCCCGCTTCACCCTCAGCGAGACCGAGGGCGGCGCCGCGCTGGAGATCGACGGCACGGTCGGCGCGATCCTGTTCGGGTTGATCACCGCCGCGGCCGGCGGCGCCCTGCTGGCCGGGGTGCCGAAGCGCTGGTTCACGCTCGCGCTCGGCGTCGGCCTGGTCGCCTTCGTGCTGAGCTTCCTGTGCTGGCAGGTCTCCGCCGCCCCCGAGGGGCGCAACTTCATGCCGCTGGTCAACATCGTCCGGGGCACCTTCATCCTGGCCCTGCCACTGATCTTCGGCGCGTTGGCCGGCGTGCTCTGCGAGCGCAGCGGCGTGGTCAACGTGGCCATCGAGGGCCAGCTGCTGATGGGCGCGTTCAGCGGCGCGCTGTTCGGCAGCATCTCGCAGAGCGTCTGGGTCGGCCTGGTCGCCGCCGCGATCGGCGGCGCGCTGATCTCGCTGCTGCTGGCCGTGTTCGCGATCCGCTACCTGGTCGACCAGGTGGTCATGGGTATCGTGCTGAACCTGCTGGCGGTCGGCGTCACCGGCTTCCTCTACGAGCGGCTGATGCAGACCGACGCGCAGAAGTACAACAGCGCGCCGCGCTTCTCGAACTGGGAGATCCCGCTGCTGAAGGACATCCCGGTCCTCGGGCCGGCGCTGTTCCGCGGCAACATCTTCCTCTACCTCGGCCTGCTGCTGGTGCTGGTGATCCACATCGCGCTGTTCCGGACCCGGTGGGGGCTGCGGACCCGCTCGGTCGGCGAGCACCCCACCGCGGCGGACACCCTCGGCGTCAAGGTGCTCGGGCTGCGGTACCGCAACGTGCTGCTGGCCGGCATGGTCGCCGGCATCGGTGGCGCGTCGTACACGCTGGCGCTCTACTCGTTCACCAAGAACATGATCGGTGGGAAGGGCTTCATCGCCCTGGCCGCGCTGATCTTCGGCCGGTGGAGCCCGACCGGGGCGCTGCTCGCCGCGCTCTTCTTCGGCTTCGCCGACCAGTTGGCCACCTACCTCGGCGCGATCGGCAGCAGCATTCCCAGCCAGTTCCTGGCGATGCTGCCGTACCTGGCCACCATCCTGGCGGTGGCCGGGCTGGTCGGCCGGGTCCGCGCGCCCGCCGCGGACGGCAAGCCGTACGTCAAGGGCTGAGCCCGCGACCCGACGCGCCCGGTGGGGAAGAACTCCCGCCGGGCGCGCGGCGTTCCCGGGTACCCCTTCGCGCGTCCGACCTGGGCGGCTTCGGCACAATGGTGGGATGACCGAGATCGACTGGGACCGGCTACGGGCCGCCGCCACCGAGGCGATGCGGCACGCGTACGCGCCGTACTCGAAGTTCCCGGTCGGCGCGGCCGCCCTGGTCGACGACGGCCGGATCGTGGTCGGCTGCAACGTGGAGAACGCCGGCTACGGCGTGACCCTCTGCGCCGAGTGCGGGGTGGTCTCCTCGCTGCACGCCACCGGCGGCGGCCGGCTGGTGGCGCTCTCCTGCGTCGACGCGACCGGTGAGCCGCTGATGCCGTGCGGCCGGTGCCGGCAGCTGCTGTGGGAGAACGGCGGCCCGGAGTGCCTGGTCGAGTCCCGCCTCGGGCCGCTGCGGATGGCCGAGCTGCTGCCGCACGCGTTCGACGTGGCGGACCTCGACGCGGTGGTGGGGGAGACCCCGGTGCCGGTGGTGCCGGAGCGGGTGGCCGCCTGGCGGGGCCGCGGCACCGTCTTCGTGCACCCCGACCTCGCTGCCGGCCAGCAGGTCTGGACGGCGTACTGGGAACGGTCCGCGGGCGACGCGGTGGACGCCGAGACCGGGGTGCTGGAGGAGGGCCCGAGCTGGGACGACTCCGCCGAGGCGATCAGCTGGGGACTGGCCCGTACCCCCAGGGTGGTGGTGGTCGACGCGGCCGGCACCATCTTCTGGGCGGGGGAGGGCGAGCCGCCTACGGAGATCCCTTCGGTCTGGAGGGGTTGAGCTTGAGGGATGGGCCCGACCGTGCCCGGCTCCGGGCGGTCAGGCTTGATCCCTCCGCCGGGCACGGTCGGTCCATCCCCGGTGGGCGCGGTCCGCGCGGTCGGTATCTCGCAACGACTAGGGAAGATCATCTGATGAGTGGGTTTGCGGCGGTTGATGTCATTCGGGCCAAGCGGGACGGGGGGGTGCTGAGCGACGACCAGATCGACTGGGTGGTCGACGCGTACACCCAGGGGGTGGTGGCCGACGAGCAGATGTCGGCGCTGGCCATGGCCATCCTGCTGCGCGGGATGACGCCGCCGGAGATCGCCCGGTGGACCGCCGCGATGATCGCCAGCGGGGAGCGGCTGGACCTGTCCGCGGTGACCCGGCCGACCGTCGACAAGCACTCCACCGGCGGCGTCGGTGACAAGATCACCCTGCCGCTCACCCCGTTGGTCGCCGCGTGCGGCGGCGCGGTGCCGCAGCTGTCCGGGCGCGGCCTCGGGCACACCGGCGGCACGCTGGACAAGCTGGAGTCGATCCCCGGCTGGCGGGCCGCGCTGAGCAACGAGGAGTTCATCGCCCAGCTGCGCGACGTCGGCGCGGTGATCTGCGCGGCCGGCACCGGGCTCGCCCCGGCCGACCGCAAGCTGTACGCGCTGCGCGACGTCACCGGCACCGTCGAGGCGATCCCGCTGATCGCCAGCTCGATCATGAGCAAGAAGATCGCCGAGGGCACCGGGGCGCTGGTGCTCGACGTCAAGGTCGGCTCCGGCGCGTTCATGAAGTCGGTGGACGACGCCCGGGAGCTGGCCCGCACCATGGTGGAGCTGGGCGGCGCGCACGGGGTGCGGACCGTCGCGCTGCTCACCGACATGTCCACTCCGCTCGGGCTGACCGTCGGCAACGCGGTCGAGGTGACCGAGTCGGTGGAGGTGCTGGCCGGCGGCGGCCCGGCCGACGTGGTGGAGCTGACCCTGGCGCTGGCCCGGGAGATGCTGACCGCGGCCGGTCTGCCGGACGCCGACCCGGCCGCCGCCCTGCGGGACGGGCGGGCGATGGACGCCTGGCGCCGGATGATCCGCGCCCAGGGTGGCGACCCGGACGCCCCGATGCCGACCGCCAACGAGGTGGAGGTGGTCCGCGCCGAGGCCGACGGCTTCGTCGAGTCGGTCGACGCGTACGCGATCGGGGTGGCCGCGTGGCGACTCGGCGCCGGACGGGCCCGCAAGGAGGACCCGGTCAGCATCCCCGCCGGGGTGGTGCTGCACCGGCGGCCCGGCGACCCGGTACGCGCCGGCGACCCGCTCTACGAGCTGCGCGCCGACGACGCCTCCCGGATCCCGGCGGCGCGGGCGGAGGCCGCCCGGGCGGTCCGGATCGCCGCCACCACGCCGACGCCGACGCCGCTGGTCATCGAGCGGATCGGCTGACCCCGGCGGGCCGGTCACCGGTGGGTGCGGCACCATGGTGCCCACCTGCCCGACCGGCTATCCTCCCAGCCCAGGGGGATCGACCGGCAGTGTGCGCCGATGCGAGCAGACAGGGACATCGATCGTGCTGGTGACCGCCCCCGACCCCCGGGAAGTCCGTGAGGCGAGCCTCGACGAGCTGGCCCGACTCGGCCTGCCCCTGCCGCCCGCCCAGTTCCCGCTGGTCTGGGAGCCGGGCGACGAGATCGAGCTGCGCCCGACCGACGAGATCGAGGCGCGGATCGCGGTGCTGCACGTGATCCTCGCCCGCTGCTTCGGGATGCCCGCCCAGGCCGCGACGGGCTGGCTGCTCAACTCCCACCTGGTCGACATGGTCACCCCGCCGGAGTGGCAGTTCGTGATGGGCGGCAAGGGCGACCACCGGTCGTTCGTGCTGCACCACGACGCGCTCTTCTCGCTGTGCTGGGTGCTGGGCCTGACCAAGGAGCTGGACCCGACGGTGCCGGTGGACGAGCGGCTGGTCGAGCGGCTGCCGCACATCCCCTCCGGGGAGACGTTCGCCCACTGGCGGTCGCGGATCCTGGCCGCCCCGCAGCACCCCGCCGACGCGGCCGCCCTGCTCGACCTGCACTACTGCCTGGACTGGGCGTACCTGGCGGCGGAGAAGGTCGGCCACCCGCTGCCCGGGCTGGTCGACGCCAACGCGATCGGGCAGCGCCGCTGGGCGCTGGAGTGGGCGGTGATGCTGCGCGGGCCGTACCACGACGAGCCGCCGGGCTGGGAAGAGGTCGACCTCTCCACCTGACCCGGCGCCGGCGCCGCCGGTGCTCGCCGGCCGGTGACCGCCGGTCAGCGTGGTCGGTGTACGCCGAGCCGGACGGCGAGGGTCACCGCGACCGGCTCGGGCAGCGCGGCGATCCGCTCGGCCAGCCGGGCCGGGTCGGCGTGCCAGGCGCTGGGGCCCATCCCGACCAGGGTGGCCACCTCGGCCCGGGTCAGGGTCAGCCGCGCCCGGTGCTCGGTGGCCGACTCCTCGGTGAAGTGCCCGGCCAGGCTCTCGGCCACCCGGTCGGCCTTGGCCGGGTCCACCCGCAGCAGGCCGAGCGCGTCGACCAGCTCGGTCAGGTGCGCGTCGGTGGGGGTGACCACCAGCAGCGCGCCGGCCGGGTCGAGGACCCGGTGGAACTCCGGGCCGTTGCGCGGCGCGAACACGTTGAGCAGCAGGGCGGTGGAGTGGTCGGCGAGCGGGAGTCGCTGCCAGGTGTCGGCCAGCGCCGCGGCGGCGCGCGGGTGCGCCCGGGCCGCCCGGCGCAGCGCGGGCTTGGCGACGTCCAGGGCCAGACCCACGGCGTCCGGCAGCGCCGCCAGCACCGCGGCGAGATACCAACCGGTGCCGGCCCCGGCGTCCACCACCAACGGGTACGCCCCACCGCCCGCCGCCGGCTCGCGGTCGGGTGCCGCTTCGCGGTCCGGTGTGGCCTCGCGGTCCGGTGCCGCTTCGCGGGCCGGCGTCGCCCCGCTGTTCACCGTCGCCGCGCGGGCCGCCGGCTCGTGGGCCGGCATCGCCGCGCGAGCCGCCTCGGCGAGTGCGGTGGCGATCGGTCGGTAGTGGTCGCGGGAGAGGAAGTCGGCTCGGGCGGCGACCATCTCGGCGCTGTCCCCGGCGTGCGGGGCACGGCCGGCGAGCAGGTTGACGTACCCCTGTCGGGCGGTGTCGAAGCTGTGCCCGCGCGGGCAGCGCAGCGCCCGGGCGGTGCCGGCGGTGGCCTCGGTCAGCGGCTCGGCGCAGACCGGGCAGCGCAGCCGGGCCAGGATCCGCGGGTCCATCTCAGCCCTCCGCCGGCTCGGGCCGGGCGCGGTCGGCGGCCAGCCGGGCGACCACCCGGTGGGTGAGCGCGCCGAGCGCCTCGATCTCGGCGGGGGTGAGCTGGTCGATCAGGTGCCGGCGGACGGCGGCGACGTGGCCCGGGGCGGCCGCCTCGACGGCCCGTCGGCCGGCCGGGGTGAGCGCCACCAGCGAGCCGCGGCCGTCGGACGGGCACTCCTCGCGGGTGACCAGGCCGCGCCGGCACATCCGGGAGATGTGGTGGGACAGCCGGCTGCGCGACCAGAGCATCCGGTCGGCCAGCTCGCTGAGTCGCAGCCGCTGGCCGGGGGTCTCGGACAGGTCGGTGAGGACGTCGTAGTCCGGCTCGGAGAGGCCGGAATCCTGGGCCAGCTGCCGGGCCAGCGCCAGGTCGAGCAGGCGACGCATCCGGCGGTACCCGCGCCAGGCGCGGTCCTCCCGCTCGTCCAGCCAGCGCGTCGACTCCATGCGCCGATCCTAGCCAGGTCGTTGACATGTCACCGATCCGGCCCTACGGTCGATGACATGTCAACCAGTCTGTGGGAGCTGTTCGGAGACCGGGGGCGCGGGGCGCTGGCCACCCTGCGCCGGGACGGCCGGCCGCAGCTGTCGAACCTGGACTACCTCGCCGAGCCGGGGCTGATCCGCTGCTCCACCACGGGCGACCGGGCCAAGGTGCGCAACCTGCGCCGCGACCCGCGCGCCAGCTTCTACGTCAGCACCCCCGACGGCGGGGCGTACGCGGTGGCCGAGGGGGTGGTCACGCTCAGCCCGCCGGCGGCGGCCACCGACGACGCCATCGTCGACGAGCTGGTCGAGGTCTACCGGCGGATCCGCGGCGAGCACCCGGACTGGGCGGACTACCGGGCGGCCATGGTCACCGACGGCCGGCTCGTCCTGCGCCTCGCCGTCGAGCGGGTGTACGGCTGGCGGCCGTGACGGCAGGCCCGGTCCCGTGCCGTCCCGGCGGCGGCGGGAACTAGGGTCTGGGCATGGTCGCAATCTCGTACCAGGACATCGTCAAGGCCCCGAAGGCGTTGCTGCACGATCACCTCGACGGCGGTCTGCGCCCGGCGACGATCGTGGAACTGGCCGCCGAGGTCGGCCACGAGCTGCCCAGCACCGACCCGGAGGCGCTCGGTCGCTGGTTCGTCGAGGCGGCCGACTCCGGCTCGCTGGAGCGCTACCTGGAGACGTTCGCGCACACCGTGGCGGTGATGCAGACCGCGCCGGCGCTGCGCCGGGTGGCCCGGGAGTGCGCCCTGGACCTGGCCGCCGACGGCGTGGTCTACGCCGAGGTCCGGTTCGCCCCGGAGCAGCACCTGGAGCAGGACCTCACCCTGGACGAGGTGGTCGACGCGGTGCTCGCCGGGTTCGCCGAGGGCACCGCGGCGGCCGCCGAGGCCGGCCACCGGATCCGGGTGGGCACCCTGCTCACCGCGATGCGGCACGCGGCCCGCTCGCAGGAGATCGCCGAGCTGGCCGTCCGGCACCGGGACACCGGCGTGGTCGGCTTCGACATCGCCGGCGCCGAGGCGGGCTTCCCGCCCACCCGGCACCTGGACGCCTTCGAGTACCTCCAGCGGGAGAACTTCCACTTCACCATCCACGCCGGCGAGGCGTTCGGGCTGCCGTCGATCTGGCAGGCCATCCAGTGGTGCGGGGCCGACCGGCTGGGGCACGGCGTACGGATCGTGGACGACATCAACCCGGGCCCGACGCCGGTGCTCGGCCGGCTCGCCGCGTACGTCCGGGACAAGCGCATCCCGCTGGAGCTCTGCCCGTCGTCCAACGTGCAGACCGGCGCGGTCGCCTCGATCGCCGAGCACCCCATCGGGCTGCTGCGCGACCTGCGGTTCCGGGTGACGGTGAACACCGACAACCGGCTGATGAGCGGCACCTCGATGTCCCGGGAGATGGCGCTGCTGGTGGAGGCCTTCGGCTACGGCTGGAAGGAGCTCCAGTGGTTCACCATCAACGCGATGAAGAGCGCGTTCATCCCGTTCGACGAGCGGTTGCGCATCATCGACGAGGTGATCAAGCCGGCGTACGCGAAGCTGCTCGGCTGACCGGCGCGGCCGGTCGGCCAGGTCCCGGCCGGCCCGGCGCGGGCGGCGGGCTCAGTGCCGGTCGGCCCGGCGCGGGCGGTGGGCTCAGTGCCGGTCGGCGGAGTGGGGCGGGTGGTCGGCCACCAGGCCGGCCACCCGGCGCAGGATCTCCCGGGCCCGGGTCGCCTCGGCGCCGAGCCCGGTCTGCCGGCGCAGCACCTCCGGCTCGGCGCGCAGCAGCGCCAGCCCGCGCCGGACCAGCACCCGCGGCGCCTTGCGCTGTTCGGCCAGGTCCCGCGTCAGCCGGCGGACGAAGGTGGCGCCGCGCGGACGGCGCAGCGCGTACGCCCCGGCGAGCAGGCCGCGTCGGCGGCACTCCTCGGCGATGTCCGCGGCGAAGATCCCTTCGGCGATGAAGAGTGGCGATCCGGTCACCACGAATGGCCGGCTGGCCACCTTGCGGTCGGCACCGATCGCATAAACCGGCACTTCGGCCTTGCCGTCCCGAGCCAGTCGCGCAATCGTTTCCACGGCCGTTTCGGCATCCCAGGAGCCGGGGGAGTCCCAGTCCACCAGGCCGTTCTGTCGCGGCAACGTAGGGTCATCGCCGTCCTTGTAGAAGTCGTCCAGACACAGCACGGGAAGTCCGGTTCGCTGCGCAATGTACGACTTTCCGGAGCCGGAGGGGCCGGCCAGAAGAACGACGCGGTGACGATATTCCATTACGTTAGGTGACTCCGGCCAGACGGATAGCGAGCAAAGTGTTCCCCTATCTCATCACACCCCCGGTGAGCGCCAACCTGGGCTTTCTCTTTCCGGAGCGGCGTGATGGAATCTCGGGGGTCCGACCCGCCGGGTCGGTCGCTGGGCGTTGCCCGAGGCAACGCGGAACGCTGTAATCGCGAGGGCGGTGACGTGAGCAAACGGCCACAGACGGCGGGCTCCTTCCTGTCGCGACTGAGCCGGCCGGCCGGTCGACTCCGTGACATGCCGATCTGGTCCAAGCTCGGTCTGATCATGATCGTGCCGACCATCGCCACGGTCGTCGTGGGCACGAGCGGGTTGGTCGACCACCTGCAGACGCTCAACAACGCCAACCGGGCCGGCGACCTCGCCGCCCTGGTGGACCGCTCGGGTGACCTGGTGAACACCCTGCAGGACGAGCGCACCTCGGCCGTCCTGCTGCTCGGTTCGCCCCCCAAGGGTCAGGCGCGGGAGCAGTACCAGGAGGCCTACAACCGGGTCAACGCGCGGGTGGACCAGGCCAAGGCACCGTACTCCCAACAGCGGGTCGACATCGATGGCCTGCCGGCCAACTTCGAGAACCTGCTGGACCGGATCGACCAGGACCTGCTGGACCTGCCGGGCACCCGCAGCCAGGTCTACAACGGCAGGCTGCGCACCACCGACGCGGTCGGCAAGTACCAGTTCCTGATCGACGGCCTGATCAGCATCCGCGACTCCGCCACCCAGCTCGCCGGCGACAACGACCTGAGCGACCGGATGCGGGCCGCCGGCTCCGTCGCGCGGGCCAAGGAGTTCCTCTCCCTCCGCCGGATCGCGGTGCACGAGATCCTGCTCCGCAAGGCGTACCCGTCCGCGCTGCGCGACCAGTACATCGCCACCGGCACCGGTCTGCAGCAGGCGCAGCAGACCTTCGAGACGGTGGCCAGCCGGGAAGAGCGGGAGTTCTACAACCAGACCGTCGCCGGATCCGACCTGCGGCAGGCCCAGGTCTACATCGGCCAGATCGGCGGCCTCACCACCGACCGGACCGACTCGATCAAGTTCGGCCCCGACCAGTGGGACGCCGCCATGGTGGCCTACTCCGGCCTGTACCGGACCGTCGAGGCGGAGCTCGACGGTAACGTGCTGGCCCAGGCCGACCGGCTGCGCTCGGACGTCCAGCAGCAGGTCTTCCTGGAGACCGGCCTGCTGCTCGGCATGCTGCTGCTGAGCATCCTCTTCGCGTACCTGGTCGCCCGGTCGATGGCCCGGTCGCTGCGTGACCTGCGTCAGGGCGCCCTCTCGATCGCCCAGTACGGCCTGCCCCAGGCGGTCGCCCGACTGCGCGACCCGCAGGTCGCCGGGGGCATGTCCGCCGGGCAGCTGGCCAACCAGATCGCCGAGCCGCTGCCGGTCCGCAGCCGCGACGAGTTCGGCCAGGTGACCGAGGCGTTCAACGCGGTCCACCTGGAGGCTGTGAAGACCGCGGCGGAGCAGGCCGCCCTGCGGTCCTCCGTCGCCACCATGTTCGTCAACCTCGCCCGCCGTTCGCAGATCCTGGTCGACCGGCTGATCGGTCACCTGGACCGGCTGGAGCGCGGCGAGGAGGACCCGGACCGGCTGGCCGAGCTGTTCCAGCTCGACCACCTGGCCACCCGGATGCGCCGCAACGACGAGAACCTCCTGGTGCTCGCCGGGGCGGACTCCACCCGCGTGCAGCGCGAGCCGGCCGCCCTGATCGACGTGCTGCGGGCCGCCCAGTCCGAGGTGGAGCACTACACCCGGATCGAGTTCGGCATCATCGACCGGGACATCGAGGTCGCCGCGCACGCGGTCAACGACCTGGTGCACCTGGTGGCCGAGCTGTTCGACAACGCCACCGCGTTCTCCCCACCGGACTCCCAGGTGATGGTGGAGGCGCGCCGGGCGGGCGACCGGGCCACCCTCTACGTCGAGGACCACGGCATCGGCATCAGCGCCGAGCAGCTGGCCGAGCTCAACGAGCGGCTCGCCACGCCGCCGCAGGTGGACGTGGCGGTCTCCCGGATGATGGGCCTGGTCGTGGTAGCCCGGCTGGCGTCCCGGCACGGGGTCAAGGTGGAGCTGCGGCCGGGCACCGGTCGAGGCACGGTGGCCGAGGTCACCCTGCCCACCTCGGTGCTGGTGCCGCGGGCGCTCGCCGGTCGGATGCCGCAGCCGGGCTCGCTGCCGGTCGCCGCCACCCCCGCTCCGCAGCTGTCCGCGGGCGCCCCGGTCTTCGGCGCGCTGCCCGCGCTCGGCGGCGGCCCCACCGCGGGCGGCCGTCCGGCCGACTCCGGTAACCAGGTCACCCTGGGTGGCCGTCCGTTCGAGCCGGCGCCGCGCAACGGCAGCCCGGCCGACGGTGGCCCGCGCGCCATGCCGGCCTGGTCGGACCTGACCGGCGCCGGCGGCCTCAACGGCGGCGACGTGTTCAACCGGCCCAGCAACGGCCAGCCGACCGGTCCGCTGCCGCAGCGGCGTGCGGACGACGGCGACCCGGGCAGCACCGGGCAGCAGCCGATGATCCCGCGGCAGCTGCCGAGCAGCCCGGAGGCCCGCCCGTACAGCGCCCCGCCGTTCCCGCCGGTCTCGTCGCCACCACTGCCGCCGGTCTCCGGCATGCCGGTCTCGGCCGCGCCCACGTCCGGCCAGCCGGTGTCGGGGCACCCGGTGTCCGGTCAGCCGTACTCGGCCCAGCCGTACTCCGCGCCGTTCTCGGCGCAGCCGTACTCGGGCCCGCCGGTCTCGGCCGCGCCGGTCTCGGGCCAGCCGGTCTCCACGCCGCCGGGCAACGCGTTGCCGCAGCGGCCGACCCCGGCGGGACCGTCCCCGGCCGCACCGGCCGGACCGAGCGCGGGTGCGCCGCCGGCCTGGCCGCCGGTGGTCGGCACGCCGCCGGTGACCGGCACCGAGCAGGGCGGCGCCCCGGCGGTCCCGGAACGGCTCGCCGCCGCGCTGGACATGACCTCGGAGCTGCCCCGGATCGGTCGCACCGAGACCGAGCCGCCGAGCGCGGCGGCCCGGCCCGCCGCGCCGCAGGCGTACGCCGCTCCGCAGACCCGTCCGGCGCCGCAGCAGCAGCCCGCGCAGCCCACCGGGCCGCAGGCTCAGGCCGGTCAGCCCAGCGCGGGACAGCCCAGCGCGGGACAGCCCAGCGCGGGACAGCCCAGCGGGCCGCGGGTCCGCGCCGGGCAGGCGCCGGCCGGTCGGCCGACGACGCCGCAGCAGGCCGGCAGCCGCCAGCGGTACGCGGACGAGACGATGGAGCTGCCGATCTTCCGGGAGCTGGAGTCGGCGTGGTTCCGCACCCGCCGACCCGGGCCCGAGGAGGCGGCCGGCGGCAAGGCGGCCCCGAACGGCGCCGCGACGCAGCAGACCCCCGTCGTCGACGCCGCCGACCGTTCCGCTCCGGACACCGCACCAGCCCCGACAGGTAAACCGCCGATGGCAGACACCCCGACAGCCGCAGGCGCGCCCCGTGCCAACGGGTCGACCAACGGCGGCGCCCGGCCCGGCCCGGCCAACGGCCTGCCCACCCGCCGGCCCGCGCCGCAGCAGGGCACCGGCTGGCAGACCGCCGCCGACGACGGCTGGCGGGCCGCGGTGGCCGCCTCCGACGTGCCGGTCGCGGCGACCACCGAAACCGGTCTGCCGAAGCGGACGCCGATGGCCCAGCTGGTGCCCGGCGCCGTGGAGAAGCCGACCACCTCCGTCCAGCGCCGGACGCCGGAAGCGGTACGCGGTCTGCTCTCCGCCTACCATCGGGGCGTGCAGCGCGGCCGGACCCACCCCTCGGACAGCAACCCCACCAGTCCGGAGGCGACTCCGGGAGGGCAGCAATCCTCGCAGTCCGGCTCGGGCCGGGCCGCCGGGAGCGGGCAGAAGGAGCAAGAAGGATGACCACTACGCAGGATCTCGGTTGGCTGCTGGCCAACTTCGCCGATCGGGTGCCGGGGGTCGCGCACGCGGTCGCCGTCTCCGCGGACGGCCTGCTCCTCGCGTCGTCGCGGGACCTGCCCCGGGACCGGGCCGACCAGCTGGCGGCGATCGCCTCCGGCCTGGTCAGCCTGACCCAGGGCGCGGCCCGCTGCTTCGAGGGCGGGGCGGTGCTGCAGACCGTCGTCGAGATGGACAACGGCTTCCTGTTCCTGATGTCCATCTCGGACGGCTCCTCGTTCGCCGTGCTGGCCGCCCGCAGCTGCGACGTCGGCCAGGTCGGCTACGAGATGGCCCTGCTCGTCGACCGGGTGGGTGACGCGCTGACCCCGCAGCCGCGTACGGCTGTCGGGATGATGGGCTGATCGCCGACCAGCAGGTCGGTGAGCAGCAACGACACGACAATGACGGGGTGTCGCCGGTGACAACCGGTGCCGGGTACGAGGGAGGTGAGCGGCGACATGGCCGATCGTGACGAACCGACCGGTGCGTTGGTCCGTCCATACGCCGTGACCCGTGGTCGTACCCGTCCCCGACTCGACATCGCCCTCGAGGCGCTCGTCGAGACGACGGTGCGCGGTCGGGCCGCTGCCAGTGGCAATGGCGGCCAGGGCCGAGAGCACCAGTACATCGCCGCGCTGTGTGACGGACGCGTGCAGTCGTTGGCCGAGATCGCGGCACGGATGCAGCTTCCGCTCGGCGTGGCCCGGGTGCTCATCGCCGACATGGCGACGGACGGCCTGGTCGCGGTCCACGAGCCGACCATCCTGGACGACTCGGACGACGCGATGGGCACTGAACTGCTGGAGAGGGTGCTGAGTGGACTTCGCAGGCTCTGACATGTCGCACCGCCCGCCTGCGCCGAGCGGGCGAGTGACGTCGGCGAAGATCGTTATCGCCGGGGGGTTCGGCGTCGGCAAGACGACGCTGGTGGGCTCGGTCTCGGAGATCACGCCGCTGACCACCGAGGCCATCATGACCTCCGCCGGCGTGGGCGTCGACGACACCCGGCAGGTGCCGGGCAAGACGACGACCACGGTGGCGATGGACTTCGGGCGTATCTCGATCGACCGGGACCTGATCCTGTACCTGTTCGGGACCCCCGGCCAGACGCGGTTCTGGTTCATGTGGGACGAGCTGGTACGCGGCGCGATCGGCGCCGTGGTGCTGGTCGACACCCGCCGGCTGGCCGACTGCTTCGCCGCGATCGACTTCTTCGAGCACCGGCGGCTGCCGTACCTGGTGGCCATCAACTGCTTCGACGGCATGCAGTACCACGACCCGCAGGACGTCCGGGACGCGCTGGCGATCTCCACGGACGTGCCGGTGGTGGCCTGCGACGCCCGTAACCGGGAGTCGACCAAGCACGTGCTGATCTCGCTGGTCGAGTACGTGCTGACCATGCGCCGCTCGCGCGCGGTCGCCCCGGCCTGACGGCTCTCGACGCGCCCGGTGGTGGCTTCGGCCGCCCCGGGCGCGTCCTGTTGTCCGTGCACACCGGTGCTACGGCCGGCCCCGTACGCCGGTGCTCCGGCCGGCCAGGTAGCTCCGGTGGGCCCGCCGGGCACCCGGGGGTCGCGGGGTCAGGAGTAGCGGGTCCAGCTGCCGCGGCTGACCGTGTACACGCCGAGGGCGCCACCGTTCATCCCGCTGTGCCGGCTGGGCTCGAAGGCGTACGAGCCGGCCATCCCGTCGATCACCTCGGTGCGCAGGTAGGCGCGGATCCGGCCACGGTCGAGGCTGGACGCCGCCCGGGCCGCCTCCACCAGCAGGGTCAGGGCGTCCGAGGCGTACGGGGCGAAGCCGCGGTAGGTGCCGTACCGGTTGAGGTACTGGAAGGTCAGGTCGAGCCGGGCCAGGGCGCCGCTGGTGGTGTTGGTCAGGGTGTCACCGCCGAGCGTCAGCGGGTGCACCACGTACGCGCCCTCCACTGCCGGGGCGTTGCGCTCGTTCAGGGTGTCCTCGGCGACGGCCGCGGCGTCCAGGTACAGCGGCCCCCGGTAGCCGGCCTTACGCAGTGCCCGGGCCGCGGCGCCGGAGTCGGGGGCGTTGGCCCAGACCACCACGGCGTCCGGGGTGCGCCGGACGGCCTCCTGGGCGGCCGGCACCATGGCGATGCTGTCCACCGGCAGCCGGGCGGTGTGCACGAGCCGCAGGCCCACCGCCTCGACGGCCGGGCCGACCGCCTCGACGCCCGCGTCGCCGTGCAGGCCGCTGCCGGCCAGCAGCGCCACCCGGCGGTGCCCCCGCTCGGCGAGCAGCGCGGCGATCCGACTGGCAACCGGCCGGGAGTCGGGCGTCACCTTGTAGACGAAGGTCCGGTCGGCGAGCGGACGGACGATCCCGTCACCGAAGGCCAGCGAGACGTACGGCACCCGGAGCCGCTGCGCCACCCCGATCATCCCCATCGAGGTCTCGGCCAGCGTGGCGCCGATCAGGGCGTGCGCGCCGTCCCGGGTGGCCAGCTCGGTGGCCTGACGGGCGGCCACCCGGGGGTTGCTGCCGTTGTCCCGCACCTCGAGCCGGATCCGTCGGCGCTGGTTGCCGACCGGTACGCCGTCCTGGTTGAGGGCGTCGGCGGTGATCCGCAGCGCTCGCTCCTGCGGCACGCCCAGCGCGGCGCCACGCCCGGTCAGCTCCAGGCTGACCCCGACCACCAGGTCTTCGACGCCGGGGGTGGCGGTGGGGGCGCCGGCGTCCCGGTCGGCCGTGCCGCGCCCGCAGGCGGTGAGCAGGAGGGTGCTGGCCGCCGCGGTGAGCACCCCGCGTCGGGTGTGCACGAGGGAGCCGGTCGCCGGTGTCGCCATTGGAGTCGCCTTTCCCGCCCGGCGGGTTCTCGCCGGTGCCGCGGGTATGTTTCCGCCCGCCCGGACCCGGCGTCAACTCAGCCGGGTGTGGGCAGAAACACGCAGGTCGGAGGGCGTTCCGGTGGGCTCGGGACCGATCCGGCGGCCGGTCGCCGGGGGCGATCCTCGGCGGAGTGTCAGGACCGGTAGCCGGCGGAACGGAACTCGTACTCCCGGTCGTCGTCCCGCTCGGCCGGGTCCCGGCTGAAGTCCCAGCCACCGGCCGACTCACGCCCCGGCCGGCCGCCGACCGCGAAGCCACCGATCTCCTGCCCGCGACGCCAGCCGCGGAAGTAACCGGTGGTGTTCTCGGCGAGGCTGGCCGCGTCCCGGACGATCCGCAGCGGCCGTTCCTCGCGCAGCGGTGAGCCGGGCACCAGGTTGGCCTGGGGAACCCGCTTGGGCAGGCCGGCGGAGGTCTCCGCGCCGATCGCCGGGCGGGCCGCCTGCTCGGCGGCCTGCCAACCGGTGTCCGCCGTGGTCGACCAGTCCAGCTCGCTCTCCTCGGCGTGACCGACGAACCAGGCGGACCTGGCCTGAGCGAAGATCAGCAGGTCGCCGTCGCCCTCGTCGGAGATCGGCGAGGGGCGGTGCTCCCGCGGAGCGGGCCGACGCTCGACCGGATCCGGCCGGCGCTCGGGCAGGTCGGCCCGGCGGTCCGACCGCCGCTCCGGCAGATCGGAGCGCCGCTCGGCGAACTCGGACCGCCGCTCGGGCAGCTCCGGGCGGCGCTCCGCGAGGTCGGACCGCCGCTCGGGCAGGTCGGCCCGGCGCTCGGGAAGTGGGCGGCCGGCCCGGCCGGTACGGCTGGCGTCGTCCCGCTCGACGAGGCGCAGCGGCGGCGTCTCCAGCTGCGGGTCGGCGGCCGGGGGGAGCCCGTCGCGCAGCGCCCGGTCGGCCAGCGGCGGCGGCTCGACCAGCCGCAGCATCGGCGGTTCCTGGGGCAGGTCGTCGGCGAGCCAGGGCGGGGTGACCCGGCGCTCGGCCCCGGCGTCGGCGGAGGCCTCCGCCGCTCGACCACCGCGCTCGCCGAAGGACGGCACCACCGGATTGTCGGCGGCGCTGTCCGCCGGATCCTGCGGGTTGTTGACCAGCGGCCAGTTGGCCCGCGAGCCGGGCGGCGCGGCCTCGGCCTCGGGACGGGGCGTCGGCACCGGCACGCTCAGGTCGGTGGCGCTGAAGCCGCCCACGGGGGGCACCGACGCACCGTTGGTCTTCGGCCGGGGCGGGATCACGGTGCGCTGCCGCTCCGCCCGGGCACTGTTGATCGCGGCGGTGGTCAGCGTCGGCCGGAACGGCTCGCCCGCCTCCGCGGGCGGCACGGCCCCCCGCTGCGCCGGAGCGATCGGGGTGATCCCGGGCGGGGGCGGCGGCGGCGCGGAGACCGGCCGGTTCGTCGGCCCGTCGACCCCGCGGCGGACGACCGGCATGGCCGGGTCGGTCTCCCGGCGGACGACCGGCATGGCCGGGTCGGTGCCGCGGCGGACCAGCGGCGAGGTGGAGTCGGTGCCCCGGCCGGCCAGCGGCGACGCGGGGTCGGCGCCCCGACGTACCACCGGCATGCCGGCGTCGGTGCCGCGGCGGACCACCGGCATCGCCGGATCGGTGCGGGCGGGCGGCGCGGAGGCCGGGGTGGCGGTCGTCGCGGCGGGGGCGACCGGGGTGACCGGCGCCGGTGCGACGGGCGGTGGCGCCACCGGGGCGGGCGCCACCGGCGGCGGCCCGAGCGGCCGCGGCGCGGTGGGCAGCGTCCCGCCGGCGACCGGCTCCGGACGGCTGCGCCGGCCGGTGGGCACGGGCGCCTGCGGCTCGACCGGGCGGACGGCCCGCAGGCCCGTTCCGGTGCCGCCGATGCCGGTCAGCTCGCCGACCGGCTCGCCACGACGGGCGGCGGCCCGCCGGCCCGGCACCGGGGTCGGGGTGGTGACCCGGGCGCTGAGGGCGCCGACCAGGGCGTCGCAGCCGGCGTCGCAGGCCCGCACCGAGGCGACCGCCTGGCGGACGGTCTCCGCCACCGCTGAGGTGAGCGCCCGGTTGACGGTGGCGCGGCGCGGCGTCTCGGTGACCGCCACCCGCAGCGCGGTGACCGCGTCCTCGATCTGCTCGAGCTCGGCGACCCCGTCGGCCGCGAGGTGCTCGGCCACGGCGTCGACGGCGACCGAGAGCTCCCGGCCGCGGCTGGTGGTGCCGGCCAGCATGCCCGGCTCGGGGAGCGCGTCGAGGACGGCCAACGCGACCGGCTCGGCCGGATCCGGGTACGCCCGCAGGGCCGCCGGATAGAGCTCGCGGAGCACCTCGCGCAGCGCGGCCGCGGCGGCGTGCCGACCGCTGGAGAGGGCGGCGTGCGCCGCCAGCACCTGCTTGTAGCCGACCAGGTCGCGCGGGGCCGGCAGGGTGACCGCGGAGAGCGCGCCGGCCTGCAGGGCGCGGGCCAGGCCCACCGCCCGGCGCTCGGCCGGGGGTGACTGCATCTCCTCCAGGGAGTCGTCGTCGGCGAAGCGCTCGGCGAAGTCGTCGGCGGAGTCGTCGTCCGTGATCGCGAGTGGACGCCCCGCGGCGCTCAACAGCGCGGTGACCGTGTGGTCGTCGCTGTCGGCCGCGATGGCCACCCCGCTCGGCCCGCCCGACCGCTCCACGAGCAGCGCGACCAACCGGGCGTACCCGGCCGGGTCGTCGCCGATCTCGCAGACATGCAGCAGCCGGCCTGCGTCGTCGACCACAGCAGACGTCAGCGTCGGACCGGCCGCCGCCGGTCGCTCCGCCGGATCGGCTGAGGCCAGACCGCAGTACACGCGCACGAGCGCCACGGCGTCGTCCTCCTCCCGGTCACAGGGCTTTCTCCGCCAGAGACTGATGCTCCCCGCTCGGGGTCAGTCGCGCCAGTCCACGACAGCAGAGATCTTGCCGACAATGGTCCGCCAACCCAAACTCGCGGTCTGCGCCCCGATCTTCTTGAGTCGCCGTCGTCCCAGGAAACCACCGATTCCGCCGTTGACAGCGGACCGCAGCGCCTCATCCAGGTCGTCCAGGCTGGAGCCGGCGGAGAGCATGTCCAACACGGCCGGTAGCCGCAGCGCGTACGACAGGTCGCGGGCCACCTCGCCCGCCTCGATCAGCAGCGTGGGATCCCACGAGTCGTGCCCGCCGCGCAGGTTCTCCACGACCAGATCCAGCTCGTAGGTGTCCTCGTCGAGCGGGGCGATGTCGGCCGGTTCCACCCGATCGGACAGTTCATTCCAACCGTCCAGTTGGGACATGTCGTTGGGCGCACCGGAACGGATGAAACTGACCAGCGCCTCGGGGGTACGGAACAGCAGCAGCTTGCCCCGGTGGGTGAGGAAGACCGGCACCTCCTCGTCGGCGGCCGCGTCGTCCGCGTCCTCCGCCTCGTCGGCGTCGTCCTCGTCGTCCGCCCGGTCGGTGGACTCGTCGGTCGTGGCGTCCTCGTCGTCGACGTCCCCGGCGCGGCCGGACCGGCGCCGCGCGGCGTCCGAGTCGTCCTCCTCGGTGAGGGCGGCGAACTCCTCGTCGAGGATCACCACCTCCTCGTCGTCCTCGGTCTCGACGACCTGCCGACGGGCCAGGAACGGGTCGTCCTCGTCGCGCTCGGCGACGTCCGTCGGGGTCACCTCCCGCGCCGGCCGGTACGCCCGCAGGGTGAAGCCGGTGCCGGCGGGCAGGGCGATCTCGACCGGGTCGATCCGCAGCTCGTCCCAGAGGGTGCGGTCGGCGGCGCCGCGCTCCACCTCGGGCTCGACCGGCCCGTCGGTGTCGTCGAGCTCGGGCTCGTCGGCGTCGGGCCGGTGGGGCGACTGGCGGGCCACGCTGACCTCCGTGTGCGTCGGGTTGGCACTCGCCGACGGGTGCCGCCGCCGAGTGACTCTGGGCACATACCCTAGTGGGCGCCCGCCGGGGCGCGGACCGGCACCCCGGTGGCGGTCGGGAAGCCCGGCGGGCCGGTGCGCGGACGGTCCGGGCGGCCAGCGGGACGCCGTGCTGGCGGTCTGGGGCGCCGACAGGTAGCGTTGCTACACATGAAGGCGCAGGCGCTGCACGGACACCTGGACGCCCTGCTGCTGGCGGTGCTGGAGCGTGGCGCACTGCACGGCTACGCCATCATCGAGGCGCTCCGCGCGCGCAGCCACGGCAGCCTGGACCTGCCCACCGGCACGATCTACCCGGCGCTGCGCCGGCTCGAGCGGGCCGGCCACGTGGCCAGCACCTGGAGCACCGTCAACGGGCGGGAGCGGCGCACCTACGAGCTGACCGACGCCGGGCGGCGGGCGCTGGCCGGCGAGCGCGCCGGCTGGCAGGACTTCAGCGCCACGGTTGGTCGCTTCCTCGGAACCGACGGGCCGTCCACCGCCTCCGCCTGACCGGCCGACCCCCGGTCAGCGGGTCGCGGCCACCCACGATCGGGTCGCCCGGGCCAGCGAGAACCAGGCCGCGCTCGCCAGCACCGCCCCGACCAGCAGCGGCGGCCAGGTCAGCGCGGCGTCCCAGAGCCGCACCGACCAGCCGAACAGGGCGAGCCCGCTGGTCACCCCGACGACGAGCACCCCGGTCAACCCCCAGCCGAGCAGCCGGCCGCCCGGCGGCTCGGCCCGCCCCCGTCGCGCGCCCAGCGCCCCGGCCGCCAGCGCCGCCAGGGCGAGCCCGGCCGCGGTCAACCAGATCACGTGCATGGACGCCGACAGCAGCAGGTAGCCGGCGGGCGGCCGTGGCCCGTCGCTCCAGCTCGAACCCCGCCAGGTCAGGTCGCCGGCGGCGACCAGCAGCAGGGCCACCAGCAATGCCCGGGTGGAGAGCGTGCGCAGCGCGGCGGCGGCCAGCTCGGCCTGGTACGCCGGCGCGAGCCGGACCGGGCTGCCGAACTCGGCCACCGCCCGCCGCTCGGCCTCGACCGCGGACAACCCCGCCGCCCGGTACGCCTCGGCGGCGTCGGTCAGCGCGTCGCGCAGCTCGACGAGCAGCTCGTGCTTGACCCGCGCCGGCCCGCGCAGCCGGTCGTCCAACTCCCGCAGCCGCTCGTCCACCCCACCCCGCATGGCACCCAGCCTGCCATCGGGCGGCCCCCGGCGCGTCGGGGAGATTCCCGGAGCCCGGCGGTCAGGGTCTCAGGGCAAGGTAGCCGCGCTCGGCGGCCTGCTGCAGCAGCCACTGGTCCCGGTACCAGCCCGGCGCGGCCGTCAGCTCGGTGTGCCGGCCGCGCTGGACCACCCGGCCGGCGTCCAGCACCAGGATCTCGTCCAGCCCGTCGAGGCCGCTGAGCCGGTGGCTGATCAGCAGCACGGAGTGTCCGGCCGGGGTGGCGGCCAGCGCGGAGCCGAGCACCGCGTCGGCGGCCGCCGGGTCGAGGCCCTCGGTGGGCTCGTCCAGCACCAGCACCCCGGGGGCGGCGAGCAGCGCGCGGGCCAGCGCGAGCCGCTGCCGCTGGCCGCCGGAGAGCTGCCCGCCCTCCTCGCCGACCACGGTGTCCCAGCCGTCGGGCTGTTCGCGTACCCAGTCCAGCAGGCCGGCCGCCCGGGCCGCGGCGGCCAGCTGCTCCTCGTCCGCCCGGGGCCGGCCGAGCAGCAGGTTCTCCCGTACGGTGGCGTGGAAGACGTACGCCTCGGCGAGCAGCCCGCCGACCGCGCGCGGCAACTCCTCGGCCGGGTACGCCGACAGCTCGATCCCGTCCAGGGTGACCCGGCCGGCGTCCGGCCGCACCGCGCCGGTCAGCACGGCGGCCAGGGTGCTCTTGCCGGCGCCGCTGGGCCCGACCACGGCCACCCGGCGGCCGGGCGGCAGGTCCAGGTCGAACCCGTCCAGCGCGGGGGCCGCGCCCGGGCGATAGCGGACCCGTACCCCCGCGAACCGCACGTGCGCCGCCTCGGCCGGGCCGCCGCTGGGCCGCGAACCCGCCGCCCGGGCTGCCGCGCCGCCGGCCGCCGCGCCGCCGGTCGTCCCCCTGCCGAGGTCGCCGGTGAGGTCGGGCCCGGCGGTGGTGCCGGCGCGGTAGGGGTAACCGGTTGCCCCGGTGGGCGCGGCGAGCAGCGCGGCGACCCGGTCCAGACCGGCGGCGAGCTGGGTGCGTTGCCGGGCCGCGCCGACCAGGGCCAGCGCCACCTCCACGGCGGCGAGGGTGCCGACCGCCAGCACGCCGACCAGTACGCCGCCGACGCCGGCGCGCAGCGCGACGAGCACCACCGCGCCGGCGGTCAGCCCGGCTACCAGCACCCCGGTCGCGTCGACCGCGAAGCCGGTGGCGGCGAGCCGGCGCTCCAGGCGGGCCAGCCGGTCGCCCCGGCCCCGGGCGACCGCCAGGGCCGACCCGGTGGCGCCGAACGCGGCCAGGTCGGCGGCGCCATGGGTGAGGTCGATCGCGTCGGTGGCGAGCGCGCCCCGCAGCGGGGCCACCTCGTCGGCGGCCCGCCGGGTGAGCCGGCCGGCCAGGACGGGCAGCGCCACCCCCGCGACCAGCAGGCCGGCGGCGAGCACCCCGGCCGCGGGCAGCGAGATCGCCGCCGCCCCGCCGACCGCGAGCACGCTCACCAGCGCGGCGGCCGCCCCCGGCACGAGCACCCGCAGGAGCAGGTCCTGCACCGCCTCCACGTCGGAGACCAGCCGGCTGAGCGCGTCGCCGGTGCGGTGCCCGGCCGGCCGGGCGGCCAGGCCGGCGAAGACCCGGGCCCGGACGTCGGTGATCATGCGCAGCACGGCGTCGTGGCCGGCCAGCCGCTCGGTGTAGCGGAACACGCCGCGACCGATGGCCAAGGCCCGGACGGCGACGATCGCCACGGTCAGCCGGTCCAGCGGCGGCCGACCGGCGGCGCTCATCAGCAGCCAGGTGGCGGTGGCCATCAGCGCCAACCCGGCGAACTCGGTGGCCGCGGCGAGCAGCCCCGCGCCGACCAGCCGACCCAGGTACGGCCGGGCCAACCGCAGCACCGCCCGCTCGGCACCACGCCGCCCACCGGGCCGCGTCGGCCGAGCCCGGCCGGGCGACGCCTCGTCGGCCGGGGCGGTCGCGTCGGCCCGGGTGGTCACCTCGCCCGCCGCCGGCCCGGTCACCTCGCCCGCTGGCCCCGGCACCTCTGCGGGCGTCGGTGTGGGCAGCTCGGCGGGCGTCGAGCCGACCGGGTCCCGCCCTGGCGGGACGATTCCGTCGCTCATCCGGTCACCTTCCCGACCGGGGCCGGGGCCAGCTCGGTCACCCGGCCGTCCTCGATCCGGATGATCCGGTCGGCGTCGGCCAGCAGCGCCGGGCGGTGCGCGACAAGGAGGGCGGTGCGCCCGGCGACCAGCCGCCGGGTCGCCGCCAGCACCACCGCCTCGCTGGCGGTGTCCAGTCGGGCGGTCGGCTCGTCCAGCAGCACCAGCGGGGCGTCCCGCAGGAACGCCCGGGCCAGCGCGACCCGCTGCCGCTGGCCGCTGGACAGGCCGTGCCCGCGCTCGCCGAGCACGGTGCCCAGCCCGTCGGGCAGCGCGGCGACCACCTCGTCCAGCGCGGCGTCGGTGACCGCGGTGGCCAGCGCGCGGTCCCGGGTGTCGGGGGCGCCGAGCCGGACGTTGTCGGCCAGCGAGGCGGCGAACAGGTGGGCCCGCTGCGGCACCCAGGCCAGCTGCCGGCGCCAGTCGTCGAGGTCCACCCCGGCCAGGTCGACGCCGTCCACGGTGACCCGGCCGGAGGTCGGGGTGACGAAGCCGAGCAGCAGGCCGAGCAGGGTGCTCTTGCCGGCGCCGCTGGGCCCGATGACGGCGATCCGCTCGCCGGGCCGGACGGTCAGCGTGACGTCGCGCAGCGCGGTGGTGCGGTCGTACGCCACGGTCACGTTCTCGAAGCGCAGCTCGCCGCGCCCGGACGGGGCCGGCGCCGGTGCGGCGGCGGGGGCGGCGCCCGCCGGGGTGGCGTCGGAAGGCACGGTGGCGGGTGGGGCGGTGGTGGCGGGCGGCGCGGAGAGGGTGAGCGCCTCGTCCAGCGCGGTCAGCCCCTCCATGCTGGCGTGGAACCGGGCGCCGGCCGCCCGCAGCGGCAGGTACGCCTCCGGGGTGAGCAGCAGCACCAGCAGCGCGGTGGACAGGGTTATGCCGCCGGAGAGCAGCCGGATGCCGACCGGCACGGCGACCAGCGCCACCGACAGCGTGGCGATCAGCTCCAGCACCAGCGCGGAGAGGAAGGCGATCCGCAGCGTCTTCATGGTGGCGACCCGGTGCCCGTCGGCCATCCGGCGGACCACCTCGGTCTGCGCCCGGGCCCGGCCGAACGCGCGCAGCGTGGGCAGGCCGGCGACCATGTCGAGGAAGTGCCCGCCGAGCATCGACAGCCGCCGCCACTGCCGCTCGGTGGCGGCCTGCGCCTGCCAGCCGAGCAGCGCGCCGAAGATCGGGATGAGCGGGATGGTCAGCGCGATGATCAGCGCCGAGGACCAGTCGGCGAACACCAGCCGGGCCAGCACGGCCGCCGGCACGGTCACGCTGAGCACCAGCTGGGGGAGGTAGCCGGTGAAGTAGGCGTCCAGCGCGTCCAGGCCGCGCCCGGCCAGGGTGGCGAGCTGCCCGGCCCGTTGGCCGGCGACCCACCCCGGGCCGTGCCGGCCGACGGCGGCCAGCAGGTCGGCGCGGAGGGCGGCCTTCACGGTCGCCGCGGCCCGCGCCGCGACGGTGCCCTGCCCCCAGGAGACCAGCGCCCGCCCGCCGACGGCGGCGACGAAGCCGGCCAGCGCGACCCGGTCCAGCCGGCCGCCGACGGCGGCGGTGAGCAGCGCGGCCAGCGCGGTGGCCTGCCCGACGACCAGCAGCGCGGTGAGCCCGCCCAGGACCGCGAGCACGGCGAGGTCGCGCCGGGCCGCGGGGACCCGGCGCAGCAGACGCGGGTCGAAGGGACGGCGGTTCACCAGTACACCGGTGCCCTGCCGTCGGTCCGTCCTCGGAACACCCACCAGCACATCGCCTGGAAGCCTAGTAGGGCCGGCAGCAGCGGCAACGTCAGCCAGCCCAGCAGGCGCAGGGTCGGCCCGCTGGCCGCCGCGTCGGCCACCGCCAGCGAGGCCGCCGGATCGGCCGTGGAGACCAGCACCCAGGGCCAGAGCGCCGCGCCGACCAGGGCCACCGGCGCGGCGAGCGCCAGGCCGGTGCCGGCCAGCGCCCACCCGGGCCGCCCCCGGCACAGCGCCGCGCGGGCCGCCAGCAACGCCGTGACCAGCACCAACGGCAGCAGTACGGCGACCAGCGGGCGCGTCGGGGTGGCGCGTACCCGGTCGGAGAGCAGGCCCAGCGCGGTGGCCGTGGCGACCGCGACGATCGCCACCGGGATCAGCCGGCGGGCCAGCCGGCCGGCGGTGACCGCCTCGGCGACGGGCAGCCGCAGGGTGAGGAAGGTCGCACCGTGCGCGGCCACCACGGCGAGCACGGCGAGCGCGGCGGCGGCGACGAACGGGGTGACCAGGTGGGTCACCCCGGCGACGTGCCCGTCGGCCCGCCGGGGTACGCCCTGGAGCAGGCCGCCGAGCAGGGCGCCCCAGCCCAGCGCGGCGAGCGCGCTGCCGGTCACCACCAGCCGGTCCCAGCGGGCGCGGGCCCGGGTGCCGGTGGGTCGGCTGCGCAGCTGCACGCCGGCGGTCACCAGCACCACCCCGACCAGCGCGCCGGCCACCACCGGGTAGAACCCGGAGAGCAGCTCGCCCTCCAGGGTGGGGAAGGCGCCGAACAGGATGCCGACGGTGGCGACCAGCCACACCTCGTTGCCGAGGAAGAACGGCCCGAGCGCGGTGAGCGAGGCGCGGTGGCCGGTCGACCCGTCCCGCCGGGCGAGCAGCAGGCCGACGCCGTAGTCGTACCCGGCGAGAACGAGGTAGCCGGCGAAGAAGAGGCCGAGCAGGGCGTAGAAGGCGAGATCCATCACGGGGTCCTATCCGGCGAGGGCGGGTACGGGTCGGGAGTCGTCGTCCGGCGCGCCGGGCGGGCGGCCGAGGGCGGGGTCGGCGGCGCCCCGGGCGGCGGCGCGGGCCATCAGCGTCCAGTTGGTGCCGGCGAGCGCGCCGAGCAGCAGGGTGAAGCCGATCAGCGAGGCGAGCATCAGCGCGGGGTCGACGTCGGAGACGGCCCGGTCGGTGGGCAGCAGCCCGTACGCCACCCAGGGCTGGCGGCCGACCTCGCGCGCGATCCAGCCGAGGATCACCGCGACGAGGGGCAGCGGCAGGGTGAACAGGGTCAGCCAGAGCGGGAACCGTAGTCGGATGATCCAGTCCCGGAACAGCAGCGGCAGCAGCAGCCAGAGGGCGCCGAGGGTGAAGCCGATCAGGATCATGAAGCCGAGCCCGACGCTGGCCAGCACCGGCGGGGTGTAGTCGGCCGGGCCGAACCGGGCGGTCCAGTCGGCGACCAGCGCGTCGGCGCCCGGCCCGCCGCCGAACTTGGTGGGCTGGGCCTCGCCGACCGGCCCGAACTGGGCGAAGCCGAACCCCTGCACTCCGGTGATCGCGACGGCGGCGGTGACCAGCCCGATCCGCAGCGAGGTGCGGAAGAGCGCGAAGTCCGGCGTACGACGGATCAGGTGCCCGGCGCTGACCGCGGCCATCAGCACCCCGCCGGTGAGCAGCCCAGCCGCGACCACGTGCCCGAACGCCATGCCGAGGGTGGGGTTGGTCAGCAGCGCGCCGAGGTCGGTGAGGTGAGCGACCCCGTCGTGCAGCTCGTACCCGACCGGGTGCTGCAGCCAGGCGTTGGCCACCAGGATCCAGAACGCCGAGGCGTACGCGGTGACCGCGACGCCGCAGAGCAGGGCGAGGTGGACGCCGCGTCGCAGCCGGTGCCAGCCGAAGATCCACATGCCGAGGAAGGTGGACTCCAGGAAGAAGGCGACCAGCGTCTCGATCGCCAGCGGGGCGCCGAAGACGTTGCCGACGTAGCGGGACAGCCCGCTCCAGTTCAGCCCGAACTGGAACTCCATCACGATCCCGCTGGCGATGCCGACCACGTAGTTGATCACGTACAGCTGGCCCCAGAAGCGGGTGAGTCGCTCCCAGCGCGGGTTGCCGGTGAGGAACCAGGCGGCCTGCAGGCCGACCAGCAGGGTGACCAGCCCGATGGTGACCACCACGAAGAGGAAGTGGATCGAGGTGGTGGTGGCGAACTGCAGGCGCGCGAGGAGCAGGGTGTCCATGGCCGCTCTCCAGAGGTTGGCTCGCTTGTGATAGGGAGCCTACACGTAGCTTGCCTACCTATAAATACTACGTGGCGTAGTAATATCGGCCGCACCGCTCCCTCGCCCGACCGTGCCCACGGTCAGCTCAGGAAGAGGGAGATCGGCAGCGCGACCAGGGTGGTCGCCACCGCCAGCGCGGTCGCGCCGAGCAGCCGGGGCGGCCGGTCCGGGGTCATCAGCCGCTGCACCCGTACGTCGAGGTCCCGGTCGCCGACGCCGAGCGCGCCGGCCGGGGTGATCCGGTCGCCGCAGGCGGCGAACCGGCGCAGCGCGCCCGCCAGGGGCGCCTCCGCGTGCAGCTCGCGGGCCTTGTCGTCGGCGCGCATCTCGACCAGCAACGCCACCCGCGCGTGCGCGTCCCGCACCCAGCGGAACCAGGGCAGCGCCCGGCACAGCGCGGTGAACGGCAGCAGCACCAGGTCGTGCCGCTCCTGGGCGTGCGCCCGCTCGTGGGTCAGCACCGCCGCCAGCTCGGCGCGGTCGAGCAGGCTCAGCGTGCCGGCGCTCACCACCACCCGGGGCCGGACCCCGGGCAGGCAGTACGCCGCCGCGCTCGGGTGGTCCAGCACCAGTGCGCCGGGCACCGACGGGTCGCGGCGGGCGACCAGCGAGAGCAGGTCCCGGTGCCGGCGCTGGGCCCGGACACTGGCGTGCACGCTGCGCACGGTGGTGCTCAGCAGCACCGCCCCGATGCCGAAGCCGACGCCGACCAGCCCGAGGTGGGCCGCGCCCAGCCCGGCGGGCAGCGTGCCGTGGCTCAGGTCGACGACGAGCGCGACCAGCGCGCCGCCGGTCGGCCGGTCGTACGCGGCCAGGCCGACCGCCATCGGCAGGCCCATCGCGGACAGCCCGAGCGCCAGCCCGACCGCCTGCCAGCAGACGATCGCGACCCGGGGGGCGCGCCACGTCCAGGTGGCCCGCGCCAGCACCTGGGCGGTGAGGTAGCAGGCCAGCATCGACGCGGCGAAGTGCACGGCGAACGCCACGGCAGCCGCCCTACCGGTCCGTCGCCTCGTCGGGGCGGCGCACCCGACCGGCGTGCGGATCCTCGACCCGGCCGGTCAGCCCGGCCTCGGCGCCCAGCGCGGCCCGCAGCACCTCGGCCTCGGTGCCGGTGACCGACCGGGCGAAGCGCACCAGCGCGGCGTCCCGACTGCCGCCGAGGTCGAGGGCGTCCAGCATGAGCTGGGCGATGTGCTGCTCACGGCTGGCCGCGGCCCGGTAGCGCCAGGCCCGCCCCTCCCGCTCGCGCTGCACCATGCCCTTGCCGGCCAGCCGGTCGAGCACCGTCATCACGGTGGTGTACGCCAGCTCGCGCCCGTCCAGCGCGTCGGCGACCTCCCGCACGGTCACCCCGTCGGACGTGCCCGGGACCACGTTCCACAGCACGTCCATCACCGCACGTTCCAGATCACCGAGCCGAGTCACGCAGCAATCCTACCCCCCGTAGTAGATCCCACCCACCCCCGTCAGACGCCCTTGGGGTGCCAGACGGTCTTCGTCTCCAGGAGGGCGGTCATCCGGGTGATGCCCGGATCGGTGGACCAGTCGTGGTCGGCCGGGGCCGGGCGGAGGACGCGCTTGAGGTTCTGCGCGGCGGTGACCTCCAGGTCCGCCGCCAGCTCGGCGTCGGTCACCCCGGTCAGGTCGAGCGCGTTGACGTCCAGGTGCCCGGCCAGCGTCGGCACGGTCTCCTTCAGGTGCCCGGTGAGGATGTTCACCACCCCGCCCGGCAGGTCGGAGGTGGCCAGCACCTCGGCCAGGGTCACCGCCGCCAGCGGCGCCGAGGGGGACGCCGCCACCACCACGGTGTTGCCGGTGACGATCGCCGGGGCGATCACGCTGACCAGGCCGAGCAGCGCCGGCTGCTCGGGGGCCACCACGGCCACCACGCCGGTCGGCTCGGGCGCGGAGAGGTTGAAGTACGGCCCGGCCACCGGGTTCGCGCCGCCGTACACCTGGGCGAGCTTGTCGGCCCAGCCGGCGTACCAGACCCAGCGGTCGATCGCCGCGTCGACCTCGTCGGCCGGCACGCCGAGGGCGACGAACTGCTCGCGGCGGCCCTCCAGCATCTCGGCGACCCGGTAGAGGATCTGACCCCGGTTGTACGCGGTCGCGCCGGCCCACCCCTTGACGGCGGCGCGGGCGGCGACGACGGCGTCCCGGGCGTCCTTGCGGGAGGCCAGGGAGACGTTGGCGGACTGCACGAGATACGACCGTCCCGACTCGCTGCGGGGGAACTTGCCCCCGATGAAGAGCTTGTACGTCTTGCGTACCGCGACCCGCTCAGACATTGAGGTACCCCTCCAGCCCGTGCCGGCCGCCCTCGCGACCGTAGCCCGACTCCTTGTAGCCGCCGAACGGCGAGGTGGGGTCGAACTTGTTGAACGTGTTGGCCCAGACGACGCCGGCGCGCAGCCGGTCGGCCGTCCAGAGGATGCGGGAGCCCTTGTCGGTCCAGATCCCGGCGGACAGCCCGTACGGCGTGTTGTTGGCTTTTTCCACGGCCTCGGCCGGGGTGCGGAAGGTCAGCACGGACAGCACCGGGCCGAAGATCTCCTCGCGGGCGATCCGGTGCGCCTGGGTGACCCCGGTGAAGATGGTCGGCGCGAACCAGAAGCCGCGGTCGGGCAGCTCGCACGGCGGCGACCAGCGCTCCGCGCCCTCGGCGGAGCCGGCGTCCGACAGCTCGCGGATCCGCTCCAGCTGGGCGGCCGAGTTGATCGCGCCGACGTCGGTGTTCTTGTCCAGCGGGTCGCCGACCCGCAGCTGGGCCATCCGCCGCTTGAGCGAGTCGAGGACCTGCTCGGCGACGTTCTCCTGGATCAGCAGCCGGGAGCCGGCGCAGCAGACGTGCCCCTGGTTGAAGAAGATGCCGTTGACGATCCCCTCGACCGCCTGGTCGATCGGCGCGTCGTCGAAGACGATGTTGGCGGCCTTGCCGCCCAGCTCCAGGGTGAGCTTCTTGCGGGTGCCGGCGATCGAGCGGGCGATGGCCCGGCCGACCTCGGTGGAGCCGGTGAAGGCCACCTTGTCGACGCCCGGGTGCTCGACCAGGGCCCGGCCGGTCTCCCCGGCGCCGGTGACGATGTTGACCACGCCGGCCGGCAGGTCGGCCTGCTGGCAGATCTCGGCGAAGAGCAGCGCGGTCAGCGGGGTGGTCTCGGCCGGCTTGAGCACCACCGTGTTGCCGGCGGCGAGCGCCGGGGCGATCTTCCAGGCCAGCATCAGCAGCGGGAAGTTCCACGGGATCACCTGCGCGGCGACGCCGAGCGGCTTCGGGTTCGGCCCGAACCCGGCGTGCTCCAGCTTGTCGGCCCAGCCCGCGTAGTAGAAGAAGTGCGCGGCGACCAGGGGCAGGTCGACGTCGCGGGACTCCTTGATCGGCTTGCCGTTGTCCAGCGACTCCAGCACGGCCAGCTCGCGGGAGCGCTCCTGGATGATCCGGGCGATCCGGTAGAGGTACTTGGCCCGGTCGCGGCCCGGCATCGGACCCCAGACCCGCTCGTACGCCGTCCGGGCGGCGCGGACCGCGCGGTCCACCTCCGCCTCGCCGGCCCAGGTCACCTCGGCGAGCACCTCCTCGGTGGCCGGGTTGATCGACTTGTTGCGATCCTCGCCGTCGACGAACTCGCCGTCGATGAACAGCCCGTACGAGGGCTTGAGGTCCACCACCGAGCGGGACTCGGGCGCAGGGGCGTATTCGAACATCACGCTCAGTCCAGGGTGAAGTAGTCGGGACCGGAGTAGACGCCGGTCGTCAGCTTGGTGCGCTGCATGAGCAGGTCGTTGAGCAGGCTGGACGCGCCGAAGCGGAACCAGTCCGGGTCGAGCCAGTCCGGGCCGACGGTCTCGTTGACCATCACCAGGTACTTGATCGCGTCCTTGGTGTTCTTGATGCCGCCGGCCGGCTTCACGCCGACCTGCCGGCCGGTGGCCGCGCGGAAGTCGCGGACCGCCTCCAGCATCACCAGGGTCACCGGCAGCGTGGCCGCGGCCGGCACCTTGCCGGTGGAGGTCTTGATGAAGTCGCCGCCGGCCAGCATGGCCAGCCAGGAGGCCCGGCGCACGTTGTCGTAGGTGGCCAGCTCGCCGGTTTCCAGGATCACCTTGAGGTGGGCTGCCGGTCGCCCCTGGTGACCGCCATCAGCAGGGCCGCAGGCTTCCTTGACCGCAACGATCTCGTCGTAGACCTCGGAGTAGCGGCCGGCCAGGAACGCGCCCCGGTTGATCACCATGTCGATCTCGTCGGCGCCGGCCTCGACGGCCGCCCGGACGTCGGCCAGCTTGATCTCCAGCGGGGCCTGACCGGAGGGGAACGAGGTAGCCACGCTGGCCAGGTGCACGTCGCTGCCGCGCAGCACCTCGGCCACGTACGGGACCATCGCCGGGTAGACGCAGACCGCGCCGACGTGTGGGCAGGACGGGTCGGCCGGGTCGGGGCGCAGCGCCTTCGCGGCCAGCGCCCGCACCTTGCCCGGGGTGTCCGCCCCCTCCAGGGTGGTCAGGTCGACCATCCGGATGGCCAGGTCGATCGCCTGGGCCTTGGCGGTGGTCTTGATGGAGCGGGTGCCGAGCTGTGCCGCCCGCTGCTCCGCGCCGACCTGGTCCACGCCCGGCAGGCCGTGCAGGAAGGTCCGCAGAGCGGTCTCGGATCGTCCCAGTTCGGTCAGGTCCGACCGGGCCGACGTCGCTGTCGCCGTCATGCCCCGAAGTCTACGCATCCGCGCGTCGGGTGATCTTGGTCACGTTCCCTCCGTCGGGTGGGCCACACGTGAGCGGCGTCGCTGGTCACCCCGCACCCGCACCGGCGGCGCGCCCGGGGCGGTAGGTTGAGCGACCGTGGACGTACACGTCATTGACCACCCGCTCGCCCAGTCGCGGCTGACCGCCATGCGGGACGCCCGGACCGACTCGTCGTCGTTCCGGGCCGCACTGCACGAACTCACCACCATGCTGGTGTACGAGGCCGCGCGCACCTTCCCCGTCGAGCGGTACCCGGTGCAGACGCCGGTCACCGGCACCGAGGGCACCCGGCTGGCCAACCCGCCGCTGCTGGTGCCGGTGCTGCGGGCCGGCCTGGGCATGGCCGACGCCGCGCTCGGCCTGCTGCCCGAGTCGTCGATGGGCTTCGTCGGCCTGGCCCGGGACGAGAAGACGTACGAGCCGCGGGCGTACATGGAGTCGCTGCCGCGCGACCTGGCCGGCCTGCCGGTGCTGGTGCTCGACCCGATGCTGGCCACCGGCGGCTCGCTGGAGCACTGCTGCCGGCTGCTCGCCGACCGGGGCTGCACCGACATCACCGTGCTCTGCGTGCTGGCCGCCCCGGTCGGCATCGCCCGGCTGGAGAAGTCGGGCCTGCCGCTGCGCCTGGTGACGGCGAGCATCGACGAGGGCCTGAACGACGACATGTTCATCGTCCCCGGCCTGGGCGACGCGGGCGACCGCCAGTTCGGCGGAATGCCCCGGTTCTGAGCTCCCCGCCCCGGCGGCGGGCGAGTTGGTACCCCGTCGGGTGCGCGCAGGCGCTACCGTTCCGGGCCATGACTGGTGTTGCGCTCGCCGAAGAGCTGCTGCTGCTGGGGTACGACGACGAGACCGGCCGGGCGACCATGACCCGGATCGGGCTGGACCTGGGGATGGCCGCCGCCGTCCTGGTCGAGCTGGCGCTGGCCGGCCGGGTCGCGTACGCCGAGGGGAACCTGGTGGCCGCCGACCCGACGCCGGTCGGTGAACCGATCCTTGACGCGGTGCTGGCCCGGATCGCGGCCGACACCCCGCACACCCCGTCCTCCTGGGTGCAGCGGCTGCGCCACGGCCTGCGGGACCGCATCCTCCAGGACCTGGTCGACCGGGGCGTGGTCCGGGACGTGGAGGAGACCGAGCTGGAGTTCATCGTGGTGCACCGCTACCCGGTGGCGGACCGCTCGGTGGAGCAGGAGACCCGCCGCCGGCTGGCCGAGGCGCTGGCCGACGGGCAGCTGCCGGACGAGCGCACCGCCGCGCTGGCCACCCTGGTGGCGGTGCTGCGGATGGAACCGGCGCTCGGCCTGACCGGCGAGGCGGCCGCGGACGCGCACCGCCGGCTGGAGGAGATCGCCGGCGGCGCCGGCTTCTCCGGCACGGTCAGCCTGGACGACTCGGTGGTCCGCCCGTCGGTGGGCCTGGTCATCGCCGCCCTGGGCCAGGCCGTCGACCACGCCCTGGGCAAGCTCCCCTGAATCGCCGATCGTCACCCGGCGTGCTCGCGGCCTTCCGCCTGAGCCGCCATTACTCACTGTGACGGCGGGGCGGCACTCAACTGTCGCCCCGGCCGCCGCACCGCCCGGTGCGCGGCGCTGAGCTGCTGCTTTGTCCGCGCACCGGGAAGCGCCGGCGCACCCTCGCTCCCCGCTTTGCTCTGCTGCCACCGACGCGACAGCCACCCTTCGTAGCTGTAGCGTCAATGGCAGCAGAGCAAAGCGTCCGAGCGGGGTCGGCCGGTCGTCCCGCTACGGTCACCGTGGGTGATGGGCCCCGCGCCGCTGGGGGTGCGACGCCACCGCGCCCGCGCACCCACCGCCCCGAGAGGGCTAGACGCCCAACGCGGCGGCGATCTCCGTGCGGAGCGCCGCGACGGCGGCCTGGGCGCGGGTGCGGGCCGCCGCGACGTCGCCGTCCGCGACCGGCTCCACCACCTCCAGGTACGCCTTGAGCTTCGGCTCGGTGCCGGAGGGGCGGATCACCACCCGGGCGGCGTCGGTGCGCAGCACCACCACGTCCGAGGCGGGGAGCAGGTCCTCCACCGCGGTGACCGGGTGCCCGAGCAGGGTGGCCGGGGTGGCGGCGCGGATCCGGGCCATCGCGCCCGTGATCACCCGCAGGTCGTCCACCCGCACCGAGAGCTGGTCGGTGTGGTGCACGCCGAACTCGGCGGCCAGCTCGTCCAGCCGGTCGGTCAGCGTGCGGCCCTGCGCCTTGAGGCCGGCGGCCAGCTCGGCGACGGTCAGCGCGGCGGTGATGCCGTCCTTGTCCCGGACGTGCTCCGGTGCCACGCAGTAGCCCAGCGCCTCCTCGTACCCGAAGACCAGCGGCTGTGCCCCACCACCGGCCCGGACGATCCACTTGAACCCGGTCAGCGTCTCGTCGTACGGCAGCCCCCGGGCCGCGCACATCGCCCGCAGCAGGGACGACGACACGATCGTGGTGGCGTACAGGCCGGTCACCCCGCGGCGCATCAGGTGGTCCGCGAGCAGCGCGCCCACCTCGTCGCCGCGAAGCATCCGCCAGCCGCCGGTCGAGGCGTCCCGGACGGCCACCGCGCAGCGGTCCGCGTCCGGGTCGTTGGCGATCGCCAGGTCGGCGTCGATCGTGTCGGCGAGGGCGACCAGGTGGTCGACCGCGCCGGGCTCCTCCGGGTTGGGGAAGCTCACCGTCGGGAAGGCCGGATCCGGCTCCGCCTGGTCGGGCACCACCCCGGGCACCCCGAAGCCGGCCCGGGCGAACGCCGCGGTGAGCACCGCCGCGCCCACCCCGTGCAGCGGCGTGTACGCCACCCGCAGGTCGCGCGGACCGCCCGGGTCGACCACGGCGGCCGCCCGGTCGACGTACGACGCGACGACGTCGTCACCGAGGGTCTGGCCGGGCGGGCCGAGCGGCACCTGCGCCAGCGGGCCGACCGCCCGGATGGCCGCCTCGATGCCGGCGTCGGCCGGCGGCACGATCTGCGCGCCCGCGCCCAGCGGCCCACCGAGCCGCGCGCCCAGGTAGACCTTGTAGCCGTTGTCCTGCGGCGGGTTGTGGCTGGCGGTCACCATCACGCCGGCCACCCCGCCCAGCTGCCGGACGGCGTACGCCAGCACCGGGGTGGGCAGGGGTCGGGGCAGCAGCAGCGCCGGCCGGCCCGCTCCGGTGGCCACCTCGGCGGTGCGCTCGGCGAACGCCCGGGAACCGTGCCGGGCGTCGTACCCGATGACCAGCGGACCCTCGCCGCCCTGGGCGGCGAGCCAGCCGACCAGCCCGGCGGCGGCCCGGGTGACCACGGCGAGGTTCATGCCGTTGGGGCCGGCCCGCAGCGGGCCGCGCAGCCCGGCGGTGCCGAAGGTCAGCGGCCCGGCGAACCGGTCGGCCAGCTCCGGCGCGCTGCCCGGCAGCCCGTCGAGCACCGCCCGCAGCTCTTCCCGGCTGGCCGGGTCCGGGTCGTCGTCGAGCCAGCGCCGGGCCTGGTCGCGAATCTGGTCAAGGTCAGTGGTCTCCGCCGCCATTGCCTATGGATAGCACGGCGGCGGAGCACCACGTCCGGTCGGCCTCGACTCAGTTGGCCGCGGTGAGCTGGAACGTCTTCGCCATCTCGTCGAAGATCGGCTTGCTCTCCGCGAAGTTCGCCTGGCTGGAGGTGAGGTAGAAGGAGTACATCTTCCCGTCACTCAGCACGCCCCGCCACACGCCGTGCCGCATCGCGTCGCCCTCGCCGCAGGTGTACTCGAACTGGACGCCCGGCTTGCCCGCCGTGCCCTGATCGTTCATCGCGACCTGGGTGTACGGCTTGCCGCAGGTGGTGCTCTTGGTGCGCAGGAAGTTCTGGGCGACCTCCGCCCAGCGGTCGGGCGTGCCCTTCCACTTCTCGGCCAGGATGCGCACCTTGCGCCCCTCGTCGGCCGGGTCGACGTAGTCGACGTAGGAGCCGCCGGTCGCCTTCTGCCAGCCCTTGGGGACCATGAGCTGCACGCCCTTGGCGTTGTGCTCCTGCATCTCCGGCAGCGGGCCGGCCGCCGGGGCGGTCGGCTGGGCCTGCGTCGGCGCCGGCGGCTGCGGGTCGCCGCCGCTGGTCAGCGCCACGATGCCGAGCAGCAGCAGCACGGCGACGCCGCCGGCCGCGGCGAGCTGGAGCTTGCGGGGCCAGCCCTTGACGGTGCCGACCAGGTTGCCGCCGAGCGCCTTCGCCCGGTCGAGGGCGCCACCGGTGCCGCCGCCGGTCGGGGCGGTCGCCGGGGACGTCCAGGACTGGCCGGTGCCGGGCACCGACCACTGACCGCCGCCGTACACCGGCTGGGTGCTGTCCGCGCCGCCGGCGTACACCCGCTGGGTGGTGTCGGCGGAACCGCCGTAGACCCGCTGGGTGGTGTCGCCGGCGCCGATCCGCCGGGTGGCGTCCGGGCCGCCGGCGAACCCGGCTTCCGGGGCGCCCGGGTACCCGGCCGGCGGGCGACCCGCGGTGGGCATCGCGCCGGTGGGGGTGTGCAGCGGGCCGGCCAGGGCGTCCGCGCTGGTCTCCTCGAGGCCGGCGGCCGGGGCCGGCGTGGCCGGGGTGGGCCGCTCGCCGCGCCGCAGCGCCGCCAACCGGTCGGTCAACGACTCGCCCGGGCCGATCATCGCCCGGCCGCCGATCTGGCCGCTCGGCTTGGGCTCCGGCGCGGCGGGCGGGGCCGGGGGCGCGGCGGGACGCTGCACCGGCACCACCGCGTACGGGTCGGTGACCGAGTTGACCGCGGTCGCCGTGCTGGTCAGCGGGCCGGCGAGCAGCTCGCGGAGCATCGCCCTGGCGGTGTGCACGTCGAGCCGGCGGGCCGGGTCCTTCTCCAGCAGGCCCATCAGCACCCGGGTCAGCGGGCCGCTGCGCTGCGGGGTGGCCGGCGGGTCCTCGACCACGGCGTGCATGGTCTCGATCGGGTCCCCCCGGTCGAACGGCGGGCGCCCCTCCACCGCGGTGTAGAGCGTCACGCCGAGCGAGAACAGGTCGCTGGGCGGGCCGAACTCCTGGCCCATGGCCCGCTCGGGGGAGATGAAGTGCGGCGAGCCCAGCACCATGCCGGGCGTGGTGAGCTGCACGTCGGTGGGCATCCGGGCCACCCCGAAGTCGGTCAGCACGCAGCGCCCGTCGGTGCAGATCAGCACGTTGGCCGGCTTGACGTCGCGGTGCAGCACGCCGTTCGCGTGGGCCACCTCGAGCGCGCCGAGCAGCGCCACACCGATCTTGGCGACCGCGCGCGGCGCCACCGGGCCGTCCTCGATCACCATGTCGGCCAGGCTGCGGGCATCCAGCAGCTCCATCACGATCCAGGGGCGGCCACCCTCGGTGACCACGTCGTACACCTGCACCACGGCCGGATGCTGGATGGCCGCGGCGGCGCGGGCCTCGCGCAGGGTGCGTTCGTACATGGCGTCCCGGTCGCTGGGGGCCAGCCCGGGGGGCAGCACGACCTCCTTGACCGCCACGTCACGCCGCAGCAGGGTGTCGGCGGCACGCCAGACCGTGCCCATGCCGCCGTTGCCCACCGCGGAGCGCAGCGAGTAGCGCCCACCGATGGTGGTGCCGGGTGCCGCGCGTCCGTTGGAGGGACTGACTGGTCCGCCGCTCCACGTCGGGATCTGAGTCACAGAAAAGCCACCGGGGGATATCGAGGGGGCTGGGACACAACCCCCCTATCTTGCTGGTTCCGACGCCCGATGCGAAACCCGACGCGGCGGTCCTTTGCCGAACCAGACGGTAGGTACCCGGTTGTTCACCTGGGGTCGACGCGTCGGTCGCCGCCGCGTGTGTGCGGTATCCCTCACCCATCGATGCCGTCCGGCGTCCTACCATCCGGTGATGAGCGAACGGTCGAGCGAGTCCGGTTTCCCCATCAAGGCCGTCTACACGGCCGACGACCTGCCGGGGGAGTTGGACGACCGGCTCGGCGGGCCGGGCGAGTTCCCGTACACCCGTGGGGTCTACCCCACCATGTACACCTCCCGGCCGTGGACCATGCGGCAGTACGCCGGCTTCGGCACGGCCACCGAGTCCAACGCGCGCTACCACCAGCTGCTGCGCGCCGGCACGATGGGCCTGTCGGTCGCCTTCGACCTGCCCACCCAGATGGGGTACGACTCGGACGACCCGATCGCGCACGGCGAGGTGGGCAAGGTCGGGGTGGCGATCGACTCCATCGAGGACATGCGGCTGCTGTTCGCCGGCATCCCGCTGGACAAGGTCTCCACCTCGATGACGATCAACGCCCCCGGCTCGGTGCTGCTGCTGCTCTACCAGCTCGTCGCCGAGGAGAACGGGGTCGCCGGCGGCGCGCTCAACGGCACCATCCAGAACGACATCCTCAAGGAGTACATCGCCCGGGGGACGTACATCTTCCCGCCGAAGCCGTCGCTGCGGCTGGTGGCCGACACCTTCGCGTACTGCCGCGCCGAGGTGCCCAAGTGGAACACCATCTCCATCTCCGGCTACCACATGGCCGAGGCCGGCGCGACGCCCGCGCAGGAGATCGCGTTCACGCTGGCCAACGGCGTGGAGTACGTCCGGGCCGCGCTGGAGGCCGGGCTGGCCGTGGACGACTTCGCGCCCCGGCTGTCGTTCTTCTTCGTGGCCCGCACCACGCTGCTGGAGGAGGTGGCGAAGTTCCGCGCGGCCCGGCGGATCTGGGCCCGGCTGATGCGTGACGACTTCGGCGCCAAGGACCCGAAGTCGATGATGCTGCGGTTCCACACCCAGACCGCGGGCGTGCAGCTGACCGCCCAGCAGCCCGAGGTGAACCTGGTCCGGGTGGCGGTGCAGGGGCTCGGCGCGGTGCTCGGCGGCACCCAGTCGCTGCACACCAACAGCTTCGACGAGGCGATCGCGCTGCCCACCGAGAAGGCCGCCCGGCTGGCGCTGCGGACCCAGCAGGTGCTGGCGTACGAGACGGACCTGACCGCCACCGTCGACCCGTTCGCCGGGTCGTACGTGGTGGAGGCGATGACCGCCGAGATCGAGGCGGCCGCGGTGGAGCTGATGGAGCGGGTGGCCGACCACGGCTCGGCGGTGGACGCCATCGAGGCGGGCTTCCAGAAGCGCGAGATCGAGCAGTCGGCGTACCGGATCGCCCAGGAGATCGACTCGGGTGAGCGGGTGGTGGTCGGGCTCAACCGGTTCACCGTCGACGCCGACGAGCCGTACGAGCCGCTGCGGGTGGACCCGACGATCGAGGCGGCCCAGGCCGAGCGGCTGGCGAAGCTGCGCGCCGAGCGGGACTCCGGCGCGGTGGAGCGGGCCCTGGCCGAGCTGCGGGCCGCCGCCGAGGGCGACGCGAACGTGCTCTACCCGATGAAGGAGGCGCTGCGGGCCCGGGCCACCGTGGGCGAGGTCTGCGGGACGCTGCGCCAGGTGTGGGGGACGTACCGGCCGAGCGACCGGTTCTGACGCTCGGCGGCCCGGCCGCGCTACGGTCGGTCACCGGGAACCGATGCCGGCACGCGGCCCGGTCGTCGCGCCCAGGAGTACGACCGGCGGGTGGGGCGTGTGTCACCGGTGTTGCGGGGTAACCCGAACGGGTGATCCGGGACGGACAGCGTGTCCGGTCGTGGCCAGTGCGGTCGTGCCACGCTCTGGAGTCGGCTGACCGCCCACGGTCGTCGGGTAATTGTCGGAGCGTCAGTTAATCGGTGCGACTAATGCGACAATTCGGAACGACGGCCCCGGATCGACGGCGATTTAGCGACCGCCGGCACGGTTACGCGGTGTAGGAGGTGTGGGGCAGATGACGGCGTTCGAACCCGATCTACCTGCTGTCCCGCAGATTTTCGAGCCCTCTCACCAGGGGGTAAGTGACGCTGCGCGGTCTGATCACTACCGTAGCGAGGTTGCGCAGCGTCACCGACGGAGGTCTAGGCTGTCTGCTGTCCGCCCCGAAGATCCATCCATTCCTAGTGATCGAGAATTCGACGTGACGAGTGCGTTGACGCTGCCCAACGGCGGCCAGCTGGCGTCGTCCTGGCCCGAGGCGCCGTCCGGATCCCAGCCCCTGCCGGGCGAGCTGGATCACCTGCTGGCGCTGCGGGTGCCCGGCCTCATCGCCACCCGCCGGCACATCCACTCCCACCCGGAGCTGTCCGGCGAGGAGTTCGAGACGGCCGCGCTGATCGCGCGCGAGCTCTCCCTGGCCGGCCTGCAGCCGCGGCTGCTGCCCAAGGGCAACGGGGTGGTCTGCGACATCGACGGGCGCCCGGACGGGCCGGTGATCGCGCTCCGCGCCGACATCGACGCGCTGCCGCTGAGCGACCCGAAGGACGTCGCCTACCGGTCCACGGTGGACGGCGCCTGCCACGCCTGCGGTCACGACGTGCACACCACGGTGCTGCTCGGGGTGGGCATGCTGCTGGCCCAGCTCAAGGACCTCGGCCAGCTCGACGGGCGGGTCCGGCTGATCTTCCAGCCGGCGGAGGAGATCCTGCCCTGCGGCTCGCTGGAGGTGATCGAGGCCGGCGGCCTGGAGGACGTGGTGCAGATCTTCGCGCTGCACTGCGACCCGGCCCTGCCGGTCGGCAAGGTCGGGCTGCGGGTCGGCCCGATCACCGCCGCGGCCGACAACGTCACCGTCCGGCTCACCGGCCCGGGCGGCCACACCGCCCGCCCGCACCTGACCGTCGACCTGGTCGACGCGCTGGGCCGGCTGGTCACCGAGGTGCCGGCCCTGGTCAGCCGCCGGGTGCCGGCCAACAGCGGGCTGCTGCTGGTGTTCGGCCACGCCTCGGCCGGCACCCGGTACAACGTCATCCCCTCCGAGGCGTCCGCCTCGGGCACCCTGCGGGTGATGGACCGCGACACCTGGGAGCAGGCGCCCAAGATCGTGGCTCAGGTCGTCCGGGACGTCCTCGCGCCCACCGGCGCCACGGTCGACCTGGAGTACCTGCGCGGCCGCCCGCCGGTCAGCAACGACGCCCGGGCGATCCAGGTGCTGACCGCCGCCACCGCGGCCGCGCTCGGCCCGGAGGGCATCGCCGAGACCCCGCAGAGCATGGGCGGCGAGGACTTCTCCTGGTACCTGGAGTACGTCCCCGGCGCGCTGGCCCGCCTCGGCGTCGGCCGGTCCGGGCCCAACGTGGACCTGCACCGGGGTTCGTTCGACGTGGACGAGCGGGCCATCCCCGCCGGGGTACGCCTCATGGTGCAGACGGCGCTGCGGGCGCTGGCGGCGGCTCGGTAGCGGTCGCCGTCGGCGCCCCACCCGGTGCCGGTGTCGCCTGCGGGCCGCCCTGGGTCGGCACCGGCGGGGCCGGTCGCGTCGGTGGGTGCTGCCCGGCCGGCGTCGGCCACGGCCCGACGGAGGCCGGCGGGCGCAGGGCGCCGAGCGGGGCCGCCGGGGGCCGGTTTCGCCGGCGGCGGCGCAGCGCCACCACCAGCGCGGTCAGCGGTACGCCCAGCACCAGCAGCCACGGCAGCAGCGCGCCGAGCACGGTGAGCAGCACGCCCATCGAGGCGACGAAGACCCGCCAACCACCGCGCAGCCCCACCAGGAAACCGGTGTCGGTCGCCTCGCCGGCGGTCGACGCGTCCGCCCCGGTGAACGTCACCGTGATGGTGGACAGCGCGGTCAGGTCGGCCAGCCGGCGCTTCTTCGCCTCCAGCGAGGCGAGGTCGGCCTCCCGCTTGCCGACCTCGTCCTCCAGCGTCGTCAGCTCGCTGATCGAGGTGGCCCGGGCGAGCAGCTTCCGGGCACTGTCCACCCGGGCCCGCTGGGTGGCGATCCGGGCGTCCAGGTCGACGGTCTCGTCGGTGACGTCCTCGGTGTGCACCTCGCGACTGCGCTGCCGGCCGTAGCCGGCCAGTTCGTCGACGAGCGCGGTGAACCTCGCGGCCGGCACCCGCAGCTCCAGCCGGGCCTCCGCCACCGCGTCCTCGCTGTGCCGGTTGTCGCCGCCGACGAAGCCGCCGGCCGCCGTCACCGCGGCCGTGGCCCGGCGGGCCGCCCGGTCCACGTCGTCTACCTCCACCTCCATCGTTCCGGTGTAGACGATCGCCCGCTGGTCGACCCGCAGGTCCGGCGCGCCCGCCCCGGCCTTCCCCGGTTCCGCCTTGCCCGGCTCGGCCGCCCCGCCGGCCGGCGCGTCCGCCCGTGACCCGCTGCTGTCGCCCGAGTCCGCGCCCGACCCGCAGCCGGCCAGCAGCACCGCCGCCAGCCCCACCGTCGCCGCGCACACTGCCGTGCGACGGCGCCCACCTCGTACGTTCATCCCCGCTCCGTCCTTCGCGATGTGATGCCTCGGACGCGGCGCGACACCGCGCCGGTTCCGGCAGACTGCCTCCAGGACGTCACGATTCGGTGGTGGAGGAGTCACGATGCGAGTCACCAAGTACGCCCACTCCTGCCTGCGGGTGGAGCACGACGGCGGGGTGTTGGTGGTCGACCCCGGGGTGTTCAGCGACCCGGCGGCGCTCGATGGGGCGGACGCGGTGCTGATCACCCACGAACACCCCGACCACCTGGACGTCGAGGCGGTGACCCGCGCGCTCGGCCGCCGGCCGTTCCCGATCCACGGGCCGGCCTCGCTCGCCACCACCCTGGGCGACGCGGCCGAGGCGCTCACCCCGGTACGCCCCGGTGACGCGTTCACCGCCGCCGGCGTGCCGGTCACCGCCCACGGCGGCCGGCACGCGGTCATCCACCCCGACATCCCGGTGGTCGACAACCTGGGGTACCTGCTGGCCGGCGCGGTCTACCACCCCGGCGACGCGCTGCACGTGCCCGCGGGCGTCGAGGTGGACACGCTCTTCGCGCCCATCCACGCGCCCTGGTCGAAGTTCTCCGAGGTGGTCGACTTCATCCGGGCGGTCGCGCCGCGCCGGGCGTACGCCCTGCACGACGCGTTGCTCAACGCCAACGGGTACGGCGTCCTCGACCGGCAGTACACCGCGCTGTCCGGCACCGACTACCAGCGCCTCGAGCCGGGCACCCGGATCGACGCCTGACCCATGAGCGCGAGGAGTGAGCCGGTTCTGCGAGCCCCGCAGTCGCGAAGGTAGGAAGCACCGTGTCAACCGTGCCCACCGTTCCCGCCGACGTGGCGCAGCGGCTCTACCGCGCGCCGCCGGACCGGTTCGTCGCCGCCCGGGACGCCGCCGTCGCCGAGGCCCGCCAGGCCGGTGACGTCGCCGCGGCCCGGCAGATCGCCCGGCTCAAGCGGCCCACCGTGGCGGCCTGGCTGGTCAACCTGCTCGCGCTGGACCGCCCCGAGCTGGTCGCCGACCTGGGCCCGCTGGCCGAGGCGCTGCGGGCCGCCCAGCGCGACCTCAAGGGCGCGAAGCTGCGCGAGCTCTCCGCCCAGCGGCGGGCCGTGGTGGCTGCGCTGGTGGCCGAGGTACGCCGGATCGCCGCCGCCACCCCGGACGCCCCGTCGGCCGGGAAGCTGCCGCTGGGCGAGGTGGAGGCGACGCTCAACGCGGCGCTGGCCGACCCCGAGGTGGCCGAGCAGGTCCGCTCCGGCCGGTTGCTGCGGGCCGCCCACTACGCGGGCTTCGGCGAGGTGCCCCGCCCGCAGCTGCGGCTGGTGACCGGTGGCGCCGACGAGGAGCCGACCGCCCCGGAGCCGCCCCGGGGCCGGGCGGGCGACGCGGCGGCCCGGCGGGCCGAGGAGCGCCGGGAACGGGACGAGCGCGCCGCCGCCCGGGCCGCCCGGGCCGACCGCGCCAAGCGGCGGCGGGTGCTGGAACGGGAGCTGGCGGCGGCGCGTACCGACCACGAGCGGGCGGATTCCGAGCTGGCCGGCGCGGTGCGGGCGGAGCGGGACGCTTCCGGCGCCCTGGACGCGATCGAGGCCGAGCTGGCCGAGCTGGAGCGCCGGCGTGCGGCGATCGAGCAGGAGCTGAGCCGCGCGAAGCTGGCCCGGCGGGGAGCCGAGCGGACGCTGACCGCCGCCCGCCGGCGGGCCGGCGAGGTGGAGGCCGCGATCGAGGCGGTCGATGCCGAAGTGGGGGATGCCGCGGAGGCCGACGACCGGTGAGAATGAGCCCGATGAATGCGGCGAACGGGCGACCCGGGTGACGCCGGAACAGTTGGCGGCCGCCAGCAAGCCCGCCGTGCTGGAGCTGGGCGAGGCTTTCGGCCGCTGCCCCGGCACGCTGCGCCGGGCCCGGCTGCTGGGCATCTCCGGCTGGGCGTTCTACATCACCGGCCGGGCCGGCGCCCTCGGCGACGTCCGCGCCGAGACGGTCGCCGCCGCGCTGGGCTTCATCGCCCCGGACGCGGTGGCCGACGGGTGGGACGCCGCCGCCCGGGTGGTTCCCCCGCTGGAGGTGGCTGCGGCCAACCTCGCCGAGTGCTGCCGGTGGGGCGCCCAGCACCTGGACGACCTGCCCGGGATGCCCCGGCTGGCCGCGCTGCTGGAACGGGTGGTGGCCGCCGCCGACCCGACCGGCATGCCGCTCTTCGCCGCCTGGCGGGCCATGCCGGTGCCGGAGCACGCCGCGGGCGCCCGGGCGTCGGTCGCGCTGCTGCTGCTGCGGGAGCACTTCACCGGGGCGTACCTGCTGGCCGTGCGGGCCGGCGGGATGACGCCGCTGGAGGCGGTGCTGGCCGGCCCGGAGGGCGCGGCCGGCGCGACGGCGTGCGGCTGGTCGCCGCCGTACCCGCCGGTCGGGCCGCTGGTGCGGCGGCGGCTGTGGGCGGAGGCGGTCACCGACCGGCTGGTGGCCACGGCGTTCCGGGCGTTGCGGCCCGGCGAGGGCGCCGAGCTGTTGGAGCTGCTCACCGCCGTCCGGGCCGGGGTGGCCGCACCGGGCGCGCGGTAATCGGGCGGCGCGGCGGCCGGGCCGCTGCCACAATCGTCGACCGTGACGCTCCCCGCCGGCTGGACCGCCCGCCGCCCCACCCTCGACGACGTGCCCGCCATCCTGACCGTGGTGCACGCGGCCGACACGTTCGCCGTCGGCTACCCGGACTTCGCCGCCGAGGACGTCCGGGACTGCCTCACCGCCCCGTTCTTCGATCCGGCGCGGGACTCCTGGCTGGTCACCGACCCGGACGGTCGGGTCGTCGCCTGGTCGCTGGTGGCCAACCCGACCGGGGTGGGGCGGGAGTGGATCGAGGTCTACGTCGACCCGGAGCGGGCGGCGCGGCTGCGGGCCCCGCTGCTGGCCCGGCAGCTCGCCCGGACGGCCGAGCGGGCGGCCGAGCGCGGGCTGCCCGAGCTGACCGTGCGCACCGGCGTCTTCGCCCCGGAGACCCGCTGGGCCGGCGAGCTGACCGAGGCCGGTTTCACCCGGCTCAAGCGGTACGTCCGGATGACCCGTCAGCTGGCCGACCTGCCCGCCGAGCCGCCGCCCCCGCCCGGGGTGACCGTCCGCCCGCTGCGCGCCGGCGACGAGGCCGACCTGCGGGACTTCCACCGGATCTACGACACCGCGTTCCGGGACACCCCGGACTACGAGCCGGTGGACTTCGACCACTGGCGGGCGCACGTCCCCGCCTCCTGCCAGGTCTGGGACGAGTGGTTCGTGGCCGAGGTCGACGGCGTACCGGCGGGTGCCCTGGTCTCCTCGGACCAGGCGCTGGAGCACGGCCTGGGGTGGGTGCGGACGCTGTCCGTGCTGCCGGAGCACCGCCGGCGCGGGGTGGGCGCGGCGCTGCTGCGCCGGGCCTTCGCCACGTACGCGGCCAAAGGCCGCGCCGGCGCCGGGCTCGGCGTCGACCTGGCCAACCCGACCGCCCCGGTCACCCTCTACCGCTCGGTGGGGCTGCGCGAGGTGCGCTGGACCGACATGTACGAGCGGGTCGTCCCGGCCGCCGCTGTGTGATGCGCGACCCGTACGGGGGCCGCCGGTGGCTCCCGACCGCGCCCGGAGCAGACTGAACGGGTGCGATACGCGCTACGCCGACGCGGTGCCGGTGGGGCGGGACCGCAGCTCGGTGACGTAGTCGTCCGGCGCGCCCGCCTTCTCCGCCGCGTTCGCGATCTCCGACAGGTACCACGAGGTCGGCAGGCCGCCCTCGTACCCGTCGAAGACGTACACCCAGGCGGTCACGTCCCCGTCCAGCGTCGAGACCCGCACGGTGAGCTTGCGGTACGTGCCGGCGGTCACGCCCTCGATCTCGTCGAGCTGGGCGGCGTCGTACGGGTGGATGTCGTAGAGCGCCACGAAGACCCGGTCGCCGGGGGACTCCACCACGGTGCTGACCGAGCCCTCCCAGCCGATCACGTCGTCGCCCGCGAAGGTCAGCCGCCACCCCTCCAGCCAGCCGACGCCCACCATCGGCGAGTGCGGGCAGTAGGCGCGCATCCGGGCGGGGTCGAGGTTTGAGCCGTAGGCCGCGTAGTGACGCACGGCGATGACGATAGTCGTCCGGGCGGGTGGGGGAGAATACGACGGTGCGTGTCGGACCGGCGGGGGAGAAGAAAGTCACCATGAGCACTGACGGAAGGATCGCCCTGTGAGCCACATCGTGATCATCGGCGGGGGGCCGGCCGGCTACGAGGCGGCGCTGGTCGCCGCCCAGCTGGACGCCGACGTGACCGTGGTGGAGGCCGAGGGGGCGGGCGGCGCCTGCGTGCTGTCCGACTGCGTGCCGTCGAAGACCTTCATCGCCAGCTCGGAGGTGGTCACCGGCTACCGGGACACCGAGGAGTTCGGGGTGCACTCCGACGGCCTGGAGGCGGTGACCGTCGACGCCAGCGCGGTGCACGAGCGGGTGAAGCGGCTGGCGCTGGCCCAGTCCGCCGACATCCACGCCAAGCTGGTGAAGGCCGGCGTCAGCTTCGTCGCCGGCACCGCCCGGCTCGGCGAGGACACGCTCGGTCACACCCACCGGGTGGTGGTCACCCCTGCCGACGGTGACGAGGAGTACTCGATCGCCGCGTCCACCGTGCTGGTGGCCACCGGCGCCACCCCGCGCCAGTTGCCCACCGCCGTCCCGGACGGCGAGCGGATCCTCACCTGGCGCCAGGTGTACGACCTGCCCGAGCTGCCCGAGCACCTGATCGTGGTGGGCTCCGGCGTGACCGGCGCCGAGTTCGCCAGCGCGTACCTGGCGATGGGGGTGCGGGTGACGCTGGTCTCCAGCCGCGACCGGGTGATGCCGCACGAGGACGCCGACGCGGCCATGGCGATCGAGCGGGTGTTCCGCAACCGGGGCATGAGCATCCTGAACAACTCCCGCGCGGACGCCGTCCGGCGCACCGACGACGGCGTCGAGGTGCAGCTCTCCGACGGTCGTACGGTGACCGGCTCGCACGCGCTGATCGCGGTCGGCTCGATCCCGAACACCGCCGGCCTGGGCCTGGCCGAGTACGGCGTCGAGCTGGCCCGGGGCGGTTACGTCACGGTCGACCGGGTGTCCCGCACCAACGTGCCCGGCGTCTACGCGGCCGGCGACTGCACCGGGGTGCTGCCGCTGGCCAGCGTCGCGGCCATGCAGGGCCGGATCGCGATGTGGCACGCGCTCGGCGAGGCGGTCCGGCCGCTGCGGCTGCGGACCGTCGCGGCGAACGTCTTCACCGACCCGGAGCTGGCCACCGTCGGGGTGTCCCAGGACGAGGTGGACGCGGGCAAGGTGCCGGCCCGTGAGGTGATGCTGCCGCTGTCCGGCAACGCCCGGGCGAAGATGGACGACCTGGCCGACGGCTTCGTCAAGCTGTTCTGCCGGCCGGCCAGCGGCCAGGTGATCGGTGGTGTGGTGGTGGCGCCGAAGGCCAGCGAGCTGATCCTGCCGATCACCATGGCGGTGGAGAACAACCTCACCGTCAACGAGCTGGCCCAGACCATCACGATCTACCCGAGCCTGTCCGGCTCGATCACCGAGGCAGCCCGCCAGCTGATGCTGCACGAGCTGGAGTGACCTCGGCCGGCGCCGGTCGCTCGCCACGAGCGACCGGCACGGCGGTCCGCGGCGGCTGACGGCTCAGCGGAAGGTGGCGACGTGGTCGGCGACCCACTCCCGGTAGCTGCGGGCGGGGTGCCCGGTGACCCGCTCCACGGTGTCGGTGACCTGCTCGGGGTGCGCGACGAAGGCCGCCCAGCCGTCCAGCGCCGCGTCGGCGAAAGACGGGTCGCCGAACGCGGCGGCGAGCATGGCGCGCGCCTCCTCCCGGGGCATCTCCGCCCAGCGCAGGTCCCGCCCGATCGCCGCACCGATGGCGCGTACCTGCTCCTGCTGGGTGATCGTCGCCGGCCCGGAGAGCAGCAGCCGGGCGCCCCGGTACCGGTCGGAGGTGAGCGCCGCGACGGCCACCTCGGCCAGGTCCCGCTCGTGGACCAGTGACCGGGCCGCGTCCCGGTACGGCCACCGCACCACGTCGCCGGCCCGGATCTGCTCGGCCCACATCAGTGTGTTGGCGGCGAAGCCGACCGGGCGCAGGAACGTCCAGTCCGCCCCGGACGCCTCCACGGCCCGCTCGACCACCGCCCAGTACGACCCGGGCAGGTCCCCCGCGCCGGGGGCGGAGAGGTAGACGATCCGAGCGCCGTGGGCGGCGATCGTCCGGGTTACCTCGGGCGCGTGCCGGGCGGCCGTCGCCGGGTCGGTGAACGGCCAGATCAGGAAGACCGCGTCCACGCCGTCGAGGTGGGGCGCCAACGACGCCGGGTCGGCCAGGTTGGCCGCCACCACCTGCACGCCGGCCGGTAGCCCGGCGGTGGCCGGGTCGCGACTCACCGCGCGTACCGGCTCACCCCGCTTCGCCAGGATCGACACCACTTCCCGGCCGACCGTGCCGGTCGCCCCCGTCACCAGGATCATCGTCGCGCCCCTTCGCCGTCGGAGCGCCGGCCGCCCCGTCACCCCGACGCTAGGAGCTGAAGCGGGGTTGAGGTCAACCGCCCTGAGGGGCCGCGCTCAGTCGATCGTGACCCCGGGTCGGGGGTTGCGGGCGCCGAAGAGGGTGAGTGCCCAGCCGGCCGCGCCGAACGCGGTCGCGGCCACCCCGGCGATCACCGCGAGCCGCCAGGCGGACTCGGTCAGCGCCGTGCCGCCGACGTGCCCGACCAGGGCGCCGTAGCCGGCCCAGCCGATCGCGGCCGCCGACTCGTAGACGACGAACAGCCGGTACGGGTAGCGGCTGCGGCCGGCGGCGAAGCAGGCCGCCATCCGGCCGCCGGGCACGAAGCGGCAGAGCAGTATCACCAGCGGCCCCGGCTCGCGCAGGCCCCGGGTCACCCGGTCGGCCATCCGCCGGGCCCGATTGGGTACGGCGTGCCGGGGCGCGTGCCGGTCCGGGGCGCCCCGGCCGAGCAGGAAGCAGGCGAGGTCACCGGCGAACACCCCGAGCGCGCCGACGGCGACGGTCAGCGGCAGGTTGAGCCCGCCGTACACGGTGAGCGCGCCGCCGGTGATCATCACGGCCTGGGTCGGGATGACCGGCACGAAGGCGTCCGCGACGAGCAGGCCGAGCAGGGCGAGGTAGGCCCACGTCGGCGTGGCGACGCCGGTGAGTAGTTCCGACACGCGGCCACCTCACTTAAAACGAACGCTCATTCTTTTACTCGAGCCTGCGCGCCGGCGACCGTGCTGTCAACACGAGCGCCTGGGGACGGTGGCCGTGCCTCGCCTCCGCGCGGCCGCCACCAGGGGAGCTTGACCAGTTGAGCCTGACGTCGTGTCCCCGGTCACCGTGGACGGGCCCGGCCGGAAGTGATCCGCGAGACGCGGAGCACCGGTGAACAACGAGGCAACCGGCGCATCGGTGACGCCCAGGCGGGCCGCCGGCGGGCGGCCGGACGGGTCGGCGGATCGGCGGGGGTGCGCGTACCGTGGTCGGCGCGCGGCGACGTCGGGTCCCCCGTTCTCGACGCCGCCCGCTGCGGGTCGTCGGCAGGTCCCGTGCCGGCGACCCGCCCCTGTTGTGCCTGTCGATCCCGTCGTCCATCGACTGCGGCGATGGAGCTGAGCTTGCCGACCGGTTCAGGCCCGGGGCGCGTCCGGTTCCGGGCGACAACGGTGCCCGTTGGGACAGGTCACGCCTGCCCGGCGCGCTGCGCACCCGTCATGGCGGAGGCACCGAGGTCGGACTTGGGCAGCGCCCGCCCAGCGGCAACGGCGTCTGACCACGTCGCGGTCTCGGCGACGGCGGCGAAGTTCGAGTTGAACAGCGCCATCATCGTGGTATGGACGGTCTTAGCATCGGCGAAGCCGGCTTCATTGGCGATGTTGATCGCGCCGGTGGCATCGGAGAGCACCTCGGCGGCCAATCCGTGGGTCTCGGCCTCGGCGGCGGAGGCGAGCACGCAGTTGTTGGTCATGTAGCCGACGAGGGTGATGGTGTCGATTCCGTGCTCCCGCAGCCAGGGCAGCAGGTCGGTGCCGGCGAACACGGTGCCGTACTGCTTGACGACGGATTTCCACTCGTCGGTGCGGCGGCTCGCGACCTCCGGGTGCAGGTCGAAGCCGGACTGGGTGGGGTTGAACACGGGTGCGTCCTCACCCATCGTGTGCTGGACCGCAACGACGGGGACGCCTGCGGCGGCAGCCGCATCGATCGCACGCGTGATCTGCGGCAGCGAGTCGGCGTGCGGCGGGTACTGGATCTCCAGCGGGCCGCCGAAGTATTCCTGCTGCACGTCGATGACGATGAGGGCGCGGCGCGGGGTGCTCATGAACGATCTCTCCTTGTTGTCGCTGCCGCCGCTTCCGTCGGCGACACCTCAAGTCTGCGTGCCTCGAACGTCCCAGACCACTGGCACAGATGCAGAGTTACGATGAAATCGTGCCAACGTCCGCGGGTGCCCTGCGTATCGCTGTATACGCCTTCGACGGTGTCACGATGTTCCACCTCTCCGTGCCGCAACTCGTCTTCGACGAGGTTGCGCGGCAAGGTCTGGGCGACTGGAAGACTGTGCTTTTCTCGGACCGGGCCGGAGTGATCCGCACCGCTGAGGGCTACCCCATCGGCGAGGTGCTCGCTCCCTCGGTGGCCGAGGAGGCCGACATCGTGGTCGTTCCTTCCTGGTTCGAGGACGGCCGCGCCGCCGGTCCGGCACTCAGGCGAACCCTGACGGAAGCCCACGGCCGCGGCGCGACCATCGCCGGGCTGTGCCTCGGGGCCGTCGCCGTCGCCGATGCGGGACTACTGTCCCGGCGTGCGGCGGTGACCCACTGGCAGGCCGTCGACATGCTCGCCGCACGCCACCGCGACATCGACGTGGACGCCTCCGTGCTCTACATCGACCACGGCGACGTGCTGACCTCCGCCGGCACGGCCTCGGCGATCGACGCATGCTTACACTTCGTCCGCAGCAGGCTCGGCGCCGCGGCGGCCAACCAAGTGGCGCGCAGTCTCGTCGTGGCCCCGCACCGCGAGGGCGGGCAGGCGCAGTACATCGAACGGCCACTACCACCGCATTCGGTCAAGGACCCGATCGCCGGAGTGCTTGAGTGGGCGCTGCGGCACCTGGCAGAACCTCTGTCGGTCGAGCGACTGGCTGACGTCGCGCACATGAGCCGACGCACCTTCATCCGAGCGTTCCAAGCCTCCACGGGGATCACCCCGGCGCTCTGGGTCCGGCGTCAGCGTCTCGACGAGGCTCGCCGCCTGTTGGAGTCGACGGACCTGTCGATCGGCCAGGTCGCTGCCGTCTGCGGCTTCGGCAGCGTTGTCACGCTGCGGCAGAGCTTCGCCGCGGCCTTCGACACCTCCCCGTCGGATTACCGCCGGCGGTTCGACGTCCGCACCGCAGCCGGTGGCACCACCCGCCCTTGGGCAAGCCGTTCCGAGCCGGCGGAGCGGAGAAGCGTCGCGCTGCCGCCGGCCGGAAATGCGGTCGCCCCTGGTGTCGCTGCGGTCGTACCGTCGCGGCATGCGTAGGGCGGGACTGACCACGACGCCGGGAAACCCCGGCGCGCCGCTCTGACGTTCCACGTCGACGAGGCCCCGGGGCGATCCGCCCCCGGGGCCTCGCGGCGTTCCGGGCCAGGTCGCCTCCGGGTCGTACCCGATCAAGGAGAGCGACATGATCGACCACCGCAGGCTCGGCCGGGACCTTGACCTGTTCGCCACCGATCCGCTGGCGGGCGCCGGGCTGCCGATCTGGCTGCCGGCCGGCGCGGCCGCCCGGCACGCCGTCGAGGAGTACGTCCGGGAGCTGGAACGCCGGGCCGGCTACCGGCACGTCTACTCGCCGCCGCTGGGGAAGCGGGAGCTGTTCGAGCTGTCCGGGCACCTCGGCTACTTCGCCGACGACATGTTCCCGCCGCTGCGGCTGAGCGCCGACGACGAGCTCGTGCTGCGCCCGGCGCTCTGCCCGCACCACGCCCTGGTCTACCGCGCCCGCGGCCGCTCCTACCGGGACCTGCCGCTGCGCGTCGCCGAGCTGGGTGGGATGTACCGCGCGGAGCGCTCCGGCGTGCTGGGCGGGCTGTCCCGGGTGCGCGCCATCTCGCTCAACGACGCGCACAACTTCTGCGCGTCGGAGCAGGTCGAGGCGGAGGTGCGGGAGATCCTCGGGCTGATCGCCGAGGCGCACGCCGCGCTCGGCGTACGGCCGGCCGGGTTCCGGCTGTCGCTGCGCGGGCCGGGGGAGAAGTACGTCGGGGACGACGAGCAGTGGGCGCGGGCCGAGGCGCTGCTGCGCGCCGCGCTCGACGGGGCGGACGTGGTCGAGGCGCCCGGTGAGGCCGCGTTTTACGGCCCGAAGATCGACATTCAGGTGCGCGACGCCGCCGGTAGGGAGTCCACCCTCTCCACCGTCCAGCTCGACTTCGACAAGCCCGAGCGGTTCGACCTGTCGTACACCGACGCGGGTGGCGCCCGGCGGCGGCCGGTGCTGGTGCACCGCAGCCTGGTGGGCAGCATGGAACGCCTCTTCGCGTACCTGATCGAGGTGCATCAGGGCGCCTTCCCGGCCTGGTACGCCCCGGTCCAGCTGGTGCTGCTGCCGGTGGACACCGGGCAGGCCGAGGCCGCCGCCGCGCTGGCCCGACGGGCGGTCGCCGCCGGCCTGCGGGCCCAGGTGGCGCACGCCGGTTCGCTGGGCGCCCGGATCCGCGAGGCGGCCCGGCGGAAGGTGCCGTACGTCGGGGTGCTCGGCCCCCGGGAGGTGGCCGACGGCACGCTCTCGCTCCGCCTGCGCGACGCCCGCAACCTCGACCCGCTGCCGACCGCCGACGCGCTGGCCCTGATCGCTGAGGTGGTGGCCGCCCGCTCCCCCGCCCTCCTCCCGGCCCCCTAACCCCGCCCCCGCCCCCCGCCCCCAGCCCTCGTCGATCTAGGGGTTATGGCTGTGAGTTGATCTCTGAGAGCAGCAACTATCCCTAGATCGACGCGGGCTGGTGGGCGGGGGGCGGCGCGGCGGTGGCGGTGGGGGAGGGAATCTCCTCGGTGAGCGACGCTCCGGTGAACTGGGAGCGGTAGAGGCGGGCGTACGCGCCGTTCGCGGCGAGCAGTTCGTCGTGGGTGCCCTGCTCGACGATGCGACCGTCCTCCATCATCAGGATCAGGTCGGCGTCGCGGATGGTGGACAGCCGGTGCGCGATGACGAAGCTGGTCCGGTCCGAGCGCAGCGCCGCCATCGCCCGCTGCAGCAGCACCTCGGTGCGGGTGTCCACCGAGCTGGTCGCCTCGTCCAGGATCAGCAGGGACGGCTCGGCCAGGAACGCCCGGGCGATGGTGATCAGCTGCTTCTCGCCGGCGCTGACGTTGCTGCCCTCCTCGTCGATCACCGTGTCGTACCCGTCGGGCAGGCTGCGCACGAACCGGTCCACGAAGGTGGCCCGGGCGGCGGCGAGGATCTCCTCCTCGGTCGCGTCCGGCCGGCCGTAGGCGATGTTGTCCCGGATGGTGCCGCCGAACAGCCAGGTGTCCTGCAGCACCATGCCGATCCGGCCGCGCAGGTCGTCCCGGCGCATGGTGGTGACGTCCACCCCGTCGAGGGCGATTCGGCCGGCGTCCAGCTCGTAGAACCGCATGATCAGGTTGACCAGGGTGGTCTTGCCGGCTCCGGTGGGGCCGACGATCGCCACGGTCTGGCCGGGCTCGGCGACCAGGGACAGGTCGTCGATCAGCGGCCGGTCCGGCTCGTACCGGAAGGAGACGTGTTCGAACTCGACCCGGCCGTGCGGTTCGGTGACCCGGGCCGGCGCGACCGGATCCGGGGTCTGCTCGTCGGCATCGAGCACCGCGAAGACCCGCTCGGCGGAGGCCACCCCGGACTGCAGCAGGTTCGCCATCGAGGCGACCTGGGTCAGCGGCTGGGTGAACTGCCGGGAGTACTGGATGAACGCCTGCACGTCGCCGAGGCTCATCGTCCCGGACGCCACCCGCAGCCCGCCCACCACGGCGATCGCCACGTAGCTGAGGTTCCCGACGAACATCATCGCCGGCATGATGATCCCGGAGATGAACTGGGCGCCGAAGCTGGCCCGGAACAGCTCCTCGTTCTTCGTCGCGAACGCCGCCTGCACCTCGCGCTGCCGGCCGAACACCTTGACCAGCTCGTGCCCGGTGTACGCCTCCTCGATCTGGCCGTTCAGCTCGCCGGTGTGCTTCCACTGGGCGATGAACCGGGCCTGCGACCGCTTGGCGATCTGCTGGGTGACGATCACCGAAAGCGGCACCGCGACCAGGGCGACCAGCGCCAGCAGCGGCGAGATCCAGAACATCATCCCGAGCACCCCGACCACGGTCAGCAGCGCGGTGAGCAACTGGCTCAGTGTCTGCGACAGGGTCTGCGAGATGTTGTCGATGTCGTTGGTGACCCGGCTGAGCAGCTCGCCGCGCGGCTGCCGGTCGAAGTACGGCAGCGGCAGCCGGTTGAGCTTCTCCTCCACCTCGGCGCGCAGCCGCAGCACGGTGGCCTGCACCACCCCGTTGAGCAGCCAGCCCTGCCACCACATCAGCAGGCTGGCACCGAGATAGAGACCGAGCGCCAGGGCGAGGGTGCGGGCCAGCGCGTCGAAGTCGATGCCCACGCCGGGCACCACGTCCATCCGGGCCAGCATGTCGGCCAGGTTGCCGTTGCCGGCCGCCCGGGCCCCGGCGACCGCCTGGTCGAGGGTGCTGCCGGCGGGCAGCTGCCGGCCCACCACCCCGGCGAAGATGATGTCGGTGGCGTGGCCGAGGATCTTCGGACCCACCACGCTGGCGCCGACGCTGGTCACCGCCAGGGTGACGATGCCGGCCAGCGGCCACCGGTGCGGTCGCAGCCGGCGCAGCAGCCGCTTCGCCGACGGCCCGAAGTTCATCGACTTCTCCGCCGGCATTCCCGCGCCCATCCAGCGCGGCCGGCCGGCCGCCGGCAGCCGCGCCGGCGTCACCGCCTCGCCGGCCGGCTTCTGCCCGGGTACGCCGCCCACCGGCCGCTCCGGTACGACCCCGGCCGGCTGCCGCTCGGGTACGACCCCGGCCGACTGCTCCGGCACCGTACCGGCCGGTGCCTCGCGGCGCTCGTCGCCGCCGGCCGCTCCGTTACGCCCGGTCATGCCGGCACCTCCGCCGTCTGCTGGGACGCCACGATCTCCGCGTACGTCGGGCAGCTGTCCAGCAGTTCCCCGTGTCGTCCCATCCCGACGATCCCCCCGTCCTCGAGCACGATGATCTGGTCGGCGTCGATGATCGTGGAGACCCGCTGGGCCACGATCACCACCGCCGCGTCCGCGGTGACCGGCCGCAGCGCCGCCCGCAGCCGCGCGTCCGTGCCCAGGTCGAGCGCGGAGAACGAGTCGTCGAACAGGTAGATCTCCGGTTGGCGGACCAGCGCCCGGGCGATCGCGAGCCGCTGCCGCTGGCCGCCCGAGACATTGGTGCCGCCCTGGGCGATCGGCGCGTCCAACCCCTCGGCCTGCTGGGCCACGAAGTCCCGCGCCTGGGCGACCTCCAGCGCCCGCCACAGCTCCTCGTCGGTCGCGTCCGGGTTGCCGTACCGCAGGTTGCTGGCGACCGTGCCGGTGAACAGGTACGGCCGCTGCGGCACCAGCCCGATCCGCCGCCACAGCTCGTCGGGCTCCAGCCGCCGCACGTCCACCCCGTCGACCAGCACGGTGCCAGCCGTCGGGTCGACCAGCCGGGGGATCAGGGTGAGCAGGGTGGTCTTGCCGGCGCCGGTGGAGCCGATGATCGCGGTGGTCCGGCCGGGGCGGGCCCGGAACGAGATGTCGTGCAGCACCGGCGCGCTCGCGCCCGGGTACTGGAAGGCGACGCCGCGCAGCTCCAGCTCGCCGTGCCCGGTGACCTCGCGGACCGGCTCGGCCGCTGGCACCACCGAGGAGTCGGTGCCCAGCACCTCCTCGATCCGCTCCGCGCAGACCGCCGCCCGGGGCACTACCATCAGCATGAAGGTGGCCATCATGACGGCCATCAGGATCTGCATCAGGTACTGCAGGAACGCGGTCAGCGCGCCGATCTGGATCTGCCCGGCGTCGACCCGCTGGGCGCCGAACCACAGCACCGCGACGCTGGAGACGTTGAGCACCAGCATCACCACCGGGAAGATCAGCGCCATCAGCCGGCCGACCCGCAGGGTGACCGCGGTGAGGTCGGCGTTGGCGACGCCGAACCGGTCCGTCTCGTGCGGCTCGCGGACGAACGCCCGGACCACCCGGATGCCGGTGATCTGCTCGCGCAGTACCCGGTTGACCGTGTCGATCCGGGTCTGCATCTCCCGGAAGCCGGGCACCATCCGGCGGATGATCAGGCCCAGCGCGACGGCCAGTACCGGCACGCTGACCAGCATCAGCCAGGACAGCCCGACGTCCTCGCGCAGCGCCATCACCACCCCGCCGACGCTCATGATCGGCGCGGCGACCAGCATGGTGCAGCTCATCAGCACGAGCATCTGCACCTGCTGCACGTCGTTGGTGTTGCGGGTGATCAGCGAGGGCGCGCCGAACCGGGCGACCTCGCGGGCGGAGAAGCTGTTGACCTGCGCGAAGATGGCCGCCCGGACGTCCCGGCCGAAGGCCATCGCGGTCCGCGCGCCGAGGAACACCGCGGCTACGGAACAGACGATCTGCACCAGGCTGACCAGCAGCATCCAGCCGCCCGTACGCATGATGTAGTCGGTGTCGCCCCGGGCGACGCCCAGGTCGATGATGTCGGCGTTGAGGCTCGGCAGGTAGAGCGAGGCCATCGTGCCGACGAACTGGAGCAGCACCACCGCCAGCAGCGGTCGGCGGTACGGGCGCAGGTGGCTGCGCAGCAGGCGGATCAGCACGAACGGCCCCCCGGTGTCGGCTCGTCGGATTCCTGGTGTGGGTTCAACCCGCCGCCCTCCCCGTCGGACGTGGTCAGGATCAGTTCGATCAGGAACTCACGGATCACCGCTCGCTTCGCCGGGTCGGTGTCGACCGTGGTCAGCGGCGGGTCTCCCTGGATCAGGTCGGTCAGCGCGGCGGCGTGCCGGCTCCCCTCGTCGGTCAGCGCGAGCCGCACCGTACGCCGGTCGGCGTCGTCCCGGCGGCGCTGCACGAAGCCGTCGCGCTCCAGCGTGTCCACGATGCCGGTGAGCGTCGCGGGTCGCACCATGCAGCGCTCGGCCACCTCACGGTGGGTGGCCTCGCCCAGCCGGTGCAGCACGAACAGCACCCGCATGCCGGCGGCGGTCAGCCCGTGGTGCTCGGCGAGGTAACGGTCCCAGTACTGACCGATCCGCTGGCCGGCGACCTGGACGAGCCGACCCATCGGCACCCGGCCGAGCATGTCGGGGAAGCGAACCAGCGGATCCGTCTGCACGACGATGAGGTTAGCCCCCGAACCATCAGGGCCCAAACTGTTTCTCCGAGGGCGAACGCGGATCAGCTCGGCGGGCGCTGGGGCGAGCGCGGCTCGTCCGGCGCGGTGTCGACGTACTCCCGCATCACCGCCGCCACCTCGCGCAGGAACGCGGTGGTGGCCGCCGCCTGCTCCGGGGTGAGCCGGCCGACCGCCCGCTCCACCCCGTCGAGCATGGGGCGGAGCGCGGTCAGCACCTCGTCGACCCCGTGCGCGGTGACCCGCAGGGACAGCCGGCGGCGGTCGCTGGGGTGCGGCGCGCGTTCCACGTGACCGGCGCCGACCAGCCGATCGACCAGCGTGGTGGCCGACGCGGACCGGATGCCGAGCAGGTTGCCCAGCTCGACCGGCCCGAGCGGGGTCGGCGCGGAGACCAGGTGGTCGATGGCGGCCGCGTCGGTCGCGCCGATGCCCAGCCGGCGGGCCAGCGCGCCCCGGGTGTCCCCGGCGACCCGGAGCAGCTCGCGCAGCGCCCGGGCCGTCTCGCTGCCGTTTCCCGCCCCGGCGGGTCGCGCGCCGCCTCCGGTTGACGTCACCCCGTCCATCGGTTAAAGCTAGCATCTCGTGTAGCTAGAAATTCTAGCTAGTGGGGGAGGACGAGATGCGCAGCGAGGGCCGCGGGCGCTGGTGGGGACTGCTCGCCATCAGCCTGGGCGTCGCGATGATCATCGTGGACGCGACGATCGTGAACGTCGCCGTCCCGCAGATCATCCGCGACCTGGAGATCACCTCCACCGACGCGCAGTGGGTGCAGGAGGCGTACACCCTGGTCTTCGCGGCCCTGCTGCTGGTGGCCGGCCGGTACGCCGACCGCACCGGACGCCGGCGGATGTTCGTCGTCGGGGTGACCGTCTTCGTGGCGGCGAGCGTGCTCGCCGCGCTGGCCGGATCCGGCGAGACGCTGATCGCCTCCCGGGTGCTGCAGGGCGTCGGCGGGGCGATGATGCTGCCGACCTCGCTGTCGCTGCTCAACGCCAACTTCACCGGCCGGGAGCGGGGGATCGCCTTCGCCGTCTGGGGCTCCACCATCGGCGGCGCGGCGGCCCTCGGGCCGCTGCTCGGCGGCTGGCTGACCACCACGTACTCCTGGCGGTGGGCCTTCGGCATCAACGTGCCGGTCGGCATCGCCGTGGTGGTCGGCACGCTGGCCCTGGTCGCCGAGTCCCGGGACGACCGGGCGGAGCGCGGCGCCGACCTGCTGGGCGCGCTGCTGTCGGTGGTCGGGATGACCGGCGTGGTGTTCGCCCTGATCGAGGGGCGCACCTACGGCTGGTGGCAGCGGGAGAAGCCGTTCAACCTGTTCGGGCTGGACTGGACCGCGTCGATCTCCCCGGTGCCGGTGGCCGGGCTGCTCGGGCTGGCCGCGCTCGGGGTGTTCCTGGCGTACCAGGTGCGGCGCAACCGGGCCGGTCGGGCGGCGCTGCTCGACCTGTCGCTGTTCGGCATCGGTTCGTTCCGCAACGGCATCACCGCCGCCGCGATCGTCAGCCTCGGCGAGTTCGGCCTGCTCTTCGCGCTGCCGCTGTGGTTCCAGAACGTGCTCGGCTACAGCGCCTTCCGCACCGGCCTGGCGCTGTTGCCGCTCGCCGTGGGCAGCTTCCTGGCCAGCGGCCTGGGCGCGCCGCTGACCCGGCGGTGGGGCCCGGCCCGGGTGGTCCAGCTCGGCGTCGCCGCCGAGCTGCTCGGCGTCGCCGGGCTCGGGCTCGTCGTCGCGCCGGACACCCGCTGGTGGGCCCCGGTCGGCTTCCTCTTCCTGTACGGCGTCGGCGTCGGCCTGGCCACCGCGCAGCTGACCGGCGTCTCCCTCGCCGAGGTGCCGGTGCGCCGCAGTGGCCAGGGCTCCGGCCTGCAGAGCACCGCCCGGCAGATCGGCTCGGCGCTGGGCATCGCGGTGCTCGGCACGGTGCTCTTCGCCAGCCTGGGCGGCATCCTCGGCGACCGGCTGGCCGACCGGGCCGAGCTGGCCCCGGCCCAGCGCGACCAGGTGGTCGCCGCGGTCAAGGAGAGCGCCGGCGCGGCGATCACCGGGCTGGCCGCCGACCCGCGTACCGCCCCGATCGCCGACGAGGCGAAGACCGCCTTCTCCGACGCCACCCGGTACGCCGCGTTCGCGGCCGCCGGCTTCCTGCTGATCGGCCTGGTCGCCTGTGCCCGGCTGCCCCGGGTCGGCGCGGACACCACCGGCGCCCCGCCCGCCGCCGAGGAGAAGGTGGCCGCCTGAACCGCGACGGCCCGGGCCACCCGCCGGTCGGCGAGCGGCCCGGGCCGTTGCTGGCTCACCAGCTGGTGGGCAGCGGCATCCCCTCGGTGTAGCCGGCCGTGCTCTGCACCCCGACCAGGGCGTTCTCGTGGAACTCGGCCAGGTTGCGGGCGCCGGCGTAGGTGAACGCGCTGCGCACCCCGGAGATGATCTCGTCGATCAGGTCCTCGACACCGGGCCGGGTCTTGTCCAGGTACATCCGGGCGGTGGAGATGCCCTCCTCGAAGATCGCCTTCCGGGCCCGGTCGAACGCGCTGTCCTCCGCGGTACGCGCGCTGACCGCCCGGGCGGACGCCATCCCGAAGCTCTCCTTGTACCGCCGACCGTCCGCGTCGGTGTAGAGATCGCCCGGAGACTCGTAGGTTCCGGCGAACCAGGAGCCGACCATCACGTTGGACGCGCCGGCCGCCAGCGCCAGCGCGACGTCCCGGGGGTGCCGGACACCGCCGTCGGCCCAGACGTGCCGGCCCAGCGCGCGGGCCGCCGCGGCGCAGTCGAGCACCGCGGAGAACTGCGGCCGGCCGACGCCGGTCATCATCCGGGTGGTGCACATCGCGCCCGGCCCGACGCCGACCTTGACGATGTCGGCGCCCGCCTCGACCAGGTCGCGCACCCCCTCGGCGGTGACCACGTTGCCCGCCGCGACCGGCACCGCCGGGTCGAGCTTGCGGACCGCCCGCAGCGCCGAGATCATCCGCTCCTGGTGGCCGTGCGCGGTGTCCACCACCAGGGTGTCCACCCCGGCGGCGAGCAGCGCCTCGGCCTTGCCGGTCACGTCACCGTTGATCCCGACGGCGGCCGCGATCCGCAGCCGGCCCCGGTCGTCGACCGCCGGCCGGTAGAGCGTGGCGCGCAGCGCGCCCTGCCGGGTCAGCACCCCGACCAGCCGGCCCTCGGCGTCCACCACCGGGGCCAGCCGGCGGCGACCGGCGGAGAGCCGGTCGAAGCCGGTACGCGGGTCGGCGTCCGCCGGCACGGTGTGCAGCTCGGTCGACATCACGTGCCGCAGCTGGGCGAACCGGTCCACCCCGACGGTGTCCGCCTCGGTCACCACGCCCAGCGGTCGCTCCTGCTCGTCGATCACGATCACCGCGCCGTGCGACCGCTTCGGCAGCAGGTGGATGGCGTCGCCGACGGTGTCGGTCGGGCCGAGCGTGATCGCCGTGTCGTGCACCAGGTGCCGCTGCTTGACCCAGGCGACGACGTTCGCCACCACCTCGATCGGGATGTCCTGCGGGATGACCGCGATCGCGCCCCGGCGGGCGACCGTCTCGGCCATCCGTCGGCCGGCCACCGCGGTCATGTTCGCCACCACCAGCGGAATGGTGGTGCCGGTGCCGTCGCCGGCGGACAGGTCGACGTCGAGCCGGGAGCCCACCTCGGAGCGGTTGGGCGCCATGAAGACGTCGTTGTAGGTCAGGTCGTGCGCGGGGACCGCGCCATGAAGGAACCGCACGCGGCCATCATTCCCGCTCGTCGGCCGTCCCGCCGCCGCTGGTGGCCGAAACCACCCCCGTTCCGTAGGTCGACGCCGCCCCGCCGGCCCCGCACCAACGCGGGCGGGTGGGCCGGCCGCCGGGCTGCCGTCCGCACGGCGGTGGTCTGGAAGGCGGGTGAACCAGCGTGATGTCCTCGCCGGCCGCACCCCCGGTCGCCGACTGCCTTTGCTCTGCTGCCACCGACGCGACAGTGGCACTCTGTGATGCCTCTTACTCGGGCTGCGGGATCGCTCATTTCAGGAGACCCAGCTCAGACCGCCGTTGCGTCGGTGGCAGCAGAGCAAAGGCGCGACGCGGGCGCCGCGGCGCCCTGCGGCTTCCGCACGCAGAGTCACATTGCGCTCCGATTGCACAGAGTCCGCCCCTGCCGCCCGCCCCGGCCGCCCGCCCCGGCCGCCCGCGCCGCCCGAGACCCGAGTCCTGGGCGGCGCGCTCGCCGCCACCTTCTCCGCTCACGCCCCACCGACGACGGTCACCGGCCCGGCGGGCGGCGGGCGGCGGGTCAGGCGATGGTGCAGATGGTGGCGCCGGCGGTGATGGCGGCGCCGACCTCGGCCGCGAGGCCGCTGACCGTGCCGGCCTTGTGGGCGTGCAGGGGCTGCTCCATCTTCATCGCCTCCAGCACCACCACCAGGTCGCCCTCGGCGACGGTGTCACCCTCGGCCACGGCGATCTTGACGATGGTGCCCTGCATCGGGGAGGCGAGCGCGTCGCCGCTGACCGCGGCGCTGGCCTTGGCCCCGCCGCCGCGGCGGGCCGGCTTCCTCGCGGCGGGTGCCGCGGTGGTCGTACCCGCGCCGAGGCCGGCGGGCAACACCACCTCGAGCCGCTTGCCGCCCACCTCGACCACGACGGTCTCGCGCTCGGCCGGCGCCTCGGCGCCGCCGGCGGCGGCGGTGAACGCCGGCACGGTGTTGTCGAAATCGGTCTCGATCCACCGGGTGTGCACGGTGAACGGCTCGGCGGTGAACGCCTCGTCCCGCACCACCAGCCGGTGGAACGGCAGCGCGGTGGCCATGCCGTCGACGACCATCTCGTCCAGCGCCCGGCGGGCCCGCTCCAGCGCCTCGGTCCGCGTCTCGCCGACGATGATCACCTTGGCCAGCAGCGAGTCGAAGTTGCCACCGATCACGTCGCCGGCCGAGATGCCGGTGTCGACCCGTACGCCGGGGCCGGTGGGCAGCCGCAGCGCGGTAACCGTGCCCGGGGCGGGCAGGAAGTTGCGGCCCGGGTCCTCGCCGTTCATCCGGAATTCGATGGCGTGCCCGCGCGGGGTCGGGTCCTCGGTGAACCGCAGCTTCTCGCCGTCGGCGATCCGGAACTGCTCGCGGACCAGGTCGATGCCGGCGGTCTCCTCGGTGACCGGGTGCTCGACCTGGAGCCGGGTGTTGACCTCCAGGAAGGAGATGGTGCCGTCCGCGCCGACCAGGTACTCCACCGTGCCGGCGCCGTGGTAGCCGGCCTCCCGGCAGATCGCCTTCGCGCTGTCGTGGATCTGCGCGCGCTGCGCGTCGGTGAGGAACGGCGCGGGGGCCTCCTCGACCAGCTTCTGGTGCCGGCGCTGCAGCGAGCAGTCCCGGGTGCCCACCACGATCACGTTGCCGTGCTGGTCAGCCAGCACCTGCGCCTCGACGTGCCGGGGCTTGTCCAGGTACCGCTCGACGAAGCACTCGCCCCGGCCGAACGCGGCGACCGCCTCGCGGGTGGCCGACTCGAACAGGTGCGGGATCTCCTCCATCGTGCGGGCGACCTTCAGGCCGCGCCCGCCGCCGCCGAAGGCCGCCTTGATGGCCACCGGCAGGCCGTGCTCGGCGGCGAAGGCGAGCACCTCGTCCGGGCCGGCGACCGGGTCGGGGGTGCCGGGGACCAGCGGCGCGCCGGCGCGCTGGGCGATGTGCCGGGCGGTCACCTTGTCGCCGAGGTCGCGGATCGCCTGCGGGGTCGGGCCGATCCAGGTAAGCCCGGCGTCCAGCACCGCCTGGGCGAAGTCTGCGTTCTCGGAGAGGAAGCCGTAGCCGGGGTGCACCGCGTCGGCGCCGGCCCGCGCGGCCACGTCGATCAGCTTGTCGATCCGCAGGTAACTGTCGGCCGCGGTCTCCCCGCCCAGGGCGTACGCTTCGTCGGCGAGGGTGACGTGCAGCGCGTCCCGGTCGGAGTCGGCGTAGACGGCGACGCTGGCCAGGCCGGCGTCGCGGCAGGCGCGGATGACGCGGACGGCGATCTCGCCGCGGTTGGCGATGAGTACCTTGCGCACCTCGGTGGCTCCTCCCAGGGTCGTTGGACCGGAGTGTATCGGCCACCCTGATCGCCCTAACGATCGCTCAGTGTGGGATGCCGCACTGTCCCGCCACCTCGGTCGGCCGAAGCCCTGTAGTCAAACTTGGCTATTACGCTTGTGGCATGTCTGCCACCCGGATGATGATCCTCGGCCTGGTGCGCTGGATGCAGCCGGTGCACGGCTACGACGTGCGCCGCGAGCTGCTCAGCTGGAACGCCGACCGGTGGGCGAACGTGCAACCGGGGTCGATCTACCACGCCCTGCGCAAGCTCACCGAGGAGGGCCTGCTACGGACGGTCGCCACCGAGCAGGTGGGCGCCCGGCCGGCCCGCACCACGTACGAGGTGACCGCGAAGGGCGAGGACGAGTTCGAGTCGTTGCTGCGCGGGCACTGGTGGCGGCTGCACGAGGTGCCGGACCCGTTCACCGCGGCCTTCTGCTTCCTGCCGGCGCTGCCCCGGGAGGAGGCGGCGGCCGCGCTGCGCAACCGGTCCACCCAGCTCGGCGCGGGGGTGGAGTGGATGCGTGCGGCGCTGGAGTCGGACTGGGTGCGCGGGACCAAGCCGGTGCACGTGGCCTGGATGTTCGAGCTCTGGATGGCCCGGGCAGAGGCGGAACGGCAGTGGTGCGAGCGGATCGCCGAGCGGATCGAGTCGGGGGTGTCGTACCTGCCTGATGGGGTGGAGCGCGCGGAGGGATGGGCCGGGTGGGAGAGCCGGCTGCCCGAGCGCCACGACACGCAATAATCAACGTTGACCATAGAAGCTATATCGCGTTAGCCTACTCGCGGCACAACGGCCCGCCATGACCAGGAGCAGACCATGATTCAGACCAGGGGGTTGCGGAAGTCGTTCCGCTCCCGTCAGGGTCGCCAGTCCAAGACGGTCGACGCCGTGCGCGGCGTGGATCTCGACGTCACCGCGGGGGAGATCTTCGGCTTCCTCGGCCCCAACGGCGCCGGCAAGACCACCACCCTGCGGATGCTCGCCACCCTCATCGAGCCGGACGGCGGCGAGGCCACCATCGCCGGCGCCGACCTGCGCAAGGACCCGGCCGAGGTGCGCCGCCGGATCGGCTACGTCCCGCAGGGCGGCAGCACCTGGGACGAGTCCACCGCCCGCGAGGAGCTGGTGCTGCACGCCCGGATGTACGGCATCGGCAAGGCCGACGCGCAGCGCCGCGCGGTCCGCGCGCTGGAGGCGTTCCAGCTCATCGAGTACGCCGACCGCAAGTGCAGGACGTACTCCGGCGGTCAGCGGCGCCGGGTGGAGATCGCGCTCGGCATCATCCACGACCCGAAGGTCGTCTTCCTGGACGAGCCGACCACCGGCCTCGACCCGCAGAGCCGCGCCCACATGTGGGACGAGATCCGCCGGCTGCGCACCGAGGGGATGACCGTCTTCATCACCACCCACTACCTCGACGAGGCCGACGCCCTCTGCGACCGGATCGCGATCATGGACAACGGCGAGGTGGTCGCCGAGGGCACCCCGGGCGAGTTGAAGCGGGAGATCTCGGGCGACGTGGTCCTGGTCGGCCTCGACCTGGCCGGCACCCCGCAGGCGGCCCAGGCGCTCGACGGTGAGGCGTACGTCAACAAGCTGGAGACCGCCGACGAGGGCGGCCTGCGGCTCTACGTCGACGAGGGCGCCACCGCGATCCCGCAGGTGCTGCGCCGGCTCGACCACGCCGGGCTCCAGCTGCGCTCGATCGAGCTGCACCGGCCCAGCCTCGACGACGTCTTCCTCACCAAGACCGGCCGCTCGCTGCGCGAGTCCTGAGACACCGGAGACCTGATCATGAAGCTCCTCCGTGACACCTGGCTGATCTTCCAGCGCCAGATCCAGCTGCTGCTGCGCAACCCCGTCTGGGTCTTCGTCGGCGTCTTCCAGCCGGTGATGTACCTGCTGCTGTTCGCCCCGCTGCTCAAGCCGGCCCTCAACGCCCCCACCCAGGCCGCCGCCTACAAGATCTTCGTACCCGGCCTGCTGGTGCTGCTGGCCATCTTCGGCGGCCTGTTCCAGGGCTTCGGCCTGATCGCCGAGCTGCGCGCCGGGGTGATCGAACGCTCCCGGGTCACCCCGATCAGCCGGCTCGCCCTGCTGCTCGGCCGCTCGCTGCGGGACGTCGTCTCGCTGATCGTCCAGGCGGTGATCATCACCCTGCTGGCGCTCCTGTTCGACCTGCGGGTGTTCATCGGCGACCTGCTGCTGGCGTACCTGATGCTGGCCCTGATCGCGCTGATGACATCGGCCGTCTCCTACGGCGTCGCGCTCAAGGTCAAGAGCGAGGACGCGCTGGCCCCGCTGATGAACACGGTCGCCCAGCCGGTGCTGCTGCTCTCCGGCATCCTGCTGCCGCTCACCTTCGCGCCCGGCTGGCTGCAGGGCGTCGCCGACTGGAACCCGTTCTCCTGGGCGGTCGACGGCACCCGGGCGCTGTTCGCCGGCGACCTGGGCAACGACAAGGTCTGGCAGGGGCTGACGATCATCGCCGTGCTCGCCGCCGCCGGCGTCTTCTGGGCGGCCCGGCAGTTCGCCCGCAGCGTGCGCTGACCGGTGGAGAGAGTTGCCTCTCACCACCGCCGGGGCGCCGGCCGAGCGCTTGTAGCGTAAGGCCGGTGCCCCGCCTCACCCGTGACAAGACCACCTGGCTGACCTACGCCCAGTTGGGCCTCTGGGGCTTCTTCCTCTACGGCTTCGGCCCGGTCGTCCCGCTGCTGCGCGACGAGCAGGGCACCAGCGCCGCCGTCGCCGGCCTGCACAGCACCGCCGTCGCGGCCGGCGCGCTGCTCGGCGGGGCACTCTTCGCCCCGCTCGCCCGCCGGCACGGCCGGGGCGTCGCCACCTGGATCGGCCTGGCCGGCGTGGCCGCCGGGGTCGCCGCGTTCGGCCTGCTCCGCCCGCTGCCGGCGACCCTCGCCGCGGTCGTGGTGATCGCCACCGCCGGCATGATGGTGATCAGCGGCGTCTCCGTGGTGCTCACCGCCCGGCACGGCCCGGCCGCCCCCGCCGCGCTGACCGAGGCGAACGCCGCCTGCGCCGGGATGGGCATCCTCGCCCCGCTGGTGATCGGCGCCAGCGTCGACGCCGGGCTCGGCTGGCGGCCGGTGATGGCCGTCGAGGTCGGGCTGATCGCGCTGGTCGCGCTCGCCGCCCGCACCTTTCGGGTACGCCCGGCGAAGGCCGCCCCCGCTACCGCGGCTGCCGACGCCCCGGTCGGGGTGACCGCCTCCGCCGTGGCGGAAGCCGCCCCGTCGGCCGTCGCCGCCGGTTCGCGTCCTGGTGTTTCGGTTGGCGCCTCGACGGCCGGGCGTGGTGCGGGCCGGTTGCCGCGGGCGTACTGGATCGCCTGGGCGCTGATGTCGTTCACCGGCTCGATCGAGGTCTGCCTGTCGCTGTGGACCGCGGACGTGCTCCGCTCGCACGCCGGCCTGAGCGCCGCCGGGGCGTCCGCGGCCGTGGCCGCGATCGTCTGCGGGATGTTCCTCGGCCGGCTCGTCGGTGGGCGGGTCGCCCTGCGCTGGGCGCCCGTGCCGCTACTGCTCGCCGCGCTGACCGTGTCGCTGGCCGGGTTCACCCTCTTCTGGCTGGCCACGGTGGCTTGGCTGGCGGTCGCCGGGCTGGTGGTGCTGGGGCTGGGCAACGCGCTGCACTACCCGCTGGCGATCTCCATCGCGCTGGCCGTCGCCGGGCCGGCCGCGGACAAGGCGGCCGGCTGGTCGTCGTACTCGATGGCGGTGGGTTTCGGGATCGCGCCGGTGGCGCTGGGCGCGGTGGCCGACGGGGTCGGACCTCACCTGGCCTTCCTGGCGCTGCCCGGCTTCATCGCCGCGGCCGTGCTGCTCACCGTGCGCCTGGGCCGCGCCCTGCGCCCGACCGCCGCCCCCGCCACGGTCATCGCCTGAGTCCCGCCCAGCGGCCGGCCGCCCCTGCCGCGGCCTTCGCCCGAGCCCCGCGCCCGGCGGCGGCTCGGGCGAGCGGCGGGTGAGGGCGGCGGGCGGTACCGGTGAGCCGGTCAGCGCACCCGGGCCAGGGTGACGCCGTCGGCGATGGACAGCATCACCGCGTCGACCCGCACGTCCGCCAGCACCTCGTCGTTGAACGCGGCGACCGCCCGGTCGGCGGCGTTCTGCGGGGCGATCACCCGGCCGCCGCGAAGCGTGTTGTCCACCGCGATGACGCCGCCGGAGCGCATCCGGGGCACCAGCTCCGCCCAGTAGACCGGGTACCCGGTCTTGTCCGCGTCGATGAACGCGAAGTCCAGGTGCGGCTCGTGCGGTAATTCACGCAGCGTCTCGGCGGCCGGGCCGATCCGCAGCGAGATCCGGTCGGCCACCCCGGCGCGCGCCCAGTACGACCTGGCGACGGCGGTGAACTCCTCGGAGATGTCGAAGCAGGTCAGCCGGCCGTCCTCGGGCATGCCCCGGGCGATCGCCAGCGCGGAGAGACCGGTGAAGGTGCCCACCTCGACCGCCCGCCGCACGCCGAGCAGCCGGGTCAGGAAGGTCAGGAAGGCGGCCTGTTCCGGGGCGACCTGCATGTCGGCGTCGTCGGGGAGGAGCGCGCGGGTCTCCGCCGCCAGGTCGCGGATGATCTCGTCTGGCGGGGAGCCGTGCGCGACGAGGTAGGCGTGCAGCTCCGGGGTCAACGGCAGTGGCTTCGTGCTCATGACCGGACGCTAACCCAGATCCTCGACCTCCTGGCCGCCCGGCGCGACCTTCGTCCACAGTTCGGTGATGCTGAGGCCGAGGTCAGCCAGCAGCCGGCGCAGCAGCGGCAGCGACAGCCCGACCACGGTGCCCGCGTCCCCCTCGATGCCGGTGAGGAACGCCCCGCCGATCCCGTCGATGGTGAACGCGCCGGCCACCGCCAGCGGCTCACCGGTCGCCACGTACGCCTCGATCTCGTCGTCGCTGATGTCGGCGAAGTGCACAGTCGTCGAGGCGACCGCTTCCGCCCGCGCCTCCCGCGAGACGTCGATCAGGCTGTGCCCGGTGTGCAGCACCCCGCTGCGCCCGCGCATCCGCCGCCAGCGCTGGACGGCGTCGGTCGCGTCCACCGGCTTGCCGAGGATCTCGCCGTCGAAGGCGAGCACCGAGTCGCAGCCGAGCACCAGCGTCCGCTCGTCCGGGGTGGGGCGCAGCCGGCCCAGCACCGCCTGCGCCTTGAGCCGGGCCAGCTCCAGGCAGAGATCCTCGGCCCGCTCGGCGGTCACCGTCGACTCGTCGACCCCGCTGACCAGCACGTCCGGCTCGATGCCGGCGGCCCGCAGCAGCTTGCGGCGAGCGGGGCTCTGGGAGGCGAGGACGAGGCGCAGCGGCAGCGAGTTCGGCACCCGGCCGACGTTACCGGCTGATCCGCGGCGGCGGATCGTCGGCACGTCGGCGCCGCCGCCAGACCAGGTAACCGGCGCCGGCGGCGACCAGCACGCCGAGAGTGGCCAGGCCACGGGTCGTGGCGCCGTCGTCGTGGCTGTTCGCCGGCTCAGCGACCGCCGTCGTGATGGTGGCCGCGCTCGGGGCGGGCGCACCGGTTGCCGGTGGGGCGGACATCGTCGTGTCCGGGTCCGCGGTCAGCGCGGCGACGATGTCGATGACCCCGTAGCCGTACTCGTCGTCCTTACCGGGTGGGCCCTTGTCGACTGCGGTTGCCTTGATGCGGTTGGCCACCTGGTCGGCGGACAGGTTCGGGTACTTCGAGCGGATCAGCGCGGCGGCGCCGGCGACGATCGCGGTGGCGTCGGAGGTGCCGGTGCCCTTGCGGTACTTCCCGTCGATGCTGGTGCTGTAGATGTCGACAGCGGGGGCGACGACGTCGATCTTCGACCCAGTTACCGAGACGGCAGCGTGGTTCCCATTCCGATCGACACCGCCGACCGAAAGCACGCCCGGGTATGCCGCCGGATATTCGATGCCTGAACTCACCGGAACATTGCCTGCACTCGCGACGACCAAAATGTCCGCTTGGCTGGCCTCGCTTAATGCCTCCTGAAGCGAGGGTGTGTCAGGGTAGCCGGCGGAGATGCTGATTATGTCGACGTCCCTCCGAACCGCGGACCTAATAGCCACAGACATGTCGTCGACGCGTCCAAAGTTTTCTTTGATTTTGAATCTAATCGGACAGATCTTTGCTTTTGGTGCTATTCCCAGGGCGCCGCCATTGCCGTTGTGGCCGTGCGCAGATATTAATCCGGACATTCCGGTGCCGTGGCCATCGGCATCTTGGCGGCCGTCGCCGCTTCCGCCGGGGACAGCATCTTCTCCCGGCAACAGGTTGCGGACGAGGTCTGGATGCGGCTCGACGCCTGTATCCACAACGGCAATGGTCACCCCCTGGCCCTGGCTTATTCGGTGGGCCTGGGAGATCCTGAGGTACTGGAGGTGCCATTGATTGGCGCGTAGACGATCTCCGGTTAACGGTCCCACTTCAGGCGCAGGTGACGGGATTGCCGCAGCTATTACACTTGAAGCGAGAAGAAACAGAAGCGATCTGCCCGTACTGGTGAAAATCATCGGTCAAATCCGATGGCTGGACCTGGATCATCCGGTCCATGATCTTCAGGTGGTCGCACCACCGGGTCTACCCCCTCTTCCACCTCCCACGGGCTGTCGGGGTCCCAGTGGCGCTTGTCTTCGTCGTCTCGGTCTCGTCGCGTTGGCCGCATCGAGCCGTACCCGTGGCCTGGTAACCCTGCCGAGTTGCTGTGGGTGGTAGAACTGCCGGATCCAGGCGCTCCGCCCACGGGGGAAACGCCGTGCGTAACTCCGGACCTACCTGCTCCGGGACGTGACCCGGCGCCTCCAGTTGGAGCGGTGCCAGCCCCGCCGCCGCCGATGACGCCGCCAACTGGGTTGACCCTCCGAGGCGTTCCAGCCCCGAGGCCGGGTGGGCCGATTCCCATGCCTGGTGTTCCACCGATAAGCCCGCCGGGCAGCAGTGGGCGAGTGACACTGCGGGGTAGCTCGCCATTCGCTATAGGGCGCGCGTTCAGTGGTGTCTGACCCGGCACTGGTCTCGTACTCGCTGCTCGACCGTTGCTACTTCCCGAGAGAGGCGGCAAACCGGGGGGCATGCCTAGGTTCGTGCCCGGGGACGGCGAGGGTGCCGGTGGCCCAGGGGGGCCGGTGGTGATGGCCGTTGGGGCCGGGCCGGCGCTGGCGCCACCGAGGATCGGACCCGCACCCGGGCTCACGCCGCCTCCCATGACCCGCCCGGCATGTGATGGCGACGCCGCCCCTATGACCGGCCCCGCGGCCGGGGGTGCCGGCGTCGATGCGGCTTGGGGTGGGCTGACGGGTCGGGTGATCGAGCTATTACTGCCTGAGGTGGCAAGTGGAACCGGAACTATCGCCGGGATGGAAGGTGGCGTGGTGCCGCTCCCGTAGACGTCGACGTCATGTTCGAATACGGGCTTTGGAGGGGGAGGCGTCCGAAGCATTACCTGGGCTTGTTGGAGTTCGCCGCTGAGCCCGAACATCACCCCGCGCGCCTGCACGTTCAACCGCTCCAGGTCGGCGTCCGTGACCGGCGGGTCCACCACCCGGCTGCCGGCGGCTGCCTTCGGGTCGGCGAGGGTCGCCTCGTACCCGCGCTTCTGCTCCAGCTTGGTGCTGTACTCCTCGTACAGTCGCTTGATCTCCGGCCGGCTGCCGTCGATGGCGCGGGCGGCGGCGGAGAGCGCCTCCAGGTTGGCGGCGGCCGAGTCGTGGGTGGCCTGCACCTGCTCGATGAGCGAGTCCAGCTCGCCGACGTACGCCCGGGCGGCGGCGTTGGTCTCCGGCGGCCACGCGGCGGCGAGGCCGCGACGGTATTCCTGGAGGCGGCTCAGGTGGGTCCGGGAGAGGTCGCAGACCTTGTGCCAGCCGGAGACCTGCCGCCAGTGACCGGTGGTGTCGTGGTCCTTGACGCAGGCCCACATGCTGGCCACGTCCATCAGTTGCCAGTCGGTGAGGCCGGACGTCCGGCCGCTGCCCCGTTCGATCACGAGCGCACCGCCGGGCCACCCCGCTGGGGTACGTCGTCGGTCGGGTTGTCCAGCACCACGGAGTGAGCGCCGGTGGACGCGACGGCGTCGGGCCGGGCCAGGGCGTACTCCACGTCGGTGACCCGCGCGGCGGAGAAGGCGTCGGCCTGCGAGTACTTCGTGGCGATGGTGCTCGCGGCGCCGGCCATGTGGCCGGTCTGGTCGCGCACGGCGTAGACGGCGTCGGCGGTGGCCTGCTGGGTCTGGTGGTGGGCCTGGAGGAACTGCACCAGCTCGATGAAGGCGTCGCAGGGGTTGGGGATGGCGGCCTTCATGTCATCCGTGATGTAGGACAGGTGCGGCGCGTAGTGTCGCTCGACCTCGGCCCGCAGCCGGTCGGCGAACTCGCGCATCTGGCGGATGTCGGCCTCGATGCCTCCGTAGTCGCCCAGCCAGGACGCTGGGCGGTCCTCCTCGGGGATCATCGACCCTCCCTAACCCGTTACGAGCCCGTTTCCCTGAGTGAGGTTAGTGGGTGGACGCCGATCTCGGCAGCCCCGGAACCGGACGGGTCAGCGGGGCAGGCCGGAGACGCGCCACGCGCCGGGACCGGCGGCGTTCGCCGTACCGGCCGGCCGGCCGCTGCGCGCCCAGGCGGAGGCCGGCGCCGGCGCGGGCGCGGCAACCGGGCGGGAGCGGGCCACCAGCACCCCGACGAGTGCGGCCAGCTCATCGGCGGTGGGGACGCCTCGGACGACCGTGAACAGAGGCTGATCGGCAGACATGCCGCCAGCGTACGCGTCGGGAAGTTGACCTTCACCGCTCAATGGCGTGCCGCCGGTGTGAGTGTCGGTGGAGGCGGGTACGGTGCTCACCGATGTCGAACGCGCTGCCCCAACTCGTAGCTGACCGATACCGGCTTCTCTCGCCGCTCGGCCAGGGTGGCATGGGCCGGGTCTGGAAGGCGCGCGACGAGGTGCTGCACCGCGACGTCGCGATCAAGGAGCTGGTCCCGCCGCCCAGCCTCACCGACGACGAGCGCCGCGAGATGCGGGAGCGGTCGCTGCGGGAGGCCCGGGCCATCGCCCGGCTCAACCACGTCAACGTGGTCCGCATCTTCGACGTGCTGCGCACCGACGGTGACCCGTGGATCGTCATGGAGTACGTCGCGTCGAGGTCCCTTCAGGACACTCTCGCCGAGGACGGCCCGGTCACGCCGGCGCGGGCGGTGGAGATCGGCCTCGGCGTGCTCGGCGCGCTGAAGGCGGCGCACAAGGCCGGCGTGATGCACCGCGACATCAAGCCGGGCAATGTGCTGCTCGGTGACGACGGTCGGGTGGTGCTGACCGACTTCGGCCTGGCCACCATCCCGGGCGACCCGAACGTCACCCGCACCGGCATGGTGCTCGGTTCGCCCGCGTACATCGCGCCGGAGCGGGCCAAGGACGGCACCGCCGGGCCGGAGGCCGACCTGTGGTCGCTCGGCGCGACCCTCTACGCGGCGGTCGAGGGCAAGTCCCCGTACGCGCGCCCGTCGGCGATCGCCACCCTGGCCGCCCTGGCCACCGAGCCGCTGCCGCCGCTGAAGAACGCCGGCCCGCTCAAGCCGGTGCTGCAGGGCCTGCTCCAGAAGGACCCGAAGGACCGCATCAACGCCGACACCGCCGAGCGGCTGCTGCGTCGGGCCGCCGGCCGCCGCGCCAAGTCCATCTCACTGCTCGACGGCGTACGCCGGCCGGGGCCGAACGGTCCGCGTGAGCCGCGCCCCCGGGTGGTGCCGGCGCCGCGTCCGGCCGAGGAGAGCATGGACGCGGCGAGCTCCGGTCCGCGCTTCGCCACCGGCTCGGCGGCCGTCGCCGGCGCCGCGGCCGGCGCGACGGCCGCCGACGAGGCCGTCGCCCACGAGTCCGAGGACAGCGCGCCGACCGCCACGGTCGACCCGCCGGCCAGCGACGCCGAGCCCGCAGCCACCCCGGACGCCGATCCGACCGCCAAGCTCGACCGGCCGAAGCCGGTCAACCCCACGTCCGTCATGTCGACGCCGGTCAGCCCACCGGCGCCGCCCGCCGAGCCCCAGCCCGGTTCGGTGTACGACGGGAACGAGCGCGACCACCGGCGGCGCAACCTGCTGATCGGCGCGTTGGTGGCGGTGCTGCTGGTCGGCCTGGCCATCGCCGTGCCGCTGCTGACCAGCGGTGACAACGCCTCGCAGGGTGGGGCGCCGCAGGCCGGCGCGACCTCGGCCGGCCCGGCGCAGTCCTCGACCGACCCGTCGACCTCGGCCGCCTCCTCGGCGCCGTCGGCCGCCGCGCCGCCGGCCCCGGCGACGAGCAGCGCCGCCCCGCCGAGCCCGACCACGCCCGCCCCCGACGCGACCGGCACCAACGCGCCGCTGCCCGCCGGCTGGACGCGGTACCAGCGGGGTGAGTTCTCTGTGCAGCTCCCGCCCGGCTGGAGGTTCACCGGCACCGGCAGGGACAGTTCGGCCATCTTCCGACCCGCCAGTGGCGCCGGCAAGTTGTTGATCCAGTGGGGTGTCAAGCCGCAGAAGGATGCTGTCGCGGACTGGACCCAGCAGGAACCGAACCGGAAGAACCTGGTCCGGAACTACGAGTTCCTCGGCATCAAGCGCTGCAACTGGTACCGCACCTGTGCCGACTGGGAGTGGCGGGAGACGCAGAACGGCACCCGGATCCACGTACGCAACCGTGGTACGGCGACCGCCAGCGATCGCGGCTTCGCCCTCCGCTGGGAGATCCCGGAGTCGCAGTGGAGCGCCAATCTGGCGGCGTTCGACCAGATCGTCAAGGGATTTCAGCCCGATCGGGTCAACTGACCTGCGGTAATCGCGCCGTCGCGAACTTGATTCGCATGACTCTCCGTCGTTCTGGGTACCTGATCTCCGACGACGGAGGGAGGCACGACATGGGTTACCGACGGAGGGACGCCCGGCCCCGGCTGGCACTGTGGATGTTGGTCGCGCTCGGCGACGTCGTCCTGCTGATGATCGGCGCCGGTCTGCCGGCGATGGTGGCGCTCCTCGCGGTGGCGGCGGTCGTCGGCACCGTGGTTGCCGTCCGGCGGATCAGCCGTAGGGGCGCGCTGGTCGCCGACGAGGACGCCGTGGCGGCGCCGGTGGTGGTCGGCCGCGAGGTCGCCTGAGCGGACACGGACGTCGGCGGCAGCCGGACCAGTCATCACCTGCGGTGACCGATCCCGCTGCCGCCGAGTCGTGTCCGGTACGGATCAGGTGTTGTTCGCCAGCGCGACCAACCGGGTCCGGTCGCCGTTCCAGTAGTTGCGGTCGACGTTTCCGCTGATGCCGGAGACGCTGCCGCTGCTGGTGTACTGCCAGAAGCTCCACACCGGCGCGCCGGCCGGCAGCGCGCCCGGGGTGCTCGACCAGCGGGCCAGCCAGAGCGGGTGGTTCGCCCACGGGCCGGTCCAGCTGCCGGTGCACTGGTTCCACCAGCTGGTGGTGGTGTAGATGACCGCGTACCGGCTGGTGCGGGACCGGTAGGTGGTCAGGAAGTCCTGGATCCAGTTGCGCATGCCGGTGGTGCTCAGGCCGTAGCAGTAGCCACCGCTGTACGGGTTCGCCTCGATGTCCAGCGCGGCCGGCAGGGTGCGGCTGTCCGCCGACCAGGCGCCGCCGTTGCTCGCCAGGAAGTTGGCCTGGGTGGCGCCGGAGGAGATGTTCGGCCGGGCGAAGTGGTACGCGCCGCGGATCACCCCGGCGTTGTAGGCGCCCACGTAGTTCGCGCCGAAGTTGGCGTCCTTGACGGTCGTACCCTCGGTGGCCTTGATGAAGGCGAACTGGACGCCCGCGTTGCGCACGCTGGTCCAGTTGATGCTGCCCTGGTAGCGAGACACGTCGATGCCGGGCGTGGTGGCCGCGGCCGCCGGTCCGGCGGTGGCGACCAGGGCGACCGCCGCGGTGGCGGCGGTGGTGAGGGCGGCGGCTAGCAGCCGGCGCAGCGAGAATCTGGTACGGGTCATGGATGCCTCCGAGGACGCCGATCGATTGACGCCAATCTTTGGAGATCGGTGCCGTGCGGCGCAAGAGGTCACGAAGAGAACTTCCATCGACGTCGACCGAAGAATCGGATGACTGGCCGGCGGCGGTCAGCGCAACGCGGCTGGGTCCAGCTGCCAACGGAACGGCTCGGCGACGCTCAGCGTCTCGCCGGCCTTGGCCACCCGATTCTCGACGTAGTGCGCGCCGTCCAGCCGGTACAGCCGCAGCACGTGACCGTCGCCGTCCTGCTCGACCAGCAGGTACCACGGGATGCGCGCGATCGCGTACAGCCGCATCTTGAGCACTCGTTCCACGACCGCGTTTCCCGGCGGCAGGACCTCGCAGATCAACGCGATTCCACTGGCCTGAAGCGGCACCCCCGGCTCGTCGGCGCCGGCGACCACCACGTCCGGGATGGCGATGCGGTCGACGTCGAGGCGGACGTTCGTCGCCGCGAGTACCAGCAGGTCCGTGGCCGTAGCCTCCAAGCTGCCCGCCAATCGATGGGCGATGAGCTGATGGCGCAGGTTCGGCACGGGACTGACGAGCAGGCTTCCGTCGAACAGTTCGACCCGGCCGGGCGTCTTGCCGAGCGCGAGGTAGTCATCCTCGGTCCAGAGGCCGACGTGGCGGTCCAGGCGGCTCACGCCGCTGGACCCTCTGCGCGGCCACCTGCCAGGCGGCGAGCCTTGAGTACGCTGCGCGCCCAATCCAGCATCTCGCAAGTGTTGTCGGCGCATTGCGCGCAGCGGCTGGTGGCCCGGTGCTCGTTCGGCGGCTCGTGGTGCTGGGCCACCACCCGCTGCGCCGTCCAGATCACCAGCGCCGGCGTGACCGGCCCGTCGTCCATGGGCATAGATCGGCCCCTCTCCTCAAGAGATAGGCAGGTCCGGGCACCGATCCCCGATCAGGTACCCGGACCGCTACCTGTTGTGACTCCGCAACGTTCCCTTGCCCGCCGCCCCTCTGTCAAGTATGAAACCCCCCGTGGGGTGGTTGTAAGTCTTCTCTGGCAGCACTAATGGGCGGTCCAGGAGGGCTTTCAGGTTCGTAAGGGGGGCCGATCAGCATGCTTCCGACATGGCCCGGAAGAAGTTGTACGGCTCGGCGGAGCTGCAGGAACGCCTTGGCGTATCCCGGGTCCGGGTCGTCCAGCTCACGAGTCGGCCCGACTTCCCTGAGCCGTTCGAACGTCTGGCCGGCGGCTCGGTCTGGTGGGCGGAAGACGTCGAGCGATGGATCTCCGAACACCAACCGTGGAAGGCCCGCGGCGCCGACGAACCTCCGCCGCCGCAAAGCTGACGCACGTGCTCGATTGCTGAGGTCTGCGGGCCTAACTGGCCTGCGCGGTGCCACAGCACCGGCCGGTAGGCTCCCCGCCCATGGTGTCGATCGACGGGCTCGCCGGCCTCTGGGACCGGCTGTTCAGCGCGCAACCCGACCCGCCGCCGCTGCTGGTGCTGCTCACTGCGGTCGCCGCGCTGCTGGTGGTGGCCACCCGGCTGCCGTGGCGGATCGCCCGGAACGCGGTGACCATCGCGCACGAGGGCGGGCACGCGCTGGTGGCGCTGCTGACCGGCCGCCGGCTGCACGGCATCCGGCTGCACTCGGACACCTCCGGCCTGACGCTCTCCGCCGGCCGACCGAGCGGCCCGGGGATGATCCTCACCCTGCTCGCCGGGTACGTCGCACCGTCGCTGGTCGGCCTGGCCGGCGCCTGGCTGCTCGGCGGGAACCGGATCACCCTGCTGCTCTGGCTGGCGGTGGCGCTGCTGCTGGCCATGCTGGTGATGATCCGCAACGTGTTCGGCGTGCTCTCCCTGCTGGTCACCGGCGGGGTGGTGCTCGCCGTCTCCTGGTACGCCACCCCGCAGGTGCAGGCCGCGTTCGCCTGGACCTCGGTGTGGTTCCTGCTGCTCGCCGGGGTACGGCCGGTCATCGAGCTGCAACGGCAGCGCTCCCGCGGTCGGATGCCCGAGTCCGACGCCGACCAGCTGGCCGGCCTGACGCCGTTCCCGGCGTTCTTCTGGGTGCTGTTCTTCGGGCTGGTCAACCTGCTCGCGCTGGCCGTCGGCGCGGCCCTGCTCGCCGGCCCGATCCTCACCGACGCCGGCATCACGCTCTGAGACCCGGCCCCGGCCAGACCGTCCGAGGGGCGCCTGCCGGGAGAATGACGTCATGCACTACGTGATCATCGGGGCGGGCGCGGTCGGCGGCACCATCGGCGTACGGCTGGCAGAGGCCGGCCACGACGTGACGCTGGTCGCCCGCGGCGCGCACCTGGCGGCGTTGCGGCGCGACGGGTTGACCCTGCACTCGCCGGACGGGGTGCGGCGCTGGCGCGGCGCCGCCGTCGACGGCCCGACCGACCCGCTGCCCGCCGATACCGCGCTGGTCCTCACCGTCAAGTCGCAGGACACCGCCGCCGCGCTGGACGCCTGGGCGGACGCTCCGGTCGCCGGGGGCGGTACGGCGGCCGAGCGGCTGCCGCTGTTCACCGCGCAGAACGGGGTCGCCAACGAGCCGACCGCGCTGCGACTGTTCGACCGGGTGCACCCGGTCTGCGTCTGGCTGCCCGCCACCCATTTGCAGCCCGGGGTGGTGGTCGCCAACGGGCATCCGTACCCTGGGATGCTGCAGCTGGGTCGCTACCCGGCGGGGTCGGACGAGGTCGACCGGGTGGTGGCCGCGGATCTCGGCGGCGCCGGCTTCCTGGCCGCCGTCCGGGACGACGCGATGCGCTGGAAGTACGGCAAGCTGCTGGCCAACCTGGGCAATGGGTTGGGCGCGTTGCTCGGCCCGCAGCCACCGGACGACCTGGCGGCGCGGTTGCGGGCCGAGGGCGAGGCGGCGCTGGCCGCGGCCGGGATCGCGCACACCAGCACCGCCGAGGAGGCGGCCGAGCGCGGTGACCGGGTGCAGATAAGCCCGGTGGAGGGCCGGCCGCGCGGCGGCAGCTCCACCTGGCAGAGCCTGGCCCGGGGCGCCTGCTCCACCGAGGTCGACCACCTCAACGGCGAGATCGTGCTGCTCGGCCGCCGTTACGGGGTGCCGACCCCGGTCAACGTCGCGGTGCAGCGGGCGGTCCGCCGGGCGGTGCGGGAGCGGATCCCCGCCGGCGCGTTCCCGGCGGAGCGGCTGGCCGAATTGGTGCGCTGAAACCGGCAACCGCGCGGTACGCCCGGCGCGTGTCTCCTGCGACCGATCACGGGGGAAGGTGGCAGGTGCCGGACGTCGATGAGTACGACGAGTTCTACCGGGGCAGCCGGCAACGGCTGCTCGGCTACGTGTACGCGTTGACCGGGAACCTGCCCGAGGCGCAGGACGCGGTGCAGGAGGCGTACGTCCGGGCCTGGCAGCGCTGGTCGACCGTCAGCGGTTACGACGACCCGGAGGCGTGGGTGCGCGTGGTGGCCAGCCGGATCGCGGTCAGCCGGTGGCGCAGCCTGCGCAGCCGCGCCCGTGCCTACCGGCGGCACGGGGCGCAGGAGAGCGTGCCCGGGCCCGGCACGGACACCGTCGCCGTGGTCGCCGCGCTGCGCCGGCTGCCCGAGGAGCAGCGCGTCGCGCTCACGCTGTACTACCTGCTCGGCATGCCCGTCGCCGAGGTCGCCCGGGAGACCGAGGCGCCGGTCGGCACGGTCAAGGCGCGGCTGTCCCGGGGGCGTACCGCGCTGGCCGGGCTGCTCGCCGTGGTGGACGTGGAGGAGGCCTGATGGACGAGGACCTGAGCTTCGTCGACCGGTTGCACGGCGAGTTGAGCGCGGTGCGCTGGCCGGAGCCGGCCGAGCTGCGGGCCCGGGCCCGGCGGCGCAGCCGGCGGACGGCGGTGTCGGCCGCGGTGGCCGTCCTGGTGGTGGCGTCGGCCTCGGCGGCGGTGGCCGCGCGGCCGAGCCGGGACCCGGATCCGGAGCCGGCGCCGGTGGCCGCGCCCGCCACCCTCACCGGGCTGCGCGCGGAGATCCCGCTGGACGCGCTGCTGCCCACTGCGGCGCTCCCGGCGCCGGCCGCGGCGCCGCTGACCACGGCCGGTATCGGTGAGGGGGTCCGGGTAGACGACATGCTGATGGCATGCCTGCGGGAGAAGGGTGTCCCGGCGGCGGAGTGGCGGGTCTCCCGGTACTCCCGCTCGCAGACCGTCCTGCAACGACGGCCGACGGACGGCCCCGAGCGGGAACCGCTGTTGATCCAGGACGTCTACCGGATGTCCGCGGCCGCCGGTGGGGTCTTCGACGACCTCGACCGGTACCTCGCCTCCTGCGGCGAGTGGCGCAGCACCGACCAGATGCTGGTGCGCGGGCGCGAAACCGAGGTGACCGCGACCCACCGCTGGGCGGTGGCGGCGCGGGACTTCGCCGGCGACCAGGCGGTGCTGCTGCGGCACACCGTGTCGGGGCCGCTGCCGGTCGGCACGTACGCGGGCACCCGGAGCGAGCAGGCCAAGCCGGTCGACACGGCGGTGGTGCGCTCCGGTGACCTGGTCAGTGTGCTCACCCCGGCCGCCGGTGGCTCCGAGGCGCAGGTGAAGGGCCTCGCCGCGGTCGCCGCCCGGCAGCTGTGCAGGGCCGCGAACCCGCCCTGCTGACGTGGCGCGCCGCCGTCCGCGCCCCGGAGCGCGGACGGCGGCGAAGCGCGGTCAGAGCGGGATGTTGCCGTGCTTCTTCGGCGGCAGGGTCTCCCGCTTGGTCCGCAGCACCCGCAGCGCCCGGACGATCTGGGTGCGCGTCTCGTGCGGCGGGATCACGCTGTCCACATAGCCCCGCTCGGCGGCGATGTACGGGTTGGCCAGGGTGTCCTCGTACTCGGCGATCTTCTCGGCGCGGACGGCGGCCGGGTCCTCGGCGTCGGCCAGCTCGGAGCGGTAGAGGATGTTCACCGCGCCCTGGGCGCCCATCACCGCGATCTGCGCGGTCGGCCAGGCGAAGTTCAGGTCGGCGCCGAGGTGCTTGGAGCCCATCACGTCGTACGCGCCGCCGTAGGCCTTGCGGGTGATCACGGTGACCTTCGGGACGGTCGCCTCGGCGTACGCGTAGATCAGCTTGGCGCCCCGGCGGATGATGCCGTCCCACTCCTGGCCGGTGCCGGGCAGGAAGCCGGGCACGTCCACGAAGGTCAGCACCGGGATGTTGAACGCGTCGCAGGTGCGCACGAAGCGGGCCGCCTTCTCCGACGCGGCGATGTCCAGCGTGCCGGCGAAGTGCATCGGCTGGTTGGCGACCACGCCCACCGGCCGGCCCTCGACCCGGCCGTAGCCGATCACCAGGTTCTGCGCGTAGAGCGGCTGCACCTCCAGGAACTCGCCGTCGTCGAGGACGTGCTCGATCACTCGGTGGATGTCGTACGGCTGGTTGGCCGAGTCGGGGATCAGCGTGTCCAGCTCCCGGTCCTCGTCCGTGATCTCCAGATCGGCGTCCACGGAGAACACCACCGGCTCGTCGAGGTTGTTCGACGGCAGGTACGACAGCAGCGCCTTGACGTACTCGACCGCGTCGTCCTCGTCGGTGGCGAGGTAGTGCGCGTTGCCGCTGCGCGAGTTGTGGGTGCGGGCGCCGCCCAGCTCCTCCATCGCCACGTCCTCGCCGGTGACCGTCTTGATCACGTCCGGGCCGGTGATGAACATGTGCGAGGTCTGGTCGACCATCACGGTGAAGTCGGTGACCGCCGGGGAGTAGACCGCGCCACCCGCGCACGGGCCCATGATCAGCGAGATCTGCGGGATGACGCCGCTGGCCCGGACGTTGCGGAAGAAGATCTCGCCGTACAGGCCGAGCGAGGCGACGCCCTCCTGGATCCGGGCGCCGCCGGAGTCGTTGATGCCGATCACCGGGCAGCCGATCTTCATGGCCAGGTCCATCACCTTGACGATCTTCTCGCCGAAGACCTCGCCGAGCGAGCCGCCGAAGACGGTGAAGTCCTGGGCGAAGACGCACACCTGCCGGCCGTCGACCGTGCCGTAGCCGGTGATCACGCCGTCGCCGTACGGGCGGGTCCGCTCCAGACCGAAGGCCGTGGACCGGTGCCGGGCCAGCTCGTCCAGCTCGACGAAGGAGCCCTCGTCGAGCAGCAGCTCGATCCGCTCGCGGGCGGTCTTCTTGCCCCTGGCGTGCTGCTTGGAGACCGCGCGCGCCGAGCCGGCGTGCACCGCCTCGTCGACCCGTCGCTCCAGGTCCGCCAGCTTGCCCGCGGTGCTGTGGATGTTGATCCCGGTCTCGGTAGTCACCCAGGGAATATAACGATGGTTCAGGAAGACGCCGCTGTGCAGTGCGCCTCACCACCGCCCGTAGGCTGACGGGATGCCCGGCTCGCCGTACACCGACCTGGATCGCCCGCCGCTGTCGGCGGCCCGGCTGGGCCGCGCGCTGACCGGCCCGCACGGCCCGTGGCGCCGGCTGGACCTGCGGGTCGAGACCGGCTCGACCAACGCGGACGCGGTCGCCGCGGCCCGCGCCGGCGAGCCGGAGGGGCTGGTGGTGGTCGCCGAGCGGCAGACCGCCGGCCGGGGCCGGCGCGGCCGGGTCTGGCAGTCGCCGGCCCGCGCGGGCATCGCGACCAGCGTCCTGCTCCGGCCCGGTGACGCCGTCGCCGACCGCGGCTGGCCGCCGGCGCCCGCCACCGGGTACGGCTGGCTGCCGCTGCTCGCCGGCGTCGCGCTGGTCGAGGCGGTGAGTCGGCTGGCCGAGCTGGAGGCCGGCCTGAAGTGGCCCAACGACCTACTGGTCGGGGACGCCAAGTGCGCCGGGATCCTGGCCGAGGCGGTGCCGGACGCCTCGCCCGCCCGGCCGCCCGCGATCGTGCTCGGGATCGGCCTCAACGTCACGCTGCGCGCCGACGAGCTGCCGGAGCCGACCGGGCTGCCGGCCACCTCGCTGCAACTGGCCGGGGCCACCGCCACCGACCGGGACCCGCTGCTGCGCGCGCTGCTGCGCTCGCTCGCCGACTGGTACGACCGCTGGCGCACCGCCGGCGGCGACGCCGAGGCGTCCGGCCTGCGGGCGGCGTACCTGGAATCCTGCGCCACGATCGGCCGGGAGGTCCGCGCGCTGCTCCCCGACGGCACCGCGCTCACCGGCCGCGCCACCGGCATCGACACCGACGGTCGCCTCCTGCTGGACACCCCCACCGGCCCGCACGCCCTGGCCGCCGCCGACCTCCTCCACCTCCGCTGACCCGCGTCGCCCGGCCCCTCCGCCTCGTCGATCTAGGGCCAGATGTCGCTAGTTGATCTCCAATCACGACGACAAGCCCTAGATCAGGGCGGGATTGGGACGGGTAGGTGATAGGGCGAAGTGGGGTGGGGGGTTACGGTCGGCGCGTCCGGTTGAGGTCGTGGAGGGTGTCGTGGGTTTTCCTGAGGACGTGCTGACCGAGGACGAGCATGTCGTCCTGCACCTGCATCCGCACTGGAAGGCGCTGTTGCGCCCGATCCTGGTGCTGGTGCTCGGCCTCGCCGCGGTGGTGGCGGGCTGGATCCTGCTGCCCGATGGCGACGGCGGCACCATCGCGCTGTACGTGATCGCCGGGCTGGCCCTGGTGCTGGCCCTGGTGCTGGGGCTGTGGCCGTTCCTGGTCTGGCGCACCACCCACTACCTGTTCACCAACGAGCGGGTGCTGCTGCAGGAGGGGGTGCTCTCCCGGGACCGCCGGGACCTCCCGCTGGCCCGGATCAACGACCACTCGATGAACCAGCGCTTCGTCGAGCGGCTGCTGGGGTGCGGCACGCTGACCATCGAGTCGGCCGGTGAGCGCGGCCAGTCGGTGCTGCGCGACGTGCCCGGCGTGAGCCGGGTGCAGACCACGCTGTACGAGCTGGTCGAGGCCCACCACGACAAGCACTCGCTGGGCGACGGCGAGATGCGGGAGATCCTGGCCGACATGCGCGACGGCAAGCCGCTGCGCGAGCCCAACTGACCGGTCGTACGACGAAGCCCCGTCCCCCTGCCGGGGCGGGGCTTCGGTGTGTGCGGGTCAGCCGCGCGGTGACCGGCGTCCGCCGGCGTGCAGCTCCGGGGCCAGCTCGGCGTCGAGGCCCGTGCCGACCGAGCGGCCCAGGCCGGCGTCGGCCGGAGCGGTGCGTCCCGGCGGCTGCGGAAAGACCGGCTCGGCGGCGGGGCCGGTACGCGGCTGCTCCTGCGCCTCCTCCAGCTCGCTGACCGACTCGGCCAGCTCGGCCACCGGGTCCATCTCGGCCATCGTGTCCCACTCGTCCCGTTCCACGGTGTGCCAGGTCTCCTCGGCGTGCTGCGGGACCGGCTGGAAGACGAAGGTCCGGTACGACCAGAAGCGGAACAGGGTGCCCAGCAGCACACCCACGGTCTTGGCCAGGTTCAGCGCGAGCAGGCTGGTCAGCCCCAGGCCGTACTTCGCCGCGGCGAGGACGCCGAGCTCGATCAGCAGGCCGGCGCCGTTGAACAGGAAGAACAGCGCGTATTCCCGGCGTAGGGCAGATTTCGGTCGATCCCGGTACGTCCAGTGCCGATTCATCAGATACGACGTGATCGTCGCGACGACGGTGGCGATGACCGTCGCCTTCAGCTGACCGTCGACAAAGACCGTGAGTGCGAGCGCATTGAACACCGCGTAATTGATGGCGGTGTTGATGCCTCCGACGATGCCGAATTTGAGCGCCTCGTGGATGAACTTCTGCCAGCGCTCGGGCAGCAGACGGACAAGACGCATGCGGAACACCTTAGGGCAGTGGGCGGGGCCGGCTCTGTCCGGCTGGGCAGGATGGGCGGCAGGTCACGCCCGGGACGATCGGTCGTGCGCCGCCTCTGGAGCATCGGGATTTCCCGGATCCACGAAGACGAACCGTCGGTACGACCAGAACCGGAACAGCGTCCCGAGGACGGTGCCGACGACGTAGCTGGCGATGTTGTCGGCCAGTCGGGTCTGGAACACCGCCGGCCAGACGGAGCCGAGGCCGTAGCGGCTGATCGCCAGGCAGGCGACCGCGATGCCGAGGCCCACGGTGTTGAAGAAGAAGAACAGCCCGTACTCCCGGGCGGGGTGGGAGCGCTTGCGGTGCCGCCAGGTCCAGAACCGGTTGCCGAGGAAGGCGACGGTCGCGGCGAGGACCGTGGCGATGACCTTCGCGGTCACCTGCTCCATTCCGCTGGCGGAGGTGAGGTAGTTGAAGAGCGCGAAGTCGATCAGAAAGGCGACGCCGCCCACGGTGGCGAACTTGCTCATCTCGCGGACGAGGTGGCCGAAGCGGTCCAGCAGCGAACGGACCAGACCCGGAGGGGTCTGCGGGTAGCCCGGTTGGTCCCCGGTCATCGTCGCGGCCACCCGCCGACTGTACCGGTTGCGGGCACGCCTCACGGGGACCAACGACGAGGTGGCAGGCCGGGCCGCGCGGGGCGGGGCGGCGGGCTCGACGGCGGACCGGCCGAGCGTAACGCTGCGTCGACGCCGGGTGGACGATCCGGTGGAATCGTCGGCGGCGGTCCCGTCGTCCGGTTCCGCCGGGGGCCGGTGTCCGTTCCTCGCGGGGCGCCGACAGTTTCCCGCAGGATTTGCGTGAAACTGCGCGCGAAAGCGGGTATCAGATCGTGATGCCGCACCCGGGCCGCACCTTGTGCAGTTGTTCACAACCAGTCCCACTGACTGGAAGGGCAGCCCGGTTTACGCTGAGGCCAATCCCAGGTTTCCACGAAGGCGACGCGGCTCGCGCCCGCCACAACTCGTGCATCCCATAGATCGGTCAGCGTCGACCACAAGGAGATGTGTCATGGTTGCTCCGGCTACTGTGCGGGGTATCGATCAGGCCCCGACCAGCCATCCCAAGCTGCTCGCCTGGGTCCGGGAAGTCGCGGAACTGACCACCCCGGAGCGGGTCGTCTGGGTGGACGGGTCCGACGAGGAATGGCGGCGCCTCACCGACGAGCTGGTCGAGGCCGGCACCCTGATCCGCCTCAACCCGGAGAAGAAGCCGAACTCGTTCTACGCGCGCACCGACCCGACGGACGTCGCCCGGGTCGAGGAGCGCACCTTCATCTGCTCCGTCGACGAGGCGGACGCCGGCCCCACCAACAACTGGATGGCGCCGGCCGAGATGAAGCGGACGATGACGGAGCTGTACCGCGGCAGCATGCGCGGGCGCACCATGTACGTCATTCCGTTCGTGATGGGCCCGGTCGAGGCCGAGCGCCCGATGTTCGGTGTGGAGATCACCGACAGCCCCTACGTGGTCGCGTCGATGCGGATCATGACCCGGATGGGGGCGAAGGTCCTCGAGGCGATGGGGAACGACGCAGACTTCGTGCACGCGCTGCACTCGATCGGCGCGCCGCTGGCCCCCGGCCAGCAGGACGTGGCCTGGCCGTGCAACGACACGAAGTACATCTCGCACTTCCCGGAGTCCCGGGAGATCTGGTCGTACGGCTCCGGCTACGGCGGCAACTCGCTGCTGGGCAAGAAGTGCTACTCGCTGCGGATCGCCAGCGTGATGGGCCGCGACGAGGGCTGGCTCGCGGAGCACATGCTGATCCTGAAGATCACCTCGCCGGAGGGCAAGGTCCACCACGTCGCCGGCGCCTTCCCGTCCGCCTGCGGCAAGACCAACCTGGCCATGGTGGAGCCGACCATCCCGGGCTGGAAGGTCGAGACGATCGGCGACGACATCGCCTGGATGCGGTTCGGCTCCGATGGCCGGCTGTACGCGGTCAACCCGGAGTACGGCCTGTTCGGCGTCGCGCCCGGCACCGACTGGAAGACCAACGCGAACGCCATGCGGACGCTGGACCGGGGCAACTCGATCTTCACCAACGTCGGCCTCACCGACGACGGCGACATCTGGTGGGAGGGCATGGGTGAGCCGCCGGCGCACCTGATCGACTGGAAGGGCAACGACTGGACGCCGCAGAGCGAGAACACCTCCTCGCACGCGAACAGCCGGTTCTGCACCCCGATCACCCAGTGCCCGATCCTGGCCGACGAGTACTACGACCCGAACGGCGTGCCGATCGACGCGATCCTGTTCGGCGGCCGCCGCCGGGACACCATCCCGCTGGTCACCGAGGCCCGGGACTGGGTGCACGGCGTCTACATGGGCGCGACGCTCTCCTCGGAGACCACCGCCGCCGCCTCCGGCGCGGTGGGCGTGGTGCGCCGCGACCCGATGGCGATGCTGCCGTTCATCGGCTACCACGCCGGTGACTACTTCAACCACTGGATCGAGATGGGCAAGGGCACCGACGGCGACGCCGCCAAGCTGCCCAAGATCTACTACGTCAACTGGTTCCGTAAGGACGCCGAGGGCAACTTCCTCTGGCCGGGCTTCGGCGAGAACTCCCGCGTCCTCAAGTGGGTCATCGAGCGGCTCGAGGGCACCGCCGACGCGGTGGAGACCCCGATCGGCATGGTGCCGGCGCAGGACGCGCTGGACGTCGACGGCCTGGACATGACGCCGGAGGACGTCCGGATCGCGCTGAAGGTCGACCCGGAGGAGTGGCGCAAGGAGCTTCCGCTGGTCACCGAGTGGTTCGAGAAGTTCGGCGACAAGCTGCCCGGCGTGCTCTGGGCCGAGCTGGACGCGCTGCGCGCGCGGCTCGACGCGGAGCAGCCGCAACGGTAGGTGTGACGGGCGCCCGAACCGGGCACCAACGGATCCCATGAGGACGGCCGCCGAGACCGAGGTCCGGCGGCCGTCCGCCGTCCGGGCGCTGACCACCCTGCTCGCCGTGACGGCGGCGGCCACCGTCGTGGTCGAGGTGCTCAATTACTGGTACGCCCCGGAGCAGGGCTTCGGGCTGGCGGTGCGTACCGGCTGGGCGATGCTGCGGTCGTTCGGCTTCCTGCTGTTGATCGGGCACGTCAACCGCGGTCGTACGGTGGCCAAGCCGTTCGGGTTGATCCTGGCCGTCACCACCGTGTTCGCGGTGGGCCGGCTGGTGGTGCCCCGGCAGGGCGTGCCCCCGCTGCCCGGCCTGCTCGGCTTCGCCCTGCTCGCCGCCCTCTGCGTGAGCGTGGTCGCGCTGCTCTACCGCTCCGGCGCGGTGGCCGGGCACCTGATCCGGCACCGCAAGGGCCTGGTCGTCGAGGGCGGGACGATCTCCTGGCGCGAGGTCGCCCCGAAGCATCCACCGGTCACCGGCTGGCTGCTGACCGCCCGGGTCGCCGCCTTCACCTACAGCCCGCTGATGCTGGTGCCGGCCCTGGTCGCGGGTGGTGCGGTGCTGGACGGCCGGCTGTCCGCCGTCCCGGCGGTGCTGCTGTGGTTACTGGCCGGCATCGTGGCCAGCTACGCGGTGCTGTTCTGTACCGCCTTCCTGATGCGCGGCCGCCACTGGCCCCGCCGCGCCCTGGTGGTCGTCACCCTGACCGTCCTCGCCGTGGACCTCCCCCTCTGCTGGTGGCTGCTCGGCCTGGACGGCCTGATCCGCGACGCCACCCCCTTGGTCGCCGCGGCCACCCTCACCCTCTACTCCCTCCACCGCGCCACCCACCCACGCTGACCCACCCCCCACCCCCCACCCCCCACCCCCCACCCCCGGCCCCCCACCCCCCGCCCCCACCCCCCGCCCCCGGCCCCCGCCCCCGGGGGCGGCCTTGTTGATCAAGAAGTTTGCGCGTGAAATCGGCCGGATTCTGACCGAAACCTCTTGATCAACAAGAGACGGGGGCGCGGGCGGGGGTGGGGAACGGGGATGGGAACGGGGAGGATGGGCGGGGCGGGTGGGGAAGGTGGTCGTGATGGATGAGTTCGATCTGGTCGTGGTCGGGGCCGGGCCGGCGGGGGCTGCGGCCGCCTTGTCCGCGCGGCGGGCGGGGGCGCGCGTGCTGCTGGTGGATCGGGCGGACTTTCCGCGGGACAAGGCGTGTGGGGACGGGATCGCGGCCCACGGGCTGGACGTGCTGGCCACGCTGGGCGTGACCGACGCGGTGGCCGGTTACCCGGCGGTGCCGGCGCTGCGGCTGGTCGCGCCGGGCGGGCGGACGGTGGCGCGGGCGCTGCCCCGGCCGGCGTACACGGTGCCCCGAAAGGTGTTCGACGCCCGGCTGGTGGCCGCCGCGGTCGCGGCCGGCGCGCAGCTGCGCCGGCACACCGTCCGCCGGGTCGAGGACCGCGGCGACCGGGTGGTGCTCGACGGCGAGCTGTCCGGTCGGGTCGTGGTGGGCGCGGACGGCGCCGGCTCCGTGGTCCGCCGGGCGCTGGGCCAGCCGCCCAACCCCGACCGCCACCTGGCGCTGGCCATCCGGGGGTACGCTCCCGCGCCGCCCGGCCCGCCGGAACAGCTCATCGTCACCTCGGCGGCCGGCTGGCCGGCGTACGCCTGGTCGTTCCCGATCGGCGACGGCCGGGCGAACGTCGGGTACGGCGAGGTGCTGCGCGGTGCGCGGCTGAGCCGGGCGCACCTGCTGGACCGGCTCGGCGCGCTGCTGCCCGGCACCGACCCGGCCACGGTCGACGGGCTGCGCGCCCACCACCTGCCGCTGTCCACCCACCGGCCACCACCCGGCCGGGGCCGGACGCTGCTGGTCGGCGACGCGCTCTCGTTGATCAACCCGTTCACCGGCGAGGGGATCTTCTACGCGCTGCTGTCCGGGGCGCTGGCCGGCGCTGCCGCCGCGGCCACCCCCGACCGGGCGGCCGACCGGTACGCGGCGGCGCTGCGCCGCCGGCTCGGCACCCACCTGCGGCACAGCTCGGCCGCGGCCCGGCTGGCCCGGCACCGGCGGGTGGTCGACGCGGCCGTCCGGGCCGCCCAGCGGGACGAGCGGGTGCACGCCCGGGTGGTCGAGCTGGGGCTCGGCGACGGCCGGCTGGACGCCCGGACGTTGGCGATGATCGGCATCGGTCTCTCGGCGTGGGATCGGCCACCGAAGCGGTGATCGGCCGCCCGGGTCGCTACCCTGCATGGTGATGACTCTGCGGAAACTCCTCTACTCCGTCTACGAGCGCCGGCTGACCGCCAGGCTCGCGGGCCGCCCGGTGCCCCAGCACGTCGGGGTGATGTGCGACGGTAACCGCCGGTGGGCACGGGAGATGGGCTTCGTCGACCCGAACGACGGGCACCGGATGGGCGCCGAGCGGATCAAGGAGCTGTTGCGCTGGTGCGACGCGGCCGGGGTCGGCCATGTGACCCTCTGGCTGCTCTCCACCGACAACCTGTCCCGGCCGGCGGAGGAGCTCGACCCGCTGCTGCAGATCATCGAGGACCTGACCACCGAGCTGGCCGAGGAGGGCAACCCCTGGCGGCTGCGGATGGTCGGCGCCCTGGACGTGCTGCCGGCGCACCACGCGCAGGCCCTCAAGGCGGCCGAGGAGCGCACCCGGGCGCGCACCGGCGGCGCCCAGGTCAACATCGCGGTCGGGTACGGCGGGCGCCGGGAGATCGCCGACGCGGTGCGGTCGCTGCTGCTGGAGCAGGCGGCCAAGGGCGGCACCCTGGAGGAGCTGGCCGGCTCGCTGGACGTCGAGCACATCTCCGAGCACCTCTACACCCGCGGCCTGCCCGACCCGGATCTGATCATTCGGACCAGCGGCGAGCAGCGGCTCTCCGGTTTCATGCTCTGGCAGAGCGCGCACTCGGAGTTCTACTTCTGCGAGCTCAACTGGCCCGACTTCCGCCGCGTCGACTTTCTCCGCGCGCTGCGCTCGTACGCCACCCGGCAACGCCGCTACGGCGCCTGACCCCGCCGCCCCCGCACCCCGCCGTGGCTCTCACGCGCGATCTTGCACTTGCGGCCCGCGTTATGCCCCTTATGCGACTTTGGCCCGGGCAGAAAGTGCAAGATCGCGCAGAAGAAGGGCTGGGGTTAGCGGAGGTGGGGTAGGGCGGCGGTGAGGAAGGTGGCCAGCGCGGCGGGGGAGTCGAGGGTGAGGTCGGCGGCGTCGGCCACCTCGTGCCCGGTCTCCGGGTTGGCCACCGCGACGCAGACGCCGAGGAAGTCGGGGTCGGCCGCGGCGCGGGCGCGCAGCGCCGCGAACGCCTTGATGTCGGAGACGTCGTCGCCGAAGTACCACGCGCCGCCGGCGTCGCGTACCACCTCGCCGATGACCAGGCCCTTGTCCCGGTCGACCGGCGGCTTGAGCTCCAGCACCATCCGGCCGGCCTGGACCTTGAGCCCGAGCCGCTCGGCCTGGGCTCGGCCCCACCGCTCGACCTCGGCGCCCAGCTGCGGGGCGGTGCGCCAGTGCAGCGCCACGCTCAGCCGCTTGAACTCGACCAGCGCGCCGGCCGGCAGCTCGGCCCGGGCCAGGTCGGCCAGCTCGGCCATGGTCGGCACCCAGGGCAGCGCGGCCGGCTCGGTGACGGTCTCTGCGCCGGAGTGGCTGTGCTCCAGGCCGTACAGCCCGTAGAGGTCGATGCCGGCGAGACCGCCGAGGTGGTCGCGGAGGAAGTCGACCGGCCGGGCGGAGACGATGGCCACCCGCTGCACCAGCGGCGCGAGCGCCTCCAGCGCGGTCAGCACATTGGGCGCGGGCTGCACCGCGGTCGGGTCGTCGTCGACCGGCGCCAGGGTGCCGTCGAAGTCGAAGAAGAGCACGGTGTCGGCCGCTCGCGCGGCGGTGGCACGCCAGGCGTGCTCGGCGTCCAACGGGGTCTTCGGCTGCTGGTTGCCCAGATTCAACGGCGGCACGCGCGACAGCGTACCCCGGCGCGGGCGGACCATTCGTGGCCGCGAGATGACGCCTTGACAGCACCCGGCGTACGGCTCCGTACGCGTCGCGTCAGCGCTCGGCGGCCCCCCGGCCCCGGCGGACCAGCGGCACCACGGCCGGGTCCGGCCGCTGGCCGAGCAGGTATCCCTCGACGAAGCCGGTGTTCCGGTCGCCGGTGTGCGACTCGATGTCGTTCAGCCGGTCGACCAGGAAGTCGGCGAGCGCGCTGACCCGGTCGTCGAGCCGTTCGTGCAGCGCGGCGACCACCGCCAGGACGACCGCGGTGCCGGCGGTGGTGAGCGCGAAGAGGTTGGCGATCAGCGGAATCCGCTCGCCCTCGGTCGCGCCGGTCACCAGGTTGGCGGTCACGCACGCTGTCAGCGACACCGCCGCGACCACGACTGCCCACCATTTCAGGGTCACTGACAGACCCCTCCTTCTGTCCCGCAGGGCTGGGTTCGGCCTTGTCCCGTCCCCCGCCGACGACGAGCCCAAGCAGTACGAATACGGACGCTAGCGTGCCCGTTCCGGCCCCGGAGCGAAACGATCGGGCCTGACCAGCCGTTCTTTCGCCATCTGAGGAACTACCCGGCGCGCTCTTCTCGCTTTCGGTCACCGACCGGGAGAGTCGGGCGGTATGCGAGGTAACGAATGGTTTCCCGAATGTGGAACTTCTCCGCGTCCGACACCGCGGGGTCGACCAACCGGCGCAGCAGCGCCTCCACGTCCGGGTCCATCGGCGGCGGGGCGGCGGCGGCCCGTGGGGCGGCGGCCCGGTCCCAGCCCAGCGCGGTGAAGGCGGCCGCCGGGCTCAGCCCGAGCCCCTCGCAGAACGCGACCACCCGCTCGGCCTCCGGGTCGCTGGCCCAGTCGCCGCGGACCCAGCGGTTGACGGTCTGCCGGGAGACCCCGGTGCGTCGGGAAACCTCGGTGCCGGTCCACGCCCGGGTCGCGCGCGCGTCCTCCAGGGCGCGGCGGACGAACGTGGCGAACGCGATCTTCCGTGCGGGGGCGGTCTCGGTCACCTCGTGACGGTACGGCCCGGGTGCGACAGCGGGCTGCCCGGACAGGCGCTTGTCACGTGTGCGAGACAGTCTCGCGGAGTGCCGGACCAACGATCCGGCGGCCTTTCTGACGGGTGTCACCTGGGTAGAATAGAACGACGTAGCGACGGCGGTAACCGGACGAAAAGCTGATACTGTCACGTCCGTGGGACAATCTACGGTGTGTCACGTGCATGAGACGATTAGTGCTCACATGCACCACACCCCCGCCGCGAGGGGGGTGTGGTGACCGAACTCGCGACCCGTGCCCAGGCGTTCGGCCTGGTCGCGGAGGGGGTCGCCGCGGGCCTGAGCGCGCCCTGGCGCGTCTACCTCGCCCGGGGCTGCCGTTACCTGTCGCTCAGCGTCGGTGACCGGGCCGAGTGGAACGCCTGGCGTACCCACCTGGGCTGCCCGGAGCTGAGCGTGCGGGTCTACGACGCCGGCGGCGAGATCCGCCGGTCCTCGATGGCCGAGGTGGTGCTGGACGGCTGCCGGATCAGCGTCGAGCTGGTCGAGGAGGTCAGCACGGACGACCTGGAGCGGCTGCTGGTGGTCGATCCGACCACGACCGAGCCGGACGACCGGTGACCGGGCGGGCGCGCCGCGGCGGAGCCGCCGGATGAGTCCCTTCCTGCTCGTCTTCCTCGTCCTGGTGCTCGCCGCCACCAGCTATGCGGCCGGTCGGCTGCACGGACAGCTCAGCTACCGGATCGGCTACCGGTTCGGTTACCGGCAGGGCTACTTCGACGGCGACCGGGGAGCGTGGAACCGGCGCCGGCGCGACGCCCAGGCGGCGATCGCCTCGGCCCTGTCCCGCCCCGTCGGCGGTGCGCCCGCGACGCGTCCCCCGGTGGCGTACGCCCCGGCCGGGTCCGCGATCCCCGGCGGGGACGTCGTCCGGTCGACCGGCGCCGGCCTGGTGACCGCCACCGCCGTGCGGTCCGGCACCACGTACACCGGGTCGTCCTTCGTGGCGGCGGCGCCGGCCGGCGCCGCGGCCCACCCGGCCGGCACGCTGGTCCGGCGGTCGGGCTGACGGCGGGTGGCGCCGACGGCGGTGCCACCGCCACCTGAGCCGGTGCGCCGTCCGCGGCGGACGCGCACCGACGGGACCACGTCAGGTGACGGTGGTCCCGCCGGCCGGGATGCGCGCAGGGGGCATGCATCCCGGCCGGTCCGCGGTTCGTTCACGTCCCGGTCGGGGGGGATCCACCTCGCCCACTAGCCGAGGGGGCGTGCCCCGGCTAGCGTCTAGGCATGGCCAGGGGTTCTCCCGGGCCAGCCGGCCCGCCCGGATCTGCGACCTCGCACACGGGGTTCCGCATCCGACCCCGTGTCCCGGGCACCGGAGGAGGCGGAACACGGGTGGCGGGTGCCCATCCGTCGGAGCAGGCCTGTGACCACTCGCCGTACGACCGCCGGTGCCGACCAGCCGCCGGCCGCGACCGCCACGACCCGCCGCGCCACCCGGAGCCGCCGTACCACGGCAGCCGCTCCGCCCGGCGCCGAGGAGCCCCGACCAGCAGGCCAGGCGTTCGTCCTGGACACCTCGGTGCTGCTGTCCGACCCGGCGGCCTTCCACCGGTTCGCCGAGCACGAGGTCGTCCTGCCGTTGGTGGTGATCTCCGAGCTGGAGGGCAAGCGACACCACCCGGAGCTGGGCTGGTTCGCCCGGCAGTCCCTGCGGATGCTGGACGACCTGCGGGTGAAGCACGGTCGGCTGGACCATCCGGTGCCCGCCAACGACCAGGGCGGCACGCTGCGGGTCGAGCTGAACCACTCCGACGACGGCGTGCTGCCGCCGGGCTTTCGCTCCGGGTCGAACGACGCGCGGATCCTCTCCGTGGCGCTGAACCTCGCCGCCGAGGGGCGCGAGGTCACCCTGGTCAGCAAGGACATGCCGCTGCGGGTCAAGGCCGCCTCGGTCGGGCTGCGCGCCGACGAGTACCGCCACGACCAGGCCAGCGACCCCACCTGGACGGGCATGGCCGAGCTGGAGCTCGGCGCGGACGAGGTCGGCCGGCTGTACGCCGGCGAAGCGCTGGATCTGGACGCCGCCGCCGGGCTGCCCTGCCACACCGGCCTGGTGCTGCACTCGGCCAGCGGCTCGGCGCTGGGCCGGGTCCAGCCGGACAAGACGGTCCGGCTGGTGCGCGGCGACCGCGAGGCGTTCGGCCTGCACGGCCGCTCCGCCGAGCAGCGGGTGGCGCTCGACCTGCTGCTGGACGAGTCGGTCGGCATCGTGTCGCTGGGCGGCCGGGCCGGCACCGGCAAGTCCGCGCTGGCGCTCTGCGCCGGGCTGGAGGCGGTGATGGAGCGGCGCCGGCACAAGAAGGTGATCGTCTTCCGCCCGCTGTACGCCGTCGGCGGTCAGGAGCTCGGCTACCTGCCCGGCTCGGAGTCGGAGAAGATGTCGCCCTGGGCGCAGGCGGTCTTCGACACCCTGGGCGCGGTGGTGCACGAGAACGTGCTGGAGGAGGTCACCTCGCGCGGCATCCTGGAGGTCCTGCCGCTGACCCACATCCGGGGGCGGAGCCTGCACGACGCGTTCGTGATCGTCGACGAGGCGCAGTCGCTGGAGCGCGGGGTGCTGCTCACCGTGCTGTCCCGGATCGGCCAGGGGTCGCGGGTGGTGCTCACCCACGACGTCGCCCAGCGGGACAACCTGCGGGTCGGCCGGCACGACGGCGTCGCGGCGGTGATCGAGACGCTCAAGGGTCACCCGCTCTTCGCGCACGTGACGCTGAGTCGCTCCGAGCGGTCGCCGATCGCCGCGATGGTGACCGACCTGCTGGAGGACATCCCGCACTGAGCCGAATTTCTCGGTGGTTTCGCCCCACTTCGTCCGCTTTCACGTAGTGGCGCAGATCACAATTATCGTTGCTGGTTTCCCATCTGTCTCACTGTGCGCGATGGTGTCCCACGAGCGCCCACGCCCCGGCGGGATCAACGGGGATCGCTCGCCTTACCGGGCGGGCGGCTCCCGGGCCGCCGGTGCGTCGGCCGCGACCGGCTCAGGTCGGGGCGCTCGCGGCACCACCGCGTCCGCCAGACGGTCGCCGGTGTGCCGCGTCCTTGCCCCCGACGAAGGGACCACTTCGTGAGTCGGCTGTGGAGCCGGTTCGGTGCCCGTACGGCCGCTGTCGCGCTGCTCTCCGTGGGCGTCGCCGGCGGCTTCTATCTGGGCGAAGACCGCGAAACTCAGCAACAGGGCCTGACCGCCAAGGTCAGCCTCGAGGTCGACCAGGCCGAGGCCGACTACCAGCACGACCGGCAGTCGGCGCACCGGGTCCAGTCCGCCAGGCAGCGCGCCGCCGAGTACCAGGCCAAGCAGCGCGCCGCGGAGGCCGCCCGGGAGGCGGCCGAGCGGGCCAAGGAGGCCGAGGCCGCCGCCGCCTCCCGTAAGAAGGACCGCGAGGCGGCGGCGCTGAAGGCCGCCGAGGAGGCCAAGGCCGCCAAGGAGGCCGAGGCGGCGAAGACCACCGAGAGCAAGCCGTTCGCCGGCCCGATCCCCGCCTCCTGCAACGAGTACAGCGGCAACCGGGAGACCGGCTGCGCGCTGCTGCTCGCCGAGGGCTTCAAGATCGACCAGATGCCGTGCCTGGACAAGCTCTGGACCAAGGAGAGTGGCTGGAACCACAAGGCCTACAACTCCTCGTCCGGGGCGTACGGCATCCCGCAGGCGCTGCCCGGCAGCAAGATGAGCAGCGTGGCGGACGACTGGAAGACCAACCCGGCGACCCAGATCAAGTGGGGCCTCGGCTACATCGAGGGCCGGTACGACGACCCGTGTGGTGCCTGGGCACACAGCCAGAGCAGCGGCTGGTACTGATCGACGAACGTGCGGCGGGGCGGATGGGCGACCATCCGCCCCGCCGTCGTCGTACGGGTGGCCCGGGTGGCGATCGGCGCCGATTGCTGGTACCCCTGTGCAGGTGAACCCGCACCCCGCTGGCGCCGGCGACCCGAACCGGTTCGGCACCGAGGCGTTCTACGCCGCGCTCGGCCGCGCCTTCGTGGCGATGTGCGCCGTGGTGCCCTTCCTCTTCCTGATCGAGGCCGTCGACCAGGGGCTCAACTTCGGCCTGGACGTCTCGGCCGGCATCATCCCGCACCGCATCCAGGGGCTGGACGGGGTCTTCTTCTCGCCCTTCCTGCACCACGGCTTCGACCACCTCTACAGCAACAGCATCCCGCTGATCCTGCTCGGCACCTTCGTGCTCGCCGCCGGCACCCGGCGGTTCCTCTGGTCCACGCTGATCATCGTGCTGGTCAGCGGGCTCGGCGTCTGGTTCACCGGGTCACCCAACTCGGTGGTGGTCGGCGCCAGCGGGGTGATCTTCGGTTATCTCGGCATCCTGCTCACCCGGGGCATCGTGGAGCGGAGCTGGTGGAACTTCGCGGTGGTGCTGCTGGTCGGCCTGCTCTACGGCTGGCAACTGCTCGGCATCCTCCCCACCGACGAGCGGATCTCCTGGCAGGGGCACCTGTTCGGGCTGCTCGGCGGGGTGGTCGCGGCGATCCTGTTCCGCCGCCGCGCCGAGCCGCACGAGCCGTACCGCTCCGAGTCGACGCTCGGCCTGCGCTGAGCCGGCGCGACCCGCCGCGCGCTTGCGGGACGTGCTTGCCCGGGCGGGGCGGCACGCCTACCGTCGGGATCAGCACGCGTTGATCCGCCAGCGGAAAGCGACGGTACGCCCATGCGCGAGGTAGATGTCGCCGTGATCGGGGCCGGCCCGGCGGGGCTGTTCGCCACGTACTACGCCGGCTTCCGGGGGCTCTCCGTCGCGGTGCTGGACGCGCTGCCCGAGCCGGGCGGGCAGATCACCGCGATGTACCCGGAGAAGCTGATCCTCGACGTCGCCGGCTTCCCGGCCGTGAAGGGCCGCGACCTGGTGGCCAACCTGGTCGCCCAGGCCGCGCCCTACTCCCCCCGGTACCTGCTCGGCACCCGCGCCGAGAAGCTCTCCTACGCCGACGGCCGCCCGGTGCTCGGGCTGGCCGGCGGCGATCAGCTCGCCTGCGGGGCGGTGCTGATCACCGGCGGCCTGGGCAGCTTCACCCCGCGACCGCTGCCGGTGGCCGACAGCTTCCTCGGCGGCGGGATCGTCTACTTCGTGCCCGAGCCGGCCGCGCTGACCGGCCGGGATGTGCTGATCGTCGGCGGCGGGGACTCGGCCTTCGACTGGGCGCTGACCCTGCAGCCGCTGGCCCGCTCGGTGACCGTGGTGCACCGGCGCGACCGGTTCCGGGCGCACGCCGGCACGGTCGCCCGGGTGCGGGGGCTGCCGGTCCGGGTGATCGTGAACGCCGAGGTCACCCGGCTGTACGGCGAGGACGCTGTCACCGCCGCTGAGATCACCGTGCGCGGCGGCGGGGTGGAGACCGTCCCGGTGGACACGGTGGTCGCGGCGCTCGGCTTCACCGCCGACCTCGGCCCGCTGGCGGAGTGGGGGCTGCGGCTGGACCACCGGCACGTGGTGGTGGACAGCGCGATGGCGACCAACCTGCCGCGGGTCTTCGCCGCCGGCGACATCACCGAATATCCGGGCAAGGTGCGGCTGATCGCCACCGGCTTCGGCGAGGCGGCCACCGCGGTCAACAACGCCGCGGTCGCCATCGACCCCACCGCCCACCTCTTCCCGGGCCACTCCTCCGACGCACCCTGAGCGGCCGGCCGGCCTCGCGGCCGTCCGGAAGCCGTCGGCAGGTCCCGGCGTGCGTCAGTCGGTGCGGGGCAGGCCGATCAGGTCGGCCATCAGGGCGGTCTGGTGGTCGAAGTACGCGTCGCGGTGCGCGACGGCGCGGTTCAGCCGGCCGAACAGCTCGAAGCTGATCAGGCCGAAAAGCTGCGTCCAGCCGGCCATCCCCCGGGCCAGCAGCGCCTCGGGCACGTCGGGGAAGAACGCGGCGGCGATCTCGGCGAGATCGGCGCGCACCTCGTCGGGCAGCCCGTCGCCCCCGGGCGCGGTGAGCCGCCCGTCGGCCAGCCCGTCGCGCAGGATGCCGACCAGGGTCAGCGGCGGCCGCTGGGCGGGCAGCACGGTGTCGTCCGGGGCCGCGTAGCCGGGGACCGGGCTGCCGTAGAGCAGGGCGTACTCGGCGGGGTGGGACAGCGCCCAGTCGCGGGCCGCGCGGCAGGCCGCGTGCCAGCGCCCGCGCAGGTCGGCCCGGTCGACGGCGGCGTCGGCCGCCTCCACCGCGTCGCCCAGGGCGTCGTACGCCTCCAGGATCAGCGCGGTGAGCAGCTCGTCCCGGCTCGGGAAGTAGCGGTAGATCGCCGACGAGACCATGCCCATGTCCCGTGCGACGGCGCGCAGCGACAGGTCGGCGCCGTCGGTGGCCAGGTGGCGGCGGGCCACCGCCTTGATCTCGTCGATCATCTCGGCGCGGACCCGGGCACGGATCGAGGAAGCGGGCACACTTCGACTCTGCCACGAATTGGATCGGCAATCAAAACAGAGAGCACTGCTCTTGACGGCGCTCCGGTGCCGCGTCATGCTGGAACCCGTCGGCGAGAGCACTGCTCTCGTATCGGATCCCCGCTTCGGAAGGCGTTCCCATGTCGCTGCACGTCATCGTCGGTTCCGGCCCGGTCGGCACCGCCACCGCCCGCCTCCTCGCCGAGCGGGGGGAGCGGGTCCGCGTCATCACCCGTCGCGGCACCGGCCCCGACCACCCGGCGGTCGAGAGGGTGGCCGCCGACGCGGCCGACGCCGAGCGGCTCACCGCCCTCAGCGCCGGTGCCGTAGCCCTCCACAACTGCGCGAACCCGGCCTACCACCGCTGGGCGACCGACTGGCCGCCGCTGGCCGCAGCCCTGCTCACCGCCGCCGAGCGGACCGGCGCGGTGCTCGCCACCGTCGGCAACCTCTACGGGTACGGCCCGGTCGACGGCCCGATGACCGAGCGGACCCCGCTCGCCGCGACGGGCACCAAGGGGCGGGTCCGCAACCGGATGTGGGCCGACGCGCTCGCCGCCCACCAGGCCGGGCGGGCCCGGATCACCGAGGTCCGCGGCTCGGACTACCTCGGCGCCGGCAGCACCTCGCTGACCAGCATGGTGGTGCCCGGGGTGCTGGCCGGCCGGAAGGTGGTGCTGCCCGCCCCGCTGGACGTCCCGCACACCTTCACCTACGTCGAGGACGTCGCCCGCACCGTGATCGCGGCGGCCACCGACGAGCGCGCCTGGGGGCGGGCCTGGCACGTGCCCAGCCCGCCCGCCGTCACCGTGCGGGAGCTGGCGGAGCGGGTGGCCGCGCTGGCCGGCGCCCCCGCGCCGAAGCTGGCCCGGTTGCCGTACCCGGCGCTCTGGCTCGCCGGGGTGGTCAATCCGTTCGCCCGGGAGCTGCGGGAGACCGCCTACCAGTTCCGCCGGCCGTACCTGATGGACTCCGCCGCGGCCACCGCGACCCTCGGCATCGAGGCGACGCCGCTGGACCGGGCGCTCAAGGAGACCATCCACGCGCTGCGCGGCTGACCGCCGGCCCCGGCGGGACCCTGCTCCGCGGGCCGGGCGGCGCCGGGACCCGCCCCGGCCCCACCGGCCCGGGGCGCGGCGCCGGCGTCAGTTGGCGTCGTTGGGGCCGGGGGCGCCGGCCGGGCGTCGGCGTGGTGCCGGGCCGAGCGCGGCGACCAGCACCGCGACCAGCGTCAGCGCCGCGCCGGCCAGGGTCGCCGGCCCCGGGTGCGAGGCCGCCGTCGGCAGCAGCACGTCCAGCAGTACGGCGCCGATGATCTGCCCGGCGATGGTGGCCAGGCCGAGCAGCAGTACGCCGGTGAACCGGACGATGGCCGCCGCGATCGCGATGAACACGATGCCGATCGGGCCGCCCAGGTAGAGCCACGGCTGCGCCGGCAGGGCCCCGGACGGCCAGCCCCGCACGGCCACGTCGACGGCGAAGGTGACCAGCAGCGCGGTGGTGCCGACGACGAAGTTGACCAGGGTGGCGGCGAGTGTGCTGTCCGAGGCGCCGCGGACCCGGCCGTTGACCGCCTGCTGCCAGGCGATGCCCACGCCGGCCAGCAGCGGCAGCAGGGCCAGCGCCAGGGTGCCCGGGTCGCCGAGCCGGTCGCCCACGGCCAGCAGCACGGCCAGCACGGTGAGCACCGCGCCGGCCAGCCGCGCCGGGGTGACCGGCTGCCGGCCGGTCGGGCCGATCCCGGCCCGGTCCACCGCCAGGCTGCTGGCCGACTGACCGGCCACCACCGCCACGGTGAACACGGCGACGCCGAGGGTGCCGATGGTCAGGCCCTGGGTGGCGACCAGGAAGGCGCCGCACACCCCGCCCAGGCACTGCCAGGGCCGCAGCGCACCACCGCGCAGCGCCGACCGCAGCCGGCCCAGCCCCCGCCGCCCGGCTGGGGTGGCCGGCACCAGCACCAACAGCACCAGCAGGCCCAGCCCGAACGAGACCACCGCGGCGGCGATGCCGTCGGCGAGGCGTACCCCCAGTTCGCCGTTGATCCGGGACTGCACCGCCACGGCGAGGCCGGAGGCGGTCGCCAGCGCGACGCCGGTGGCCCGCCGGGACTCCGGGACGGTGGGCGGCGGCGCCGTCGCGGTGGTGCTCACTCCTGCTCGGCCAGCGGCCGGCCGTCGAAGTCCACGGCTGAGTAGAGGGCCAGCTTCTCCAGCCGGTGGTACGAGTCGATCACCCGGATCGTGCCGCTCTTGGAGCGCATCACGATCGACTGGGTGTACGCCCCACCCTCCCGGTACCGCACCCCGCGCAGCAGGTCGCCGGAGGTTACCCCGGTGGCCACGAAGAAGCAGTTGTCCCCGGTGACCAGGTCGTCGGTGAGCAGCACCCGGTCCAGGTCGTGCCCGGCGGCCAGCGCCTTCTCCCGCTCCTGCTCGTCGCGCGGCCAGAGCTTGGCCTGCATCGCGCCGCCCATGCACTTCAGGGCGCAGGCCGAGATGATCCCCTCGGGGGTGCCGCCGATGCCCATCAGCACGTCGACGCCGGACTCACCGCGCGCCGCGGCGATCGAGCCGGCGATGTCACCGTCGGAGATGAACCGGATGCCCGCCCCGGCCCGCCGGATCTGCGACACCAGGTCGTCGTGCCGGGAGCGGTCCAGCACGCAGACCGTCACGTCGGAGACCTCGGTGCCCTTGGCCTTCGCGATCCGCCGGATGTTCTCCGCCGGGCCGGCGTTGATGTCCACCACGTCCGCGTACTCCGGGCCGACCGCGAGCTTCTCCATGTAGAAGACCGCGCTCGGGTCGAACATGGCGCCGCGCTCGGAGACCGCGAGCACCGCGAGGGCGTTCGGCATGCCCTTGCTCATCAGCGTGGTGCCGTCGACCGGGTCCACCGCCACGTCCACCTCGGGCCCGGTGCCGTCGCCCACCTCTTCGCCGTTGAAGAGCATCGGCGCGTTGTCCTTCTCGCCCTCGCCGATCACCACGATCCCGCGCATCTGGATCGAGTTGATCAGCTTGCGCATCGCGTCGACGGCCGCCCCGTCGCCGCCCTCCTTGTCGCCCCGGCCGACCCACCGGCCGGCGGCCATCGCCGCGGCCTCGGTGACCCGGACCAGATCGAGGGCAAGGTTGCGGTCGAGATCCTGGGGGATCCGCGTCCTGGTGTTCGTCATGACGGCTTCCTCCTCGCGACGTTGCGGGGTGGACCGGCAGGGTGCGGCCGTCGCCGCTGCCGGCTTTGTCGCTGATCCTCACACGATGACAGGTCCACGGGCGGGTCGGGGCGGTGGTGGGCGGGATCGGTCACCCGGACGGCTGCGAGAATGGACCGGTGGAACCCGCGCAGCCCGCCGACCGCGTACCCGCCGACCGCACCCCACCGGACGGCCAGCCGCCGGTGACCTCGACCGGCGTGCCGGCCGAGCCCGCCCCGGCCGCGCCCGCGGCCGTCGAGCCCGACCGGGCCGTACCCGCTGCCGTGGCGCCCGATCCGGACGTGCCCGCGGCGGTGGAGCCCGACCCGATGGTGCCCGCGGCCGTCGAGCCCGACCCGGACCTGCCCGCAGGGGTGGAACCCGATCCGGACGTGCCGCCGGTGGCCGGGCCGCCCGCGCGGGCCGCCCGGCCACCGGCGGCCGGCGGCGGAAAGTCCCGGTCGGAGCGGTCGTCGAAGGACATGGCGCTCTCGCTGCTGGTGCTGCTGGTGCCGATCGCCCTGATCGTGGCGTTCTACCGCGGCTTCCTCGGCGGGGAGCAGCCCACCACGGTGGACGCGACCCCCGCCTACGAGCAGGCCCGCTCGGCGGGTGCCTTCCCGGTCAGCCAGCCGGCCGGGCTCGGCTCCGGCTGGCGTACGGTCAGCGCCGGCTACCGGACCGAGAACGGCGGCGCCACGCTGCGGGTCGGCTACCTCTCGCCGGAGGGCGGCGCCGCCCAGCTGGTGGAGAGCAACGTGCCGCCGCAGCAGCTGATCCCCGCCGAGCTGACCGACCAGGGCCAGCCGCAGGGGCCGGCCGACCTTCCCGGCGGCAACTGGCAGAAGTACACCGGCCGGGGCAACGAGCAGGCCCTGGTGCTGCTCGAACCGAACCGTACGGTGATCGTGGTCGGCGACGCCCGGGAGAACGAGCTGCGCACGCTCGCCACCTCGCTGCGCTAGGGGCACCGCGGCGGCGCGAGGGGCACCGCGGCGGCCGGCCTTCCGTTAGGCTGCCCCGGCTCTGCTCCCGATCGGCCGTCGCCGCCGGGAGCGCCCGTATCACTGGAAAGAGAACCACGTGAACGTTCGACGGTGGAGCCTCGGGCTCCTCGCCGCCGCCCTGCTCGTCCCCGGCCTGACCGCCTGCAAGACGGATTCCGCCACCGACGACGCCGCCGCGGCGCCAACCACGCCGGCCGACCCGAAGACCGCCCTGCTCGCCTCCACGAAGGAGATCAGCAAGGGCAACTTCACCTTCAGCATGGCCGGTGGCCCTGAGCTCAACGGTGGCGGCAAGGTGCACCTGCCCAGCAAGAGCGCCGAAGTGACGCTGGCCAGCGAGGCGAAGAGCGCCGACGACCTGTCGATGAAGATGCACCTGGTCTACATCGGCGACGACAGCTGGGTGCTGATGGACTTCGGGAACATGGCGGACAGCGTTCCCACGCTGAAGGCGATGAAGGGCAAGTACCAGCACCTCGACCGCGCGAAGCTGAAGAACGGCGGGGAGCTGGACTTCGACTTCACCGACGTCGACCCGGCCGGCAGCGACAAGCTGCTCAGGACCGCGACCGAGATCCGGCAGACCGGCCCGGGTGCGTACGCGGGCACCCTGGACGTCACCAAGCTGACCGACTCGGACGTGCTGGACGCCGACGACGTCAAGAAGATGGGCGCCAAGGCCTCGGTCGTCCCGTTCACCGCGACGGTCGACGACCAGGGCCGGCTGTCCCAGATCGCGGTGGACGTGCCGACCGCCGGCGACGTCAAGGCGTACACCATGGTGGTGAAGTACGCCGACTACGGCGCCGCCACCCCGGTGCAGCAGCCGCCGGCGGCGAAGGTCGTCGAGGCGTCCGACCAGGTGTACCAGATGTTCAACAGCTGACCGGCCGGCGGGGCGGGAGGCCACCGGTCTCCCGTCCCACCGCCGTCGCCCGGCGTCTCGCCCGATGGGGTGGTGCGGGGTTGCCGAACGGGCCGTCGGGGAACAAGAGGGGACACCTCGCATCCGACACCACCGATCCGGCGCCCGGTCGCCGGACGAGCCCGCTGGAGATTCCCGTGACCATTCGACGCTGGAGTGCCGCCGCGTTCACCGCGGCCATCCTCACGCCCGGCCTGGTAGCCTGCAACGCCAACGGGTCGACCGACCCCGCCGCCTCCGGGTCCGCCACGCCGGCCGCGTCCGCCTCGGCCATCGCCCCGAGCGGCACCGCCGACGCGAAGCAGGCGCTGCTCAACTCGACCAACGAGATCCGCAACGGCAACTTCCGCTTCACCCTGGCCGGCGTCGGCTCGACCGCCGAGGGCATGGTGCACGAGCCGAGCCAGAGCGCCCAGATGAAGCTGACCATCGGTGACGCGTCGTCGGACCTGATGCTGAACCTCGACCTGATCCACGCCAAGCCGGACAGCTGGGTCAAGCTCGATCTGGGCGGCAAGTCGGCCAGCCAGATCCCCGGCGCGCAAAAGCTCAACCTCGGCAAGTACCAGCACCTCGACCAGAGCCGGATCAAGGGCAACAAGGCGCTCGGCTTCGACTTCGACAAGATCGACCCGGCCGGCAGCGCGGTGCTCACCCAGGGCATCACCGAGGCGCAGCAGACCGGCGAGGGCGCGTACTCCGGCACCCTGGACGTGACCAAGGCGGCCCAGGCCGGCTCGCTGGACCAGACGCTGATCACCGCGCTCGGCCCGCAGGCCAAGTCGGTGCCGTTCACCGCGAAGCTCGACCCGCAGGGCCGGCTCAGCGAGCTGGTGCTCAAGATCCCGGCCGCCGGCCAGACCGCCGCCCAGGACATGAAGATCACCTACTCGGACTACGGCAACGCCACGGCCGCCCAGAAGCCCTCGGCCGATCAGGTCGTCGAGGCCCCGCAGGAGTTCTACAACCTGTTCAACTGAGCTCTTCCGATGGCGGGGTGGCCGAGGCCGCCCCGCCATCGGCGGGTCCGGCCCCGTCCGCAGGGCCGTCGGTGCGGTGCGCCCGGCGCGGCCGGGGTGGGTCAGGAGTCGGCGGACTGCCGGGCGGCGTCGATCCGGGCCCGGGCGCCGTCCAGCCAGCGCTGGCAGACCTCGGCGAGCTGCTCGCCGCGCTCCCACAGCGCCAGCGACTCCTCCAGCGAGGTGCCGCCGGCCTCCAGCCGCTCCACCACCTGGGCCAGCTCCGCGCGAGCCTGCTCGTAGCTGAGCGGCTCGGCCTTCTTGTCGTCAGTCATCGCACCCATCCCACCACAGGTCTCAGCCGTCGACGGTGGCGGCCAGCTCGCCGTCGGCGAGGCGTACCCGCAGCGGATCGCCCTTGGCCACCTCGGACGCGGCGCGGACGACGTGCCCGTCGGCGCGCTGCACGATCGCGTACCCCCGGTCGAGGGTGGCGGCGGGGGAGAGCGCCCGCAGCCGGGCCAGGGTGTGCCGCAGGTCGTCGGCCGCCGCGCCGAGCCGGTGGTCCAGGCAGCGGCCGGCCCGCTGCCGCAGCGCGGTCGCCTCGGCGGCCCGCTGGTCCACCATCACCTGCGGGCGGGCCAGCACCGGGCGGGAGCGCAGCAGGTCGAGCCGGTGGGACTCCCGGTCCACCAGTTGACGCACCGCGCGCTCCAGCCGGGAGCGGGCCTGCCCGATCAGGCGTACCTCCTCGGCCAGGTCGGGCACGACCCGCTTGGCCGCGTCCGTCGGGGTGGAGGCGCGCAGGTCGGCGACGTAGTCGACCAGCGGCGCGTCCGTCTCGTGGCCGATCGCGCTGACCACCGGCGTACTGCAGGCGAAGACCGCCCGGCAGAGCGCCTCGTCGGAGAAGGGCAGCAGGTCCTCGATGCCGCCGCCACCCCGGGCGATGATGATCACGTCGATGCTCGGGTCGGCGTCGAGCACCTTCAGCGCGTCCACGATCTGCGGCACCGCGCCCGCGCCCTGCACCGCCACGTTGACCGTGCGGAACTCGACCGCGGGCCAGCGCCGTCGGGCGTTGGTCAGCACGTCCCGCTCGGCGGCCGAGGCACGCCCGGTGATCAGGCCGATCCGCTGCGGCAGGAACGGCAGCCGGCGCTTGCGGGCCCGGTCGAACAGCCCCTCGGCGGCGAGCAGCTTCTTGAGCTTCTCCAGTCGGGCCAGCAGCTCACCCAGGCCCACCTGGCGGATCTCGTCGGCGCGCAGGCTCAGCGTGCCGCGCGCGGCGTAGAACTCGGGCTTGGCGTGCAGCACCACCCGGGCGCCCTCGCGCAGCTCCGGCGCGCCGAGGTCGAGCACGTCCCGGTTGGTGGTGACGGTCAGGCTCAGGTCGGCGGACGGGTCACGCAGGGTGAGGAAGACGGTGCTGGCCCCGGGGCGCCGGCTGATCTGCGCCACCTGCCCGTCCACCCAGACCCAGCCCAGCTTGGCGATCCAGGCGCCCACCTTCTGGCTGACCACCCGGACCGGCCAGGGCTCCTCCGCGCTGCTGCGCCCCACGTCACTCACCCGCCCACCCTACGGTCACCCCCTGACGCGTGCCCCGGCTGTGGTACGGGTCGCAGGCGGTGTCGGGCGGGAGAGCGGCACGTACGATGGGCGGGTGACTCACGCTGAGACGACTCCCCGGACCGGCAAGCGCGTGCTCCTGGCCAAGCCCCGCGGCTACTGCGCGGGCGTCGACCGGGCGGTGCAGACCGTCGAGGAGGCGTTGAAGCTCTACGGCGCCCCGATCTACGTCCGCAAGCAGATCGTGCACAACAAGCACGTGGTGCGGACGCTGGAGGCCCAGGGCGCGATCTTCGTGGAGGAGAACGAGGAGGTGCCGGAGGGCGCCACCGTCATCTTCTCCGCGCACGGCGTGGCCCCCGAGGTGTACGAGCAGGCCAGGGCGCGCTCGCTCAAGGCGATCGACGCCACCTGCCCGCTGGTCACCAAGGTGCACCAGGAGGCGAAGCGGTTCGCCGCCGAGGACTACGACATCCTGCTGATCGGCCACGAGGGGCACGAGGAGGTCATCGGCACCGCCGGCGAGGCCCCCGCGCACATCCAGCTGGTGGACGGCCCGGACGACGCCGACAAGATCACCGTACGGGATCCGGCCAAGGTCGTCTGGCTCTCCCAGACCACCCTGTCGGTGGACGAGACGCTGGAGACGGTGGCCCGGCTGAAGACCCGGCTGCCGCTGCTCCAGTCGCCGCCCAGCGACGACATCTGCTACGCCACCTCCAACCGCCAGCACGTGGTCAAGGAGATCGCCCCGGAGTGCGACGTGGTGATCGTGGTCGGCTCGCGGAACTCCTCGAACTCCGTCCGGCTGGTCGAGGTGGCGCTGGACGCCGGGGCGCGCGCCGGGCACCTGGTCGACTTCGCCTCCGAGATCGACGACGCCTGGCTGGCCGGCGCCGGCACGGTCGGCGTCACCTCCGGCGCCAGCGTCCCGGACGAGCTGGTGCAGGACGTGCTGGCGTACCTCGCCGAGCGGGGCTTCACCGACGTGGACGAGATCACCACCGCCAACGAGCGGCTGACCTTCTCGCTGCCGCAGGAGCTCAAGCGGGACATGAAGGCCGCAGCCGCCCGGCGTTGACCGCGGCCGTCACTCGCCGGCCGGAGTGGACGGTTCGAGCAGCTCCGGGGCCTGCGGCTGGCGGGGCGTCAGCTCCACCTGGGCCGGCGCGGCCAGCTCGTCGTCCGACACCCCGAGCTCGGCGAGCTTGCGGGCGCTGACCAGCACCCGGGCCTCCAGCGACCCCACCGCCCGGTTGTACGCGGTCACCGCCCCGCCCAGCGACGCGCCCAACTTGCCGACGTGATCGCCCAGGGTGGACAGTCGGCTGTAGAGCTCGCGGGCCAGCGTGTGCACCGCCACCGCGTTGCGGGCCAGCGCCTCCTGCCGCCACGAGTAGGCGACCGTGCGCAGCAGCGCCACCAGGGTGGCCGGGGTGGCCAGCACCACGTTGCGGGCGAAGGCGTGCTCCAGCAGCGTCGGGTCGCGCTGCAACGCCACGTCGAGGAACGGGTCGGCGGGCACGAAGAGCACCACGAACTCGGGTGTCGAGTCGAACGCCGCCCAGTACGTCTTGGCGGCCAGCGCGTCCACGTGCCCGCGCAGGTGCTTCGCGTGCGCGTCGAGGTGGTGGTCGCGGCCGCGCTCGTCGCGCGCCTCCATCGCGGTGAGGTACGCGTCGAACGGCGCCTTCGCGTCGACCACCACCGTCCGGCCACCGTGCAGCCGGACCACCAGGTCGGGGCGTACCCCCTGGTGGTCGGTGGCGGCGGTGACCTGCTCGGAGAAGTCGCAGTGCTCCAGCATGCCGGCCGCCTCGACGATCCGGCGGAGCTGGTGCTCGCCCCACCGGCCGCGCACCTGGGGCGCGCGTAGCGCGGCGACCAGCTGCTTGGTCTCGGTGCGCAGCTCACCGGAGACCGCGCTCATCGAGCGGACCTGCTCGCGCAGCTCGGCGTACGCGTCGACCCGGTCGTGCTCCAGCTGCGCCACCCGGGTCTCGTAGCGGCGCAGGGTCTCGTGCAGCGGGGCGACCGCCCGGGCCACCGCCTCCTGGGACTGGGCGGTCGCCTCGTAGCTGAGCGCCCGCATGGACTGCTCCAGCCGGCCCTCGCCCGCCCGGTTGGCCTCCAGTGTGGCCTCCAGCCGGGCGATCTCGGTCGCCGACCGGGCGCGGGCCGCGTACCACCCGGCGGCGCCCCCGGCGACGAGGCAGAGCACCACCACGGTCACCGTTGCCAGATCCATTCCCAGAGCATGCCAAAGGGATACGACGTGAACCCGCCGGGTACGTTCTTGGCCATGGAACTTGCTCTCGTGGGGGCCCTCGTCGTCATGCTGGGCGGCGGGTTCGTCTGGTGGCGGCGTGAACAGGCCGCCCGGGACGCGCGCAGCCTCGCCGACGTCCGCTCCGACGCCCAACGCTGGTACGAACGGCTCGGCGGGCAGGTGATGAACCTGCACGGTGACGAGCCCGCGGTACGGCAGGCGCTGGTCGACGCCGCCGAGCGCTACAACGCCGCCGGCAGCCAGCTGGAGCAGGCGCAGACCATCCACCAGTACCGCCTGGCCCGGGAGACCGCGGTCGAGGGGCTGATGTACATCCGGGCCGCCCGGGTGGCGCTCGGCCTGGGCCCGGGCCCCGAGCTGCCCAAGCTGGCCGCGGCCAAGGACACCGGCGAGCTCACCGTGGAGCGGCAGGTGCAGGTGCAGGGCCAGACGTTCCGGGCCGGCCCGCAGCCCGGCCGGGACACCCCCTACTACTACCCGGGCGGGCGCTACCAGGGCCGGCCGGTGCCGTCCGGCTGGTACTCCACGCCGTGGTGGAAGACCGCGCTGGGCGCCGGCGCCGGGGTGATCGGCGGCATGCTGATCGCCGACGCGCTCTTCTCGCCGGCCTTCGGAGACCCGGGCTACGAGGCCGGCTACCAGGAGGGCTTCGGCGACGGCGCGGACTACGGCGACGACCAGGGCGGCGGCGACCCCGGCGACCAGGGCGGCGACTTCGCGGGCGACCAGGCCGGCGACTTCGGCGGCGGCGGGGACTTCGGCGGTGGCGACTTCGGTGGTGGCGACTTCGGCGGCGGGGACTTCTGAGCACCACCCGGTGACATCCGACGAGGGCCCCGGTCGCGGCGCGACCGGGGCCCCTTGACGTCCGCCCGCGGTCAGCCGGTGTTACGCATTCCCGCGGCGATGCCGTTGACCGTGGTCAGCAGGGCCCGCTCCAGCGCCGTACCGTCGCTCGGGGCGCGGCGGCCGCCCGGCGCGGTCGCCACCGCCCGCCCGGCGGCGCCGGAGTCGCGGTACTGGCGCAGCAGCGCCACCTGCAGGTGGTGCAGCGGCTCGAGGTAGGTGTCCCGCACCGCGAGGGTGCGCTGCAGCACCGGGGAGTTCTCCAGCAGGGCCGGCGAGCCGGTGATCGCCAGCACCTCCTGCTTGGTCAGCTCGTACTCCCGCTCGATGGTGTCGAAGATCGGGTGCAGCTTCTTCGGCACCAGCGTCTCGACGTAGCGGCGGGCGATGCTCAGGTCGGTCTTGGTCAGCATCATCTCGACGTTCGACAGGAACGTGCGGAAGAAGTGCCAGTTGCGGTGCATCTCGGCGAGCACGTCCTCCAGGCCGGCCTCGCGGGCCGCCGCCAGGCCCGAGCCGACCCCGAACCAGCCCGGCACGATCTGCCGGGTCTGGGTCCAGCCGAAGACCCACGGGATGGCCCGCAGGCCGGCCAGGCCGGCCCCGGTGTTCGGCCGCTTCGCCGGCCGGGAGCCGATGTTCAACGCGCCGAGCAGCTCCGTGGGGGTGGACGCCCAGAAGTACGCCGGCAGGTCCGGATCCTCCACCAGCCCCCGGTACGACCGGAAGGCCGACTCGGACACCACGTCCATCGCGGCGTCCCAGCGGTCCAGCTGCTCGGCCGGCTGCCGGGGCGCGGTGTGCAGCAGCGTCGCCTGCAGCACCGCCGCGACGGTCAGCTCCAGGTTCTCCCTGGCCAGCGCGGGCAGGGTGTACTTGTCGGAGATTACCTCGCCCTGCTCGGTGACCTTGATCGCGCCGTCCAGCGTCCCGTACGGCTGGGCCAGGATCGCGTCGTGGGTGGGCCCGCCGCCGCGACCGACAGTGCCGCCCCGGCCGTGGAACAGCCGCAGGTGCACCCCGTGCCGGGCGGCCACGTCCCGCAGCGCGCGCTGGGCCCGGTGGATCGACCACTGGCTGGTGGTGATCCCGGCCTCCTTGTTCGAGTCGGAGTAGCCCAGCATCACCTCCTGCACGTCGCCCCGGGCCGCGACCAGCGCCCGGTACGCGGGCAGCGACAGCAGCTCGTCCAGCAGCTCACCGCCGGCGTTCAGCTCGGCCGGGGTCTCCAGCAGCGGCACGATGCCGATCCGGGCGCGGCCGGTGTGCACGTCCACCAGGCCGGCCTCGCGGGCCAGCACCACCGCGGCGAGCACGTCGTCCACCCCGAGGGTCATCGAGATGATGTACGACTCGATCACGTCGCCGCCGAACCGGTCCTGCGCCTCGCGGACGGCGTTGAACACGTCGAACGTCTTGCGCGCGCTCTCGGTCAACGGGGTGTCCAGCGCGGCGAGCGGGCGCCGGCCGGTCAGCTCGTCGGCGAGCAGCTTGGTGCGCTCCAGCCGGGTCAGCGTCGGGTAGTCGTCGACCTCGCCCACCGAGCCGTAGAGCTGGGCCAGCACCTCGTGGTGCTTCTCGGCGTGCTCCCGGACGTCCAGGGTGGCCAGGTGCAGCCCGAACGCGGAGACCGTACGGATGGTGGAGGCGAGCCGGCCGACGGCGGTGAGCTGGCCGGCGTTGCGGGCCAGCGAGGCGCGCAGCAGCTCCAGGTCGGCGATCAGCTCGGCCGAGCCACGGTAGTCCCGGCCGGGCACGTGCGGGGTGCCGGTGCGCAGCCGCTCCCGGCTGTTGGCCAGCTTGGCCTTCACGCACCGGGCCTTGAGCCGGTACGGCTCCTCGGCGTTGACCCGGCGGAACCGGGCCGCCACCTCGGGCAGCGCGTCCAGGTCGGCGGCGAGGCTGGCGGACAGGTCCAGCGAGACGCCGCGCAGCCGGCGGGAGACGGACACCTCGTCGATCAGGTGGTCCATCGCCTGCTCGGTGGCGGCGATCCCGTGCTCGTGCTGGATCTGCAGCACCTCGCGGGTGACCGCCGGGGTCACGAACGGGTTGCCGTCCCGGTCGCCGCCGATCCAGCTGCCGAAGGTCAGCGGGCGGGACGTCGGTGAGGTCTCCACGCCCAGGGTGCGCAGCGTGTCGGCGAGGTCGTCGAGCACCTGCGGGGCGGCCTCGGCGTACAGGTCGCGCAGGTAGAAGATGGCGTTGCGGGCCTCGTCGGTCGGGTCCGGCCGGTCCAGCCGCAGCTCGTCGGTCTGCCACATCAGGTCCAGCAGCTCGGCCAGCCGCCGGTTGGCCGGGCCCTCGTCGCTGGCGCCGTAGAGGATCGCGTTGGCGGTCTCGTTGTCCAGCTCGTCGGCGATCGCGCGCAGCTTCGACAGGATCGACCGGCGGGCCGCCTCGGTGGGGTGGGCGGTGAAGACGGGGCGTACCGCCAGCCGGCGGGCCGCCGCGGCGATCTCCTCGGCCGGCACCCCGCGCTCGGCGATCATCTTGGCCGCCTGGTCCAGCCAGCCGCCGTCGGTGGCGCGGCGTCGGCGCAGGTCCCGCGCCCGGTGCACCTGCTCGGTGATGTTGGCCAGGTGGAAGTAGGTGGAGAACGCCCGGGCCAGCTTGGTGCCGGTGGTCACGTCGAGGCCGCCGAGCCGCTGGGCGGCCGCCGGGGCGTCGGCGCGGACCTGGGCGCGGATCTCCTCGACCAGGTCGAGCAGCGGGCGGCCCTCCTGGCGGGCGAGGGTCTGCCCGAGCAGCGTGCCGAGGCGGCGGATGTCGGCCCGCAGGGCGGCGTCGGGCCCGTCGTGATCGTACTGGTCGGTCACGGTGCGCTCCTCACGTGAGTACGAAGGACAGCGCTGTCCGACTTCCCTGGATGGTATCCGCGCGGGCCGCTGGGAAAGGAGGGGGCCCTGGATGTCACCTTCACCACCATCCGGGGGTACGGCTCAGCGCGGCGCCCGCGCCGCCCGCCGGTCGACGGCCCGCCGACCGCGGACCAGACTGGCAGTGAGCAGGCCGACCACCCCGAGCACCGCCCACAGCACCAGGCCCACCAGCGGCCACCGGGCGGACCGCCAGTCGAAGTAGACCGCCGACTTGAGCAGGTCGGTGCCGAGCCCTGGCACGTTCCACCGGTGCATGCCGCGCAGGAAGGCGGGCAGGAACTCGGGTGCGTAGATGCCGCCCGAGCCGGGGTTGCCGAGCACCACCAGCAGCAGGATCACCAGCCCGGTGCCGAGCAGCCCGAGCCAGCCCTGCACCGCGGCGGCCACCATGCCGGCGGCGAACACGGTCAGCGCGCCGACGGCGGCGACCGCCACCAGGTCGTGGTCCCAGACGCCGAGCACCGGGCCGACCAGCACGGCGCCGATGATCCCGAGCAGCACCCCGTGCACCGCCAGCGAGGCGATCCGCAGACCGGCCCGGCGCAGGTCGCGCGGCGCGGTGCCGAGTGAGATGCCGAGCGCGGTGGAGGCCAGGTAGCCGCCGAGCACCAGCCCCACGGCCAGGTAGAACGGCACCAGCCCGCGTGGGTCGTCGGGGGAGACCGGCACCGCGTCGGTGACCTCGATCGGCACCTGGCCCTGCTGGGCGGCGGTGGTGAGCAGCCGGGTGACCACCTCGGTGGCGGCCGGCGCGGAGGCCGAGGCGGTGGTGAGCACCAGCCCGCCCTGCTCCGTGGAGGTGAGCACCGCGTACACCTCGCGGGACTCCAGCGCGTCGATCGCCGCGTCGCGGGTGTCGTACCCGACGGCCTTGATCGAGTCGGTGCGCTGGCGTACGGCGGTGGTGACCGCCTGGGCGCGCTGGTCGGCGCGCACCACGCCGACCGGCAGGTCACGCGGGTTCGGCTGGTGCAGGGCGCCCACGTAGGCGGCGATGAACGCGGTGGCCAGGGCCAGGGTGCCGACCAGCAGCGCCGCGGTCCGCGGCAACCAGTCGCGCAGCTGGGGGTCCTCGTCCACCCGTTCAGCCTAGGCGGGCATTCCGCCCGAGTTGCGGTAATTCGCCGGTCGGGGTTAGGCCCGGATGCCACGCTGGTCGCATGGCCACGGACGACCTGCCGATCCCCGCCGAGGGCATCCTGCTCACCCACTTCCTGGTCACCGCCGACATCGCCCGCTCGGTCGCCTTCTACCGCGACGTGCTCGGCGGCACCGTGGTCCGGCCCGGCGAGCCGACGATGGTCCGGCTCGCCAACAGCTGGATCATCGTCAACCTGGGCGGCGGCCCGACCGAGGACAAGCCGGACGTGGTGCTGACCACCCCGCCCGAGGAGAACCGGACCAGCGCGTTCCTCAACATCCGGGTGGCCGACATCCAGGCCGTGTACGAGGACTGGCGCTCCCGCGGGGCCCGGTTCCTGACCCGGCCGATCGACCGGGGGCCGGAGATCCGCTGCTACCTGCGGGACCCGGACGGGCACCTGATCGAGGTCGGCCAGTCGCACTGACGAAACGGGTTGCCGGGGTCGATATCGTTCGATCGTGGTGCCCAGCTATCCCCGCAAGCCGCGACCGGGCGACCGGGTCGCGGTGGTCTCGCCGTCCGCCGGGCTGCCGGCGATCTTCCCGCACGTGTACGAGCTGGGCCTGCGCCGGCTGCGCGAGGAGCTCGGCCTGGAGCCGGTGGAGTATCCGACCACCCGGGTGTTCGGTGCCGACCCGCGGGACCGCGCCCGGGACCTGACCGCCGCCTTCGCCGACCCGACGATCACCGCGGTGCTCGCCGCCGTCGGCGGGGACGACCTGATCACGGTCACCCCGCACCTGGACGACGCGGTGCTGCGGGCCAACCCGAAGCCGTACTTCGGGTACTCGGACAACACCAACGTGCTCAACCACCTGTACCGGCTGGGCGTGGTGGCGTACCACGGGGGATCGGTGCTGGTGCACCTCGGCCGGCCGGGCTCGCCGCACCCGCTGACCTTCGACTCGCTGCGCGCCGCCCTCTTCAGCTCCGACTGGTACGACCTGACGCCCGCCACCGAGTGGGGCGACCAGCCCGGTGACTGGCGCGATCCGGCGCTGCTCGGGGTGGAGCCGCCGATGCTGCCCGGCGAGGGCTGGCGTTGGCAGGGGCCCGCGCGGGTGGTGCGGGGCCGGACCTGGGGCGGCTGCCTGGAGATCATCGAGTGGCTGATGGCCACCGACCGGGTGCCGTCGGCGGCGGAGCTGGCCGGGTCGGTGCTGGTCTTCGAGACCTCCAACGAGCTGCCCACCGCCCAGGAGGTGTTCCGGATCCTGCGCAACATGGGGGAGCGCGGCCTGCTCGCCGGGTTCCCCGCGATCGTGGTCGGCCGGCCCAAGGCGTGGGACTTCGACAAGCCGCTGTCGGTGCCGGAGCGGCTGGCCTGGGGCGAGGCGCAGCGGGAGGCGGTCAGCCGGGCGCTCGCCGACTACGCCGACGACCCGGTGGTGGTCTTCGACGTCGACCTCGGCCACACCGACCCGCAGCTGATCATCCCGTACGGCGGGGAGATCCTGGTGGACGCGGTGGAGCGGCGGATCAGCGTCCGCTACTGACCGGGCCGCTCCCGGACGAACACGCCGGCGCCCGGTGCGCCCTCGACCAGGCCTCGTGCCTTGAGCCAGTCGATCGCCGACCGCACGACCTGGCGCGACACGTCGAACTCCGCGCACAGTTCCGTGCCGGAGGGCAGCTTGCTTCCCGGCGGATAGTCGCCCGACTCGATGCGCTGGGTCAGGGCGTCGATGACTTGCTGTTTCTTGGTGTAGGCAGGCATGTGCAGACTTCCGTGGCAGGTAATGCCCATGTGATCACGGCGGTCGGCAGAGCGTCAATCAAAAGTGCGCCCAGGTATTGACCTGGCATGACAGGTAGTCATAGCTTGTTGGTGGGCGACCGTGGCAGGTTCGTCCGCGTCAGATTGGGCGGCCCGGGGTGGAGGTGGCACTCCGATCCCCGGGCCTTGACCGGAAAGGCCCCAGCCCATGAGCAACCTACCGAACCTCGGCCATCCCCCGTGGTGCCTGCGCGGCCCGGACTGCGCCGGAAGCAACGACCTGCACCTGTCCCGCCTCGTCGGCACGGCCGTCCGCGGTGACGAGGTGATCCAGGTCGGGATCGGCCTGTGGCGGATGGACCTCAGCCCGAATCCGCCGTCGGGGCTGCTGCTCGAGCTTTCGGTCGGCTCGGAGGTGGAACGCTGGCCGATCGATCTGGCTCAGTCCCGTTCGCTGGCTCACCTGTCCCGGCGGCTGGTGCGCCGGTTGGGACCGCCCACGATCCGAGCCGCCTGAGCGGTCCGTCGGTGCCGGCGTATCCGGGTCAGTCGACGGTGGCGAAGGCGCGGACCGGGAAGGTCCCCATGCCGGCCACCCGGGGTGGGGCGGCGGTGAACCGGAAGCCGGTCGGCGGCAGCGCGGCCAGGCCGGTCAGGTGCTCCACGATCGGGATGCCGGCGGCCAGCAGGGCGCTGTGCGCCGGCCGCTCACCGGCGGCGGCCAGGCTCATGTCGTCGATGTTGATCGAGTCGATGCCGACCAGGGCGGCACCCGCCTCGACCAGCCACCGCGCGCCGGCCCCCGTCAGGTAGGGGGCCTCGGGGGACGCGTACCGGTCGGTGCCGAAGTGCGTGTCCCAGCCCGTGTGCAGCAGCACCGCCCGCCCGGCCACCTCGTACGGCGCCAGCAGGAGGGGATCCACCGCGCGGGTGTCGGCCGGCACCCGGACCAGCACCCCGGGCAGGTCGGCGAGGCGGTCCAGCGGCACGCCGGCGAGGTCGGCCCCGTCCGCCCAACGGTGGGCGGGGGTGTCCAGGTACGTGCCGGTATTGGCGATCATGTCGATCCGGGCGACGTGGAACTCGACGCCGGGGGCGTAGTTCGCCCGGGACGCCTCCCGGGTCAGCCAGTCGGTGATCCGGGGCGCCGGCCAGCCGGGCAGGGTGACCATCCCGTCGGTGATCACGTGACTCAACTCGACCAGCCGCCGTGGGTCGGGAGCGGCGGTGGTCACGCCCCGGCCGCCCTTGTGCGGCTCCTCGATGATCGTCTTTCCGCTGATCCGTACCTCGGCCACCATCAGCAGGCCCAGGTGCCGGACCAGCAGTGCGGCCAACTCGTCGTCGGCGATGTCCGGCCCCGGGATGTCCAGCCGGAATCCGTCGGTCCGCAACCCGCCGCCGTTGGCGAAGCTGATCTCCGCGTCGAACTGCGCCCGGTACTGCCGCCCCGCCATCGCTCCACCGCACCACGCCCGCCGTACCCCGTCAAGATCCGGCCCGGCGGCCCGGCGGCCCGGCGGGCGGAATGAGGACGGTGCCGTGCAGGGGGGTGCACGGCACCGTCGCCGGTGCCACGAGGTGGGCGTCCGGGGGAGGTTGGACGCGGGGTGTCGGGCCTCCCCGAAAAGGCCCGCGTACCCCGTCCGGCCGCCTCCCCGGCGGCCCGTTCCGGGCTGACGCGATCAATCCTCACCTCCGGGTCGGCCCGCGCTCTTGTAAAAATGTGCGCGGATCCGCGCTCACCCGGCGGCCGGCTCCGTCGGCCCGAGCAGCCGGCGCAGCCGGGCCGGCGGATGACCGACCTGGGCGCGGACCACCCGGGTCAGGTGGGCCTGGTCGGCGAAGCCGTACTCGCTGGCCAGCACGCCCAATGGGCGCGCGTCCGGCTCGGCGAGGGTGTCCAGCACCGCGCGGACCCGCAGCCGGTTCCGGTACGCGGTGAGGCTGCTGCCGGTCATCCGCTGAAACACCCGGCTCAGGTGGTGCGGCGAGGCGCCCACCTCCCGGGCCACCTCGTCCAGCCCGAGGGTGAAGTCGGAACCGGCGAGCACCTCCCGGGCCCGGTCGGCGAGCCGCCGGTGCGCCGCCAGGGTCGCCGGGCGCCGCCGCACCGCCCGGTCGTCCCCGCCGACGTCGTCGGCGAGCGCGCTGTGTCGCAGCAGCCGGGCCAGGAAGCGGTGCAGCCGCTCGGCCATCTCGAAGCCGTCCAGCCCGCGCCGGAACTCGGCGACCAGCAGCCCGTGCGCCAGGTCCAGGGCGGGGTCCGAGCTGCCCTCCCAACCGGCCCGGTCCAGCCACCGGGCGGCGTCCGGGCGGTCGGCCAGCACCGCGGGGTCGATCTCCAGGCAGGTGTACGAGTCGCCGCAGCCGAACGGGTGGGCCGCCGCCAACTCGTCACCCGGGCGGGTGAACATCACCGAGGTGGGGTCGGAGACGCCGGCCCGGCCGTTCAGCCGGTACCGGTACGCGCCGGAGCGGCCCAGCGTGATCTTGTGCCGGTCCTCGGCGACCGGCTCCGTCCAGCCGTGGTCCTCCACGATGCAGCGCACCTGGTAGGCCAGCATCCCGTCCGGGTGACCGAGCACCCGCCAGCGGGCGGGCGTGGTCCTGCGGCGTGGGTCACTGCCGGTTCCCTCAGTGGGCATCGATCTCCCCCAGGTGCTGCTCTCGGCCGCCGGCGACCGATGTCTCCCTGGAGAGATAGTGTCGACTCGGAAACCCCCCGTCCAGGCCGGACGCGGGGTGCTCGTCGTGCTGTCTCGGAGTTGATCGCGCATGCTCACCGGACTGTTCACCGCCGCCCTGGTCGACCCCGGTCTGGCCCGGGCCCGTGACCTGGCGCGCTCCGGCGCCGCCCAGGTGGACGGGCTGGACCTCACCGCGCCGGCCGCGCTGCGCCCGTTCGCGGTGGCCGCGGTGGCCGCCGACGAGCACGGGGCCGGCCGCCCGGTGCTCGCGGTGACCGCCACCAGCCGGGAGGCCGACGACCTGGCCTCCGCGCTGGGCAGCCTGCTGCCGGCCGAGCAGGTCGCGGTCTTCCCGTCCTGGGAGACGCTGCCGCACGAGCGCCTGTCGCCCCGCTCCGACACCGTCGGGCGCCGGCTGGCAGTGCTGCGCCGGCTCGCCCACCCGGAGTCGGCCGACGCGCACGGCCGCACCGGGCCGCTGCGAGTGGTCGTCGCGCCCGTCCGGTCGCTGCTCCAGCCGCAGCTCAAGGGCCTCGGCGACCTGGAGCCGGTGCAGCTCGCCGCCGGCGACGAGGCGGACCTGGAGGAGGTCGCCCGCCGGCTCACCGACATGGCGTACGCCCGGGTCGACCTGGTCACCAAGCGCGGCGAGTTCGCCGTGCGCGGCGGCATCCTGGACGTCTTCCCGCCCACCGACGAGCACCCGTCCCGGGTCGAGTTCTGGGGCGACGAGGTGGAGGAGATCCGCACCTTCGCCGTCGCCGACCAGCGGACCATCGAGGGCGTGCCGACGCTCTGGGCGCCGCCCTGCCGGGAGCTGCTGCTCACTCCGGCGGTCCGCGAGCGGGCCGCCGCGCTGGCCGCCGCGCACCCCGAGCTGGCCGAGATCCTGGACAAGCTGGCCGAGGGCATCCCGGTCGAGGGGATGGAGTCGCTGGTCCCGGCGCTGCTCGGCGACGAGAGTCTGGAGCTGCTGCTGAACTGCATGCCGGCCGGCACCCACGTGCTGCTCTGCGACCCGGAGCGGATCCGCACCCGGGCGCACGACCTGGTCCGTACCTCGGAGGAGTTCCTCCAGGCCAGCTGGGCCGCGGCCGCCGTCGGCGGCCAGGCCCCGGTGGACCTCGGCGCCGCCGCCTTCAAGACCCTGGCCGAGGTACGCGCCACCGCCCGCGCCCTGCGTCAGCCCTGGTGGACGCTCGCCCCGTTCGGCCTGGTCGAGGCCGAGGGGGCGGCCGAGCGGCAGCCCTGGGAGGACGCGCCGACCGAGGTCGACGTCACCCCGGACGACGCGATCGCGGTGAGCCTGGCCGCGCAGCCGGCCCCGCTCTACCACGGCGAGACCGGGCGGGTGGTCGACGACCTGAAGCGCTGGGCCGGCGAGGGCTGGGCGGTCGCGCTGGTCTTCGAGGGCCACGGCCCCGCCCAGCGGGCCGTCGAGGTGCTCCGCGACGCCGGCCTCGGCGCCCGGCTCACCGACGAGGTGCCGACCGCGCCCGCCCCCGGCGAGGTGCTGGTCTCCTGCGGCTGCCTGACCGCCGGCTTCGTCGACGAGGCGTCGAAGTTCGTGCTGCTCACCGGCAACGACGTCACCGGCGGCCGGGGCACCTCCACCCGGGACATGCGCAAGATGCCCAGCCGGCGGCGCAACACCATCGACCCGCTGGAGCTCAAGGCCGGCGACTTCGTGGTGCACGAGCAGCACGGCATCGGCCGGTACGTCGAGCTGGTGCAGCGCACCGTCAACGGCGCGTCTCGGGAGTACCTGGTCATCGAGTACGCCGCCAGCAAGCGCGGCCAGCCCGGCGACCGGCTCTTCGTCCCCACCGACCAGCTCGACCAGCTCAGCCGGTACGTCGGCGGCGAGCAGCCCACCCTGCACAAGATGGGCGGCTCGGACTGGCAGAAGTCCAAGGCCCGGGCCCGCAAGGCGGTCAGGGAGATCGCCGCCCAGCTGATCCAGCTCTACGCCGCCCGCAAGGCGTCCAAGGGGCACAGCTTCGGTCCGGACACCCCGTGGCAGCGGGAGCTGGAGGACGCCTTCCCCTGGCAGGAGACCCCGGACCAGCTGGCCGCCATCGAGGAGGTCAAGCGGGACATGGAGCAGACCGTCCCGATGGACCGGCTGATCTGCGGCGACGTCGGGTACGGCAAGACCGAGATCGCGGTCCGCGCGGCGTTCAAGGCGGTGCAGGACGGCAAGCAGGTGGCCGTGCTGGTGCCCACCACCCTGCTGGTGCAGCAGCACTACAACACGTTCGCCGAGCGGATGGGCCAGTTCCCGGTGACCATCCGGCAGCTGTCCCGGTTCCAGACCGCGAAGGAGTCCGAGCGGACCCTGGAGATGGTCGCCGACGGCACCGTCGACATCGTGATCGGCACCCACCGGCTGTTGCAGACCGCCACCCGGTTCAAGCAACTCGGCATGGTGATCATCGACGAGGAGCAGCGGTTCGGCGTCGAGCACAAGGAGCACCTCAAGACGCTGCGCGCCTCGGTCGACGTGCTCAGCATGTCGGCCACCCCGATCCCGCGGACACTGGAGATGGCGATCACCGGCATCCGGGAGATGTCCACCATCGCCACCCCGCCGGAGGAGCGGCACCCGGTGCTCACCTTCGTCGGTGCGTACGACGACCGGCAGGTGGCCGCCTCCATCCACCGCGAGCTGCTGCGCGACGGTCAGGTCTTCTACCTGCACAACCGGGTCGAGTCGATCGACAAGGCGGCCCGCCGGATCCGCGAGCTGGTGCCCGAGGCGCGGGTCGCGGTGGCGCACGGCCAGATGGGCGAGGAGGCCCTGGAGAAGGTGATGGTCGGCTTCTGGGAGAAGGAGTTCGACGTCCTGGTCTGCACCACCATCGTGGAGTCCGGCATCGACATCCCGAACGCCAACACGCTGATCGTGGAGCGGGCCGACCTGCTCGGCCTGGCCCAGCTGCACCAGATCCGCGGCCGGGTCGGTCGGGGCCGGGAGCGGGCGTACGCGTACTTCCTCTACCCGCCGGAGAAGCCGCTCACCGAGCACGCCCACGAGCGGCTGGCCACCATCGCCCAGCACACCGAGCTGGGCGCCGGCATGTACGTGGCGATGAAGGACCTGGAGATCCGGGGCGCCGGCAACCTGCTCGGCGGCGAGCAGTCCGGGCACATCGAGGGCGTCGGCTTCGACCTGTACGTCCGGATGGTCGGCGAGGCGGTGTCCGCGTTCAAGGGGGAGAGCGCCGAGGAGGAGGCCGACGTCAAGATCGACCTCCCGATCGACGCGCACCTGCCGCACGACTACGTCGCCGTGGAGCGGCTGCGCCTGGAGATGTACCGCAAGCTCGCCGAGGCCCGCGACGAGGAGCGGCTGCGCGAGGTGGTCGCCGAGATGACCGACCGGTACGGCGAGCCGCCCGCCCCGGTGCAGAACCTGGTGGCGGTGGCCCGGTTCCGGCTGCTGGCCCGCCGGTACGGCCTCACCGACGTCAGCATGCAGGGCAAGCACCTGCGGTTCGGCCCGCTGCCGCTGCCCGACTCGAAGCAGCTGCGGCTCAAGCGCTACCACCCGGACTCGGTCTACAAGCAGGCAACCGACCAGGTCAGCGTGCCCCGGCCGGCCACCCGCCGGATCGGCGGCGAGCCGCTGCGCGACCAGGCGCTGCTGGAGTGGTGCGCCCAGCTCCTCAAGGACGTCCTGGGTGAGCCGGCGCCGTTGGTGGGGGCGGGTGCGTGAGCCCATGGTGGGGGGCGTCACACCGGCGTACCGGGCATGAGAGAGTGACCGTCATGCGCGTACGCCGTCTCATCGCCGCCGCCAGCGTCGCGGCCCTCGGTGTCCTCTCCCTCGCCGGCTGCGGCCGGGCCAACCCGGACGTGGCCGCCTACGTCGGCGACCGGACCTACTCGGTCGACCGGGTGGACTCGATCTACGAGGACGCGCAGGCGCAGTACGCCGAGGCGGTGCGCCAGGGCGCCACCCAGGCCGGCGCCACCCCCTCGGCGGAGCAGCTGCGTTCGTCGGTGACCCGGCAGGACGTGGTGAACCTGCTGGTCAGCATCGACCTGGGCCGGCGGATCGTGGCGGCCGAGAAGCTCCAGGTGCCCGACCAGGTCACCCCGGACCAGCTCGCCCAGCAGCTGCGGATGCCGCCGCAGGCGGAGTACGCGAAGCTCTGGGGGGAGTGGGCGGACATCTCGCTGGTGCTCAGCCAGAAGCTGCCCCCGGCCGACCTGAGCGACGAGTCGGTGATGGCCGTCTACCACGCCATCGAGAAGACCGGCGGGATCGACCCCGGGCTGTCGGTGTCTCAGGTGAAGCAGCTCTTCGGCGAGGCCGGCTTCGTCCGCAGCGCCTCCGCGCTGAGCGCCGCGCTGAAGACCGAGGCCGACAAGGTCGACGTCTCGGTCAACCCGCACTACCGCCCGCTGGGCGTGCCGTCCTGGGTCAACAAGGGCCAGGAGCTGGTCTTCTACGCGCTGCCGTACATCGATGCCAGCGGCCCGGTGACCGACGTGTCCACCCCGGAGCCGGCCGCGCCCGCCGAGCCGTCGGCCGGGCCGGTGGTCCCCTGAGCATGACCAACCGGATCGTCCTGCTGGTCACCTCGCCCCGGCTGCCGGCCGGCCTGCTGACCGCGGCCGCCTGGGACGTCGTACGCGCGAGCCCGGTGCTGGCCGGTGCGGAGAGCGCGTTGACCGCGGCCGTGCGGTCGGCGGGCGCCGAGGTCACGGTGGTCGACGGCGGTGCGACGCAGGCGCTGCTGGACGCGGTGGCCGCGCACGGCACGGCGGTCTGGTTGGCCGGCCCGGCCGGCGACGAGTCGCTGGCCCGCGAGTTGGGCCTGCGGCTGGCCCGGGAGCCGGGGCTGGCCGAGCTGGAGCTGATGTACGGCTCGTGGGACCCGCCGGGCGCCCGGCTGCTGGACGCGGTCGAGGTGATGGACCGGTTGGCCTCGCCCGGCGGCGACCCGTGGAAGCTCGCGCAGACCCATCGCAGCCTGGCCGGCTTCCTGCTGGAGGAGTGCTACGAGGCGTACGACGCGATCAGCGCCGACGACACCGACGCGCTGCGCGAGGAGCTGGGCGACGTGCTGTTGCAGGTGCTGCTGCACGCCCGGCTGGCGGAGAACCTGCCCGAGGGTGAGCGGTGGACCGTCGACGACGTGGCCGGTGGGCTGGTGGACAAGATGGTCCGCCGCAACCCACACGTCTTCGCCGGCGCCGAGACCGGCACGTTGGAGGAGATCGAGGCGAACTGGGAGCGGATCAAGCGCGCCGAGAAGGCCCGCGACTCGGTGCTGGACGGCATCGCGCTGAGCCAGCCCGCGCTCGCCCTGGCCGCCAAGATCCTCGACCGCGCCGGCCGGATCGGGCTGGCCGTGCCGCCGGCCCTGGAGGAGCCGCGGGTGGATGCCGAGGCGCGGCTGGGCGCCGGCCTGCTGGGCACGGTCGCCGAGGCCCGCGCGGCCGGGGTCGACCCCGAGGCCGCGCTGCGCCGGGCCGCCCTGGCGTACGCCGACGCCGTCCGCGCCGCCGAGCGTAAGGGCGCCGGTGACGCTGCGGAGTCATCCGCTAGCGATCACTGAAAGTCACCAGCCCGGCGGAGGCCCGGCGAACGGCTTCGCCCCTTTGCTCTGCTGCCATCGACGCATCACCGCGCTGAACAGCGGATTTCTGCATTGGCCGGCGCGTTGCGGACCGCCCGGCGGCGACCGACCGTGACTGATGCGTGGGTGGCGGCAGAGCAAAGGCTGGCGTCGGGGCTGGGCGCGGGCGGCGCGGCCGACACCCGGCGGTGACCGACCGTGCCTGGTGCGTGGGTGGCGGCAGAGCAAAGGGGGCGCGCCGGGTCCGTCGCGGGCGCCGCGGCCGACACGCCGAGTAACGGCCTCGCGCGGTTCCACGAGGCGCGCCGGCCGCCCGACGCATGGGTAGGGTCGGGGGGTGGAAGAGTTCGTGCCGCTCGCGGAGCGCATCGTCGAAGCCCTGCTGGAGAGCCGACCCGGGCTGGCCACCTCCGCCGGCGACCACCGGTACGACGACCGGCTGCCCGACCTCTCCGCCGACGCGATCGCCGCCGACCAGGGGATGCTCAAGGAGGCCGCCGACGCGCTCTCCGAGCTCGACCCGGACGCGCTCGACGTCGACGAGCAGGTCGACCACGCGCTGCTCGCCGCCCGGGTCGACCGGGAGCTGTTCGAGCTGACCGAGATCCGCTCGCACGAGTGGGACCCGCTGCGGCACAACCCCGGCCCGCTGCTGCACGCCCTGCTCGCCCGCCCGTACGCCCCGGTTCCGGAGCGGCTGGCCCACCTCGCCGGGCGGCTGTCGGCCGTACCGGACGCGTTGGCGACCGCGCGCGCGACGCTGCGGGACATGCCGCGGATCCACGCCGAGACGGCGGTCGGCCAGTTCGCCGGCACCGCGGCGCTGGTCCGGGACGAGGTCCCGGCGCTGCTGGCGCAGGCCCCGGCGCTGCACGACCGGGTCGCGCCGGCCGCCGCCGCGGCGGTCGCCGCGCTGGACGAGTTCGTCGCCTGGCTGCGCGCCGGGCTCGCGGCCGACGCCGGGCCGGGCCGCGACCCCCGGCTGGGCCGGCGCCGCTGGGAGGCGCGGCTCTGGCACACCCTGGACACCGAGCTGGGCGCCGCCGAGGTGCAGCGCCGCGCCTGGGCCAACCTGGACCGGGCCACCGCGGAGATCCGCGAGGCGGCCGTCGAGCTGGTCGGTGGTCCGGCCGACGACGCGACGGTACGCCGGGCGCTGGACCTGCTCGCCGCCGAGCACCCGGACGACCGGACCATCGTGGAGCTGGCCTCGGTGACGCTGGACGAGGCGTCCGACTTCGTCCGGGCGCACGACCTGGTCAGCCTGGTCGACGACCCGTGCGTGATCCAGGAGATGCCGGAGTTCGCCCGGGGCGTGGCGGTCGCCTACTGCGACTCGCCCGGCCCGCTGGAGACCGCGGCGCTGCCCACCTTCTACTGCATCGCGCCCACCCCGGCGGACTGGCCGGCGCACCGGGTGGAGTCGTTCTACCGCGAGTACAACGACCACATGATCCGCAACCTCACCGTGCACGAGGCGATGCCCGGGCACTTCCTCCAGCTCGCGCACGCGCGCCGCTACCTGGGCCCGACCCGGGTCCGCCCGCTCACCGAGTCCGGGGTGTTCATCGAGGGCTGGGCGGTGTATGCCGAGGAGCTGATGGTCGGCCTCGGCTTCGGCGGCCTGCCGGTGCGCCTGCAGCAGCTCAAGATGCAGCTGCGGATGAGCATCAACGCGCTGCTCGACCAGCTGGTGCACTGCGACGACCTGGCCGAGGCGGACGCGATGGCGCTGATGACCGGGCGCGGCTTCCAGGAGGAGGGCGAGGCGGCCGGCAAGTGGCGCCGGGCGCTGCTCACCTCCACCCAGCTGTCGACGTACTTCGTCGGGTACAGCGAGATGGCCGGCATCGCCGCGGCCCGCCCCGCCGACGTGCCGACGCGGCATTGGCACGACGCGATGCTGGCGCACGACTGCCCGCCGCCGCGCCACCTGCGTACCCTGCTCGGGATCTGACCCGGGGCGGGGCGGCGCCGCCCGGGCGGTCCGCCGGCCGGCGGCGTGCGGACGGCCGCCGACCGATACGCTGCGTTCAACAGCTGCCCCAGCCGCACCGTCGCGGCCAGACCGGATTCGCACACACGAACGAGGAGCGACTCAGTGGCAACCATCGAGGGAATCGTCGCCCGGGAGATTCTCGACTCGCGGGGCAACCCGACGGTCGAGGTCGAGGTAGGGCTGGACGACGGCACGATCGCCCGCGCCGCCGTACCCTCCGGCGCCTCCACCGGCGCCTTCGAGGCGGTCGAGCTGCGCGACGGTGACAAGGGCCGCTACCTGGGCAAGGGCGTGGAAAACGCGGTCGCCAACATCGAAGACAAGATCGTCGACCAGCTGATCGGCTACGAGGCCAGCGAGCAGCGGCTGATCGACCAGAAGATGCTCGACCTCGACGGCTCGGACAACAAGGGCGAGCTGGGCGCGAACGCCATCCTCGGCGTCTCGCTGGCGGTCGCCAAGGCCGCCGCCGGCAGCGCCGAGCTGAGCCTCTTCCGCTACCTGGGCGGCCCGAACGCGCACCTGCTGCCGGTGCCGATGATGAACATCCTCAACGGTGGCGCGCACGCCGACTCCAACGTCGACGTCCAGGAGTTCATGATCGCCCCGATCGGGGCGCCCAGCTTCCGCGAGGCGCTGCGCTCCGGCGCCGAGGTCTACCACGCGCTCAAGTCGGTGCTGAAGAAGAAGGACCTGTCCACCGGGCTGGGCGACGAGGGCGGCTTCGCGCCGAACCTGCCGAGCAACGCCGCCGCGCTCGACCTGATCGCCGAGGCGGTGGAGAAGGCCGGCTACCGGCTGGGCACCGACATCGTCTTCGCGCTGGACGTGGCGGCCACCGAGTTCTTCGACAACGGCAGCTACACCTTCGAGGGCAGCGCCAAGTCCGCCGAGGAGATGAGCAACTACTACACCAAGCTCATCGGCGACTACCCGATCGTGTCCATCGAGGACCCGCTGTCCGAGGACGACTGGAGCGGCTGGGCCACCCTGACCGCCGCCGTCGGCGACCGGATCCAGATCGTCGGCGACGACCTGTTCGTCACCAACCCGCAGCGGATCGCCCGCGGCATCACCGAGCGGGCCGCCAACGCCGTGCTGGTGAAGGTCAACCAGATCGGCTCGCTGACCGAGACGCTGGACGCGGTGGACCTGGCCCACCGGGCCGGCTTCAAGTGCATGATGAGCCACCGCTCCGGCGAGACCGAGGACACCACCATCGCCGACCTGGCGGTCGCCACCGGCTGCGGCCAGATCAAGACCGGCGCCCCGGCCCGCTCGGACCGGGTGGCCAAGTACAACCAGCTCCTGCGGATCGAGGAGGAGCTGGCCGACGCGGCGCGGTACGCCGGTGCCGGCGCGTTCCCGCGTTACCGTTCGGCCTGAGCCGCGAGAGGCTCCGGGGGAGGGGTGTGACGATGCAGCAGCGCCGCACACCGGGTGGCCAGCGTCCCGCCCGCCGACCGACCGGTCGGCCGGGCGGGGCCCGCGGCGCCGCCCGGGCGACGGTCCGCGACGGCGGGGTACGCGCCGAGACGCGCGCCGGCACCGCGCGGGCCCGGGGCGCCGACGCCGTACGCGCCGGAAACCGGCCCGCCGCGGGCCGGCGGTCGGCGGCCGGCGGCACCATCCGGCGGCTCGCCGCACCCCACCCCCGACGCTTCACCGGGCGGGCCACCGTGCTGTTCGCGGTGCTGATCGCGCTCGCCCTGGCGTACACCTATCCGGTCCGGGTCTATCTCGACCAGCAGGTCGACATCGAGCGGATGGAGGCGTCCCAGGCCGCCCAGCGGCAGCGGATCTCCGACCTAGGGGCCCAGGCCGCGAAGTGGCAGGACAAGGAATACATCAAGATCCAGGCCCGGGAGCGGTTCTACATGGTGCCGCCCGGCGAGGTGCCGGTGATCGTCCTGCACGACCCGGCCGGCGCGGCCCGGGACGCCGGCCCGGCCAAGCCGGCGACGCCGCCGAAGACCTCCGACGCCTGGTACGACACCCTGTGGTCGAGCGTCCAGGCGGCGAACGGCGACACCCCGGGCAAGTGAGCACCACCCCCGGTCGGAACGAGAGGCAACACCGTTGAGCGTCGTACCCCCGCAGGAGCCGGCGGCGGATTCCGTACCCCCGCCGGAGCGGGAACCGGCCACCGAGGCCGACCTGGCCGCGGTGGCCGCCCAGCTCGGACGCCCACCCCGCGGCACCCGTGCGGTCGCCCACCGCTGCCCCTGCGGCCTGCCCGACGTGGTGGAGACGACCCCGCGGCTGGCCGACGGCACCCCGTTCCCGACGCTGTTCTACCTGACCTGCCCGCGAGCGACCGCGGCGTGCAGCCGGCTGGAGTCGGCCGGGTTGATGAAGGAGATGGCCGACCGGCTCGCCGAGGACCCGGAGCTGGCCGCCCGCTACCGGGCGGCGCACGAGGACTACCTGACCCGCCGCGAGGCGATCGGTGCGGTGCCGGAGATCGCCGGCATCTCGGCCGGTGGCATGCCCGGCCGGGTGAAGTGCCTGCACGTGCACCTCGGGCATGCGCTGGGCGCCGGGCCGGGCGTCAACCCGTTCGGTGACGAGACGCTGGCCCTGGTGGAGAAGTGGTGGACGGCCGGCCCGTGCGTGGACGTGCCGGCCCAGTCGTGAGCGCCGGCGAGATCGTCGTCCGGCGCGCCCGCACCGGCGACGTACGCGGGATCCGCCGGTTGGTGGACACCTACACCGACGACCGGCGGCTGCTCAGCAAGGCGACCGTGACGCTCTACGAGGACGTGCAGGAGTTCCGGGTCGCGGTCACGCCGGACGGCACGGTGGTGGGCTGCGGCGCGCTGCACGTGATGTGGGAGGACCTGGCCGAGATCCGGACCGTGGCGGTCGACCCGGCCTGCCGTGGGCAGCGGATCGGCCACCGGATCGTCGGCGAGCTGATCGACGCCGCCCGCGAGCTGGGCGTCGCCCGGATCTTCGTGCTCACCTTCGAGACCGGGTTCTTCGGTTCGTTCGGCTTCGCCGAGATCGACGGCGCACCGGTTCCCCAGTCGGTCTACGAGCAGCTGCTGCGCTCGTACGACGAGGGCGTCGCCGAGTTCCTCGATCTGGAACGGGTCAAGCCGAACACCCTGGGCAACGTCCGCATGCTGCTGCGACTCTGACCGCCCCGTCCTCCGGTGCTCCGGCCATCCGCGTCGGGGCTGGGGCCGGCATCGACTGTTGTCATCACTTACCGTGGCCGCCGCGCGGCCGCCAGCACTGCCGTGCGGCCCCTTTGCTCTGCTGCCACCGGCGCGACAGTGACGTTCGGTCATGGCTGCTCCGACCGGAGGTCGATCCGCCGGCCAAGGAGTTGCAGGTCGGCGCGGTGTTGCCTCCATGGCAGCAGAGCAAAGGGTGGCAGCAGGCCGGCGGGCAGCCCGCGCGGCGGTGACGATGAGTGATCCGTCGCCTTGGTTGCGGAGCGTGATCGGGACGTGGCGGTTCGGCCTGCCGTAGGGTTGCGGGCGTGACGACGCGCGTGGCCGCCATCGACTGCGGGACCAACTCGATCCGACTGCTCATCGCCGACCTGCCCGACCCCACCGCCGGGCCGGAGGCGCCGGAGGTGCCGCTGGTCGACGTGTCCCGCCGGATGGAGATCGTCCGGCTCGGGCAGGGCGTCGACCGGACCGGCCGGCTGGCCCCCGAGGCGATCGAGCGGACCCGGGTGGCGCTCGCCGACTACGCCGCCGAGATCGAGAAATCCGGCGCCGAGCGGGTGCGTATGGTCGCCACCTCGGCCAGTCGGGACGCCAGCAACGCCGACGACTTCCGGGCCATGGTCGAGCGCACCCTCGGCGTCGCGCCCGAGGTGGTCACCGGCGACGAGGAGGCCCGGCTCTCCTTCACCGGTGCGGTGCGTGGCCTGCCCGGCGACGCCGACCCGCCGTACCTGGTGGTGGACATCGGCGGCGGCTCGACGGAGTTCGTGGTCGGCAGCCGCAACGGCGGGGTCCGGGCGGCGATCTCGATGGACATCGGCTGCGTCCGGATGACCGAGCGGCACCTGCACGGCGATCCGCCGACGCCGGACGAGGTCGCCGCCGCCGAGGCCGACATTGCCGCCGCGGTGGACCGGGCGCTGGCGGCCGTCCCGGGCCGCGCGGCGGCCACCCTGGTCGGGCTGGCCGGTTCGGTCACCACCGTGGTCGCCATCGCCCAGGGCCTGACCGGGTACGACCCCGAGCGCATCCACCATGCCCGGGTGTCGTACGAGCGGGTCGCCGAGGTGACCGCCGACCTGCTGGCGAAGAGCGCGCGGGAGCGGCTGGAGATCCCGGTCATGCACCCGGGCCGGGCCGACGTGATCGGCGCTGGTGCGCTGGTGCTCCGGGTGATCATGGAGCGGGCCGGCATGCCCTCGGTGGTCGCCTCCGAGCACGACATCCTCGACGGCATCGCCTGGAGCCTCGCCTAACTGGGACGGATCTTCCCCTGCGTCGGACAGGGCCGGTACAACGCTGTTGACGGTATTACGCATCGCGCAGTAGTGTGCAGAGCGTGGACACCACACAGCTGCTCAAGGGTGTGCTCGACCTGGCCGTCCTCGCCGTCCTGAGGGACGCCGACGGCTACGGCTACGACATCCTCCGTCGCCTGCGCGAGGCCGGCCTGGACGAGGTCGGCGACGCCTCGGTCTACGGCACCCTCCGTCGCCTCTTCGGCGCCGGCCTGCTCACCACGTACGTGGTGCCGAGCGAGTCCGGCCCGCACCGCAAGTACTACGCGCTCAACGCCGCCGGGCGGGATCAGCTCACCCGCTCCGGCAAGACCTGGCGCTCGTTCGCCGCCACCATGGACGCACTGCTCGACGATCGGGGGATGGCGGCATGACCGTCAGTGGGCAGGAGATCACGCGGTACGTGGAGCGGGTTCGGGCCGCGCTGGCCGACCTGCCGCCGCAGACCCGGGACGAGCTGACCGAGGAGCTGCCGGAGCACCTGGCCGAGGTGGCCGCCGAGGGCGAGGGCACCCTGGTGGAGCGGCTGGGCGAGCCCGAGGCGTACGCGGCCGAGCTGCGTGCCGCGGCGGGCCCGGCCGTGCCGTCCGGCGGGCGCCGGAGCGTGGAGCAGCGGATCGGCGCCGTCGTGGGCCGGGCCCGCGCCCGGCTGTCCGGGGTGGACGCCTCGCTCGGCCCGATCCTCGGGTACGCCAGGGCGAGCGAGTTCCTCCGGCTGCTCCGCCCGGCCTGGTGGGTGCTGCGCGGCTACCTGGCCGCCATGCTGCTCACCGCGATGACCACGGCCGGCGGCTTCGGCCTGCTGCCCCGGCTGGACGGCAACGACGTCGCCGGGCTGGTGATGCTGGCCGGGCTGGTCTGGGCCTCGATCTGGCTCGGCCGACGCGTCGAAGCGCTGCGCGGCTGGCGGCGGCACGCGGTGCAGCTGACCACCGTCGGCCTGGCGATCTGGGGGCTGGTCGTCGTGGTCGGCGTCGACGACCGGGCCCGCTGGGAGGGCGACTTCGGCTACGGCCCGGCCGCCGTGCAGAACCCGTACGACCAGGTGCAGGACGTCTTCGTCTACGACGGCGAGGGCAGGCTGGTGGAGAACGCCCGGCTGTTCGACCAGAACGGGACGCCGATCAACCTCGGCTGGCCCGCGTGCGACGACCCGGTCCCGCCGACCACGCCGACGCACGCCTATCCGTACTGCCCGCAGAACGCGCCGTTCCGGCTGCGGCCGACGCCCACCGCTCCGCTGCCGCCCGGTGCCTCGCCGCCGGCCACCCCGGCCCCGTCGCCGGGCGGCCCGACCGCCGGCGCCGACCCGGGCCCGACCGCTCCCACCGCCGGGCCGGCGAGCACGGCGCCCGCGCCGACGCCGACCGGCTGACCGATCCCCGCTGGGAATTGGCTGAACGGACGATGTGAGCGGGGCGGCGGGCGCCGATCTTGATCGCTACGGTGTCGTCTGCTCATCCATCCCTGGAAGGATCCTCCGTTGTCAGAGCAGGTCGCTCCGCCCCCCGCGCCGCAGCCAGGCCCACCCGCCGCGCCGCAGCCCGGCCCGTCCTTCGGGCCGCTGCCCGGCTCGCCCGTGCCGCCCGCGCCGGCCGTCCAGGCGCCGCCGCCGGCTCAGCCGCAGGGGAAGTCCGCCGGCCGCAAGGCGCTCGGCATCGTCGGCGCGGTGGTCGCGTTCCTCGTCGTCGCCGCCCTCAAGTTCGGCGTCGGCGCGGCCATCGGCAGCTTCTTCAACAAGGACGAGACGGCCGAGGCGAAGGCCGGTGACTGCATCGCCGAGCTGCCCGAGATCAAGGGCACCGAGGCGCAGTCGGTCGACGACGCCAAGGTGGTGACGTGCACCTCCACCGACGCCGCGTACAACGTGGTCGGTCGGGTGGACGGCCAGACCGAGGCGCAGGCCAAGTCCGGCGAGGCCTGCAACCAGTACATCAAGGAGGGCGAGGACGGCTACGTCTTCTACAGCATCTCCGACGGGGGTAAGGGCTACCTGCTCTGCCTGACCAAGAAGGGCTGACCGCCAGCGGTACGACGGCGGCGTGGGAATCCCGCGCCGCCGTCGCCGTACGCCGGTTCTCCGCATGGTGAACAGGAGGTGTATGCCACTGCCCCGGCGTCTTCCCGGCGCGCTCACGGCGTGGCAGGCTACCGGCACGTAGGACCACTGGGCGACCAGCCAACGATGACTGACCGCTAGGAGGACGGCCGATGGGCGAAATGGTGAGCTACCGCGGCACTGGGGGGACCGGCGAGGGGTATCTCGCGATACCGTCCGGCGGCGCGGCCAACCCGGCGGTCATCGTCATCCAGGACTGGTGGGGCCTGGCCCCGCACGTGCGGGCGGTGGTGGACCGCTTCGCCGAGGCCGGGTTCGTCGCCCTCGCCCCGGACCTCCGGCGCGGTGAGCCGGCCAGCCGGCCGGACGAGCCGCGGCAGATGCTCAACAGCGCGCAGCTGGACGAGGCGGCCACCGACGTCGCCGCCGCGGCCGACTACCTGGCCGGCCGGCTCGAGGTCACCGGCAAGGTGGGCTGCGCCGGGTTCTGCGCCGGCGCCAGCCTGGCGCTCTGGGCGGCCAGCCGGTCCGAGCGGATCGTGGCCACCGCGGCGTTCTATCCCCGGCTGCCCTGGGAGGGGATGCGCCCGGAGTGGCCCGACTACGCGGGCAAGGCGGCGGTCATCCACTGCGCCGAAGCCGACGGCCTCTCCGACCACGAGGGCGTGCGGGCCGCCCGCCGGGCCATCGAGGCGGCCGGCGGCACCTGCCAGACGTACGACTACCCGGGCACCGCGCACGCGTTCTTCAACGAGGACCGGCCGGAGAACTACGACCAGCGGGCCGCCGCCACCGCCTGGGCCCGCACCCTCGAGCTGTTCCGGGCCAAGCTTGGCTGAGCCCCGTACCCCCGACGAGGTGGTCGCCCGCGCTGCGCGGGCGACCGACCTGGCCGACCTCGACGCCGCGGTCAGCGGGTGTTTCGCCTGCCCGCGGCTGGTCGACTGGCGGGAGGAGGTGGCCCGCACCCGGCGGGCCGCGTTCCGCGACCAGGAGTACTGGGGCCGGCCGGTGCCCGGCTTCGGCGCCGCCGACGCGCGGATCGGCATCCTCGGGCTGGCCCCGGCCGCGCACGGCGGCAACCGGACCGGCCGGATCTTCACCGGGGACCGCTCCGGGGACGTGCTCTTCGCCGCGCTGCACCGGGCCGGCCTGGCCAACCAGCCGACCAGCGTGTCCGCCGACGACGGACTGTCCCTGCGGGACACCCGGATCTTCGCGGCGGTGCGCTGCGCGCCGCCGGACAACAAGCCCACCCCGGCCGAGCGGGACACCTGCGCGCCCTGGCTGCACCGCGAGGTCGCGCTGATCCGGCCGACCCTGCGGGTGGTGGTCGCGCTCGGCGCGTTCGCCTGGGCCGCCTGGTGGCCGGTGCTGCGCGAGGTGTACGACGTCCGCCCGCCCAGCCCGCGACCGGCGTTCGGTCATGGGGCACACTGGTCCGGAACGGCCGCCCCCGAGCTGCTCGGTTGCTACCACGTCAGCCAGCAGAACACGTTCACGGGACGGCTGACACCGGGAATGCTGGACGACGTGTTCGCCCGGGCGAAGAAGCTCGCCGGGGTGGACTGAGGCTGCGTGGGGCGGTGGCGATGGACTTCGGCGTGCTGCGCAGGTGGTGGCCCGTCCTCGCGGTGAGCCTGCTGCTCGCCGCCGCGGCCCTGGCCGCCGGGCACTCGTCGATCGGCGCCAGCCGCATCCCGCCCGCCGCCAAGGACCTCCCGTACGTCCCGGAGTACCCGACCGCCCAGCCGTCCCCCTCGATCCCGGTGGAGCCGCGCGACGCCGGGCAGCAGGTCCAGCCGGACGTGCCGCACTGGCTCGGCACGGCGGTGGCCGGCCTGCTGGTGCTCGCCATCCTGGTCGCCGTCGGCTACCTGACCTGGACGCTGCTGCGCGGTGCGCTGCGCCGGACCACCCGCGCGGTGCCGGTGACCCGCGCCCGGCGCACCGCCGAGGGCACCGCCCGGGAGGTGGTCGCCGCGCTGGACGCCGGCCTGGTCGAGCTGGACGACGCCGACACCGATCCGCGGACCGCGGTGATCGCCTGTTGGGTACGCCTGGAGGAGGCCGCCACCGAGGCCGGGGTGCCGCGGCGTACCGGCGACACCCCCACCGACCTGGTGACCCGGCTGCTGCGCGGCGACCCGGCCGCCGGGGTGCCCGCGATCGCCAGCGCCGACGTGCTGGACGGCTTCGCCCACGTCTACCGGCAGGCCCGGTACGCCACCAGCACGGTGGACGAGCGGATGCGCGACCAGGCCCGGTCGGCGCTGCGCCGGCTGCGCGGCGAGCTGACCGCCCTGGCCACCGCAGACGAGGTGCCGGCGTGAGCCGGCCGGGTGACCGGCCGGGCCGGGTCGGGGAGGTGCCCCGATGAGCGAGCGGACCGGCATCGACGACCTGCTCAGCTTCGGGGAGGAGGCGGCCCCGACCGATGACCGTCGGCGCGCCGGGCGGGCCCGCGGCGTGCTGCGGTTCCTCGCGGTCGCCGCTGCGGTCACCGCCGTCGTGCTGGTCGGCCTGCGTGCGGTCGGCCTCCAGGTCACCGTCTGGATCGTGGTGGCCGGGGTGCTGGCGGTGCTCGCCGTGCGGCGGGTCACCGCCGCGCTCTCCCCACCACCGCCGCCGCGGGCCGGCGTCCGCGCCCCCGCCGGGGAGGAGCCCGGCAGCTGGAACTGGCGGTCGCAGGACGCGCTGCGCGCCGCGGTCAACGGCTGGGAGCGGCCGCTGGACTGGTCGTCCGGCAACCGCGAGCGGTTCGCCGAGCGGGTGCTGCCCCGGCTCGGCGAGCTGGCCGACGAGCGACTGCGGCTGCGGCACGGCGTCACCCGCGAGTCCGACCCGGACCGCGCCCGCAGCCTGCTCGGTGAGCAGGTGTGGACCTTCCTCACCGTTCCCGCCCGTCGCAATCCGTCGCCGCGCGACCTCGCGGCGATCGTCGCCGAACTGGAGAAGATCTGATGAACGACGTGGAGCGCCGCATTCCCGCCACGGAGGTGGGCCACCTGGCCCGGGCGGTGCTGGACGCGGTCGGCTCGGTCGTGGTCGGCAAGCGGGAGGCGCTGGAGCTGGTCCTCGCCGGCATCCTGGCCGGCGGCCACGTGCTGCTGGAGGACCTGCCCGGGCTCGGCAAGACGCTCACCGCCCGCTCCTTCGCCCAGGCGCTCGGGCTGGACTTCCGCCGGCTGCAGTTCACCCCCGACCTGCTGCCCGCCGACGTCACCGGCTCCTTCCTGTACGACCAGCGCAGCGGCGACTTCTCCTTCCGGGCCGGGCCGCTCTTCACCAACCTGCTGCTCGCCGACGAGATCAACCGCACCCCGCCGAAGACCCAGTCGGCGTTGCTGGAGGCGATGCAGGAGAAGCAGGTCTCGGTCGAGGGCGTGACGTACCGCCTGGACGAGCCGTTCCACGTGCTCGCCACCGCCAACCCGATCGAGTACGAGGGGACGTACCCGCTGCCGGAGGCGCAGCTGGACCGGTTCCTGCTGCGGGTGTCGTTCGGCTACCCGCAGCGCGAGGAGGAGTGGGAGGTGCTGCGCCGGCGGATGGCCCGCCGCCGCGAGGAGGCCGAGATCAAGCCGGTCGTGGACGCCGCCACCCTGCGCTCGATGCAGGCCGCGCTGGAGGACGTGGCGGTGGAGGACTCCGTCGGCCGGTACATCGTGGACCTCACCGCGGCCACCCGGGAACACCCGTCGGTGCTGGTCGGGGCGTCGCCGCGCGGCTCGCTGGCGCTGCTGCTGCTGGCCCGGGTACGCGCCGTCCTGGCCGGCCGGGACTACGTGGTGCCGGAGGACGTGAAGTCGGTCGCAGCGCCGGCGCTCGCGCACCGGATCACCCTGCGGCCGGAGATGTGGCTGCGCCGGGTCGACCCGTCCTTCGTGGTCGGCGAGGTGTTGGAGCAGACCCCCGCCCCGGCCAGCGGCGCGCTGCCCAGCCACGCGGCCGGCCGGGCCGGGCGCTGACGGCCGTGGCCGACCGCGAGGAGGCGGCGGGGGGCTGGGCGCCGACCTGGGCGCTGGGCCGGGCGGTGCTGCTGACCGGGCTGCTGGTGATCGGCGCCGTCCTGCTCGGCCGGGTCGACCTGGTGGTGCTGGCCGTGCCGTTCGCGCTGGGCACCGCGTACGGGTTGCGCCGCCGGCCGGTCGCCGTGCCGGTGCTGGAGATCGGCGCCGACGACGCGCACCTGGTCGAGGGCGCTGCGCTCACCGGCCGGGTCACCGTGGGCAATCCGGACGCCGTCGGCTACGACGTGGCGGTGGTGCGTACCCGGATGTCGCCCTGGCTGCGGGTGGAGCGGGTCGGGTTCGGCGGCGCCGCGGTGGACGTCCGTCGGGTCGGCGGCACGGGCCGGCCCTTCGTGACCTCGGTGCCGCGCGGCGCCGCCGTCGACCTGACGCTCACCGGGACCGCGCTGCGCTGGGGGCGGCACCCGATCGGCCCGGCCGGCGCCCGGGCCGCGGCCGCCGACGGACTGCTGCTGTCCCGTGCGGTGATCGAGGAGCCGGCGCGCCTGCGGGTGTACCCGAAGACCGAGCCGTTCGAGGCGGTGGAGGCGATGCCGCGGGCCGCCGGGCTGGTCGGCGGGCACCGCTCGCGCCGGCCGGGGGAGGGCGGCGAGCTGGCCGGGGTACGCGTCTTCGGCCCGGGCGACCGGCTGCGCCGGATCGACTGGCGGGTCTCGCTGCGCACCCGGCAGTTGCACGTGGCGGCCACCCTCTCCGACCGGGACGCCGAGGTGGTGGTGCTGCTCGACCTGCTCGCCGAGGCCGGCCGGCCGGGCGGGGTGGGCGGCGCGGCCTCGGTGCTGGACACCACCGTCCGGGCCGCCGCCGCGATCGCCGAGCACTACCTGCACCGGGGCGACCGGGTGTCCATGTTGGAGTACGGCCCGTCGGCGCGCCGGCTGCGCCCGGCCACCGGGCGTCGGCAGTACCTGACCGTGCTGGAGTGGTTGCTGGACGTGCGCGCCGAGTCCTCCGCGCACGAGCCGTACGACCAGGTCTTCGGGCCGCAGGTGCTCTCCTCGGACGCCCTGGTGGTGGTGCTCACCCCGCTGCTGGACGAGCGGTCCGCGCAGATGCTGGCCCGGCTGGCCCGGGGCGGCCGGTTCGTGGTGGCGGTGGACACCCTGCCCACCGACCTGCCGGCGCCGAAGGGCGAGGGCTGGGCCGAGGTGGCGTACCGGCTGTGGCGGCTGGACCGGGACACGATGGTCGCGCAGCTGCGCGAGCACGGCGTGCCGGTGGTGGCCTGGGCCGGCGCCGGCAGCCTCGACCAGGTGCTGCGCGACGTGGCCCGCCTGGCCACGGCCCCGAGAGTTGGTGCGCGATGAATGCGGTGGTGGAGCGGGTGCTGCGGCTGCGGGCGGCGGTGGGGCGGGTGAGCCTCACCCCGCTGCTGGTCCGCGTCGGCGTGTTCCTCACCGTGCTGGTCGGGCTGCTGGTGGCGTACCCGGCGGAGGTCTTCTCCCCGCGGCCGCTGCTGGCGCTGGCGCTGGTCGCGGCGGCCCCGGCCCTCGGCCCGCGCCGGTTCTGGCCCACCGTCGCCGCACTGGTCACGGTGGCTGGTTGGCTGCTCGCGTCGGCCGGTTTCGGCCGGCCGATCGCGCTGTGGCGGCTGATCGCGGTGGCCGCGCTGCTCTACCTCGGGCACACCTTGTGCGCGCTGGCCGCGGTGCTGCCGTACGACGCGGTGGTCGACCCGGACCTGGTGGTGCGCTGGCTCACCCGGGCCGGCGCGGTGGTGCTGGCGAGCGCCGTGCTCGGTGTCCTGTTGAGCTGGTTGGGCGACTTCGGGGGCGGTGGCGGGTTCCGTGCCGCGACGGTGGCGGGACTGCTGGTCGCGGTGGGTTTGAGCGGATTGCTGGGCTGGCTCCTGCGTCGCAGATAGCGGGACGGCGGAACACAGTTGCGCAGCTCACACCCGTTGTGTTCCGTCACATATGGGGGTCGCGAGTGGGATTACCGAAGCCCCCCGGGGAAAGATAGACGGCGTGAACCCGAAGCGGATCCTTGTCGTGGGTGCCGGGCACGTCGGCCTGTACGCTGCTCTGCGCCTGTCCAAGAAGCTGAGCTCCCGTGAGGCCGAGGTCGTCGTCGTCGACCCACAGCCGCACATGACCTACCAGCCGTTCCTCCCCGAGGCGGCGGCGGGCAACATCTCGCCCCGGCACTCGGTGGTGCCGCTGCGGCGCGAGTTGCGCCGGTGCAAGGTCGTGGCCGGCACGGTGACGCGGATCGACCACGATCGGAAGACCGCCGTGGTCCAGCCGATCGTCGGCCCGACCCGGGAGATCTCCTACGACCACGTGGTGGTCGCGCCCGGGTCGGTATCCCGGACGCTGCCGATCCCGGGCCTGCACGAGCAGGGCATCGGGTTCAAGACCATCGGTGAGGCCATCTACCTGCGCAACCACGTCCTCGACCGGTTGGACGTGGCGGCCGCCACCACCGACCCGGACGTCCGACGCTCGGCGCTGACCTTCACCTTCGTCGGCGGCGGTTACGCCGGCATCGAGGCGCTCGCCGAGATGGAGGACATGGCCCGGGACGCGCTGCGCTACTACCCGGAGCTGAAGCCGGACGACATGCGCTGGGTCCTGGTCGAGGCCACCCAGCGGGTGCTGCCCGAGGTCGACCGGGACATGGGCGCCTACACCGTGCAGCAGCTGCTGAAGCGGAACATGGACATCCGGCTGGACACCCGGCTCGAGTCCTGCGTCGACGGGGTGGTCAAGCTCTCCGACGGCGACTCGTTCCGTTCCGACACCATCGTCTGGACCGCCGGCGTCAAGCCGTCGCCGATGCTCGACCGGACGGACTTCCCCCGGGACGAGCGCCGGCGGGTCACCTGCCTGCCGACCCTGCAGATCGTCGACGGCGACCAGATCGTCGAGGGCGCCTGGAGCGCCGGTGACTGCGCCGCCGTGCCGGACCTGACCAAGGAGCCGGGCAACTACTGCTCGCCGAGCGCCCAGCACGCGGTGCGCCAGGCCGCCCGCATGGCGGACAACATCGCGCTGGTGATCCGGGGCCGTGAGCCGGTCGACTACAAGCACAAGCACGCCGGCAGCGTGGCCAGCCTCGGCCTGCACAAGGGCGTGGCCCAGGTGTACGGCGTGAAGATGACCGGCTGGCCGGCGTGGTTCATGCACCGGACGTACCACATGTCCCGGATCCCGTCGTTCAACCGCAAGGTCCGGGTCGTGGTGGACTGGTCGCTGGCGTTCTTCCTCAAGCGTGAGGTGGTCTCGCTGGGCCAGCTGCACGACCCGCGCGAGGAGTTCGCCGAGGCCTCGCAGCCGCAGCAGCCGGTGCAGCAGCCGGTCGGCGTGAGCCGCGCCGCCTGAGTCGTACGCGTCGAAGGGCCCCTCCCGTCGGCGGATTCTCGGGGTCCTCGCAACACCTGATGGCTTAGGTGGTCGTCAGTAGATCACGCAGGCGCTCGGCTGGGGTTCGCCAGCCGAGCGT
>NZ_JBIAZT010000009.1:0-265883 GCF_042899365.1 Micromonospora sp. NPDC000089
GCGCCGAGCACTTTTACTACGTTACCCGGCCGTTTTCCGAGTGTCAAACCGGCGTATCCCGATCCGTCACCCGTCAAACCAATTCCGGGCACCACGAAACAACCGGCTCGCGCCGAATGCTCGTGGAGGTTTTCGTCCGCAGGACGTCCGCTCGTCGCGCCCGTTTCCCTGCCGGTCGAACAGCTTACCCGGTCGGTTCCGCCCCGCCAAATCGGCCCGAGAGCCGCTCCGGAGGCACCGCCCGGTCCCGCGTCCGAGGAGCGGGAGCCGTCGCCCCGCTCGGCCTTGCGGGCTTCAGCCCGTTTCGTCCGTTCCGCGGTGGCAGAGAGAAAGTTACGCCCCCGCCGAATCCATCGTCAAATTCGGCGCGGGCGTCCCGCGTCACATCGTCCACCCGGGACGGTCGACGGCCCGGCCAGCCACCGCGTCCGCCGACCACCTCATCGCGGTCGGAACGGGCGCGCCGGGGCCCGGCCCTGCCAGCCGACGACCAGCGGCATGCGAGATGCGCGCTGCCCACTCGGACGGCGCCGTCTCGCAGCCCCCGGGAGTGAACGCGTCGGCGCGCGCTGGACCCGGGCGGGTGCGGCTGATGGGCCCGCACCACCAGGCTGTTCCGGGCGTACGACCGGGATCGGGGTGCCACGCAGCCGGGAACGTCCGCAGCTTCGCCTCTTCCGGGAAGAATCTCTGGCGGCTGAACTTCTCCGGCCCGTGGACTTCCGCAGGACGAGGACGGCCGCCAAGCTGCTCTGCGGCACCTGAACCGCCGACGGGGAACCGCCGCGGGGCGGGGTAACCTGACCCGCCAGCACGTCCCGGGTCGCGGTCGTACCGCGCCCGAGCGCCCAGGAGTACGGAGGATGGCCATGTCCACCGAGGAGCCGTTCGCCCCGCGCGACGACGCACCGTCCCGGCCGAGCTTCGAGCTCGCGCTGCGGGGCTACGACAAGCGGCAGGTGGACCGGTACGTCGACCAGCTCGACGCCCAGCTGAGCGGCGTCAGCGCCGACCGCGACCAGGCCACCAGCCGGGTGCACGGGCTGACCAGCCACATCCAGCGGCTGCAGGCGGAGCTGACCGAGCTGCGTCAGCGGCCGGTGCAGGTGGACCGGGCGTCGTTCCGGGATCTCGGGCCGATGGTCGACCAGATCCTCGCGTTGGCCGAGAAGCAGGCCGCCGCCATCACCGACGCGGCGACCCAGCAGGCCGACGAGCTGCGCGGCGAGGCGGAGAAGGCGCTGACCGAGGCGCGGGACCGCACCGCGCAGTCGCTGCGCGAGCTGGACGCGGAGCTGACCACCCGGACCGCCGAGCAGGAGCAGGCGTACGAGCAGCGGCGGGCCGCGGCGGAGGCGGAGCTGGCCGAGATCCGCGAGCGGGCCGAGAAGCTGCGCGCCGAGGGCGAGGCCGCGCACGAGCGCGCCCAGCAGGAGGCGAAGCGGATCGCCGAGCAGACCGCGAAGCAGATCACCCAGACCCGGGCGGCGTCCGAGGCGCTGACCCGGGCCGCCCGTACCCAGATCCAGCAGGAGATCCAGGCGGCCCGCGCGCAGAGCCAGCAGGAGCTCTCGCAGTGGCAGGCCACCATGGAGCGGGAGATCGCCGAGCGGCGGGTCGCCGCCGAGCAGGAGCTGACCGAGCAGCGGGAGGCCGCGGAGCGGGAGCTGACCAGCCAGCAGAGCGCGGCCGAGCAGCAGATGCAGGGGCTGATCGCCGAGGCCCAGCAGTACGCGACGGACGTCCGCCGGCGGGCGGACGAACAGGTCGCGGGGCACCAGGAGCAGCTCGCCACGCTGCAGCGCGAGATCGCCGAGCGGCAGCAGGCGCTGGCCGAGGTCAACGGGGAGCTGGAAACCGGCCGCGAGCAGCTCGCGGAGATCCAGCGGGAGGGCGACACCGCCGAACGGGACCTGCTCGGCGTGCGCCGGCACCTTGAGGAGGTGCGCCGCGAGTTGACCGCGGAGACCAGGCGACTGGACGAGGCCCGGCAGACCGCCGAGTCGGTGGAGCGGCACGCGAAGGACGTTCGGGCCCGGGTGCAGCGGGAGGCGAAGCGGGTGGCCGACCTGGCGGCGGCCGCGGTGATGGCGGCCGCGGCGGGTGGTGGCGAGACCGCCGAGTACCCGACGGTGGCGGTCCGCCCCGGCGCCGAGCCGGCCAACCCGGAGGACCGGACCGAGCCGGGCACGCAGTCCGGCCGCCCCGGGTCGGGCGCCGCGGAGGGCCGGGACGAGCCGGGCACGCAGCCCGGCCGTTCCGGTTCGGGCACCCTGGACGGCCGGGACGAGTCGGCGGCGTCGACCGCCCCGGCGCCGGTCGAGCCGGCCCGGAACGAGCCGCGCCGGCTCCCGGCGCCTCGCCCCGCCCCGGAGCCGTACGTGCCGGCGGCGGCGCACCGGCCGGAGGCGGTGTCGAGCAGCTGAGCCGCGGCGGAGCCGGTGTCGGCCGACCGGGGTGGAACGTCGTTGCCGCCGGCCACTGGTCGCGCCTAGCCTGAGGGCCGGCGATCCGACGTACCGAAGAAGGTGTCATTCGTGCCCGCGACAGCTGGGGCCGGTACGCCGCGCACTGGCTCAACCTGCGGCGCTGGCTGGACGCCAACCCCGGCGACGAGCTGGCCGGTGAGCTACGGGCGGAGCTGACCGACGACCCGGTGCGGCACGTTCGCCACCGGCGGGAGTACCTGGGCTGGGGCGTCTTCGCCCTGCTGCGGCGCTGATCGGGTGCCGGCGGCGCGGCCGCGGGTGCGCTACCGGCGTCGGCGGGGCCGACGGTGCCCGCCGTGCGGCGGGGTGCCGGGCCGGTCTCCGCGAGCGACGGCACGCCCGGTCGACTCACTCAGAGGGGTTGGCGGGGCCGCGGCCGCGCCGTGGTCGACGGCTGCGGCAGCGGGGTGTCGTCGGCGATGATGGCCGCGCCCTTGACCAGCCAGGCCATGCCGAAGGCGAGCACCGCGACCATCTCGCCCCAGAACACCGGCCGAACCGTCTCCCGCACCCCGACGGGGAGCAGCGAACTGGACGCGGTGGCCACGATGGCCGCGACGATCAGCCAGCCGCAGACCCGGTAGACACGGTTGCGGACCCCCTTGCGCGGGCCGAGGTCGTCGCCGGGCTCGGTGCGGGGGAACAGCAGCAGGCAGAAGCCGGCCAGGATCACGAAGAGCGCGGCGGCGCATACCTGGTGCACCCGCCCGACCAGCACGTCGGTGTGGTCGACCGTCGACGGGTCGGCGCCCGCGGTGGTGGGGCAGAGCGCCACCACGATGGCCAGCGTGCCGGCGAGGGAGCTCCACAGGTCGTCCAGGCGACGGTACCGGTAGCAGATGAGGAAGACGCCCATGGCGCAGAGGCTGCCGACGAACACGTCCCGCATGCCGGTGTGGTACGAGCCGCTGATCGACGTCAGCAGCGTGAACCGGCCGGCTAGCAGGGCGTTCCCGACGGTCACCACGAACGGCAGCGCGACGCCGACCACGCCGACGCCCCGGCGCAGCCGGCGGACGGTCAGCGCGTCCTGCGACACCGGGCCCGGATCCACCAGCTCAGTCGACGCCATCACCCCGGCCCGCGTCAACCCCGTTCGGTCACCTCCGGACAACAGACCGTGAGCGCGCCCGGCTCCACCCGCACCTTCAGCTTCGTCGCCGTGGTCCGTGCGCCGCCGTCCAGCTCGTACGTCTTCGGGGCGGCGAACCGGACGGTGACCCTGCGGCCCCGGGTGATCCGGACGAACGGTGAGTCCTCGGACCGGCCGGTGGCCATCCGGCCGAGGGTACGGGCCCAGTCGATCGCGCCGCTGGCGGTGGAGACGCCGATCTCCAGCGCCCCGTCGTCCGGCCGGGCGTCGTCGAACGCGGGAATGCCACCGGTGATCGTGCCGACGTTGCCGAACAGCACGCAGCTCGCGTCCCCGTCGAACCAGTCGGCGCCGTCCACCGTGATCCGGGTGCGGACGCACTCGCCGCGCACGTGCCGCAGCCCGGTCCAGACGTACGCGGCCCGGCCCAGTCGGCCCTTGAGCTTGCGGTCGGCCTCGCGGATCAGGTCCCCGTCGAAGCCCGCGCCGGCCATCACCGCGAAGTGCTCGCCGTTGATCCGGCCCAGGTCGAGCCGTCGACGCCGGCCGTGCAGGCCGATCCGGACGGCCTCGGCCAGGTCCCGCGGGATGCCCAGGTTGGTGGCGAACAGGTTCGCGGTGCCGGCGGGCAGGATGGCCATCGCCGCGTCCGAGCCGGCCATCGCGTCGGCGCAGCGCTGGACCATGCCGTCGCCGCCCCAGACGAAGACCAGGTCGGCGCCCTTCTTCAGCGCCTTGCGCGCCTTCGCGGGCGCCTTGCGGCTCTTCGGCACCTCGTACCACAGAGCGGGGTCGACCCCGGCGGCGACGAGCGTCGCGCGCAGCTCGTCGAGGCCCCCGCCGAGGATCTTCTTCCGGTGCGCGACGACCGCGACGGTCCCGACCGTCGGGGTGGTCGCGACGCGCTTGTCCGCTTCAGTGATCGTGCCGCCGCTCATGACCTCGGCTGGTACCCACACCGTGAGCTCCGCACGCCTGGCCGGTCACGGTAGACGCATTCGCAGCATCGGCACCGTCAGATCGTCGAGGCCGCTCGTCGAGGGATCGCCGACGGCGACGACCGGGCAGCCGGCGGCCACCGCGCTGGCCAACCCGGTGGGCGAGTCCTCGACCGCCACGCAGCGGCCCGGCGGCAGGCCCAGCGACCGGGCGGCCAGCAGGTACGGGTCAGGCGCGGGCTTGGTGCGCCGGACGTCGTCGCCGCAGACCACGACGTCGAAGCGCGGCCGGTCGGGCAGGGCCGCCACGACGTCGCGTCCGCTGGAGGTGACCAGGCCGACCGGTACCCCCGCGGCGCGCAGCTCGTCGACGAGGTGCGCGGATCGGTGGACTACCTCGAGCTGGTCAACCCCACGGTGACCGCCCACACCGAGGAGTCGAGCGAGGACTACGAGGGCTGCCTGAGCTTCTTCGACGCACGGGGGATCGTCTCGCGACCGTACGGGCTACGGGTGCGCTACCTGACCGCCGAGGGCGACGAGCGGACGGCGGAGCTGACCGGCGGGCTCGCCCGGAGCGTGGCGCACGAGATCGACCACCTCAACGGCAAGATCTACACCGACGTGGACCGGATGCCGGCGGGCGAGGAACCGATCGACGTCGGACGGTACCGGCTGCTGCGCGAGGAGTTCACTCCGCCTGCGCCGCCGCAGCGGCTCACCTGGCGGCGCCCGACGACCGGTCCCGCCGCCAGGTGAGGTTGACCGTGAAGGTCGCCTCGGCGGTGCCCTTGGTGAAGACCAGCCCGGTCTCACCACCCACCGTGAGCCCGAGCTCGACCCCGATCTCGTCAGGGGCGGCGACGGCGGTTCGCAGCTTCTCGACCAGCACGCGCAGGGCGGGCAGCACGCGCTCCAGCGACGAGGTCAGCGCGCGGGCCGCCCGTGGCGCCTGGTCGTCCCCGGCTGCCACCAACTCCAGGCCCGACAGGTCGCGGCGCTCGACGTACACCTCGATGAACTCGTCGCCGTCCTCGGACACCGGCACCTTGACGAGGATCGGACTCATGCCACCTCCCTGTGCTCCCGGACGGGCGCCGATAGGCGGTACGGAGATCACTGTCTAACAGCCGGGCCGCCGGCAGGGAAGATGAGCGCCACGGTCATCTGCCTCACTCACGCGCCGGGCTGACCGATGTGCCGAAAGGCCGGCGTGGTGACGGCTGGCGCACCGGGCCCGGGTGGGCCAGACTTGAGGTCCGACACCGAGGACGGGGGCATGAGCGGCTCCACACAGGACGATGCGGCGGCGGAGTTCGTGCGGGAACTTGCCCACTGGCGCCACCAGCGAGGACTGTCCAAGAAGGAGCTGGCCGAGCGGACCGGCTTCGACCCGTCCTACGTCAGCCACATCGAGAACGGCCGGCACCAGCCCACCGAGGAGTTCGCCCGCCGGGTCGAGGTGGTGCTCGACAGCGGCAACCGGATCTGGCAGCGCTACGTGGTCTTCGCCGGCACCCGGGGTCAGGGCGGGCGGTTCGCCGGCCTGGGCCCGACCGCCGTGCCGCCGCCGGCCGGCTCGCACCTGGTGATCGAGGACGAGCAGGCCAGCCTCGCGCTGGTCGACGGCTGGTACGAGGGCCGCTTCCGCCGGGTGCTGCACAGCGTGGGCACCGAGCCGATCACCCGGCACCTGGTGCAGATCGACATCGACCGGTTCCCGGAGGACCCGGCCCGGTCGGCGGCCTTCCACGGCCGCCACCCGCTGACCCTGGACGAGGTCGGCTTCCGGGCGACCCTCGGCGACCCGGCGGAGCCGCTGCGTTGGCGGGTGACCCGGCAGCGGGACGCGTTCGTCAAGATCGCGCTGCTGTTCGAGTCGGGGGGCACGCCGTTGCCGCTCTATCCCGGGCAGCGCACCGTGCTGGACTACGCGTACCGGGTGCCGGGGTGGAAGTTCGGCGACTGGCTGCAGCGAGACATCCGGCTGCCCACCCGGCGGCTGACCATCGGGCTCGCCTTTCCCGCCGGCACCCGGCCGACCGTGTGGGGCCAGGAGACCTCGTTCACCGCCGAGAGCACCGCCGAGGTGACCCCGCAGCGGCGGGAGCACGAGGGGGTGGTGGCGTACGAGTGGGTGGTGCCCCGACCCCGGCTGCGCGCGCAGTACCGACTGAACTGGCGCTACGGCGACGCCCGGGCGGCGCGCGGCGACGCCGACGGGGTGACCCCGCCGCGGGCCCGCCCGACCGCCTGCTGAGCGCGACCGAGCGCCGCGGCGCACCCTCCGGCCGACCGCGACCCCGGGTGCCGCACCCCCATCACGCCCCGGCCGGCCGCGACTCGGGCGCCGCGTCGCACCGTCGGTGCCGACCGGGGTCCGGCGCGCGGGCCGAGTGGCGGCCGGCCTGGGTGCGGCACGGCCGGCGATAGGGTCGCGGGCATGCGGAGCAAGCAGGAGCTGACCGAGGCCGTCCGGCGAAACCGGCGCGCGGCGCTGGTGGTCAACGCGCACTCCCGGCGTGGCCGGCAGCGCTACCAGCACGTCCGGGCGCGGCTGTTGGCAGCGGGCTTCGACCTGCTGGCCAGCTACCCGGTCGACCGTCCGGGCGAGCTGGAGCGGGCGCTCGCCGACGCGGTCGAACTCGGGCCGGACCTGCTGGTCACCGGCGGCGGGGACGGCACGGTCAGCGCGGCCGCCCGGCTGCTCGCCCACCAGGACGTCGCTCTCGGGCTGCTGCCGCTGGGCACCACCAACAACTTCGCCCGCACCGTCGGCGTCCCGCTGGACGTGCCCGGCGCGGTGGCGGTGCTGACCGACGGCAAGGTGGTCGACGTCGACCTGGGCAGCGCCGGCAGCATGCGCTTCGCCAACCACGTCGGGGTGGGTCTGTCGGCGGACATCATGCGCCGCACCCCGCCGCGGCTCAAGCGGGTCACCGGGCGGTTGGCGTACCCGGCGACGGCGCTGGCGCTGCTGGCCCGGCACCGGCCGTTGCGGTTCTCGCTGACCGTCGACGGCGCCGGCCACGAGCTGGCCAGCCACCAGCTGTACGTGGCCAACGGCGGCTTCCACGCCGGCCGGCCGATCACCGCGGACGCCGACGCCGACGACCGGCTGCTGGTCGCGTACCCGGTGGGTGGGCCGGCCCGGCACGACCTGCTGCGGCACGCGGCCCGCAACGCGGCCACCGGCGGCAGCCGGACGCTGGACCAGCGGCCCTTCCTGGTCGGCCGGGAGGTGTGGGTGGAGACCGACCGACCGGCCCGGGTCGAGGTGGACGGCGAGCTGTGCGGGTCGACCCCGCTGCGGATCGGCCTGGAGGCGAACGCGTTGCGGGTGATGGCCCCGGCGCACACCGAGGACCGCTGACCGGCGAACCCGGTCGGCGCAGGCCCGGGCACCGCGGAACCCCGACGCTCGGGCGTCGCGCACGGTGGGAGAGCGTCATTGCGCAGCCGGCGCATCTTCCGGCGAAAAAGATCAAGTCGGGCACCCTACCGACCGGTAGGGGCCGCGTTCGCCCTGTTCAGGCGGGACATCGGGGGGCCGTTCACCCGCTTGAAACAACCGGCCGGGCGATGCACCGTCGGTTGCCCCAGTCAACCCATTGATATCGATGTCTCGGCGTGTGATTGTGCCTCCAGCACGTCGCCAACCCCCGGCGACGCGCGACGGAAGGTCAGCCTCCCGGGCCCGCCGGCAGCCCGGTGACCAGCCGTCGCGGCATGCCTCAAACGCAGCACCCGGCGCGCGTCCCCACAGGGAATCGCGACGCCGTCCGAGAACAGGAGCGCCCTTGTGAAGCTCTCACCCCGCCTCGTCGCGCTCTCCGGCGCGGCCGCGGCCGGTCTGCTCGCCGCGGGTACCGCCGTGGCCGTCCAGGCCGCGCCGCCGAGCCCCGCACCGGACCTGGCACAGGCCCGCGTCACCGCCGCCAACTCGGCGAGCGCGCTGGTCGCCAGCCGACCCTCCTACCTGCACGCCAGCGCGGGCGACGCGTTCGTGCAGAAGCCCGTCATCTCCTCCGCGGGCACCCAGTACGTGCCGTACGAGCGCACGTACAAGGGACTGCCCGTCACCGGTGGCGACTTCGTCCTCGCCACCAAGCCCAGCGGCGAGGTCGTCTACGCCTCCGTCGCCCAGCAGCGGCCGATCGGTGAGCTCGCCACCTCGCCGAAGCTGACCAAGGCCGCCGCCGACAAGATCTCCCGCGCCAAGCTCAAGACGGTCAGCGCCGTCGAGGGCAGCAAGCTGGTCGTCTACACCCTCGGCGCCGCGCCGGCGCTGGCCTGGGAGACCACCGTCCGGGGCACCGCCCCCGACGGCGGCCCGAGCCGGCTCACCGTCGACGTGGACGCCGCCACCGGCAAGGTGCTCGGCTCCCGCGAGCACGTGGTGCGCGGCACCGGCAACGGCGCCTGGAACGGCCCGGTCACCCTCAACACCTCGCTGTCGGGCAGCACGTACTCGATGAAGGACCCGAGCAAGCCGACCCTGGTCTGCCAGGACGCGGCCACCAACACCACCTTCACCGGCCCCGACGACGTCTGGGGCAACAGCAACGCCACCAGCCGCGAGACCGGCTGCGTCGACGCGCTGTTCAGCGCGCAGACCGAGGACAAGATGCTGGCCAACTGGCTGGGCCGCAACGGCGCCAACGGCAGCGGTGGCTACTGGCCGATCCGGGTGGGTCTGAACGACCAGAACGCCTACTACGACGGCACCCAGGTGCAGATCGGCAAGAACACCGCCGGTCAGTGGATCAGCTCGCTCGACGTGGTGGCGCACGAGATCGGCCACGGCATCGACGACAACACCCCCGGTGGCATCTCGGGCAACGGCACCCAGGAGTTCGTGGCGGACACCTTCGGTGCGGCGACCGAGTGGTACGCCAACGAGCCGTCCACCTACGACGCTCCCGACTTCCTGGTCGGCGAGAAGATCAACCTGGTCGGCTCCGGCCCGATCCGCAACATGTACAACCCGTCGGCCCTGGGCGACGCGAACTGCTACTCCAGCAGCATCCCGAGCACCGAGGTGCACGCGGCGGCCGGCCCCGGCAACCACTGGTTCTACCTGCTGGCCAACGGCAACAACCCGACCAACGGGCAGCCGACCAGCCCGACCTGCAACAGCAGCAACGTGACCGGCGTGGGCATCCAGAACGCCATCAAGATCATGTACAACGCGATGCTGCTGAAGACGTCGTCCTCGTCGTACCTCAAGTACCGCACCTGGACGCTGCAGGCGGCCAAGAACCTCTTCCCGAGCAGCTGCACCGAGTTCAACTCGGTCAAGGCGGCCTGGGACGCGGTCAGCGTGCCGGCGCAGAGCGGTGACCCGACCTGCACCGGCGGCACCCCGACGCCGACCCCGACCACCACCACCCCGGCGCCGGGTGGCTGCTCCGGCCAGAAGCTGCTCAACCCCGGCTTCGAGTCCGGCGCGGTCAACTGGTCCGCCAGCTCGGGCGTGATCACCAACTCGACCAGCCAGGCCGCGCACGGCGGCTCGTACAAGGCGTGGCTGGACGGTTACGGCACCACCCACACCGACACCCTGTCGCAGTCGGTGAGCATCCCGGCCGGTTGCACGGCCACGCTCTCCTTCTACCTGCACATCGACACGTCGGAGTCGGGCAGCACGGCGTACGACAAGCTGACCGTCAAGGCCGGCGCCACCACCCTGGCGACGTACTCGAACGTCAACGCCGCCACGGGCTACGTGCTGAAGTCGTTCAACATCTCCTCGCTGGCCGGCACCACCGCCACCATCTCGTTCAGCGGGGCGGAGGACAGCTCGCTGCAGACGTCGTTCGTGGTGGACGACACCGCGGTCACCCTGAGCTGACCCGTACCGCACCGGCAACGGCCGGTCGTCGCGCACCGCGACGACCGGCCGTTCGCCGTCCACCCCGGGGCCCGTCGGGCGCCGGCTCCCAGCCGCACCTGCGGCCGTTTCCCCGCCACCATCCTCTGATACGCGGGCAGCCTCCCGCCTTTCGCCACGCACCTGCGAGCGGCTAGCCTGACCCGGTGACCGTGTTCCGGATCAGCGAGGCGGCCGAGCTGCTCGGGGTCAGCACCGACACCGTGCGCCGCTGGATCGACGCCGGCCGGCTGCCCGCCGGCCGGGACGAGCACGGCCACCGGCTGGTCGACGGCGCCGAGCTGGCCGGCTTCGTCCGCGCCCAGGCCGCCGCGCCCGACGGCGGCGCAGAGTTCAGCTCGGCCCGCAACCGGCTGCGTGGCATCGTCACCGCCGTCGTGCGGGACACGGTGATGGCGCAGGTCGACATCCAGGCCGGCCCGTACCGGATCGTCTCGCTGATGAGCCGGGAGGCCGTCGACGAGCTGGACCTGCGGGTCGGCTCGGTGGCGGTCGCCGTGATCAAGTCGACCACCGTGGTGGTGGAACGGTCCGGCCCGATCGCCGGCGCCAGGGGAAGGACCAGCTCATGAGGACACTCCGGATCCGGGCCGGCCTGGTCGCGCTGACCACCCTGGCCGTGCTGGGTGGCGTCGCGTCCTGCGGCGCCGACGACCCGGCCCCCTCCGACGCCGGCGTCACCGGCCCGGTGACCGTGTTCGCGGCGGCCTCGCTGACCGAGTCGTTCACCACGCTGGGCCGGCAGTTCGAGGCCGTCCACCCGGGCACCACCGTCACGTTCAACTTCGCTGGCAGCTCGGCGCTGGCCGCCCAGGTCACCCAGGGCGCCCCGGCCGACGTGTTCGCCTCGGCGGCCCCGAAGAACATGGCCGCCGTGGTGGACGCCGGCGACGCCGACGGCTCCCCCACCGTCTTCGTCCGCAACCAGCTGGTCATCGCCGTGCCCGCGGGCAACCCGAGGAAGGTCACCGGGCTGGCCGACCTGGCCCGGCCGGGGGTGAAGGTGGCGCTCTGCGCCGAGCAGGTGCCCTGCGGCGCGGCGGCGGCGAAGGCCCTCGGCGCGGCGAAGGTGGCGCTCACCCCGGTGACGCTGGAGCAGGACGTCAAGGGCGCCCTGTCCAAGGTGAAGCTCGGCGAGGTCGATGCCGCGCTGGTCTACCGCACCGACGCCCGGGCCGCCGCCGGCGCCGTCGACGGCGTCGAGTTCCCGCAGGCCGCCTCCGCCACGAACGACTACCCGATCGTCGCGTTGCGGCACGCCCCCAACCCGGCCGGCGCGCGGGCGTTCGTGGCGTACGTGCTGTCCGCGCCGGGTCGGGCCGTGCTCACCGCGGCCGGGTTCCAGCCGCCGTCCGGGTCGTGACGGCCCGCTCCGGCACCGCGCCGGTCGGGCGTACCCGCTCCCCCGGTCGGCGGGTTCCCGTGGCGTTGCTCGTTCCGGCCCTGCTCGGGGTGCTGTTCCTGGTTCTGCCGCTGGCCGGGCTGCTGGTGCGCACCCCGTGGGCGTCGCTGGCGCAGCGGCTGGCCGCACCGGGCGTGCTCACCGCGCTGCGACTGTCCCTGCAGTGCGCCACCCTGGCCACCCTGGTCTGCCTCGCGCTCGGCGTACCGCTGGCCTGGCTGCTGGCCCGGGTGGAGTTCCCCGGCCGGCGGGTGGTCCGGGCGCTGGTCACCGTGCCGCTGGTGCTGCCGCCGGTGGTCGGCGGCGTGGCGCTGCTGCTGGTCTTCGGCCGGCGCGGGCTGCTCGGCGGCTGGCTGGCGGACACCTTCGGGGTGACGCTGCCGTTCAGCACCACCGGGGTGGTGCTCGCCGAGGCGTTCGTGGCCATGCCGTTCCTGATCATCGCGGTGGAGGGGGCGCTGCGCGGCGCCGACAGCCGGTACGAGGAGGCCGCCGCCACCCTCGGGGCCGGCCGCTGGACCACCTTCACCCACGTCACGCTGCCGCTGGTCGCCCCCGGGGTGGCCGCCGGGGCGGTGCTCTGCTGGGCCCGGGCGCTGGGCGAGTTCGGCGCCACCATCACCTTCGCCGGCAACTTTCCCGGCCGCACCCAGACCATGCCACTCGCGGTCTACCTGGCCCTGGAGACCGACCTGGACGCCGCCATCGTGCTCAGCCTGATCCTGCTCACCGCCTCGGTGGCGATCCTGGCCGGGTTGCACGACCGCTGGCTCACCGGCCCGTGACCGGCCCGCTGCTCGACGCCGACCTGGGGGTGCAGCGGGGCGGGTTCCGGCTGGACGCCCGGGTCACCGTGGCCGCCGGTGAGGTGGTGGCGCTGCTCGGCCCGAACGGCGCCGGCAAGACCACCGCGCTGCGCGCGCTGGCCGGCCTGCAACCGCTCACCGCCGGGCACGTCCGCCTCGCCGGCGTCGACCTCGACCGACCGGCGGCCCGGGCCTGGGTGCCGCCGGAGCGGCGCCAGATCGGCGTGGTGTTCCAGGACTACCTGCTCTTTCCGCACCTCACCGCGCGGGACAACGTGGCGTTCGGGCCGCGCCGGCAGGGGCTGGACCGGCGGGCCGCCCGGGACCGGGCCGCCGGCTGGCTGGACCGGGTGGGCCTGTCCGGGTACGCCGGGCACCGGCCCCGGCAGCTCTCCGGCGGGCAGGCGCAGCGGGTCGCGCTGGCCCGGGCGCTCGCCGTCGACCCGGCCCTGCTGCTGCTGGACGAGCCGCTCGCCGCGCTGGACGCCCGGACCCGGCTGGACACCCGCGCCGAGCTGCACCGGCACCTGGCCGACCACGCGGGCGCCGCGCTGCTGGTCACCCACGACCCGCTGGACGCGCTGGCGCTGGCCGACCGGCTGGTCATCGTGGAGGACGGCCGGGTGGTGCAGGAGGGCGACGCGGCGGAGGTGACCGCCCGGCCACGCACCGACTACGTGGCCCGGCTGGTCGGGCTCAACCTCTACCGGGGCCGGGCCGAGGGTCGGCTGGTGCGGCTGGCGGGCGGCTTCGCCATCGCCACCGCCGACCCGTTGACCGGGGACGCCTTCGTGGTGTTCCCGCCCGCCGCGGTCGCCCTGCACCCGCACCGCCCCGACGGCAGCCCCCGCAACGCCTGGCCGGCCACTGTCGCCGGGGTCCAGCGGCACGGCGACAACGTGCGGGTCCAGCTCGGCGGCGACCTGCCCGCCGCGGCTGACGTCACCCCGGCGGCCGCAGCCCAGCTGCGGCTGGCCCCCGGGCAGCGGGTGTGGGCGGCGGTCAAGGCGGCGGAGACCCGCGCCTACCCGGCCGCGCCGCCCCCGCCCTGACGGCTCACGCCCGACCTGGCCCGCCGCCCGCACGCTGGCCTGGCGCGCCGCCCGAACCCCTTGTTCAGCGGTCGGCGGACTGGCCGGGGGGCGTCTCGTAGACGTCGGGGACGCCGTCCTGGTTCAGGTCGACCGACTCGGCCTCGCAGACCCGCCGGTACACCCGGGTCCGGGCCCGCAGCACGACGGTGGCCAGCAGCGCGGACAGCAGCGAACCGGCCAGCACCGCCACCTTGACGTGGTCGTCGCGCGCGCTGCCCAGCCCGAAGGCCAACTCGCCGATCAGCAGCGAGACGGTGAACCCGATGCCGCCGAGCAACGCCAGCCCGAGCACGTCCAGCCAGTTCAGGCCCTCGTCCAGGTCAGCCCGGGTGAACCGGGAGACCAGCCAGGTGGCGAGCAGGATGCCGACCGGCTTGCCGACGATCAGGCCGACCAGGATGCCCAGCGCCACCCGGTCGGTCAGCGCGGTGGCGAGCCCGGCCAGGCCACCGACGGTCACCCCGGCGGACAGGAAGGCGAAGACCGGCACCGCGACCCCGGCCGAGAGCGGCCGGAACCGGTGCTCGAAGTGCTCGGCCAGGCCCGGGCCGGCGTCCGGCCCGCCGGCGGCCTCGCTGCGGATCACCGGCACGGTGAACGCCAGCAGGACGCCGGCCACGGTGGCGTGCACCCCGGAGGCGTGCACCAGCGCCCAGGTGACCCCGGCCAGCGGCAGCAGCAGCCACCACGAGCGGACCCGCCGCTGCACCAGCCAGCCGAAGATCGCCAGTGGCACCAGCGCGCCGACCAGTGGCCCGACCGACAGGCTGGAGGTGTAGAAGGCGGCGATGATCATGATGGCCAGCAGGTCGTCTACCACGGCCAGGGTGAGCAGGAAGGTCCGCAGCGCCGAGGGCAGGAACCGCCCGATCACCGCCAGCACGGCCAGCGCGAAGGCGATGTCGGTGGCGGTCGGGATCGCCCACCCCCGCGCGGCCCCGCCGCCGGCGCCGGCCGCGATCAGGGTGAACAGCACCGCCGGTACGACCACCCCGCCGATCGCGGCCGCCACCGGCACCGCCGCGCGACGCGGATCGCGCAGGTCCCCGGCGACGAACTCCCGCTTGAGCTCCAGCCCGGCGACGAAGAAGAAGATCGCCAGCAGGCCGTCGGCGGCCCAGGTCGCCAGGGTGAGGTCCAGGTGCAGCGCCGAGGGGCCCACCCGCAGGTCCCGTACCGACTGGTAACCGCCGGACCAGGGGGAATTCGACCAGATAAGGGCGAGCAGCGCCCCGGCCAGCAGCAGCGCCCCGCCGACGGTCTCCTTGCGCAGGATGGCGGAGATGCGGCTGGTCTCGCCCCAGGAGCGGCGGGCGAACAGGCTGGTACGGCGCCGGTCGGCGTCGGTCACGGAAACTCCTCGTCGGCAGGGGTCGCGTCATCCATCGCCGACCAGACTTCCCGGCACACCAGGGCCAACCCTATCCGCCGTCACGCCGACCACATCGACCTTCGTACGACCGACGGCCTGCCCCTGGTCCCGCAGTACCCCGCGCCGGCCCGGCGGAACCCTCCCCGGCGCTCACCGACCCGCCGCCACCTGCCGGATTCTGGCGGCCCCTCCGACGGGGCGACGCCCGGCCGGTGGACCGGCCGGGCGTCGCCGTGGTGCGCCCTCGGGGAGAGGGTGGTGCGGCCCTCGGGGAGAGGGTGTGGTGCGTCAGACGCTGAGCCGCTGACCCGGGAAGATCAGGCCCGGGTCGGCGCCGACGATGCGCTTGTTGCGCTCGTACAGCGCCTGCCAGCCGCCCGCGACGTTCTTCGCGTCGGCGATCTCCGACAGGGTGTCGCCGGTGCGGACCAGGTAGTCGCCGCTGGCCGCCGGGGCGGCGGGCCGCTCGCTTCGGCTCGACTTCGTGGAAACGCGCTCGGCCTTCTCCGTGCGCGCGGACCGCTCGGACCTGTGCGTCCGCTCCGACCGCTGCGCCCGCTCCGACTTCTGCGAGCGCTCCGACTTCTCCGAACGCTCGGACTTCTGCGCGGACTTCTCCGAGCCGGACGAGTAGCTCTTGGTCGAGCCACCCTTCTTGCCACACACCGGCCAGGCGCCGATGCCCTGACCGTCGAGCACCTTCTCGGCGATCGCGATCTGCTCGCCCCGGCTGGCCAGGTCGGCGCGGGCGGCGTACTTCTTGCCGCCGTAGCCGGCCCAGGTGCCCGAGGTGAACTGCAGGCCGCCGTAGAAGCCGTTGCCGGTGTTGATGTGCCAGTTTCCGCCGGACTCGCACTGGGCGATCGCGTCCCAGTTGACGCTGGCGGCGCTCGCCGGAGCGGCCGGCGCGAGCACCGCGGCGACCCCGGTGGCCGCGCCGACGGCGAGCGTACCGACGGCGACGCGGCGCGAGCTGACCCGTCGGTGACGGGCGATGTATCGAGTTGCCATCTGTGATCCCTCCACGCCGACGAGGTGAGCTGTCGGGTTCGGGCCGAGGAGCCCGGCCGCCACTGGCGGCTTCACCCCGAGGTGACGTGCACCGAGGAACGTTGGGTCCCCCGCTCCATGCCCATGGGACAAGGTCCAGCGGCCGGCGGCATGGATTAGGCGTTACCGACCGTGGTGTCCGCGATGGCGGACCGGATCGACGTTAGGAGCCGTTTCTGCACTTTGCCCACCTCTTGTGAAGTTCTTCACCCGGTCAGGCGACGACCGGACGCCCCGAGTTGCGGACCGTCCACAGGAGCGGAGAATGCCCGCCTCAATGCGGAGAACGCTGCCCCTGACCGCTCGCGGCCGTCTCCGCCGAGCAGCTCAACTCTCCCGGTTGGAGCTGCACGGCGCTCGGCCGCCACACCTCGACCCGGTCACCCACCACTCTGGCCAGCAGGCAGGAGCCGCGCCGGTCGGCGCGCAGGGCGAGGCCGATGTGGCCGTCGAGCGTGGCCACGTCCCGGCGTACCCGGGGGTCCAATCGCATCCGGTCGAGCAGGGCGCCCACCGACGCCTCGGTGGCGGCGGAACCGGTCGGCAGCTCGCGGCGCAGCCGCTCGTCGACGCCGGCCGGCAGGGTGGCCGCGGGGCGCGGGGTGACCGGGGCGCCGGCCGGACACTCCACCTCGGTCACCGGATCGACGGCGTCGCTCCGGTAGCGGAGCCGATGACAGAGCGCGACCTCGGCGTGGCCGTCGTCGGCGCCGTCCCAGGTTTTCGTGGTCGCCTCGCCGTGCGTGCGCACCACCAGGGACACGCCGTCGCCCGCACCCCGGGTGGTGCCGTCGAGCGCCACCAGCTCGACCTGGTCCCGCCCCGCGACGAGCCGGCCGAACTCGTCGGCCTGCCACGGACGGTCCCGGTCGATAGCGGCGGTCAGCTCGTCCAGCCGGTCGCGTGCCTGCTGCCGGGCCAACCGCTCCGCGTCGCCCGGCGCCGCCTCATGGACCGCACATCCGGACAGCAACAGCCCCGACGCCAACAGCGCACCGACGATCGCCCGCCGTGCCGCACTCCCCCGCATGACCGCATTCTGCCGGTCGTACGCCGGTCGCACCGCCCCGCACGGCCGCGGGACCCCGTCATCCGGCCGGGGCCCCGCGGCGCGCGGTCAGAGTGTCCGGGCGAGACGGTCGGCGAGCACCCGGGCGAACCGAGCGGGGTCGGGCAGGTCGCCGCCCTCGGCGAGCAGCGCCATGCCGTACAGCAGCTCGGCGGTCTCGGTCATCGCCGGGGCGTCGTCGCCGCGCTGCTGCGCGTCGCGCAGCCCGGTTACCAGCGGGTGCGTCGGGTTCAGCTCGAGGATCCGCTTGACCGGCGGGAGCTCCTGGCCCATCGCGCGGTACATCTTCTCCAGCGTCGGGGTGAGGTCGTGCGCGTCACCCACGATGCAGGCCGGCGAGGTGGTCAGCCGGGACGACAGCCGGACCTCCCGGACGGTGTCGGCGAGCGCCTCGCGGAGGAAGGCGAGCAGACCGGCGTACTCCTGGGTGCGCTGCTCCCGCTCCGCCTCGGCCTCGGTGCGCTCCTGCTCGGTGTCCAGGTCGACCTGGCCCTTGGCGATCGACCGCAGCGGACGGCCGTCGAACTCACCGACCCGCTCCACCCAGACCTCGTCGACCGGGTCGGTGAGCAGCAGCACCTCGTACCCCTTGGCCCGGAACGCCTCCAGGTGCGGGGAGTTCTCCAGGGTGGCCCGGGTCTCGCCGGTGGCGTAGTAGATCTCGGTCTGCCCGTCCTTCATCCGGGTCACGTAGTCGGCGAGGCTGGTCAGCTCGTCCGCGTCCTGAGTGGACGCCACGGCGACGACGTCGAGGATGGCCGCGGTGTTGTCCGGGTCCTCCAGCAGGCCCTCCTTGAGCACCCGGCCGAACTCCGACCAGAAGGTGCGGTACCGCTCGGCGTCGGTGGCGCGCAGCTCCTTGACCGTGGTCAGCACCTTGCGGACCAGCCGGCGGCGGACCACCTGGATCTGCCGGTCCTGCTGGAGGATCTCCCGGGAGATGTTCAGCGACAGGTCGTGCGCGTCCACCACGCCCTTGACGAAGCGCAGGTAGTTCGGCATCAGGGCGGCGCAGTCGTCCATCACGAAGACGCGCTTGACGTAGAGCTGCACGCCGCGTCGGCCGTCGGCCTGGTAGAGGTCGAAGGGGGCGTGCGACGGGATGAACAGCAGCGCCTCGTACTCGAAGACGCCCTCGCCCCGCATGTGGATGGTCTCCAGCGGGTCGGTCCAGTCGTGCGCGACGTGCCGGTAGAAGTCGCGGTACTCCTCCTGCGCCACCTCGTCGCGGGGCCGGGCCCAGAGCGCCTTCATCGAGTTGAGCGTCTCGACCGTCGGCTCGGCGCCGTCCGCGCCCGGGACGGTGGTCCGGATCGGCCAGGCGATGAAGTCGGAGTACCGCTTGACGATCTCGCGGATCTTCGCCCGGTCGGTGTAGTCGAAGAGGTTGTCCTCGTCGTCGGCGGGCTTCAGGTGCACGGTGACCGCGGTGCCCTGCGGGGCGTCGTCGACGGTCTCGATCACGTAGGTGCCCTCGCCGGTGGACTCCCAGCGGGTGCCCTCGGCCTGGCCGGCGCGGCGGGTCAGCAGGGTGACCCGGTCGGCCACCATGAACGTCGAGTAGAAGCCCACGCCGAACTGGCCGATCAGGTCCTGGCTGGCCGCCTCCTTCGACTCCTTGAGCCGGCGCAGCAGCTCGGCGGTGCCGGAGCGGGCGATGGTGCCGATCAGCGAGACCACGTCCTCGCGGGACATGCCGATGCCGTTGTCCCGCACGGTGAGCGTGCGCGCCTCGGGGTCGACGTCCAGCTCGATGTGCAGGTCCGTGGTGTCGGCGTCCAGCTCCTTGTCGACCAGCGACTCCAGCCGCAGCTTGTCCAGCGCGTCGGAGGCGTTGGAGATCAGCTCGCGGAGGAAGACGTCCTTGTGCGAGTAGATGGAGTGCACCATCAGCCGCAGCAGCTGACGGGTCTCCGCCTGGAACTCCAATGTCTCGGTCCGACCGCTCACACCGACCTCCTCATGCGTACGTGACGATTCCGCGGGACAGGATACGAGGCCCCGTGGCCGGGGCGTCACACCCGGTCGTCGGCCGGCCGGCGGGCCGTCAGGTACGCCTGCGGGGTGGGTTCGAGCCGGCCGGCCAGCTCCTCCGGCGCCCGCCAGGTGACCGTGCGCGGCTCCAGTCCGGCGGCGGTCAGCAGCTCGGCGACCCGCTCGGGGCGGCGGCGGTGGAAGACCAGCGAGACCGGCTCGCCCCAGGCGTCGGTGCGGTGCACCGGCTCGTCCCCGACCTGGAAGGCCAGCAGCAGGTGCCCGCCGGGGGCGAGCACCCGGCGGAAGCCGGCGAACACCCGGGGCAGCAGCTCGTCGGGGACGTGGATCACCGAGTACCAGGCGACCAGCCCGGCGAGCGTGCCGTCGGGGACGTCCAGGTCGAGCATGGAGCCCTCGGTGAACCGCAGGTCCGGGTACGCGGCGCGGGCCTGCGTGAGCATGCCCGGGGAGAGGTCCAGGCCGGCCACGTCCAGGCCGAGGTCCCGCAGGTGGCCGGCGATCCGGCCGGGGCCACAGCCGACATCGAGCACCGGGCCGCCGCCGGCGGTCAGCACCGTCTCGGCGAAGCCGGCGAGGATCGCCCGGTCCCAGGCCCGGCTGGTGAGCTCGCCACCGAACCGGCGCACGTACTCGGCGGCCATGGTGTCGTACGCGGCGCGAGTGTCGGCGAGGAAGTCGGTCACGGGTGGGAACCCTACCGACCGGACGGTTCGGCGGTGGCCCCGTCGACGGCCGTCAGCGCGTCCAGCGCGGCCCGGGTGGACGCCGGGTCGGCGGCGAGCAGCGGCAGCCGTACCGCCGGGGTGGGGATCCGGCCGCGGGCGTGCAGGACCGCCTTGACCACGGTGGGGTTGGGCTCCGCGAACAGCGCCGCGGACAGCGCCGACAGCCGGTGCCCGAGCGGCCGGCCCCGGGCGGCGTCGCCGTCCCGCCAGTGGCTGACCAGCCGGGCGAACGGCCCGGTGGCCAGGTGCGCCGAGGCCACGATCGCGCCGTGCCCGCCGAGCGCGAGCACCGGCGAGACGACCACGTCGTCGCCGCCGAGCACCGCGAAGCCGGCCGGCGGGTCGGCGAGCAGGGCGACCAGCTCCGGGTCGACCGCTCCGGTCGCGTACTTCACCCCGATCACGCCGGGGATCGCGGCCAGCCGGCGCAGCGCGCCGGCCGCGAGCGGCTGCCCGGTCCGGTACGGCACGTGGTACGCCACCAGGGGCACGAGGCTGAGCTGGGCCAGCCGGGTCAGGTGGGCGAGCACCCCCTCCTCGCCGGGCCGGACGAACGGCGGCACCAGGCAGAGCGCCGCGGTCACCTCCGGCCGGCCGGCGAGGGCGTGCAGCGCGTCGGCGGTGTCCGCGCCGACCAGCAGCGGCGCCGCCCGCTCCCGGCACACCGTGGCGACCACCTCGGCCACCCGGCGGCGCTCGTCGGCGGTGAGCGTGGACGGCTCGCCGGTGGTGCCGAGCGCGACGAGGCCGGTGGCCCCGTCGTCCAGGGTGCGGTGGGCGAGCGCCGCGAGGGCGTCGGTGGCCACCGCGCCGCGCTCGTCGAAGGGCGTGATCAGCGGTACGAAGAGCCCGGTCAGCGTCATGCCTCCACCCTGGCCCGGGCGGATGCGACAGGTCCAGTTCACGTTGCTGACGGGAACCGTAAGCTGAGCTTATGCTCGACGTCCGTCGCCTGCGTCTGCTGCGGGACCTGGCCCGGCTGGGCACCATCGCGGCGGTCGCCGAGGCGCACGCCTACACCGCGTCCGCCGTCTCCCAGCAGCTCACCGCGCTGCAACGGCAGGCCGGCGTACGCCTGCTGGAGCGCACCGGCCGCCGGGTCGGCCTCACCCCGACGGCCGAGGCGCTGGTGCGGCAGACGGAGGTGGTGCTCGCCGCGCTGGAGGCGGCCGAGGCCACCCTGGCCGCCGCCCGGGCCGGGTTGGCCGGCACGGTACGGATCGGGGCGTACCCCACCGCCGTGCCCACCCTGCTGCCGGCGGCGCTGGTCGCGCTGACCCGGGACCACCCGGGGTTGGACCTGATGGTCACCGAGCTGGACCCGGTCGACATGCCCGACGCGCTGCGCGACCGCCGGCTCGACGTGGCGTTGCCACACGACTACGACATCGCGCCGACCCTGCCGGACCCGGCCCTGGACTCCGAGCCGCTGCTCGACGAGCCGGTGTTCCTGGCCGTGCCGGTCGACACCGGCCCGGTCGACGACACCGACCCGGTACGCGGGGTGCGGGACGCGGCCTGGATCGTCGGCAGCCCCGGCACGCTCTGCCACTCGGTGGTGGCGCAGGCCTGCCGGCGGGCCGGGTACCGACCGACCGTCCGGCACCACGCCGACGACTTCACCGCCATGCTCGCCCTGGTCGGCGCCGGGCAGGGGGTGGCGCTGGTCCCCCGGCTGGCGATCGGCCGGCCACCGGCCGGCGTCCGGCTGGTGGCGCTGCCGATCCGGCGGCGCACCCGGTTGGCGTACCGCGGGGGCACCGGCGACCACCCGGCCGTCGCCGCCTGCGTCGCGGCGATCCGCGCGGCCACCGCGGCCGTCCGGGCGACCTGGACGGACTGACGGCTCAGGGGCGGATGTCGTGCACGTGGTGCGCGACGTCGTGCAGGAAGTAGACCGCGAAGGTGCGGACGGTGAAGACCGAGCCGTTGCTCCGCCGACCGGGCCGCTCCCACTGCTCCACCCGCACCGCGTCGAAGGCCGCCGCCGTGGCCGCGGCCTCGGCGGCCAGCTCGCCGGCCACCTCGTCGGGCCGCTGGTGGAAGTAGTCCGCCTCGACGGCGGTCGCGTCCTGGTCCCAGTTCGGGAACACCGGGTCGTGCTGGCCGAGCATCAGCTCCAGCCGGCCGCGGAAGATCCGGCAGGTGTCCCGGACGTGGCAGGCATACTCCACCGGGGACCACACGCTCGGCGCGGGGCGGGTGGCGGCATCGGGCCGGGCCAGCGCGTCGCGCCAGAACGGCACGGTGGCGCGCAGGCGGTCACCGGTGGTCGCCACGTCCTGCGGGGAGAACCCGCACTCCGCGCACCCGTCCTCGATGACGAAGGTCCAGTCGGCCGTCTCGGGCGGTACGGCGGGCGGCTGCGGCATGGCAGGAGTCTGCCACCCCCGCCGACGGCCCCGCTGTGACCCACCCGACACCGACCGGCGGCCGGATAGGGTGGTGCCGGCAGCAGGACGTGCGGGGTGTCGGGGGAGGTCGTCGTGTCCAGGGACACGGGGCGCAAGCTGGTCGCCGCCAACAAGAAGGCCCGGCACGACTACACGATCCTCAAGACGTACGAGGCGGGGATCGTGCTGGCCGGCACCGAGGTCAAGTCGCTGCGCGCCGGTCGGGTCTCGCTGGTCGACGCGTTCGCCCAGGAGCGGGACGGCGAGATCATGCTGTACGGCCTGCACATCGCCGAGTACGGCTTCGGCAGCTGGACCAACCACCAGCCCCGGCGCACCCGGAAGCTGCTGCTCCACCGGGTGGAGATCGCCCGGATCCTGGAGAAGCTGCGCGACGGCGGCATCACGCTGGTGCCGTTGTCGATGTACTTCGACAACGGCTGGGCCAAGGTGGAGCTCGGCCTGGCCCGGGGCAAGAAGGAGTACGACAAGCGCCAGGCTCTCGCCGAGCGCGACGCCAACCGGGAGATCGCCCGCGAGCTGGGCCGCCGGCTCAAGGGCCGCCGCTCCGCCTGAACCGTCCCCCTCCCCCGCCGGAACCCGCCCGTACCTTGACTTACAAGAGTCCTTGTACTTCGGTCGTTGTTCTTCTAGCCTGACGACATGACGGAGGAAGAGCCGAGCACCATCCGCCTCACCGATCCACGGGCCATGCGGGCGCTGGCTCACCCGACCCGGTTACGCCTGCTCGGTGAGCTGCGGGCGCGCGGGCCGCAGACGGTCGGCACGCTCAGCGACCGGCTCGAGGAGGCGGTCGGGTCGGTCAGCTTCCACCTGGGCAAGCTGGCCGAGCACGGCTTCGTCGTGGAGGCGCCCGAGCTGGCCCGCAACCGGCGGGAGCGCTGGTGGCGGGCCGCGCACGAGCGCACCTCGTGGGGGCCGGTGCAGGCGCTCGACGACCCGGAACGCAGGGTCGCGTCGGATCTGCTGCGCCGGGCCATCCTGGAGCGGTACGTGGAACGCCTGCAGACCTACTTCGAGCTGGAGGGCACCCTCGGCCCGGAGTGGGTGCGCGGCACCGGCAGCAGCGACTCGTGGCTGCACCTGACCAGCGACGAGCTGGTGGAGATGCGCGCCGACCTGGAGGCGCTGTCCGCCCGATGGCGGGCCCGCAGCGACCCGGACCGGGCGGGCGCCGAGACCGTCACGCTGATGTACTTCGCCTTCCGGGACCCGCGATGAGCGCCGCGCCGCGCCGCCGGGCGCCGCTGGCCGGGCTGCTGGTCGCGCACGCCGTCTCGCTGACCGGCAACGTGCTCACCCTGATCGCGCTGCCGCTGTACGTGCTCGCCGAGACCGGCTCGGCGACCGCCACCGGGCTGACCGGCGCCGTCGCCACCGTTCCGGTGGTGCTCGGTGGGGCGTTCGGCGGGGTGCTCGTCGACCGGATCGGCTTCCGGCGGGCCAGCGTGCTGGCCGACGTCGCCTCCGGCGTGACGGTCGGCGCCGTACCGCTGCTGACCGCCACCGTCGGGCTGCCGTTCTGGGCGCTGCTCGCCCTGGTCTTCGCCGGCGGCCTGCTGGACACCCCGGGGCAGGCCGCCCGGCACGCGCTGCTGCCGGAGGCCGCCACGGCCGCGGCGGTGCCGATCGAGCGGGCGATCGGCTGGATGGAGGCCACCGAACGGGGCGCCCGGCTGATCGGCGCGCCGGTGGCCGGCCTGCTGGTCGCCGCCCTGGGGGCGCTGACCGTGCTGGCGGTCGACGCGGCGACCTTCGCGGTCTCCGCGCTGGCCGTCGTGCTGCTGGTGCCGCGCGGCCTACGCGCCGCCGAGGCCGAGGGCGAGGAGTCCGCCGGCTACTGGCGCGACCTCGCCGCCGGCCTGCGGTTCCTCGTCCGCGAGCCGCTGCTGCGGGTGATGGTGCTGCTGCTGTTGGTCACCAACCTGTTCGACGCCACCAAGAGCAGCGTGCTGATGCCGGTCGTCGCCGACCGGGAGCTCGGCGGGGCCACCGCGTTCGGTCTGCTGGTCGGCGCGATGGGCGGCGGCGCGATGGGCGGCTCGCTGGTGTTCAGCGCGATCGGGCACCGGCTGCCCCGCCGCGCCACCTTCGTCACCGCGTTCGCCGTGGCCGGCGCGCCCCCGTTCTGGGCGCTGGCCGCCGCGCCGCCGCTGCCGGTGATGGTGGCGGTCATGGCGGTGGCCGGCCTGGCCGCCGGGGCGCTCAACCCGCTGATCGGCGCGGTCGAGCTGGAGCGGGTGCCGGCAAACCTGCGGGCCCGGGTGTACGGGGTGATCGGCGCCGGCTGCTGGGCGGGCGTGCCGCTCGGCGCGTTCGGCGCCGGGCTGGCGGTCGACCGGGTCGGCACCACCCGCACGCTGGTCACCATCGGCGCCTGCTACCTGCTGGTGGTGCTCACCCCGCTGCTCGGCGGCCCGTGGCGCGACCTGAGCCGCCCATCGACCGCCGACCCGACCGGCGAGTCGGCGGCGAGCGGTGCCGGGCAGGCCGGTGCGGCGGCGGCCGGCACCGCGCCGGAGGGAGCCGCTGCGCCCGACGGCGCCACGCCAGGCGCTGGTGCGGCGAACGTGGCGTCCGCGCCGCCACCGCGGGCCCCCGCCTCGCCCGAGGAGGTCAGTCGGCCAACGCGGCGCTGATCGCGCGCACCTGCACCGGGGCCACCGACTCCCAGAACCGGCCGTCGTGGCAGCCGGTCGACACCGCCACCACCGCCGGGTCGGGCAGCCGGTCGCGCAGCGAGCGGAGCGCCGGCGCGAACGGGTCGGCCGCGCCGATCGCGATCCGCAGCGGCAGCTTCGCCAGCTCGTCGGCTCGGGCCGAGACGTCGTACCGGGCCCACTCCGCCGCCGAGTCGTACGCGCCGGGGTTGACCTCGCGGGCGTCGTCGTAGGAGTGGAAGATCGCCGGGGAGGTGGCGACCACCAGGCGGAAGCGGCCCGGGTGGGTCAGCCCGCACAGCAGCGCGCCGTAGCCGCCCATCGACCAGCCGGCCACCGCCACCCGGTCGGTGCGCAGCCCCATCGAGCCGAGCAGCGGCAGGAAGTCGGCGGTCAGCATGCCCAGCGGGTCGTCGTCGGCGTGCGGGTGCCAGTAGCCGTCGCCACCGTCCACCGCGGCCAGCACGAACGGGGGGATGCCGTCGCGGACCGCCCCGGCGAGGAACGCCGGATAGTCGCCGTTGCCGAGCGCGGCGGCGGCGTCGCTGGCGTACCCGTGCAGCGCCAGGCAGACCGGCAACCGGGCGCCCGGGGCGTACCCCGGTGGGTAGGACAGCGACCAGCCGACCTCGCGGCGGCGCGCCGCGGACCGGAACCGGCCGGTGACCGGCGCCTGCGGGGTGCCGCGCAGCCGTGCCGGCGGCTCGGGCGCGTCGCAGCGGCCCAGCGTGCGGTCGAGCACCGAACGCCCCGGCAGCACTCCCGCCTCGACCAGCGCGCCCCCGCCGAGGGCGGCCGTCGCCGCCCAGACCAGGGCGGCGCCGGCCCGGGCCAGCAGGCGGCGTCGAGTCGTCGGCACGCCGTGACGGTACGCGGTCCGCCGCCCGCCCGCCGCCCCGCCGACGCGGACCGCACGACGCGAGGTCCGTCCCGGGTGGGCCTACACTGCCGGCATGAGGTGTCCCGCGTGACCAGCGCGCAGCGGCCGTCGCGGGGCCCCGGTCACGTCTGCTGGACCTATCGGGACCCGGCGAGGTTCGAGGCCCGGGCCCGCGAGTGGCTGCTCGCCGGGCTCGCCGCCGGGGAGCGGGTGCGGTACGTCGGCGACACCCCCGCCCCGGAGGTGCTGAGTCGGTGGCGCGAAGACCCCCGGTGGCGCGACGCGCTGGACGGCGGCGCGGCCCAGGTCGTCGCGGTGGGCGACGCCTACGCCGGGCTGACCGTCGGCCCGGAGGAGGCGGTGGCGGTGTACCAGGCGCTCACCCGGTCGGCGCTCGATGACGGCTTCACCGGGCTGCGGGTCGTGGCCGACGGCACCACCCTGGTGGGCAGCCCCGCCCGGCTGCGGGCGTTCGCCCGCTACGAGCACCTGGTCGACCGGTTCATGCGGACGGCGCCGATGACCGCCGCCTGCGGGTACGACCGCCGCCGGCTGGACGACCGGACGATCGAGGAGCTGGCCAGCCTGCACCGGGCGGCCGACCCGGGCGCCACCATGTTCCACCTGCACGCCGCCGACGACGCCGACGCGGATCTCGTCCTCGCCGGGGAGCTCGACACGTCCAACCAGGATCTCTTCGCCAACGCCCTGCGCCACGTCGACGTCGCGAGTTCGGTGGACGCCGATCACGCCGACTACGGCCCAGCGGCCGAGCTGGTGATCGGTGCCCACGACCTGCGCTTCGTGGACCACCGCAGCCTGGTGCACCTGCAACGGCACGCCGAGCGCCGGGGCACCACCGTGGTGCTGCGTACCGGGCTGGCACCCGCCGCGCGCCTGGTCCGGATGCTCGGCCTGTCCCGCGTCCGGGTCGAGGCCGGCCGATGAGGACCGGCGCGGCCGCCGGGCACCGCGGCCACTTCCACGAGGCGGTCCTCTACGGAGACGACGAGGAGCTGCTCGCCGTCGCGCTGCCCTTCCTGCTGGACGGGGTCGCGGCCGGCGAGCCGACGGTGGTGTCGCTCGGCGGCCGCACCGAGGCGCTGGTGCGGGCGGCGCTGCCCACCGACGCCGGCGTCACGTTCCTGTCCGGTGGGGAGGTCTACGCGCGGCCGACGGCGGCCATCCGCTCGCACCGTGACCTGCTGACCGGGCACGCGCGCGCCGGCGCGCCGCAGGTCCGGATCATCGGCGAGCTGCCGGCGACCGCGTTCGGCCCGACCTGGGACTGGTGGGGGCGGTACGAGTCGGCGGTCAACCACACCTTCGACGAGTTCCCACTGTGGGGGCTCTGCCCGTACGACACCCGGGTCACCCCGGCGGCGGTGCTGGCCGACGTGGCCCGCACCCACCCCCGTACGGCCACCGTGGACGGGCGGCACCTGCGCAACCGGGAGTACCTGGAGCCCGCCGAGTACCTGCGACAGAATCGCCCGATGGTGCTCGACCCGGTGCAGCGGGCCGCGCCGCTGGTCGAGCTGGTCGACCCGACGCCCGCGCTGGCCCGGCAGGCCGCGCACGCGGCGAGTCGCGACCGGCTGTCCCGCGACGACGCCGACGACCTGGCCGTCGCGGTCAGCGAGACGGTGACCAACGGTAGGCGGCACGGGCTGCCACCGGTGCTGTTCCGGCTCTGGACGGCCGCCGACCGGGTGGTCGTCACCGTCACCGACCAGGGGACCGGGCCGGACGACCCGTTCGCCGGCCTGCTGCCGGCCCGGGGCGCCTCCGCCGGCGGGCTGGGCCTGTGGATCACCCACCAGTCCTGCAACCACGTGGCGATGCAGCGGACCGCGGAAGGGTTCACCGTCCGGCTGACCGCCGGCAACCCGCACTTCGTCGACTGACTCGGCGCGGCGGATCGGGACCGGTCAGCCGGCCAGCAGGTCGGCGTGTGCGGCGCGCAGCCGGGCCAGCCCGGGGTCGCTGCCCGGCGGGACCCGGCGGTCGAGCTCGCCCCACAGCTCGGCCAGCGCCGCGGTGACCGCGCGCAGCTCGGCCGCGTGCCGGTCGGCGCCCTGCCGGCGGGCCTGGTCGAGGCGGCGGGCCCAGCCGGCGGTCACCGCGGCGAGCCGCTCGCCGTCGGTGCGGGCCTGGGCGGCGGTGCGGGCGGCCGGGGCGGGCACCACCGCGGCGACGGGCCGGGGGTCGCCGTCGCGGGTGACCAGGGTGACGGTGTCGGTCAGCTCGGCCAGGGCGACCAGCTGACTGAACCGGGTGCGCGCCTCGCGCAGCGGCACGGACCGCGGCGGGGCGTCGGGGCGGGTGGGGTGGGCGGGTGCGGGGGCAGCCATGGATCCATGGTGGAATCCGGGTACGACATTTATCGGCGTGATCCGCGGGGTGTCGGCCGACGCCGCTACCGGGTGGGCGCGCGGATGACCGACGGACGGGGAACAGCGATGGTGCGGACCGGACACGGCGGGCGCGGGCTCACCGGCGGGCGACCGGTGACCGGTGGGGCGTACCGGCGACGGGCGGCGGTCGGGCTGGTCGCCGTCGTGCTGGCCGCCGCGGCCGGCTGCGACGCGGCGGGCGAGCCGACCGCGGGCGGCACCGCGGCCGGGCCCTCGGCCGGCGGGGCGGCCCCGGGCTCGACCGTCGCGCCGACGGCCTCCACACCCTCCGGGTCGTCCGGCCTCGGCACGGCGCCGGGCGACCCGACGACCGCCCCGTCGGGCGGCGGCACCGCGCGGTGCACCGCCGACCACCTCCGGGTGACCTTCGGCCAGGGTGGGGTGGCGGCCGGCACCTGGGCCACCGTCCTGGTCCTTCGCAACGCCGGCGACACCGCCTGCCAGCTGCGGGGTTACCCCGGCGTGGCCGGCCTGGACGCGACCGGTCGGCAGGTCACCCAGGCCCGGCGGACGGCCGCCGGCTCCGCCGGTGGGCTGGCTGACCCGTCGGCGCAGCCGCCGCTGGTCACCCTCGCGCCGGGGGCGACCGGCTCGGCGCTGCTGGAGGGCAGCAACGTGCCGCGCGGCAGCGCCACCACCTGCCCGACGTACCAGGGACTGCTGGTCACCCCGCCGGACGAGACCTGGTCGGTCCGGCTCACCACCCGGGCCCGGGGCTGCTCCGGCCTGGAGATCCACCCGGTGGTACCGGGGGTCACCGGCAGCCAGCGGCGCTGACCGGGGGCGGGGCGTCACCACCCCACCCCCGGTCACGGTTCAGCTCGCCTGCAGGGTCACGTCGTCGATGACGAAGCTGGTCTGCAGCGAGGCGTCCTCGGTGCCAGTGAACGTCAGGGTGACGGTCTGCCCGGCGAAGCCGGCCACGTCGAACGAGCGCGACTGGTAGCCGGTGGCGGCGTTGACGTTCGAGTACGTCGCCAGCGTGGTGCCACCGAGCTTCACCGTCAGCTTGTCGTATGCGGTGCTGCCCGTCTCGGCCGTGTCGATGTGCAGGTAGAAGCCGAGCGTGTAACTGGCGCAGCCGGCCGGCACGGTGACCGACTGGGACAGCGTGTCGGTGTGCGTGCTGCCGTAGCCGTCCAGCCAGGCCTTGTAGGACCCGGTGCGGGCGGCCTGGCTGGTCGAGTTGGTGATCACGCCCGAGGAGGTCGTCCACGGGCTGGTGCCGGACTCGAAGCCACCGTTGCCCACCAGCTGGCCGGCGGTGCAGCCGCCGCCACCGCCGCCGGTGCCGCCGACCGCGAGCTGCCAGATGGCGTACGCGACGCCGTCGGCGCTGCGGTTGAGCGCGGTGGCGTTGATGTTGGCGGTGGTGTCGCAGGAACGGTGGTAGCAGCCGTCGTACGACGCGCCCGCGGTGCCGCCCCACTTCGCCGCCTGCGCCGAGGTCTTGGTGGCGCTGGCCCCGGTGGCGTACCCCGAGGTGGGGATGCCGGCGTTCTGGAAGGAGGAGTCGTCGGAACGGCCCTGCCCCTCGACGTTCTCCTCCGGCTGCAGGTTCAGCGAGTCCCAGTACGCCTTCAGCGGCGCGGCCGTGGTCGAGGTGACCCGGTTGATGAAGTAGCCGCCGTTGAGCGAGGAGACCATGTCGAAGTTGTAGTAGCCCTTGATGTAGCTCTTCTGCGTGGCGCTGAGCTGACCGACGTAGAACTTCGAGCCCTGCAGGCCCTGCTCCTCGCCGTTCCACCAGGCGAACCGGACCCGCTTGCTCATGGTCGGGTTCTGCGCGGCCAACACCAGCGCGTTCTCCAGCAGGGTGGCCGAGCCGGATCCGTTGTCGTTGATGCCCGGGCCGGCGGAGACGCTGTCCAGGTGGGCGCCGAACATGACGACCTGGTCGGCCGGGCCCTGCGGCCATTCGGCGATCAGGTTGCTGCCCGGGTACGTGCAGCTGGTGCAGGTCTGCTCGGTGACCGTGTAGCCGGCGGCCTGCAGCTTGCCCTTCACGTAGGCGACCGAGGCGGTGTAGCCGGCCGAGCCGGCCCGCCGGTTGCCGCCGTTGTTGGTGGCGATGGTGTTGAGCTGGGTCAGGTGGGCCTGGACGTTGGTCACCGAGACGTCCGGGGCGGCGAGCGCGGTGACGGCCGCCGGTGCGGCGAGCGGTCGGGTGGTCGTGGTGGCCGAGGCCGGTTGCGCGGCCAGGGTCAGCGTCGCCGCGGTGATGGCGGCGAGCGCGATGCCCGTGGTCCGGGGTCTGCGCGTCATGCGGGGGCTCCTCGTGGGGTCGACGGGTCGTACGCCGGCGTGACCGCCTGCCGCCGTCGGGGGGACGGGTTCGCGCGCTCCGGGGGTGGGAGCCGCGGCGGTCACGCCGGGATTGACACACTGACATGTTTCAATCTTGCGGTCAATCGGCCGAAGGGTGTCACACCCGGTACCCATCGTGTGTATACGCGATGTGTATAGTCCCCCGCATGTCCATCGGTCAGACCTTCCTCGGCCTGCTGGAGCAGAGCCCCCGGCACGGCTACGACATCAAACGGCTCTACGACGAGCGCTTCGGCCACGCCCGCCCCCTCGCCTACGGCCAGGTCTACGCCACCCTCTCCCGGCTGCTGCGCGGCGGCCTGGTCACCGTCGAGGCGGTCGAGCCCGGCGAGGGCCCGGAACGCAAGCGGTACGCGGTCACCGAGGCCGGCGTCACCGACGTGGCCCGCTGGCTGGCCACGCCGGAGCGGCCCGAGCCCTACCTGCACAGCACCCTCTACACCAAGGTGGTGCTCGCCCTGCTCACCGGCCGCGACGCCGCCGACCTGCTCGACGTGCAGCGCGCGGAGCACCTGCGGATGATGCGCGAGCTGACCCGCCGCAAGCGCGACGGCGACCTGGCCGAGCAGCTGATCTGCGACCACGCCCTGTTCCACCTGGAGGCCGACCTGCGCTGGCTGGAGCTGACCGCCGCCCGCCTGGACGAGCTGGCCACGGCGGTGCGCCGATGACCGCGCTGCTGGTCGCCGAGGGTCTGCGCCGCCGGTTCGGCGAGACCGTCGCGCTGGCCGACGCGTCGCTGCGGGTCGATCCGGGCGAGATCGTCGCGGTGATGGGCTCCTCGGGCTCCGGCAAGTCCACCCTGCTGCACTGCCTCGCCGGCATCGTCCGGCCGGACGCCGGCCACGTCCGGTACGACGGGCGGGACCTCAACGTTCTCTCCGACGCCGAGCGCAGCGCGCTGCGCCGCGAGGCGTTCGGGTTCGTGTTCCAGTTCGGTCAGCTGGTGCCCGAGCTGACCTGCCTGGAGAACGTCGCGCTGCCGCTGCGGCTGGCCCGGGTCGGCCGGCGGGACGCCGAGGCGCGGGCCCGGGACTGGCTGGCCCGGCTGGAGGTCGCCGAGGTCGCCGGCAAGCGACCCGGTGAGGTCTCCGGCGGCCAGGGGCAGCGGGTCGCGGTGGCCCGCGCCCTGGTCACCCGCCCCCGGGTGGTCTTCGCCGACGAGCCGACCGGCGCGCTGGACTCGCTGCACGGCGAACGGGTGATGCGGCTGCTCACCGCGGCCGCCCGGGAGACCGGCGCCGCCGTGGTGCTGGTGACCCACGAGTCGCGGGTCGCCGCGTACTCCGATCGGGAGGTCGTGGTACGCGACGGCCGCACCCGCGACCTGGAGCCGGTCTCATGAGCGCGCGGGTGCGTGGGGCGGTGGCCGACCTGGTGATGGGGGCCCGGATGGTGGTCACCGGCGGGCGGGACGGTTGGACCCGGGCGGCGCTCACCGCGCTCGGCGTGGGCATCGGCGTGGCCCTGCTGCTGCTGGCCGCGGCGGTGCCGGGCGCGCTGCAGGCCCGGCAGGCCCGCGGCGACGCCCGGGACGACCTGCGGGTCGGCACACCGATCGCGGCGGCCGCCGACACCCTGTTGGTGCTCAACGCGGACACCGAGTTCCGGGGCAGCCCGATCCGCGGCCGACTGCTCCGACCGGAGGGCCCCGCCGCACCGGTCCCGCCCGGGCTCACGACGCTGCCCGGCCCCGGCGAGGTGGCGGTCTCCCCCGCCCTGCGGGACCTGCTCAACTCCCCCGCCGGCGCGCTGCTGGCGCCCCGGCTGGGCGGCGCCCGGGTCACCGGCACCATCGCCCACGCCGGGCTCGCGGGGCCCGACGAGCTGGCCTACTACCGGGGCAGCGACACGCTGACCGATGACCGTGCCACCCGACTGGACACCTTCGGCGGCGGCATACCGGGCGAGGGCTTCGGGCCGGTGCTGATGCTGCTGGTGTCGATCATCTTCGTGGTGCTGCTGCTGCCGATCGCGGTCTTCCTGGCCGCCGCGGTGCGCTTCGGCGGCGAGCGCCGCGACCGGCGGTTGGCCGCGCTGCGCCTGGTCGGCGCGGACTCCGCGATGGTCCGCCGGATCGCCGCCGGCGAGGCCGCCGCCGGGGCGCTGCTCGGGGTCGCCGTCGGCGGCCTGCTCTTCGCCGCCGGCCGGCAGGTGGTGCCGCTGGTCACCCTCTGGGACCTCAGCGTGTACGCCTCGGACGTGCGCCCGCCGCTGCCGCTGGTGGCCGTGGTGGTGGCCACCGTGCCGGTGCTGGCCACGCTGGTCGCCCTGGTGGCGCTGCGGTCGGTGCTGATCGAACCGCTCGGGGTGACCCGCCGGGGAGCCCCGGTGCGCCGGCGGCTGTGGTGGCGGTTGCTGCTGCCCGCCGCCGGGCTGGTGCTGCTGCTGCGGGTCAGCGGGCTGCGCTCCGCCGTCGAGGTGAGTCGCTGGCAGGCCCCGGCCGGCGCGGTGTTGCTGCTGGTCGGCACGGTCACGCTGCTGCCCTGGTTGACCGAGCGGCTGGTGGCCCGGCTGCGCGGCGGGACCGTGGCCTGGCAGCTCGCGGTCCGGCGGATGCAGCTGGACACCGCCACCTCCGCCCGGCTGGTCGCCGGCATCGCGGTCGCGGTGGCCGGCACCATCGGCCTGCAGATGCTCTTCGCGGGCGTGTCCCGGGACTACGTCACCGACACCGGCCAGGACCCGGCCCGGGCCCAGGTGCAGGTCCAGCTGGACCCGGTGCCGGACGGCGTACGCCGGCTCGCCGCCACCCCCGGGGTCGCCGGCGTGGACGGCACGTTGCTCACGGTCGGCACCGTCGACGGCCCGTCCGCCACCCCGGCCGTGCAGATCCGGGTGGGCGACTGCGCGGCACTGGCCCAGTTCGCCCGCCTGGAGAGCTGCGCCGACGGCGACGCCTTCCGGGTCCCCGAGCCGGAGGGGCCGCCCGCCGCGGTTCCACCGGGCACCGGGCTGATCGTCGACGCCACCCGGTGGCGGGTGCCGGCGGGCACCCGGGAGGCACCCGCCCGACCCAGCCCGGCCGGCTGGACCGAGGGCGGCCTGCTGCTCACCCCGCGCGCGGCCACCGGACTGTCCTCCGTGCCGATGCGCACCGACGCGTTCGTCCGGCTCGATCCCGCCGGGCCGGACGCGATCGAGCACGTCCGTAACACCGTCGCCGCGCTCAGCCCGACCGCGTACGTCAGCGTCCTCACCGCCACCCGCGAGGACCGCAAGTTCACCAGCATCCGTCGTGGCCTCTACGTCGGGGCGACGGTCACCCTGCTGCTGATCGCGGTGAGCATGCTGGTCGGCACGCTGGAGCAGCTGCGGGAACGCCGACGGCTGCTGGCCATGCTGGTGGCCGTGGGCACCCGGCGGGCCACTCTCGGCTGGTCGGTGCTCTGGCAGACCGCGTTGCCGGTGCTGGTCGGGCTGGCCCTGGCCGTGGTGTTCGGCCTCGGGCTCGGCGCCGCCCTGCTGCGGATGACGCAGACGCCGATCGCGGTGGCGTGGTCGGTGCTCGGGCTGTCGGTGGCGCTCGGCGCGGTGGTCGTGCTGCTGGTCACCGCGGCGAGCCTGCCGGTGCTGTGGCGGCTCACCCGACCGGACGGGCTGCGCACCGAGTGACCGCCGCCCGGGGCCGCCGCCCGTCGGACGGCGGCCCCGGGCAGGATGGACGGATGCGACTGGTGTCCCTGCTCCCCTCCGCCACCGAGATCGTCTACGCCCTCGGCCTCGCCGACGACCTGGTCGGGGTGACCTTCGAGTGCGACGTGCCGGCCGAGGACCGGCCCGGCAAGACCGTTGTGGTCGGCGGCACCGACACCCGGGGCATGACGCCGGGCGAGATCGACGCGCACGTGCGCGGGCAGCTCGCCGCTGGCGCCGACCTCTACACGCTGCACGCCGACGCGCTCGCCGGGCTCGACCCCGAGCTGATCCTCACCCAGGACCTGTGCCGGGTCTGCGCGCTGCCGTCGGGGCACGTGGACGCCGCCCTCGAGCACCTGGGCTGCCGGGCCGACGTGCTCTCCCTCGACCCGTACACCCTGGAGGAGGTGCTGGGCGGGATCCTCGCGGTGGGCGCGGCGGCGGGCGTACCGGAGCGGGCCGAGGCCCTGGTGGGGGTGCTGCGCGACCGGCTCGCGGCGATCTCGACGGCGGTCGCCGGCCGGCCCCGGCCCCGGGTCGCGGTGGTGGAGTGGACCGACCCGCCGTTCACCGCCGGGCACTGGATCCCCGACCTGGTGACCGCCGCCGGCGGCGAGCCGGTGGCCACCCGCCCGGGTGCCCGGTCGGTCCAGGTGCCCTGGTCCGAGCTGCGCGACGCGGCGCCGGACGTGGTGCTGGTCGCGCCCTGCGGCTTCCGCCTGGACGGGGCCGTCGCGCAGGCGGCGACGGTCGCGCCGCACTTTCCCGGGGTGCCGGTCTGGGCGGTCGACGCGGACGCGCTGATCGTGCGGCCCGGTCCGCGGCTGGTGGACGGCGTCGAGGCGATCGCCGCGGTGCTGCACCCGGACGCCGTGCCCGCCGCACCGACCGGCGCCGTGGCCCGGGTCGCCTGACGGTCAACGCGTGCCGGCCAGCAACCCTTCCGCCGCGGTGGTGCGCGCGTACAGCAGGAATCGGCCGGCCCGGTGGGTGCCGACCAGGCCGGCGTCGCGCAGCGCCGCGAGGTGCTGCGACACGGTGGCCGGGGCCAACCCACAGCGCCGCGCCAGCTCGGTGGTCGACGACGGCACGGCCAGCTCGTGCAACAGCGTGGCCCGGGTACGGCCCAACACCCGCCCCAACGCCGCGCCGGGTGTCGAGGTGCCCCGTTCGAACAGCGTCGCCACCGCCGAGGCCGGGTACCGCAGGGTGGGCTGCCTCGACGGCTCGGTCAGGTTGGAGAACGGTCGCCGCCAGGTGAAGACCGACGGCATCAGCAGCACCCCCCGGCCGTCGAGCCGCACCGAACCGGACCGGGTCACATGATCGACCAGGAGCGTGTCGTCCACCCAGGAGACGTGCCGGGCCAGGTCGTTGAGCAGGCCGCTCACCCCGTCCTCGGCCATCCGGCGGGCGCCGAGCAGCACCTCGCGCTCCAGCAGCGTCCGCATCCGCGGCCAGTACGGCCCGAGCGCGACGTCGGCGTAGGCGCGCACCTCCCCGGCGAGCCGGACCAGCCCGGCCTCCGGGTCGTCGTAAAGAGCCGCCAGTGCGGGCGTCCGCGGCACGGGGTCGCGGTCGAGGCAGGCGCGGACGGCGTCCGGCGGCGTCGCGGTGAGAGCGGCCAACTCCAGGTCGAGGGTGGGCCAACTGGTTGCCGGGGGCGGGCAGACGAACGCCGGGATCACCACGGTCGGCACCGGCACCAGGTCGGCCAGGAGCCCCCAGTCGATCCTCGCCAGGCGCGGCAGCACCTGGCGTGACCAGGGCAGGTGCGCGGGGTATTGCTGGGGCAGCTTAGCCACCAGCACGCTGGCCACCACCTCCCACAGCGGCGACACCGCGAACCTGGTGTTGGCCAGGTCCGCCACCGACAGCGCGACGCGCAGCACTCTCGTCCCCCGTCCACCGGCCAGCACGGATCAGTCCTGGGCCGAATTGCTCGACCCCGCCGCGGCGGCGGGCGACCGTGACCGACATGGTCACCGACGCCCGCTGGTCCATCGCCTTCCGTCAGTTGTACGCCGTCAGCGTGGTCGGCAGCATCGGTCAGCAGGTCGCGCTGTTGGCGGTACCGGTGCTCGCCGTGGCCGTCCTCGACGCCACCCCCGGCCAGGTGGGGCTGCTCGGGGTGCTGGGCACCGCCGCCTTCCTGCTGATCGGCCTACCGGCCGGGGTCTGGGTGGACCGCGCCGACCGCCGGACCGTGATGATCGTGGCGGATCTCCTGCGAGCCGCGTTGTTCGCGTCGGTCCCGCTGGCGTGGTGGGCGGGCCGGCTGACCATCGGCCAGCTCGGTCTGGTGGTGCTGCTGAGCGGCGCCGCCACGGTCTTCTTCGACGTGGCCGAGCAGAGTTACCTGCCGGCGGTGGTCGGCCGGGATCGACTGCTGGCGGCGAACTCCGTCCTGCTCACCACCGGCGCGACCATCCAGATCGGGGGTCGGGCGCTCGGCGGCTTCCTGGTGCAGCTGCTCACCGCCCCGGTGGCCCTGGTCCTCAACGCGGTCGCGTACCTGGCCTCCGCAGCCCTGCTGGCCCGGCTGCGGCCCGATGCCGCGCCCCGCGGCGGCGGTGGGCGCGACCCCTTCGCCCGGCAGCTCCGCGAAGGGTTACGACACGTGCTGGGGAACCCGCTGCTGCGCCCGCTCGCGGTGTCCCTGGCCGGCATCAACCTGACGGTCAACCTGATGACCACGATGCTGCCGGTGGTGCTCCTCGACGACCTGGGGCTCGGCCCCGCCGTGCTCGGCGTGTTCCTCGGCGCCGGCGGGGTCGGCGCCCTGATCGGCGCGGCGACCGCTCGACCGCTGGCCGAGCGGATCGGGCACGGCCGCGCGCTGTGGCTGCCCGGAGTGGTCGTCGCACCGTTCGTGGCCCTGGTGCCGATGATCGACACCGGGCCGGCGCTCTGGCTGGCCGGTTTCGGCTGGGTCGCCAACGGCTGGCGCACCGGGATCGGCAACGTCATCGGCGTCAGCCTGCGCCAGCGCTGCACCCCGGATCCGTTGCTCGGCCGGATGAACGCGGTGTTCCGGTTTCTGCTCACCGGGGCGATCGCCGTGGGCGCCGCGCTCTCCGGACTCATCGGCCAGTGGGCGGACGTACGCGTCGCGCTCTGGGTGGGCGCCGCCGGTGCCGCGCTGACCTGGCTGCCGGTCTTCTGTTCCCCGCTGCGCGTCCTGCGCAGCCCACCCGCGGTCGACGCGACGGCCCGACCGACGAGCGGAGCGCACGTCGACAGCTGAGGGTCGTCGCCGCGCCGGCACCGCACCGCCCGACCTGGGGCCGGCGGCCCACGCCGCGGCGCGGCCTTGCCCGCCGCCGCTAGCGTCGGCTCCGGAAGGGAGCCCGACATGCCCGAGGAAACCCCGCCGGCCGGCGGCCGGCCGACGCCCGTACGCCCGTTCCGGCGGTCCCGTGCCGACCACGTCGGCGACGCCGCCTTCCGGCTGCTGGCCAAGCTGGGCGTCGGCCCGGCGCAGCTGCTGATCACCCGCGGTCGTCGCACCGGCCTGCCGCGCGCCGTACCGGTGGTCCCGGTGCGCCACGACGGCCGGCTGTACCTGGTCGCCCCGTACGGCCCGGTGCCGTGGGTGCACAACGCCCGCGCGGCCGGCCACGTCCAACTGCGGCGCGGCCGCACCACCCGGGAGTACGCCGTCCGCGAGGTCACCGCCCCGGGCGAGGCCGGCCCGGTGCTGAAGCGGTACGCGGCCGTGGCCAGCGCCACCCGGTCCTGGTTCGCGGCGCGGCCCGACTCACCGGTGGCGGAGTTCGCCGCCGAGGCGGACCGGCACCCGGTCTTCGCCCTGGAACCCGCCGCGCGGGGCTGAGCGCCCGGCGGTCACCGTCGCCGGCGCCACCGACGTCTACGAGGCGACCGTCTCCGCCCGGGTGGTGGACTCCGCCGGCCGGGTGGTCGGAACCGGATTCGGCGTCGCCGCCCGCGGCACCGGCTGCCGGGGCGACTACCGGTTCACCGTGGCCTGGCACGCGGCCGCCGCCGGGCCGGCACCATCGAGGTGTACGAGGTATCCCCGCGCGGGGGTTCCCGCCAGCATGTGGTGCGTGTCCCCGTCCTGCTCGCCGCCACCGGCTGACCGGACGGCGGGCGACCACAGTGGACGGCATCTGGAGACCGAGGCGGGAGTCGAACCCGCGTATCCGGTTTTGCGGACCGTTCCCTGACCACTCGGGCACTCGATCGTGGTGGCACCGCGCCCCCGGCTGGACTCGAACCAGCGACCCCCAGGTTCGGAACCTGATGCGCTCTCCGCTGCGCCACGGGGGCATGAGCGTGTCGCGCTGCGAGCGGAGGACTCGAACCTCCATCGACCGTTCCAGAGACGGTTGTGCTGCCGATTGCACCAGCTCGCAAGGCTCCGCGAGGAGCGGAACGTGCCCCGACCAGGATTCGAACCTGGGCTCTCCGGTTTCGTAGACCGGCGCGCTCTCCGCTGCGCCACCGGGGCGTACGGCCGGCGCCCACCCCCGGGGGGCGCCGACCGGCCTAACCCTTCACACAGACCACCTGCTTGAGGTGCGCCACCACCTCGACCAGGTCGTCCTGCTGGGCCATCACCTGGGTGATGTCCTTGTACGCGCCGGGGATCTCGTCGACCACCCCGGCGTCCTTGCGGCACTCCACCCCGGCGGTCTGCTCGGCCAGGTCGGCGGTGTCGAACGTCCGCTTGGCCTGGGCCCGGGACATCCGCCGGCCCGCGCCGTGCGACGCGGAGCAGTACGCGTCCGGGTTCCCCCTGCCCCGCACGACGTACGAGCCGGTGCCCATCGATCCCGGGATGATGCCCAGGTCGCCCCGGCCGGCCCGGATCGCCCCCTTGCGGGTGACCAGCACCTCCACCCCGTCGTAGCTCTCCTGCGCCACGTAGTTGTGGTGGCAGCTGATCGGCTCGTCGAAGGTCACCTGCGGGAACTCGTCGCGGACCACCCCGCAGAGCACCGCCACCATGACCGCCCGGTTGCGCCGGGCGTACTCCTGCGCCCACCACAGGTCCCGCCGGTACGCGTCCATCTCCGGCGTACCGGCGAGGAAGACCGCGAGGTCGCGGTCCGGCAGGTCGGCGTTGTGCGGCAGCCGCCGGGCCACCCCGATGTGCCGCTCGGCGAGCTCCTTGCCGATGTTGCGCGAGCCGGAGTGCAACATCAGCCAGACCCGCCCGGCGTCCGGGCCGCCCTGCTCCAGGCAGACCTCGATGAAGTGGTTGCCACCGCCGAGGGTGCCCAGCTGGCGCTGGGCTCGGCCCTCCAGCTGCGCCACCCGGCGGTCCAGCTCGCCGAAGCGCCGCCAGAACGCGTCCCAGCCGCCCTGCTCCAGGCCGCGTACCCGGCGCGGGTCGATCGGGTCGTCCCGCTTGGCGAAGCCGACCGGGATGGCGGCCTCGATCGCCGAACGCAGCGGCGCCAGGTCGTCGGGCAGGTCGACGGCGGTGAGCGAGGTGCGCACCGCGGACATCCCGCAGCCGATGTCCACCCCGACCGCGGCGGGCGAGACCGCCTGACGCATGGCGATGACCGAGCCGACCGTGGCGCCCTTGCCGAAGTGCACGTCCGGCATCACGGCGACGCCCTGCACCCAGGGCAGCGCGCCGATGTTGCGCAGCTGCTGCGCGGCCTGCGGCTCGATATCGTACGGGTCGGTCCAGACGCGTACCGGGGCCCTGGTGCCCGGCAGCGGGGTGAATGCCATCGTAGTCTCCTCGATCGTCGAAAGATGGTGCTGAGCGGTTGGCCGGATTCGAACCGGCGATCTTCACCGTGGCGGGGTGACGCGCTACCGCTGCGCTACAACCGCCTGTCGTGCAGGGGTGACAGGATTCGAACCTGCGACCGTCGGAGTTGGAATCCGGTGCTCTGCCAGTTGAGCTACACCCCTGGGCGGGGCGGGAGACGAAAAAGCCGCCCGATCCCCGACGAGGGTGGGCGGCTGCGCTGTCGCGCTGGCGCTATCCGCGCCGCCACCCTGATCGCCAGCCGCATCGGCCCTGGAGCAGGGCCCGGGGCTGTTCGCCCGTCGACAGCATCGCACCACCGCGCGGCATGGACCGCGTGGTCTCGGTGCTGGCGTGCTGCGACACGGTGGGCTCCCCGGTTGATCGGCGTGACGTTGCCATCGACGGTAAGCCCGACCCGCCAGCGGCCGCAATGGATATTCGAGCCGGGCCTCCGCCGCTCGCCACGACCGGTCGAAGGGGCCGGCGGCGCAGCCTCGCCCGTTAGCCTGAACTACTGATCCCTGCGCGACGCGCCCCGGCCGAGTGCCGGGGCGCGTCCGTGCCGCCGCGGCCGGCAGGTGCGACCGGGCGCGGAGCGGGTACCCGTACCGGATGCATCCGCCGCAGCCCGACGGCGTCGACGTCGACGAGCCGCTCGCCGTCGACGTACCCCCGGCGCCGCACGACGCCAGTGGCGAGCGGGTGCCGATCCGCGACCTGGCCGGGCTGGCGCCTCCGGCCCGACCGGCGCGGCGGTGGACGCCCCGGCGGGTGGTGGCCACCCCGGCGGCGCTGGAGCACCCGCACGGCCGGCGGATCGCCGAGCGGGTCGAGGCGCTCGGCATCGAGGTGGAACGGCTGCGGGCCAACCGGCTGACCGGCCTGCGCGGGGAGACCGAGCGCGAGACGTACGCCCGGGCGAAGGCGACCATGGCGATCGTGGTGAGCCCACCGGCCCGCCGCCGGCTGCAACCCATCGCGCCCAGCGCGGACTGGCGGGTCGACCTGGCCGAGGGCTGCCCGGCGCACTGCCAGTACTGCTACCTCGCCGGCTCGCTCTCAGGCCCGCCGGTGACCCGGGTCTACGCCGACCTCGACGAGATCCTGGAAAACCTGGCCGAGTACGCCGGCCGGGGCACGGTGACCAGCCGCAGCGCCGGCCGGGCGGGCGAGGGCACCACCTTCGAGGCGTCCTGCTACACCGATCCGCTGGCGCTGGAGCACCTGACCGGCAGCTGGCGGCGGGCGGTGGAGCACTTCGCCGGCTGGGACGCGCCGGTGCAGCTGCGCTGGACCACCAAGTACGACGACATCGGCGGCTTCGTCGGGCTGCCGCACGCCGGGCGTACCCGCGTGCGGTTCAGCGTGAACTGCCTGCCGGTGAGCACCCGCTTCGAGGGCGGCACCAGCCCGGTGCCGGCCCGGCTCGCCGCGCTGCGCCGACTGGCCCTGGACGGCTACCCGGTGGGGTTGACCATCGCCCCGATCATGCCGGTGCCAGACTGGCGGGCGCACTACGGGCAGCTGCTGGCCATGGTGGCCGACGCGGTCGCCGGGGTGCCGGGGCTGGACCTGACCGCCGAGCTGATCAGCCACCGGTTCACCCCGGGGAGCCGGGAGGTGCTGCTCGGCTGGTACCCGCGAACCCGGCTGGAGATGGACGAGTCCCGGCGCAGCCGTAAACACGGCAAGTTCGGCGCGGTCAAGTACGTCTACCCGCGCGAGCGGATGGCCGAGCTGCGGGCGTGGTTCACCGACGAGCTGGCCGCCCAGGTGCCGGCCTGCCGGGTCCTCTACTGGACCTGACCGCCGCCCGGCCCCCGCCGGGCCGGGCCGGCGAGCCGCGACCGCTCAGCGGACGATCCTGAACTGGAACATCGAGGTGTCCAGGGTGCCCATCAGCCGAAGCCAGATCGGCAGCAGCATCTCGGTGCCCCGGGCGCCGGTGACGTCGCCGAGGTCGATGACGTCGGTGTGGCCGAAGCTCTCCAGCAGCCGGGTCACCGTCGCCTTGGCGTCGGCGTCGTTGCCGGCCACGAAGACGGTGTGCTCCCCGCCGGCGACCGCCGCGGGGTGGACCATCAGCTCGGCGGCGAGGGTGTTGAGCGCCTTGACCACCCTCAGCTCCGGGAACGCCGCCTGGATCCGCTCGGCCAGCGAGTCGGTGTCGGAGACGAACAGGCTCGGCGGGAAGCCCCGGGAGAAGTCGAGCGGGTTGGCGGTGTCGAGCAGCACCTTGCCGGCCAGGTTCGCCGCGCCGGCCGCGGTCAGCACGTCGACCGAGGCCGCGCCGCTGCTGGCGTTGACGATCAGCTCCGCGTCGGCGGTCGCGTCGGCGAAGGTGGCCAGGGTGATCTCGGGCCGCTCGGCCGCCCACTGCCGGTAAGGCGGGTTGCCCATGCCGTCGGGTTCGGTGCGGGCCAGGGTGGCGGCGACGTCCCGGGTGCCGATGGTGACCTGGTGGCCGAGCTCGGTGAGCCGCCCCGCCAGGGTCCGCCCGACCACGCCGGTGCCCAGTACCGCGATCTTCATCATGCTGCTCCTCATGCTTGTGGGGAGGCTGCCGCGCCTCGCCGTCGAGGCTAACAGACAGGTCTGTCTACTAGCAAGAGCCCGGCGCTCGGATTCCCGTCTGAGGCCGCTCGCGGGTGCGTACAGACCGGTCGGTATGCTGAATCTCTCAGGCGGAAGACGGACGGCGGAGGTGGCGGATGGCGACCACGGGAGCGACCGGGGCGGGCCGGCAGTCGGCGCGGGACCGGATCCTGGACACCGCCTTTCGGCTCTTCTACGCGCACGGCCCGCGCGGCGTCGGGGTGGACACGGTGATCGCCGAGTCCGGCGTCGCCAAGGCCACCCTCTACAAGCACTTCCCGCGCAAGGACGACCTGGTCCTGGCGTACCTGGACAGGGTCGACCAGGCCTGGTTCGGGGCGTTGCGCGCCGCCGCCCGCGACGCCGGTGACGACCCCCGCGACCAACTGGTGGGGATGTTCGACGCGCTCGCCTCGGCGTGCCGGCGGGAGGGCTACCACGGCTGCGCCTTCATCAACACTGCGGCGGAGAGCGCCCCGGGCAGCGCCGCGCACGCCCGTACCGTCGAGCACAAGGCCGTGGTGCGGGCCTGGGTGACCGACCTGGCCCGGCGGGCCGGCGCCACCGACCCGGACCGGCTGGCCCGCCAGCTCACCCTGCTGCTCGACGGCGGCCTGGCCGCCGGCGTGCTGGACGCCGACCCCGGCGCGCCGGCGGAGGCCCGGGCCGCCGCGGCGGCCCTGGTGGGCGCGGCCTGTCCGCCCGCGACCGGCGACTGACCGGGTACGGTGCCGGCCATGGCACTGATGCGCACCGACTTCTACTCCGAGGCGCTCGGCCTCAACACCTCGATGACGGTGCTGCTGCCACAGCGCACCAGCTCGCAGATCGGCATGTCGGGCGCCGACGCCGACGGTGACCCGCCGGTGCTCTACCTGCTGCACGGCCTCACCGACGACGACACCATCTGGCTGCGCCGCACCGCGATCGAACGGTACGTCGCACCGCTCGGGCTGGCAGTGGTGATGCCGCAGGCCGGGCGCAGCTTCTACACCGACGAGGCGCACGGCAACCGGTACTGGACCTTCCTCAGCGAGGAGCTGCCGCAGCTCTGCCGGTCCTTCTTCCGGCTCTCCGAGCGCCGGGAGGACACCTTCGTGGCGGGGCTGTCGATGGGCGGGTACGGCGCGGTCAAGTGGGCCCTGCGCGACCCCGGCCGGTTCGCCGCGGCCGCCAGCCTCTCCGGGGCGCTGGACGTGGTGCACCGCCGGCACCACCCGGCCCGGCCGGTGGACCCGGCCGTCTGGCACACCGTCTGGGACGACCGGCCGGTCTCCGGCACCGACGACGACACCGTCGCGCTGGTCCGGCGGGCCGGCGGCGACACGCCGCCGCTCTACGTCGCCTGCGGCACCGAGGACTTCCTGTACGACGACAACCTGCGCTTCGTCGAGGCCGCCCGGGGGCAGGGCGTCCCGGTCACGGCGGACTTCTCCCCGGGCGACCACGACTGGGCGTACTGGGACGCGAAGATCCAGGACGTGCTGGCCTGGCTGCCGCTGCGCACCCGGCACTGACCTCGGCGCCCACCGAAGCGGCGGGCGCCGGGTGACGGGCAGGGGCGGAAGTCCCGCCAGCGGGGGCCGACACGGCCCGCCCGGCAGGGATCGCACGGCAACCTCACGCTACGCGACCAGGTTGGTCGCCTCAGGTGACAACCGCGACTCCGGTCGGCGGCCGCTCATCCGTACGGGCCGCCCGGGGTGGTCCGCCACGGGCGGCTTCCCGGCGGGCGGGATCCCGCACCGGCGAGAATGCCCGGATGAACACGGCAGCGGTCTCCCCCAGCCCGACCCTGTACGCGGTGGTGGCCGCGCTCGCCCTGGCCGGGGCGGGCGTCGTCGCGGTCGGCCGGCTCGGGCCCGGCCGGGCGGTGCTGACCGCCGCGGGGCGGGCCGTCCTGCAACTGGGCGCGGTGTCGCTGGTCATCGCCGCGGTGCTCGGCTCCTGGTGGGCCACGGTCGGTTTCGTCGGGGTGATGCTGGTGGTGGCGTCGGCGACCGCGGCCCGTCGGGCGGGCGGCGTGCGTACCGGCTGGCCGCTGGCGGCGCCGATCACCGGCGGGGTGGCGCCCGTGCTGGCCCTGCTGGTGGGCACCCGGGCGCTTCCGGCCAGCACCCTGGCGGTGCTGCCCGGGGCCGGCATCCTGATCGGCGGCGCGATGACCGCCACCACGCTGGCCGCCCGCCGGGCGCTGGACGAGCTGCGCACCCGGCACGGCGAGTACGAGGCGGGCCTGGCGCTCGGCTTCAGCCCGCGTGACGCCGCCCTGGAGGTCTGCCGCGTCCCCGCCGGCCAGGCCCTGGTGCCGGCGCTGGACCAGACCCGTACGGTCGGGTTGGTCACCCTGCCCGGCGCGTTCGTCGGCGTGCTGCTCGGTGGCGGCAGCCCGGCCCGGGCCGGCGCGACCCAGCTGCTGATCCTGGTCGCCCTGCTGGCGGTGGAGGCGGTCGCCGTCGCCGGCACGGTCGAGCTGGTCGCCCGCGGCCTGCTCGGCGCCCCCGTACGGTTACCGGCGTCGCCCCGGGGGTAGCGGAGGTGCGCAGGTCGTAACACCGACACCCCGGAGGCTCCCCGTGCCGACCATCACCACGACGCTGGCCGCCCCCGGCCTGCTCGACCCCGGCTCGTTGATCTCCACGTTCGGCCTGGTCGGCGTGCTCGCCGCGGTGTTCGCCGAGTCGGGGCTGCTGGTCGGGTTCTTCCTACCGGGCGACTCGCTGCTGTTCACCGCCGGGCTGCTCGTCGCCGACGGGCAGCACCTGCACCTGCCGCTCTGGCTGCTCTGCCTGCTGGTGGCGGTGGCCGCGATCGCCGGTGACCAGGTGGGCTACCTGTTCGGTAAGCGGGTCGGCCCGTCGTTGTTCCACCGCCCCGACTCCCGGCTGTTCAAGCGGGAGAACGTGGAGCGGGCGAACCGGTTCTTCACCCGGCACGGCGCGCGCTCGCTGGTGCTGGCCCGGTTCGTGCCGGTGGTGCGGACGTTCACCCCGATCATCGCCGGGGTGAGCCGGATGCGGTACCGGACGTTCCTCGCCTACAACGTGGTGGGCGGGGTCGCCTGGGGCACCGGGGTGACGGTCCTCGGCTTCTTCCTCGGCCGGATCCCGTTCGTCCGGTCGAACATCGAGTTCATCCTGATCGGCATCGTGCTGGTCTCGGTGCTGCCGATCGGGGTGCAGCTGCTGCGGTCCCGACACCGGTCGACCGGCGCCGGTCAGCCCGGCGACCACCCGGCCAGCGGTCAGCCGAGCGAGGACCTGGCCACCGGGAAGTCGAAGTAGGTGTCGGGGTAGGGCTCCGCGGCGAACCGGTAGTGCCACCACTCCCGGTCGTAGTTGACGAACCCCTCCCGGGTCATCAGCTGCCGCAACAGGTCCCGGTTGTCCCGGGCCGTCCCGGTGACCCGCGGGTCGTCGGTGTGCGCGAGCGCGTCGAAGCAGTCGAAGCCGGTTCCCATGTCCACCCCGCCGTCGGCGAAACGCCGGCCGGCCGGGTCGGTGCACGGCACCAGCGGCTGGCCGACGGTCCAGCCGGCGGCCCGGGTCGGGGCGGGCAGCGGCTCCAGGGTCAGGTCCAGGGTGCTGCCCCGGCTGTGCGCGGTGGGCGCGCCGAGGTACCCGTCGGCGAAGAGCCGCGACTTGTCCACCCGGGGATAGAACTCGGCCTTCATCTGCTGCGCCCCCGGGTCGGCGCCCCAGCGGACGAAGTCGTCGACCGCCCGCTGGGGGCGGTAGCAGTCGTACACCCGCAGGCTGCGGCCCCGGGCGCGGGCGGCGTCCTGGACCCGGCGCAGCGCCTCGGCGGCGGGCCGGGTGAGCAGGCAGAGCGGCTCGGGGTACCCGTCGATCGGCCGGCCGACGAAGTTGTGCGCGGTGGCGTACCGGATGTCGACCGCGATGCTCGGGTCGACCTGGGCCAGCAGCACGATGTCCGACGGGGCCCGGGGCTCGCTCGGGGTGGGTGACGGGGCGCTCGGCACCGGCCGGGGGCCGGGCGGTCGCGCGCAGCCGGCCAGCAGCGCCGCCACCAGCAGCGCGCCGGCCGCGGACCGCCACCACGGGCTCACCGGTGTCGGCGGGCCGAGCGGCGGCGGCGCACCGCCAGGGTCAGCCCGGCGAGCCCGCCGAGCAGCACCGCGGACGACAGCGCGGCCAGCGGGCCGGGTCGGCTCCAGCGGTGACCGAGTGGATCCAGCCGGTCCGGTCCGGCGGCGGCGGCCAGCGCGGGCGCGGCGGCGCCGGTGACCGGCGCGGGCGAGGCCAGCTCGCCGGGCCGCACCAGCCGGCCGACGGTCGCGTCGCGGGGCAGCCCGAAACCCCAGTCGAGCAGCGCGGCGCCCTGCTGCCAGCCACGCTTGTCGACCACCTCCGCGCCGAGCAGGGTCACCACCAGCCGGCGGCCGCCGCGCTCGGCCGCCCCGACGTACGTGTGCCGGGCCAGGTCGGTGAAGCCCACCTTGCCGCCGAGCGCCCCCGGGTACTGGTAGAGCAGCTGGTTGTCGTTCTGGATCTGGAACGCCTTCTCGTGCAGCGCCGGCTGGGCGGGCACCACGGTCTCCCGGGTGGCGTCGTAGCGGCGGAACACCGGGTCGGCGAAGCAGGCCCGGGCGATCAGCGCCAGGTCGTACGCGCTGGTGAACTGCCCCGGCGCGTCCAGCCCGGACGCGGTCACCGCGTGCGTCTGCAGGGCGCCTAGGTGCCGCGCCTCATCGTTCATCGCGCGCAGGCCGCCGGCCAGCCCGTCCGGCCCGCCGCCGAGCCGGGCCAGCGCGTTGGCCGCCTCGTTGCCGGACTTCAGTAGCAGGCCCAGCCAGATCGTCTCGACCGGGTAGCGGCCGTCCTCGGCCAACCCGACGGCGGAGCTGCCCGGCTCGATCGCCAGGTCCCCGGCCGTCACGGTGACCACCTGCCGCGGGTCGAGCCGGGGCAGCATGGTGGCGGCGAGCAGCAGCTTCTGCACGCTGGCCGGGGTGCCGTACTCGTGCGGGCCGCAACCGCCCAGCACCGCGCCACTGTCCAGGTCGGCGACCAGCCATGAGGTCGCCGGCACGGCGGGCGGCGCGGCGACGCCGGCGGGGAACACCAACCCGGCGGTGGCCAGGTCGGCGCCGCCGACGGACCGCTGCGCCGGGTCCGCGTGCGGGGGCGTCGGTCGGGGCGGCCGGGACGCCGCCGGCACCGGCGGGCACGGCCCGGTGGTCACCGCGCCGGCGGACACCGACCTGGCGGGCGCGACGGTACGACCGCCGACGGTCGGTGGCCCGGTCGCGGCGACCAGCACAGCGACGACAACGGCGGCGGTACGACCCCGTGCTCTCACTCTGTCGGACGATAGCGAGCAGATCCGGCCGGCTCGGCGATCCGGCCGTTTCCGCCCGCCGGCCACCTCCGGCGGCTACCCTGAACGGTTGTCCGCCGGCGGCGCACGAGCGGGCCACCCGCACCCGACCCCATCGGCCGGCCGACAACCGGCCGTAACCTGGCCGCCCCGCATCCGTCGCCTGCCCACCGTACGGTCCGTGCGTGCCCACCCGGCTGTCCGCCGAGTCGCGGGGCGACACCGCGACGTCGGCCGTCCTGATCACCGCCGCGCTGGTCGTGGTCGCCCTGCAACTGGTGGTGCTGCCGCTGGTCCTGCTGCCGGCCGACCCCCGCTGGGGTTGGCTGCTGGTGCCGCTGGCGGCGACCACCACGCCGTACTGGTCGCTGGTGCACGAGGCGATCCACGGCTCCCTGCTGCCGACGAGGCGGCACAACGACCGCTGGGGCCGCGTGCTGGCGATCGGCTACGGCGCCCCGTTCGCGCTGCTGAAGACCGGCCACCTGCTGCACCACCGGTACAGCCGCACCCGGCGGGAACGCAGCGAGGTGTACGACCCGGCCGAGGTCGGGCGGGCCGGTCGGGTGGGGATGGTCGCCGGGCACTACCTGCGGCTGTTCGGTGGTCTCTACCTCGCCGAGGTGGCGTCGCTGCTGCTGCTGGCCGCGCCGCAGCGGCTGTGGCGGTGGCTGGCCGACCGGTTGGACGCGCCGGACACGGTCACCGGGCTGCTGCTGGACGCGGTGCGGCGGCGGCAGCTGCGAGCGTTCCGGGTGGACGCGGCGGTCGTGGTCGGAGCGTACGCGGCCGCCGCGATCGGGTACGGCCGGCACGTCTGGATGCTGGCCGCCGCGCTCGGCGCCCGCGCGACGCTGGTGTCCCTGGCCGACAACGCCTACCACTACGGCACCCGGCTCGACGCGCCGCTGGAGGCGATGAACCTCCGGCTGCCCCGGCCGCTGGAGGCGTTCGTGCTCGCCTTCAACCTGCACGCCGTCCACCACCGGCACCCCGGGCTGCCCTGGCACCGGCTGCGGGCCGCCCTGCTGGCCGACGGAGACGAGCTGCACCTGGGCTGGTTCCGGGCGGTCGGCCGGCAGCTGCGGGGCCCGATCCCGCTGGACGACCCGCGCCTGGCCCCGCTCGGCGACGCGCCGACCGGGCCACCGCCGCTGGGTGTCGGGGCGGGCGGCGAGAGATGACCGGTACGGCCGGCGGGGCGCCACCCCGCCGGCCGTTCGGGTCAGCGGCCCCGCTTCGCCCGGCAGATCTCCACCGGCAGGGCCGGCGCGCCGTCGACCGGTGCCGGGTCGTCCGCGGTCGGCGCGATCCCGCCCGCGGCGATCCGGTCGAGGGTGGCCAGCCCGGCGGCGTCGATGGTGCCGAAGACGGTGTAGTTGGGGCGCAGCGCCGAGTCCGCCTGGACCAGGAAGAACTGGCTGCCGTTGGTGTCCGGCCCGGCGTTGGCCATGGCCAGCGTGCCGCGGGCGTAGAGCCGGCGCACCCCGGTCGGGTCGGTCGGCGCCGGCGGCAGGTCGGTGGGCAGCTCGTCGGCGTACCGGTAGCCCGGGCCGCCCTCGCCGGTGCCCGACGGGTCGCCGCACTGCAGCACCTTCAGGGTCGGGTACGCGGTGAGCCGGTGGCACGGCGTCCGGTCGTAGAAGCCGCGCCGGACCAGGTGCAGGAAGCTCTGCACCGTGCACGGGGCGGCCTCCCGGTCGAGGGTCAGGCCGATCGGTCCGCGGTTGGTGTGCAGGGTGACCCGGACGCTGCCCCGGTCCGGCGTGTGCCGGGGGTCGGGCGGCAGCGGCACCGGACGGGCGGCCGGCTCGTCCGGGGTCGGCGTGTACGCGCACGGCCCCTTGGTGGGCGCGGGGTCGAGGTGGCCGGCGACCGGCGCGGCCTGGGCGACGGTGCCGCCGGTGGCGACCAGCACGGCGGACGCCAGCGCCACGCCCGCGAGGCGGGTCAGCACCGGCCGGCGGCGCCGGGTGGTGGCGGACGGTCGGGGTTCGCTCGACACGTGGGTTCCTCCCTGGACTCGTGGTGCCAGAAAGACCGGAGTCTATGGAACCGGTGTCCGGATGTCGACGGTCGTCACCCTCGGGCGCGGCGGGCACCCCCGGGCGCTCGGCGTCGCCGGCTCACCGCCAGCAGCACGGCCAGCGCCGCGACGAGGGCCGCGCCGCCACCGACCACGGCCCCGCCGAGCCAGGACGGGCCGTCGTCCGCCGCCGGGGCGGCGGCCGCCGGGCGGGCGTCCGCGGGCGCCGGTTCGGCCGGCGTGGCGCTGGCCCGGCCCAGCTCGTCGGGTTGCACGAGCCGGCCCACGTCGGCGTCGCGGGGCAGCGCGAACCCCCAGTCGAGCAGGCGGACGCCCTGCTCCCAGGGCCGCACCGGCCGGGCCTCGGCACCGAGCATGGTGACCACCAGCCGCCGGCCGCCGCGCTGGGCCGCCCCGACGTAGCTGTGCCGGGCCAGCTCGGTGAAGCCGGTCTTGCCGCCCAGCGCCCCCGGGTACCGGAAGATCAGCTGGTTCTCGTTCTGGATCTGGAAGCCGGGCTTGCGCAGCCCGGGCTGGGCCGGGATCTGGACGCGCGGGGTCAGCGCGTACCGCCGGAAGGTGGGGTCGGCGAAGCACACCCGGGCGATCAGCGCGAGGTCGTAGGCGCTGGTGAACTGCCCCGGCCCGTCCAGCCCGGAGGGCGTCACGGCGTGCGTCTGCAGGGCGCCCAGCCGGTGCGCCTCCGCGTTCATCCGGGTCACCCCCGCGGCGGCGCTCCCCGCGCCGAGCCGGGCCAGCAGGTTGGCCGCGTCGTTGCCGGACTGCAGCAGCAGGCCCAGCCAGACGGTCTCCACCGGGTAGCGACCGCCCTCCAGCAGGCCGACCGCCGAGCTGCCGGGGGTGATGTCCAGGTCGGCCCGGGTCACCGTGGCCACCTGCTTCGGGTCCAGCTTCGCCAGCATCGTCGCCACCAGCAGCAGCTTCTGCACGCTCGCCGGGGTGCCGTACTCGTGCGGGCCGCAGCCGCCCAGCACCGCGCCGGTGTCCAGGTCGGCGACCAGCCAGGAGGTCGCGGTGACCGGCGGCGGCGCGGGCGTGCCGGGCGGCACCACCAGGCCCGGGGTGGCCAGCGCCTCCCCACCCACCACGCGCTGCTCGGGCACCGCGGCGGGCGGGACCGGCCGCGGTGGCCGCCGCACCGGTGGGGGCGGCACCGCCAGCTTCGGGCAGGGGGCCGCGGTGGGCGGCGCGGCGCGCTGCCGCGGGGCGGCGCTTGCCGGGACGGTCGTCCCGGTGCTGAGAAGTACGGCGGCGGTCGCGGCGGCCAGGACCCGGGCTCTCATGGTCAGGCACCCTATCGGGCAAGATCCGCCGGCTGAAGTCAGCCGCCCCGGCGGGCTTGACCGAGCGCGGCCCGGGGGCAGGGGCCGGACGCCGCCGCCGCGCCGGGTGGCTCCGCGGACGCTACGGAGCTGATGACGTCAACGAATCGGCGGGGGCGGGCCGGCACCGCCCGACGCGGTCAGGGCGAGGACGCGACCCTGGCCCGCACCTTCTCCGCGCACCCGGCGACCACCGTACGCGCGTCCAGCCCCAGGCTCTCGATGGCCACCAGCGCGGTGAAGACGACGTCGGCCAGCTCGTCGGCGACGTCCTCCCGGCGGTGCGTCACGCCCTTGCGCGGGTTCTGGCCGAGCACCCCGATCCAGGCGCCGGCCGCCTCTCCCGCCTCCTCGGTGAGCTTCAGGATGCGGCAGGTCAGCTCGGCCTCACCGGTGCCGTTGGCGGCGTCCAGCCAGCCCCGCGAGGCCCGGACCGCGTCCCAGATCAGGTCGTCCATCCGACCAGTGAACCGGACGACGGTCGGGGCCGGCACCCGGGGACGGCCGGGCGGCACACCGTCCGGCCGCGCCACGGACCGTGGGGACCACCCGGACAGGACCGGACCACACGGCGGGCCACCTTCGATCCACTTCGGTCGAGCGGCCGCTCAGGAAGGCATTGACACCCTTCGACCGGTGGGCCTAGCTTCAGGCCCTACCGGCCGGTAGCACCGGTCCGCCCCGCCGCCCGGAACCGGGCGGCAACCTCCGGGGAGCAACGATGCTGTCCACCACCCGCCTCGTCCGCCGCCTGCTCGCCGCCGGCGCCACCCTCACCCTCGCCGCCGGGCTGGCCGGTCCCGCGCCGGCCCGCGCCGAACCCACCGGCGGCGCACCGGGCCGCGCCGCGCCCGGCGGCCCGCGCAGCCACGGCACGCTGCCCGCCGACGACGGCTCCGGGCCGCTGCCCGGGTACACCATCAGCAACCCGCCGCTGGCCCCGCTGGTCGTCGGCGGCGCGCCGACGACCGTCCGGCAGGGCGTGTACCGGCACGCCGGCTACGTGGTGGAGATCCCGGCGGCGTGGAACGGCGAGCTGGTGATGTGGGCGCACGGCTACCGCGGCCAGACCACCGTGCTCAGCCCGGAACCGCCCGGTTTCGGGCTGCGCCAACGCCTGCTGGAGCAGGGGTACGCCTGGGCCGCGTCGTCGTACACCACGAACGGGTTCGACATCCGCTCCGGCGTGCTCAGCACCCGGGAGCTGGCCGACCTGTTCGCCGCGACCGTCCGGGGGCCGGCCCGGACGTACCTGGCCGGCGCGTCGATGGGTGGCTACGTCACCGGCCGGTCGCTGGAGCAGTACCCGGGCTACTACGCCGGCGCGCTGCCGGTCTGCGGGGTGCTCGGCGACCACGAGCTGCTCGACTTCTACCTGGACTACAACCTCGTCGCGCAGGCGCTCGCCGGGGTGCGGGCGTATCCGCCGCCGGCGGACTACCTGACCCAAGCGGTGCCGCGGATCCAGGCCGCGCTCGGCCTGACCGGGCTGACCCCGACCGGGCCGGACACCACCACCGACCGGGGTCGGCAGCTGCGGCAGATCGTGGTGAACCGGTCCGGCGGCCCCCGCCCGGGCGCCGAGGCGGCGTTCGCGGTGTGGAAGGACTTCCTGTTCGCGATCAGCACCACCGACGGGGGCGACTCCCCCGCGCAGCGCCCCGGCCAGCTCGCCACAAACCTGCTGACCTGGTACGCCCCGAACACCCCGGTGAACGTGAACGCCCGGGTGCGGCGGGTCGCCCCCGAGGACGTCTGGCAGCGGCTCTCCCCCGCCCTGACCGAGGTGCCGCGGATCGCCGGCCGGCCCACCGTGCCGGTGCTCAGCCTGCACGACCTCGGCGACCTCTTCGTGCCGTTCTCGATGGAGCAGGCGTACGCCCGGGACGCCGCCCGGCACGGTCGCGGCCGGCTGGTCGTGCAGCGGGCGATCCGGGCCGCCCAGCACTGCGAGTTCAGCCCGACCGAGGCCGGCGCCGCCTGGGACGACCTGGTCTCCTGGGTACGCACCGGGCACCGGCCCGCCGGCGACCGGGTCACCGACGCCCGGGCGGTGGCGGCGGCCGACTTCGGCTGCCGGTTCAGCGACCGGGCCGCGTACGCCGCCGGCACCGGCACCCGGCGGCTCTACTCCGCCTGCCCGTGAACCGGCCCGGTCCGCCACCGACCGGGGTGGCGGCCGAGGACGCGCGCCGACGCCCGCCGGACCTGTCGTCCGGCGGGCGTCGGTCTGGGTGCTGCGGGCGCTACCCGGGTCGGGTCAGCGGGTCATGCCGAGGCGGTTGCGTCGCCGCCAGGCGAAGGCGCTGAGCATCAGCACCGCGCCGGCGCCGACCAGGCCGCCGCCGACCTTCAGCGGGGTGCCGAGGTTGTCACCGGTCACCGGCAGGTGGCCGTGGTCGTCCCGGTCCCGGTCCGGCAGCGCGGTGACGGTCGCGCTGGCCGTCCGCCCGGTGGTCCGCCCGGTCGCGGTGAACAGGTAGACGCCCACCACGTCGAACACGTACGGGGTGACGAAGTGACCGTTCGCGTCCGCCCGCACGGTGAACCGCCGCGGCGACGGCTGCGGCTCCGAGTGGGTGGGCATCGGCGGCTTCGGGTACGACACGGCGGCCATCGCGACCGTGCTGCCGTCGCTGCGGCGGGCCGGCGCCTGGCCGGGCACCGCGGCGGCGAGCGGGGACACCGTCACGACGATGTCGACCAGCTCGTTGGGGCCGAAGCCGGCGCCGGTCAGCGTCTCGGTGTCGTCCTCCGTGGTGGTGGTCTCGCTGGGGGTCAGCGTGGTCAACGGTAGCGTCGGTGGGTAGTCGGGCGGTGGCTGTGTCACGCTGCCCGTGGGGTCGGGCGACGGCTGCGGCTGGGCCGCCCCGGCCGCGGTCGGCGCCGCCACGATGGCCAGGCCGACCGTGAGCGCCATGAGTATGCGGGAAAGCCGCATGATGGTCTCCTCCTACTGGTTGCAGCTTGGTGCGGGAACTATCTGGGTGGTTGCGGGGGTGGCGGTGGGAGTGAGCCAGAGGTCGGGCGCACCGGCGCTGTTGCGCCCGGTGAGCAGGTCGACCTCCACCGTGCGGGTGCCGCCGGGCGGCACCTCGACGTTGACGGTCGCGACCTGACGGCGTCGCTCCTGGCCGGAGACGAGGCCGATCGGCCGGCCGTCGAGGCTGCCCCGCAGCAGCGACCCACCCGCCGGGCTGAAGACGTTCACCAGCGTGCGGGCCGTGTACGGGTCACCCGACTTGGCCAGCCCGAGCACCGAGTCGGGCAGGCCGTCGGCCGGCGCCGACGAGTGCAGAGCGAACCGCAGGTGCAGCTCGCGCCGGCCGTCGTGCCGGCATCCACCGGAGGTCAGGCGCACCGTCGGGCTGAGGTAGTAGCCGAGCTTGGCGCCGCTGCCGTCGTTGAGGAACACGCCCACGGTGGGCGTGGTCTCCCGCTCCGGCAGGATGCCGGCGATCGCGCTTTCGCCGAGAATGTCTCGCTCTTCTTTACGGGCACTCCAGAACAATATCCGCCGTTCCGTAATGGACCGGTCGAATGCCGACAAAACCCCCTTTGGGCTTACCTTGGCACTCAGGAAGGCGTCGAAGACCGCGGCGGCCGACGCGGCGAAGTACTCGTCCTGGCGAGCCGGGCTCATGGTCCGGTACGCGTCGGACAGCAGCGACCGCACCGCCGTCGCGGAGGTGAGTGTCGGGCCGTCCGGCACGGGCACCGGCCCGGTGGCGGTGAGGAGGTACGACAGCGCGACCGGGTCGACGGCCAGCACCCCGTCGACGGTCACCCCGGTGCGCCGGCGGACCATCTCCCGGTACAGCGACGCGGCCGTCGGGAAGTGCGGGGTGAGGTTCACGTCGGCGGCGTAGGTGGCCGGCAGGTCGCCGTAGCGCCGGCGCAGCTCCGCCGGGAGGTCGGCCACCGGCGGCGTGAAGGCCTGCAGGTCCGACGCCTTGCCCTGGTTGACCATCTCGATCCGGCCGCCCTCGGCGCGGATCACCACGTACGCGCCGAACATCCCGCCGGTGGCCCGCAGCTCGGCGAGGTTCTGCGAGACGAGCAGGTAGTTGCGGGGCCCGGCCGCCCCCAGCAGCGGTGGCAGCACGCGCGCCCCCCGGTCGGCGGCGCCGGTCAGGGCGGCCAGCCGGTCGAGTTCGGTGCGCAGCGCGGTGAGCGCGGAGCGCACCTGGGGGATCAGGTTGCCGGTCGGCACCGCGTCCAGTCGGGTGCGGGCCTGCCGGACGGCGGCGTCCGCCTCGATGACCGTGTCGGCGAGGGCGCCGAGCCGGGCCACGTCCAGCCGTCCCTGGCGCGGGATCAGCGTGGCCAGGTCGGTGCGGAGCAGATCCGGAAACGCCTGCCGGGACAGGTCGTCCACGGCCACCGCGATCTCCCGGACGGCGGTCAGGTCGTCGCCGGCGTAGGGCGTGTGCCGGCCCAACCACCAGACCGGGTCGTCGGTGTCGCCGCGGGCGGCGGTCGCCTGCTCCTGGAGCGCGGCCAGGGTGCGCCGGGCCCGCTCGATGTCGCCGGCGACCACCTGGGCGCTGAGCTCCCGGGCCAGGCCGGCCGCGTTCACCAGGTGCGCGCGGGCCTGCCAGCCGCGGAAGCCCACCCAGCCGACCACGGTGGACAGCACGGCCAGCACCACCAGGCCGGTGAGCAGGGCCCGGCGGATCCGCGCCCTGGTCCGCCGGCGCAGCCGCGACCGCCGCCGGGACACTCCGCTCTCCGTCACGCCACGCTCCCGCTCAGACCCGGACAAAATGACTATTCGTCGTCTTTCTAGCACGAACAACGACGGTGGCATGCCGTAAATGATGACCAGAGCACCGAAAATCCCATTCGCTAGATTCGTTCGGGTGACGGCTAGGCCGCCCCACCCGCCGCCACGTTCCGCAGCAGCCGCTCGATCCGGTCCACCCCGGCCCGCAGGGACATCTCCCGCAGGTACGTCTCCCGGCCCCGCCGACCCATCTCGTCGCGGGCCGCGGCCGGGATCGTCGAGGCCAGCCAGAACCGGTCGGCCAGCGTCGCCCAGTCCTCCGGCGGGCAGGACAGCCCGGCCCGGGCCCGCTCGACCAGCTCCACGGTGTCGCCACCGGCCGCCGCGATCACCGGCGCGGCACAGGCCAGCGCGGCCTGCAGCTTCCCCGGCACGCTGCCGCGCAACTCCGGCAGGTCGCGCAGCGTCACCAGCTGGTAATCGGCGGCGGCGTACAGGTCGGGCATGTCGAGCGGGGAGCGGCGGTCCACGAACCGCACGTTCTCCGCGCGCAGCTCGGTGGCGAGCCCCCGGACCCGCTGCTCCTGCGCGCCGGAGCCGACCAGCACCAGATCCATCCGGTCGCCCAGCGCCGCCGCCGCGCGGACCGCCGTCTCCAACCCCTGTCGTACGCCGATGGTGCCGGCGTGCATCACCACGGTCCGGCCGTCCCGGCCGATCAGCTGACGGGCCGACCGGCTGGCCCGGGCGGGGTGGAAGATCCGCTCGTCGGTCCAGTTCAACACCAACCGGGTCCGCTCCGCCGGCACGCCGCCGGCAAGCACCAGCTCGCGCATGGACGGGGCGGTCACCGCGACCGCCTCCGCCTCGCGCAGCAGCCGACTCATCGTGGTGGCCAGCCGCCCCGGCCAGCCGCTGCGCTCCGCCCCGACGAGCCCCTCCTCGGTCCAGAGATCCTGCACGTGCAGCACGACCGGCACCCGGCCGAGCACCCGGAGCAGGGCCGCGGCGGCGAAGGTGGTGGCGGGCAACTGGAAGACGTACAGCACGTCCACGTCGGCCAGGTAGCGGCGACCGACCACCGCGACGCTGCCGGCGAAGGAGAGATAGCTGGCCATCCGCGCGCCGGTGGAGCCGTCCCCGCCGGCGTACCGGGGCACCCGGCGCACGGTCAGCCGCTCGCTGCGGGTCAGGTGCCGCCACCGTTGCCGCCAGCCCGGGTAGACGTGCCCGCCCGGGTAGTCCGGGAAGCCGGTCAGCACCCGCACCTCGTGGCCGCGGTGGGCCAGCTCCTCGGCGAGGCTGCCGGGGATGAACGCCGGTTCCGGCGGAAAGTGGTACGACAGGATGCCGATCCTCATCGTCGTGTCCCCGGGCCGGGCCGGCGTGCCGGCGCGGCAGCCGCCCGACGGCGCGCGGGCGGCGCATAGGATGCCGGCATCCCCTCGGCGTCCGGCCCCCACCTGCGGACCGCCACCGTCGCGGCGCCCCGGCCCGCGGACCCGACGAGGAGAGGGAGCGCGATGCCCGACCGGCTGCTCATCGTGTGCCACGCCAACATGTGCCGTTCGCCGATGGCCGAGTACCTGCTTCGGCAGCTGCTGGGAGACCGGCCGATCGTGGTGGCCAGCGCGGGCACGCACGCCGTTCCCGGCCACCCCATGCACCCGTACGCCGCCGAGATCGCGGCCGGGACCGGCGCGGACCCGGCGGCCTTCGTGAGCCGGGAGCTGCGGCCGGAGCACCTCGCGGAGGCGGACCTGGTGCTGACCGCCACCCGCCGCCAGCGGTCGATCTGCACCGCGCTGGCCCCGGCGGCGTTGCACCGCACGTTCACGCTGCACCAGTTCGGACGGTTGGCGGCGGCGGCCGACCCGCCCGCCGGGCGGGTCGACGCGCCGCTGCGCACCGCGGTGCGGGCCGCCGCCCGCGCCCGGGCGCTGCTGCAGCCCGCCGCGCCCGAGGCTGACGACCTGCGTGACCCCATCGGCGGTGGCCCGGAGGACTTCCGGCGCTGCGCCGCGGAGATCGGGCGGTCGGTCCGACCGGTGCTGACGCTCATCGGGGCAGCCGGGTGAGTTCCTGGGTAAGGTCCCCGACCTCGACCGGCTCGCCGCGACGCGCCGCCGGGGTCCGGTCCTCGACAGGCACCGACGCCTTGCGGGAGGCGGCGGCGAGCCGGTACGCCTCGTACTGGTAGGCGTCGGCCCGGGCCACCCTGGTCATGTTCAGCACGCACCCGAGCAGGCGCACCGAGACCGAGTGCAGCGCCCGGGACGCGGCGGCCACCTGGGCGCGGGACGTCCGGCCCTGCTGGGTGACCAGCAGCGCGCCGTCGGCCTGCACGGCCACCACCACGCCGTCGGTGACCGCGAGCAGCGGCGCGGTGTCGACGATCACGATGTCGGCCGACTCGCGCAGCGAGAGGAGCAGGTCGGCCATCGCCTTCGAGCCGAGCAGCTCGCTCGGGTTCGGCGGCGCCGAACCGCTCGGCAGCACCAGCAGGGACTTGTCGCCCCAGCGCTGCACCACGTCGCCGACCTGGACGTCGCCGACCAGCACGTCGGTGAGGCCGACCCCGCCGTCGAGGCCGAGGTAGTCGCCGACCTTCGGCCGCCGCAGGTCGGCGTCGACCAGCAGCACCCGCCAGCCCGCCTCGGCCAGCGCGATCGCCAGGTTGCAGGAGAGGGTGGTCTTTCCCTCGCCCTGCAGGGCGCTGGTGATGGCGATGACCCGGGCCGGCTCGTGCACGTCGACGAAGCGTAGGTTGGTGCGGAGCTTGCGGACCGCCTCGGCGCGTCCCGAGGTGGCCGCGTCGCCCACGATCAACGGGGCGGACCGGGCCGCGGCCTCGAAGGGGATCTCGCCGAGCAGCGGGCTGCCGGTCGCGCGCTGCAGGCCGGCGGCGTCGCGCAGCCGCACGTCGAGCATGCCGCGCAGCACCGCCAGGGCCATGCCCAGCAGGAGCCCGACCAGGCCACCGATGACGAGGTTCCGGGTGGGCTGGGGAGCGACCGGGCTGGAGCCGACCCGCGGACCGCCGACCACCTCGATCTTGATCGGGGACGGCTTGCCGTCGCCGGTGGTCTCCACCTTCTGCACCAGTTCGACGAACTTGGCCGACAGCGCCTCGCTCACCTTGAGCGCCCGGTTCTGGTCGGTGTCGGTGACGGTGGCCCGCAGCAGGACGGTGCCGGCCTCGGTGGAGGTGGCGACCCGGCGCTGCACCTCGTCGGCGGTCAGCCCGGTCGCGCCGTCGGCGACCACGCTCTGCGCGAGCCGGTCGCTGCGCAGCAGGTCGGCGTACGACTTCACCCGCTGCTGGAGGAAGAGGCTGCCCTGGTAGGCGTCGGAGACGCCCTGACTCGGGGTGGTGACGAAGAAGGTCACCGAGGCGACGTACCGGGGGGCGGTCCGCACGGTGATCAACGCCGCCGAGCCGAGCGCCACCATCAGCGTGACCAGAACGATCCACCAGTGCCGGCGGACCAGGCGCAGTGCGGTGCGAACGTCCATCACGCTCTCCGATCCGCCGGGACGACTAGCTGGCCAAACTGCACGAAATCCCCCTAGTAATCGCAGACGACATGTCAGGATCTAATCGACCCAAACGCGTAGTGACGTGACGAAACGAATGTAGACGACTGAAGTGCACGACACTGCTGATTCCTCGCAATGAAGGAACGAACCGGCAAGGGACACCCATGGACCACGTAGGCCCTCCGACCGCGACCCCCGGAACCCGACGCGACTGGGTCACCCGGCGAGCGAAGACCCTTTCTCTGCTAACGCTCGACGTAGGCGCATGGTGCGCCGGATTCCTCGTCGCGGCCTGGGCGCGGTACGAGTTCGAGCTGACCCTCCGGCAGTGCGCGTTGGCGGTCGGCACGGCGGTGGTCAGCGCGGTCGTGCACGTCTCCCTGGAACAGGTCCGCTCCACCGCCCGCGGCCGGCACCCGGTCGGCAGCGCGGGCGAGGCCCGCGACCTGGCCGGGACCGCCGTGCTGGCGACCGTGGTCGTGCTGGCCGCGCTGGCGCCGATGACCCAGCGACCGGTGCCGGCCAGCGTGCCGGTCACCGGCGGCGCCATCGCGCTGCTGCTGATGGTCGCCGGACGGGCCGGGTACCGCTGGCATCGGGAGCGGGACGACCGGCCGGGGCGCTCGGCCGACCGGGCGCTGATCTACGGGGTCGACGCGGCCAGCGAGCGGCTGGTCCGGGTGCTGGTCAGCGACCCCGGCGGCAGCTACCGGCCGGTGGGGCTGCTCGACGACGACCCCGACAAGCAGAGCCTGCGCCTGGAGGGGCTGCGGGTGCTGGGCGGCCGGCGGCAGATCGAGCAGGCCGTCCGGCGCACCGGGGCCACCACGGTGATCTTCTCGATCGACGGCTCGGACGCCGAGCTGATGCGGGACGTGCGTGCCCGTACCCTGCGCGCCGGCGCGGCCTTCAAGGTCCTGCCGCCGGTCCGCGAGCTGCTCGACCGGCCGGTCGCCGCCACCGACGTGCGCGACCTGAAGCTCACCGACCTGCTCGGTCGCGCCCAGCGGGTGGCCGAACTCGCCGTCGAGCGCAGCGGGCTGGCCGGGCGCCGGATCCTGGTCACCGGCGCCGGCGGGTCGATCGGCTCGGAGCTGTGCCGGCAGCTGGCCCGCTGCGACCCGGGTGAGCTGATGATGCTCGACCGGGACGAGTCGGCGCTGCACGCGCTACAGATGTCACTGCACGGTCGGGCCCTGCTGGACGGCCCGGAGCTCATCCTGGCCGACATCCGCGACGCCGACGGCATCGCCCGGATCATCGGTGAGCGGCAGCCCGACCTGGTGTTCCACGCCGCCGCCCTGAAGCACCTCACGCTGCTGCAGCGGCACCCGGGCGAGGCGATCAAGACCAACGTGCTGGGCACCCTGAATGTGCTGGAGGCCTGTCGGGACGTCGCCGAGTTCGTCAACATCTCCACCGACAAGGCGGCCAACCCGACCAGCGTGCTGGGCTACAGCAAGCGGATCACCGAGCGGCTGACCGCGCACTACGCGCGCCGGTACGGCACCGGATACCTGAGCGTCCGGTTCGGCAACGTGCTCAGCAGCCGCGGCTCGGTGCTGACCGCCTTCCAGGCGCAGCTCGAGGCCGGCATGCCGATCACGGTCACCCACCCCGACGTCACCCGGTACTTCATGACCGTCCAGGAGGCGGTGCACCTGGTGCTGCAGGCGGCGATCGTGGGGCGCGGCGGCGAGGCGCTGGTGCTCGACATGGGCGAGCCGGTCCGGATCGCCGACGTGGCGCGGCGGCTGGCGGCCGAGGCGGACCGACCCACCGAGATCGTCTTCACCGGGCTGCGGCCCGGCGAGAAGCTGCACGAGGACCTGTTCGGCGCGGACGAGGTGGACAGCCGGCCGCTGCACCCGCTGATCTCACACGTGCGGGTGCCCCCGATGACCCCGGACGAGGCCCGCGCGCTCGACCCGTACGCCGACCCGGACGAGCTGGTCAAGCGGATGGCCGCGCTGTGCGAGGGGTCCCGGCTGACCGCGCTGCCCGGCCCGCGCTGACCGCCGCTGCGGCCGGGACACCAGCTGGCCGGCCGCGGCGCCGGGCCGGCCGGTGGCCGGGGCACGGCGGCGCCCCACCCGGGTCAGCGGCGGTGTTCGGCCGCCCGCTCCTGCGGCGACTCCTCGGTCTCGTGGATCGCCTCGCTGTACGGCTCGGTGAGGTCGTCGCCCGGCACCGCCACCGCCTCCGCCCGGTCCTGCTCGTCCGGCCGGCCGCCGGCCGGGGGCTCGGGGGCGGTCGCCCCGCCGGCGTATCCGTACTCGTTGGGCTCGTCGTGCCTGCTCATCCGAGAACCTCCCGTTGTCGTCACGCTGTCGCGCGGCCACCGGCGGCCGCCGGTGATCGTCCTACCCGCCCCGGGCGGTCGGCAGTCGTGCTCGGCGGGTCGCCGGTCGGGGACACCGGGCCGGTGGCTGTCAACGCCGCCCAGAGCAGCTGGCGCAGGACGACGATCGCGGCCGCCGTGGCCAGCGCCGGCCAGCTCCGGCCGGTGGCGAGCCGGAGCAGCCCGGCCGCCACCAGCAGGTCCAGCAGCACCCGCACCGACATCCGCCAGGACCCGCCGGTGCACAGCACGGTGCCGGCGGCCAGCAGCGCCAGCCCGGTGACCGCCGAGGCGAGCAGCGCGCTCACCGGGACGGACCCGGGTCGGCGTCCTGGCGTACCTGTTGCTGCTCCTGGCCGATCTCCTTGCGCAGGAAGAAGTTCAACGCGGTCCGGATGGTGGCGATCGCGGCCAGCTGGCCGATCTGCGCGAAGGTCGGTGACACCGCCGTCCGCAGGATGTCCGCGGCCAGCTGGAACTCCAGCCCCAGGGTGAGGAACCGGCCGAGCGACAGCCGGATCGGGGTGAAGACGGCGGCGCTGCGGTGCCGCAGTCCCTCGACCGCGAACCGCAGCGCCGCCCACACCGCGCCCACGAAGATCACCACCGCGCCGGCCGACTCCACCACGGCGACCGCCACCTGGTCGCCGTGGCGCAGGAGCTCGTCCGGCGTCACCGGGGGGCGTTACCCGCCCCCGGTCGGATCAGACCCAGCCGAGCGCCCGGATCGCCTCGAAGACCAGCCACAGGCCGCAGATGGCGAACAGCACCGCGGCGCCGTACCGGATGGTCTTCTCCGGCAGGTGCCGGCCGAGCAGCCGGCCGACCAGGATGGCGAGCGCGTCCGCGGCCACCATGCCCAGCGTCGAGCCGAGCCAGGTGCCGAACCAGCCGTACTTGGTGGCCAGGGTGATGGTCGCCAGCATGGTCTTGTCGCCCAGCTCAGCCAGGAAGAACGCGACGCCGACGGCGAAGATCGCCGACTTGCCGCCCCGCTCGGCCTTGCGCTTCTCCTCCTCGGTGAGCTTGTCCCCGCGCAGGGTCCAGGCGCCGAAGGCGAGGAAGGCGACACCGGCGATCAGCGAGATCCAGTCGGTGGGCAGGGCCGCCCCGAGTCCGTACCCGATGGCCACCGAGGCCAGGTGGACGAGGGCGGTGGCCACGGTGATGCCGATCAGCACCGGCACCGGTTTGAAGCGGGTGGCGAAGGTCAGCGCCATCAGCTGGGACTTGTCCCCCAGCTCGGCGACGAAGATGACGCCGAAGCTGACCACCAGCGCGACGAGGAAACCGTCCATGAAAACCTTCCCGATCAGGCCGGGAGGAGGTACAGGGGTGCCCTCGACCCGGCTGCGACAGCCTGAGTCGAAGGTCTCGCCCGCCCCATCGGGTGGGGCCGCGTGGCCGGATGCGGAACGCACCAGTGTGTCGACCACGACATTGCGGGCTACTCCCCTTCGCGTGGATCAGCCTAGCCGACCGGCCCGACGGCGGCGGGCACGGGTGCGCCGGATCACCACCGGCGGCGGGCCGGCCGGCCGGTCACTCCGCGCGGGCCAGCGAGACGCCGAACAGGCCCCCCGGGTCGGTCCAGAACTCCGCCACGGCGAAGCCGGCCTTGGCCAGCTCGGCGGCGATCCCGTCCGGCCGGAACTTCGCCGAGACCTCGGTACGCAGCTCCTCGCCGGCGGCGAAGTCGACGTCCAGGTCGAGCACCCGCACCCGCATCGGCCGCTCGGCGCGCAGCCGCATCTCGATCCACTCCCGGTCCGGGTCCCAGGCCGCCACGTGGGTGAACGCCTCCGGGTCGAAGTCCGCTCCCAGCTCCCGGTTGATCACCCGCAGCACGTTCCGGTTGAACTCGGCGGTGACCCCGGCGGCGTCGTCGTACGCCGGCACCACCACCGCCGGATCCTTGACCAGGTCGGTGCCGACGAGCAGCCAGTCCCCGACCTCCAGCGAGGCCCGCATCGCGGCCAGGAAGTCGGCCCGCTCGGGCGGCATCAGGTTGCCGATCGTGCCGCCGAGGAAGACCACCAGCCGCCGGCCGCCGGTCGGCAGCCGGTCCAGCTGCCGGGTGAAGTCGCCGACGATGCCGCGCACCCGCAGGCCCGGATAGTCCTCGGCGATCCGCTCGGTGGACTGGCGCAGCGCGCTGACCGAGACGTCCAGCGGGACGAAGGTGCCCAGCTCCCCGTGCCGGGTGAAGGCGTCGAGCAGCAGCCGGGTCTTCTCCGACGACCCGGAGCCCAGCTCGATCAGCGTCTTGGCGCCGGTCAGCTCGGCGATGTCCGTGGCGTGGGCGGCCAGCACGGCCCGCTCGGCCCGGGTCGGGTAGTACTCCGGCAGCCGGGTGATCTCCTCGAACAGCTCGCTGCCCCGGGCGTCGTAGAACCACTTCGGGGGCAACCACTTCCCCTCGGCGGTCAGCCCGATCCGGACGTCGTCGCGGAGTCCGCGGCCGAGGTCCTGCTCCTCCAGGTAGATCTCCAGTGGCTCCGCGCTCATCAGCGTCCCCCTCCGTTGCCGAACCCTGCGAAAGAACCCCTGACCGGTCAGGTCACCGCCAGGGCGTGTGTCCGCACCCCCGCGGACGTGGCGACCAGCAGTCGGCCGTCCGGCACCGGCCGCCAGCCCGGGTCGTCGTCGAGCGGCTCGGACGCCACCAGCACCGCGTCGGCGGTGGCCCGCACCGACAGGGCGTGCCCGGCGGTGGTGGCCACCACCGTGCGGCCGTCGTGCAGCAGCAGATTCAGCCGGGAGCCGGGTGCCGCCGCCGCCACCTCGGCCGACGTCTGCGCGATCGCGGTCGCCGGTTCCGCGCCGGCCCGCAGCCGGTCCCGGACCAGCGCCCAGAGCAGGGCGGCGTCCGTCGGCGCGTCCAGGGTGATCAGGTCCCGCACCGGCAGCCGGCCGGCCAGCCCGACCACGGCGTCCGGCCACCCGGCCACCGCGCCGTTGTGGCTGAACAGCCACCGTCCCTCGGTGAACGGCGCGGCGGCGGGCTCCGACACCGGCATGCCGACGGTGGCCGAGCGGATCGCGGCCAGCACCCCGCCGCTGCTGGTGACCGCGGCCAGCTGGGGCAGGACCGGATCGTTCCAGATCGGGGTGGCCCGGCGGTAGCGCACCGGCTCCCGACCGCGCCCGGCGGCCGCCGCGGGCGGGCGGCGCTGACCGGGCGCCGGCTCGTCCGGATACCAGCCCACCCCGAAGCCGTCCGCGTTGACGGTCCCGCCGCCACGCATGTCGCGCGGCGCCCAGGCCTGCCGCGCCAGCGCGTGCGGCGGATCGAACAGCAGCGCCCGCAGGGCGACCGGCGGCCCGAGATAGGCCAGGTGGCGGCACATCAGGCGATACCCGCGATCACCCGTGGACCTCCGCCGGCGACGCGTCGCGGGCGCACCGGAAGCCGCTGAAGATCTGCCGCCGGATCGGATAGTCCCAGTTGCGGAAGGTGCCCCGGCAGGCCGACCGGTCGGTGCCGAACGAGCCGCCGCGCAGCACCCGGTAGTCCTCGCCGAAGAACACCTCGGAGTACTCGCGGTACGGGAAGGCGGCGAACCCGGGATGACCATGGAAGGTCGTCGACGTCCACTCCCACACGTCGCCGATGAGCTGGTGCACCCCCAGCGGCGAGGCGCCCGCCGGGTACGCCCCGACCGGCGCCGGGCGCAGGTGCCGCTGCCCCAGGTTGGCGTGCTCGACGGTGGGGTCCTCGTCGCCCCACGGGTAGCGGCGGGACCGGCCGGTCGCCGGGTCCCAGCGGGCCGCCTTCTCCCACTCCGCCTCGGTGGGCAGCCGCTTGCCGGCCCACGCCGCGTACGCCTCCGCCTCGAAGAAGCACACGTGCACCACCGGCTCGTCGTCGCGCACCGGCGACCAGCGACCGAACTGCCGGTACGCCCACCCGTCGCCGTCGCGCCGCCAGTGCATCGGCGCGCTCAGGCCGGCCTCGGCGCGGTGCCGCCAACCGGCCGCGCTCCACCAGCGGGGCTCGTCGTACCCGCCGTCGGCGATGAAGGCGCGGTACGCGCCGTTGGTCACCGGCGCGGCGTCGATCGCGTACGCCGGCAGGTCGACGCTGTGTGCGGGCCGCTCGTTGTCCAGCGCCCACGGGTCGGTGGAGGTGCCCATGGTGAACGGGCCGGCCGGCACCAGCACCTCCGCGGCGACCCGGGCCCGCGGTTGCGGCGGCGGCGGCGCGTCGAGCACCGCCGGGCCGGAGCGCAGCTGGTGGGTGGCGAGCATCGTCTCGTCGTGCTGCTGCTCGTGCTGCACGATCATGCCGAAGGCGAACCCGTCGACCAGCAACCGCCGGTCGGTGAAGCGGGCGTGGTCGAGCAGGTCCTCGACCTTGGCCCGGACGGTCGCCAGGTAGGCGCGCGCCTCGGCGGGCGGCAGCAGCGGCAGCGCCGGGCGGTCCCGGCGGGGCTGCTTGAACGCGTCGTACAGGTCGTCGATGTCCCGCCGGACCGGCTCACGGCCGCCCACGTCGCGGACCAGCCAGAGCTCCTCCTGGTTGCCGACGTGGGCGAGGTCCCAGACCAGCGGGGACATCAGCGGCGAGTGCTGCCGCATCAGGTCGTCCTCGTCCACGGCCCCGGTGAGCAGCGCCGTGCGGGACCTGGCCCGCGTCAGCTCCGCCGCGATCAGGCCGCGCAGCTGCTCGGTCCCGAGCTGTTCGGTGGTCGTACCGGTCACCGGTGTCCCCTCTCCGCGGCGGCCTGGCGCCGCCGGATCCCTCGGCTCGTCTCCAGGTGGCTGTCGGCCGGCAGCTCCAGCCGGGGCAACGCCGCCAGCGCCAGGTCCAGCAGGGCGACGGCGGCCCGGGCCAGCGGCGGGTCGGCCAGCCCGTGCCGGGCGGCGGCGTGCCACCGGTCGGCCACCGGCTCGCCGATCGCCCGGGCCTGCGCGACGGTGCCCGGGTCGGCGAGCAGCGCGGTCAGCACCGCGAGCGGAACCGCCCACTCCCGCCCCGGCTGGGCGTCCAGGTAGCGCACCTCCAGGTAGCCGCGCGGACGCACCGGCGGGAAGAGTGTGCTGGCGTGGTACTCCAGGTCGTCGGTGGTAGGCGGCCGAGGCAACGCGCCGGCCAGCCAGTCCGCGAAGGTGACCCCGGGCGGGGGTGTCCAGTCCGGGCCGTCGTGGCGCAGGCACAGCAGCGGCGCGTCCAGGACGTAGCGCGTCCAGGCCGCGACCGGGTCGTCCCCGGGTCGGCGCGGCGACCAGACCGGGCGGGTCCGGGCCGGGTCGATGCCCAGCCAGGCGGCCATCCGGGCGGACGCCCAGCCGGTGCGCCGGCCGGCGTGCCGGTCCGCGGTGGCGAACGCGGCCAGCAGCGGCGGGCCCACCGCGTGCACCGCGGCCCAGCGGTCCGCGTACTCGGCCGGCTCACCGGCGTCCAGGCAGACCTGCAGGCCGGCGGTGCTGTACATCATCGTGCGGCCGGCCGGCCCCCGACGGTCGAAGACGCAGCGCATCGCGCGGTAGCGCGGGGTCTCGACGACCGGCCGGGGCGGTCGCCAGGGATCGATCCCGGTGCTGCCGAGCACCAGGCCGGCGCGGCCCAGCAGCGCGGTCAGCTCGGCGATGTCGGCCCCGGTGGCCGCGAGCAGCCCGGTGAGCGACGATCGCGGTGGGGTGGACACCTCCACCTGCCCCCCGGGCTCCACGGTCACGGCGCTGCCGTGCCGGAGTGGTCGGGCGGGACTGGTGTGGTCCAGAGTGGTGGGGCTGTACGGCCCCAGTGCCGCCCGCAGCCGCTCCCGGTCGACCGGGAGCGCCGGATCGGCGGCGTCGTGCACGGTCCATTCCAACTCGACGCCGGTGAACAGCGGCGGGCCGGTCTTGAAGCAGATCCGGGCGAGGTGGCCGGCGGCCGCGGCCTCGTCCCCCAGCACGGTGGCCCGGTCCAGCTCGGGCGACGTCACCACGAGATGAGCCCCCTCCCGGCGCTGGGATCCGACCACACCACCACGGCGGCGTCGACCGTCTCCTGGCCGGGTCCCCGTGGTCCCATCCTCTGTCTAGCAGACCGGATCCGTCGACCGGGGCGGTGAAGAAATTTCCGTGAAAGCTTCTCGACCAGCCGAGTGTCGGAGCTCAGGGTGGGGCGGCGGGTCGGGGGCGGCAGCGGGATGCTCACCGTCGGGCCGGTCGCCGCGCACCTGGACCGGATCGACGCCGCCCTCGGCCCGGGGTGACCGGCGCCCGGCGCCCGGGTGCGGCCATGGACGAGCTGGGGCGCCTGTTCGGAATCGCGCAGCTAGTCCGTCTTGTCCGGGCGGGCGTCCGGCGTCCCGGTCGGCCGCTTGGCGCGGCCCGGCGGGGTCGACGGCGGGTTCGGCGACGAGGCGGACGGCGACGGGCGGGCGCTCTCGTCCTGGCCCCCACCATCGGTGTCGGGGGTCGCCGGGGCAGAGGCCGCGGCCTGGCAGTACGCCAGCACCCGCTCCGCCCCACCGGCGGCGGCGACCAGGTCGGCGAAGCCCGGGGTGGTCAGGGCCCGGCGGCGCTGCGCCTCCGACTTGGCCAGGTAGGCCCGGCACTGTCCGGCGAGCTTGCCGGTCGGGGCCGGCGCGCCGGGGCCGGAGGTCGTCGCGGATGCGGACGGGTCGACCGGGCGGGGCGTCGGGCTGGTGGAGCCACCCGGAGCAGCGGGGGAACCGGACGTGCCGGGGGCGCCCGGCGCGGGTGATCCGGTCCGGTCCGGCTGGGTGGTGCGGGTGGCCGGCGTCGACGGCCGGGGGGCGGGGTCGGGGGTGCGCGGGCGGTCGAGCGCGACCGCGGCGAAGGCGGCGCCCGCGGTGGCGGTGGCGGCGACGGCGGCGACCCAGGCGACCACGCCGGTGGTCAGCCGGCGCCTCCCCCGGCTCGGCGCGGCGGCCGGGGCGGTCCCACCGTCGAGCCGGGCGGCCCGGAAGGCGGCCAGCGCCTGCTGCTCGCCGGCCAGCTCGCCGGGGCGGGCCGGCGCCGCGGCGGCGGAGAGCAGCCGGGCCAGCGGATCGGCGCCCGCGGCGGGCTGCGCGCCGGCGCGGGCGGCGTCGAGCAGCCGGTCGGACTCGCCGGGAGCGGCGGGTCCGCCGGACCCTCCGGACCGCCGGGCGTTCATCCAGTTTCCCCTCACGTCAGCCGTCCGCCGGCTCGGGCCGCGACGCGCTCGGCGTCTGCCGATCCTGCTCACGCCGCGGCCGGGGCGCACCGGTCCGCGGGTCCGCGCCGGACGGCTGCGCGGCGTCCTGTCGTTCCAGCATGCCGGCCAGCCGCCGCAGGCCCCGGTGGGCTGCGGTGCGGACGGCGCCGGGGCGGCGGCCCAGCACCCGCCCGGCGGTCTCGGCGTCCAGGCCGATCACCGCCCGCAGCAGCACCGCCTCCGCCTCGCGCGGCGGCAGCGTCGAGATCAGTGCCAGGGCCGACTCGGTGCCGATCGTCTCACCGGCCCGCTCGGCCGTGTCGGCATCCCCGGCCAGCTCGGTGAGCGCCTGCACGGGCACCGGCAGGGCGGGGCGGCGACGCTGGCGGCGCAGGTGGTCCATCGCCCGGTTCCGCGCGATGGTGACGCTCCAGGCGCGGAACTCACCCCCGCTGAACGTGGGCAGGTCCCGGGAGATCTGCAGCCAGGTCTCCGAGGCGACGTCCTCGGCGTCCCCACCGACCAGGGCGGTGAGGTAGCGCAGCAGCCCGGGCTGGAGGGTGCGGTAGAGGAAGCGGAACGCCTCCTCGTCACCGGCCTGCGCCGCGGCGACCGCCTCGGTCAGCTCACCGCTCATCGATCCGCCGTCCCCACCCCGCGCGCCACCGGTCGACGGCGGCACGGGACGCACCGGCGGCCCGATCCTCGGACCTCGTCGCGCACCATCAGCCCCCCGCCGACCCGCGCCCGCGCTCCACTGCCCGGGCGTCATGTCTCGACACTCGGCGCCGACGGTAGAACGCCGACGGCCCGGGTGCCGAATCGGCGCCATGGGCTGGGCCGAGTCGGGCTAAGGCTAGGAGCGGACGGGCCGGCGAACAAGTTGCCGCCAGACAAGAGCGGAGTGAGAAATCTCTACGTCACAGCACGGCGGGTCGACGTAACACAATTGGGGCGTCGGACGCCCCACCTCGCACCTGAGCTGCGGCATCAGGCGGTCACCACCGCGCCGACCCGCTGATTCTATCCGCCGCCGGCGGTCCACCGTCACACCCGGTTCGAGGTTCGTCACCGGATGTCCGTCCCGCCGAACGCGGAAGTTCCGCCGCCCCGGTCGGCCGCCGGAATCGTGGTCTGCCGTACGCGAGGTCTCTGGGTACGGTATTGGGGTGTTGTCATCCGAGGTCGTGCTCAGCGGCCGCTACCGCTTGGACGAACGTGTCGCCACCGGCGGCATGGGCGACGTTTGGCGTGCCACGGACGTGGTGCTCGGGCGTCAGGTCGCGGTGAAGGTCCTGTTGCCGGCTCTCGTCTCCGACCCGGACTTCATCGCCCGCTTCCGCGCCGAGGCGCGGATCATGGCCGCGCTGCGCAATCCCGGGATCGTGCAGGTCTTCGACTGCGGCGAGGACGTCCTGCCCGACGGCAGCCGGGCCGACTACCTGGTCATGGAGTTCGTCGACGGTGAGCCGCTGTCCCGGCGGATCGAGGCGGCCGGCCAGCTGTCCGTCGCCGAGACCATGTCGGTGGTCGCGCAGGCCGCGCAGGCGCTGCACGCCGCGCACGCCGGCGGGATCGTGCACCGGGACGTGAAGCCGAGCAACCTGCTCGTGCAGGACGACGGCACCGTCGTCCTGGTCGACTTCGGTGTCGCCCGGTCGACCAACGTCACCAGCATCACCAGCACCAACGCGGTGCCCGGCACGGCGTTGTACATGGCGCCGGAGCAGGCCTCCGGGCGTCCCGTCTCGGCCGCGACCGACATCTACGCGCTCGGCGCGGTGGCGTACTGCTGCCTCACCGGTGGCCCGCCGTTCACCGGCGAGAACCCGCTCCAGGTGGCCGTCCGCCACCTGGACGACGAGCCGCCGGAGCTGCCGGCGGAGATTCCCGCGCCGGTCCGCGCCCTGGTCGCGCGGGCGCTGGCGAAGGACCCGGCGGAGCGCTTCGCGACCGGCGCGGAGATGGCCGCGGCCGCCCGTGCCGCCAGTGCCGGCGGCCCGGCCGACGCCGCCCCGGCGACCATGGCCATGGTCACGCCTCCGCTGCGCGGGGCCACCGACCCGGCGACCCGCGACGACCTGCCGGTCGTGGCGGCGCCGGCCGCGCCCCGGCGACGTGGCCGGCGGGGTTCGCTGATCGGTGCGCTCGCGGCGGTGCTGGTCGCCCTCGCCGGCCTGGGCGCGGCGCTCGGCGCCGCGAGCAACGCGGGCGACGACGACGGCGGTGGGGCCACCAACATCAAGACCGGCCCGTCGGCCAGCGTGCCCAGTGGCCGGGCCGAGGTGCCGGTGGCGACCGAGCAGACCGAGGACGACGGCGGGCCGGCCCGGCCGAACCGCCCCGGCAGCACGGCCGAGGACCGGCCGACGACGACCGGCTCGGCGACCCCGTCGCCACGGCCGTCCCGCTCGGCCGGCGGGAAGACGCCGACCGCGCCGCCGACCACTCCGGCGGATCCGCCGACCACGACCGCCTCCGCCACCACCACGGCGCCGGCGGAGCCCACCACCACCACGACGTCCCCGCCCGACCCGGTGCCGACCACGACCGACCCGCAGGTCGGCGGCGGTGGGGGCGATCCACCGGTCGTCCCGTGACGAACGCCGACACCGTCGGCCAGGATCGGACTCAACCGGCACACCCAGTTCGTCTTCGACGCGCGCGACCGGTGCGCCGGCCCGGCGGTGGAGCGGCTCTGCGCGCCGCGCGCCCCACTCGGCGCCCAGCCGCGCGCCTCACTCGGCGCCCAGCGCCTGCACCACGGGCCGGCTCAGCGCCCGGCGGGCCGGCAGGACCGAGGCGGCCAGCGCGGCGACCAGCGCGCCCGCGAGGATCAACCCGACCCGATCCCACGGGACGACCAGCGGGAAGTCGCCACCCGCGGCGGACAGCAACGCCACCGCGCCCGCGCTGACCCCGATCCCCAGAGCCACCCCGAGCACCGCGCCCACCAACGCGGTCAGCACCGCCTCGACGGCCAGCATCGCGCGCATCCGCCCCCGGCTGAGCCCCACCGCACGCAGCACCGCGTTCTCCCGGGTGCGCTCCACCACCGACAGGCTGAGCGTGTTCGCCACGCCCACCAGCGCGATCACCACCGCCAGGCCGAGCAGCGCGGTGACGAAGGTCAGGACCGTGTCGACCGTACCGGTGAGCATTTTCTTGTAGGCGGCCTGATCCACCAGGTTGACCGTCGGGTAGTCGGCGAGGACCGCCTCGACGGCGGCCCGGGCCCGCTCCGGCGGGACGCCATCGGCCGGGTCGATCTCCGCCAGGTGGCCGCGCACGGTCGGGAACAGCGCGGTGAAGTCGGCGTCCACCATTTCGACGCGCTGCCCCCGGCCGCGGCCGTCGACCACCGCGGTGACCCGGAACTGCCGGCCGGAGATCACCACCGGCGAGCCGACCGTCCATCCGCGGGCCCCCGCCAGCTCCCGATCCACCAGGACGGTGCCCGACCGCAGGTCGTCGACCCGCCCGGCGACCACCGTGGTCAGCGTCCGGCCGACCAGCGCCGGATGCGCGGCGTCGATCTCCATGCCCTGCCACTGTCGGCTGCGCTCCTCGTGCACCACCGCGAGCTCCGGCCGGGCGGACAGCCGGCCGGCCAGCGCCGCCGGCAGGTCACCGCCGATGCCGACGGCCAGGTAGTCCACCCCGACCTGGGCGTCGACGCTGCGCTCGATGCCGACCTTGACGCTGCCCGCGCCCACCACGAAGGCGCTGACCAGGCTGATCCCGATCACCAGCGCGGTGGCGGTGGCGGAGACCCGGCGCGGGTTGCGGACCGCGTTCGCCACGGCCAGCGCGGCGGTGGTGCCCAGCACCAGCCGGGCGGGCAGCCCGAACACCCGCACCAGGGCGGGCACCAGCACCGGGCCGTACAGCACGATCCCGAAGAAGGCGAGCACGCCGCCCAGCGCCACCAGCGCGATCTGCGCGGCGCTCGCGGCCAGCACCAGCGCGGCCACCCCGGCGGCGAAGACGACCGCGCCGAGCGCCAGCCGCACCCGACCGGGTGGCCGGGCCACCCGTACCGCCGCGTCGGTGAGCGCGGCCACCGGCGGCACCCGACTGCCCTGCCAGGCCGGCAGGGCGGCCGACCCGACGGTGACCACGGTCCCGAACAGCAGGCAGAGCAGCACGGCCCGGGCGGTCAGGACGGGGCCCCCGGCGCTTGTCGGGCCGAACGACACGGGCAGCGCACGCAGGCCGAAGGCCAGGCCCGCGCCGACGACCACCCCGAGGGCCGAGGCGACCAGCCCGAGCACGGCCGACTCCAGCACGGCTGCCCGGAAGACCTGCCCCCGGCTGGCGCCGACCACCCGCAGCAGGGCGGTCCGCCGGGTGCGCTGGGCGAGCAGGATCGCGAACGTGTTGGCGATGACGAATCCGGCCACCACCACGGCGACGCCGGCGAAGGTGAGCAGCAGCATGCGGAACTGGCGAAGGTTGCGGACCGCGTCGTCGACCGCGTCGTCGAGGATGTGCTGCCGGGTCCGGACCGCGGCGCCCGGGCCGGCCACGCCGGCCAGCCGCTCGGCCAGCACCTCCCGGGAGGCGGTCGGCGCGGCCGCCACCATGATCCGGTCATACCCGCTGCGGCCGGCGACCGCGAGCGCGTCGCCGCCGGACAGGCCGATGAAGGGACCGCCGACGTCCCGGACGCTGCCGGCCACGTCGACCGTGCCGACCAGGGTGTACGCCCTCGCCGCCCCGGCCGCGCCGCCGACCCGGACGGGCGCACCGAGCGGGAAGCCCTCCTTGCGTGCGGTGGCGGCGTCCAGCACCACCTCGCCGGGACGGTCCGGCAGCCGGCCGGCCACCACGTCGTACGAGCGCAGCGCCGGGTCGGTGGGGATCGCGGCGAGCACGGCGTACCCGAGCACCGGGCGGTTGTCGGAGCCGACCACACCGGCGGTGCCGATCAGCTCGCCGGACGCGGCGGTCACCCCGTCGACGGCACGGACCCGGTCGACCAGGGCCGGCGGCAGGCCCGGCGACCCGGCCCGCACGTCGAGGTCGGTGTGCCGGTCGAAGGTGCCGGCGCGTTGGTAGGCGGCGGCCGACATTCCGTCGGTGACCATCAGCGTGCCGGCGACGAACGCGACGCCGAGCACGACGGCCAGGGACGACAGCAGCAGGCGCAGCGCGTCGGCGCGCAGCGTGGACAGGGTCAGTCCGACCATCCCGGTCAGCGGCCGGGCGGCGCGGCGGCGGCGAACCCGGCCGGCCGACGCGGCGGCGGACGCGCCCGTGGCGGGTACGGGCGGTGGGGTGACGGGCATATGGCGCTCCCCGGGGAGACGTTTCCAGGACGTCTCCGACGCTAGGGGCGCGCCGACCCCGGGGCGTCCACCTGCGCGTTCGCCCGAACTGCGACCGCGGGCGACCCCGACCGGGGAACCCGTACGACCCGGGTCGTAGCCGGGCTCAGCCGCCGGGGGTGACCAGGCCGCTCTCGTACGCCAGCACCACCGCCTGCACCCGGTCGCGGAGCTGGAGCTTGGCCAGGATCCGCCCCACGTGCGTCTTCACGGTCGCCTCCGCGACGTGCACCCGGGCGGCGATCTCCGCGTTGGACAGGCCCTGCGCGACGAGCAGCAGGATCTCCCGTTCCCGCTCGGTGAGCCGGCCCAGCCGGGCGTCGGCCGCGGGGGCGGCGCCGAGCTGGCCGGCGAACCGGTCGAGCAGCCGCCGGGTGATGGACGGGGCGACCACCGAGTCACCCTGGGCGACCACCCGGATCGCGGCGAGCAGCTCCTCCGGGGGCACGTTCTTCAACAGGAAGCCGCTGGCCCCGGCGCGCAGCGCGGCGAACGCGTCGTCCTCGGTGTCGAAGGTGGTCAGCACCAGCACCCTCGGCGCCCCGGTCGGCCGCTCACGGCAGATCCGGCGGGTGGCCTCCACCCCGTCCATGGTCGGCATCCGGACGTCCATCACCACCACGTCCGCCTCGGTGCGGGCCAGGACCCGCAGCGCGTCCGCGCCGTCGATCGCCTCGCCGACCACCTCCAGGTCGGGCTGGGAGTCCAGCACCATCCGGAACCCGGCGCGCACCAGCGCCTGGTCGTCCACCAGCACCACCCGGATCGTCATGCCGCGATCACCTCCGTTCCGGGGGTCGACGGTAGCGGCAGCCGCGCCTCGACCCGCCACCCCCCGGTCGGCACCGGGCCGGCGGTGAGGCTGCCGTCGTACACGCCGACCCGTTCCCGCATGCCGACCAGGCCGTGACCGCCGGACGGCGCCGGCCCGGCCGCTCGCCGGCCGCGGCCGTCGTCGACCACCGTGACCAGGACGGCCTCGTCGGGGCAGGCCACCGTGACGGTGACCTGGGCACCGACCCCCGCGTGCTTCAACGCGTTCGTCAGCGCCTCCTGCACCACCCGGTAGACGGTCAGGTCGAGGCCGGGCGGCAGGGCCGGTGGCGCGCCGGTGCCGAGGTACCGGATCCGCAGGCCGGCGTCCCGGAAGCGGTGCAACAGCGTGGGTAGCTCGGCGACGGCGGCGCTGCGCCGCTCCGGCTCGGCGGCCGGGCCCTCTGCGGCCGGGCCTTCGGCGGCGCCGACCGGGCCGGTCCGCTCCGGCTCCCGCAGCACGTCGACCAGGCGCCGCATCTCCTCCAGCGCCTGCCGGCCGGTGTCCGCGACCACCCGGACGGCGGCGCGGGCCTGCTCGGGATCGCGATCGAGCATGTACCGGGCGCCGTCGGCCTGCACGATCATCACGGCCATGCTGTGCGCCACCACGTCGTGCAGCTCGCGGGCGATCCGGGCGCGCTCGCCGGCGACCGCGGCCCGGGCCTCCGCCTCCCGCTCGCGTTCCAGCGTGGCGGCCCGCTCCTCCAGGCTGAGCACGTAGAGCCGGCGGGTGCGCAGGTTCAGCGCGGCCAGCCAGACGCCGCCGGTGACCAGCCCGAAGTAGAGCGCGGTGAACCACCAGGCGACCGGGTTGACGGTCTGGCTGGCGGCCAGCAGCACCCCGATCGCCGCCACCGCTCCGGCGAGCGCGCCGTCGCGGAGCCGGTCGGCGTACTTCACCACGCTGTACAGCGCGATCAGCACGGCGATGTCGTAGGCCAGCGCGCCCCAGCCGGCCACCACCTGCAGCAGCGCGAGCACGGCCACCACCGCGGCCACCACCCGGGGGTGGGTACGACGGAACAGCACCGCCACCGCCATCAGGCCGCCCACCGCGGTGGCCCACCAGCCGCCGGCCTGGCTGCCGGCCCCGGCCAGCGCGAAGAGCACCACGACGCCGCAGACGAGCACGTCGAAGGCGACGGCGCGCAGCGGACGGCCGAAGAGCGTACGGTTCACGGTCAGCCAGCGTACTCAGCCTCGTCTGCCCGGACGCCGCACCGCCGACGGCGGGTACGAGGGCGGGACGGGCCGGTCCTCGACGACCACCGGCTGCCACGACATCACCGCCTACCCGGCCACGGACCTGGCCGCCGGCGCGTGCGTGATCCCGCGGACCAACGCCGACACCGAGAACTGCGTGGCCCACAACGGCTCGCTGATCCCGGGCGCTCGAGGAGAGGCGCAAGGTGGCCCACGCCCACGAGCCTCGGCTGAGTGGCGAACCTCTCCGGCGGCCCACCGCGACCACCCTGACCGGGCGGTTCCGGCGGGCCGCCGTCGGGTAAGGACCGGGCCGTGCCAGGAACACCCGCCGGGTCGGACGCCGCCGGCCCGCCGCCCGTACCCGCCGACCGCCCACCACGTGCCGGCCTGCATCCGCTCGACTGGGTCGCGATCGTGCTGGCCCTCGCCGGGCTGGGCGCGGTCGCCGGCGGGCTGCTCCCCCGCCCCGAGGCCGAGGCGACCCTGGCCCGGATCCTGCCGCTGCTGCTGTTCCTCGGCACCGTGGTGGTGCTGGCCGAGCTGACCGCCGTCGCCGGCGTCTTCGACGTGGTCGCCACCCGGCTGGCGATCCTCGCCCGGGGCAGCTTCCCGGCGCTGTTCGTGCTCTGCGTCGGCTTCGCCGCGCTCACCACCATCACGCTGAACCTGGACACCACCGCCGTGCTGCTGACCCCGGTGATGATCGCGTTGGCCCGCACACTGCGCGTCCCGGCGGCCCCGCTGGCGATGACCACCGTCTGGCTGGCCAACACGGCCAGCCTGCTGCTGCCGGTGTCGAACCTGACCAACCTGCTGGCCGCCGACCGGCTCGACCTCAGCCCCGCCGCCTACGCCGGACGGATGGTCGCCCCGCAGGTCGCCGCGATCGCGGTCACCATGGCACTGCTCTGGCTCTGCTACTGGCGGCGCGGCCGGCGCGGGGCGCACCGGTTCACCCCGCCGCCCCGCCGCCCGCCCGCCGACCGGGTGCTCTTCGGCACCGCCGCGGTCGCCTGCCTGCTGTTCGTCGCCGGCATCCTGGCCGGCGTGCAGATCGGCATCGCCTCGGCGGTCGCCGCCGGGCTGGTGGTGCTCGGCTTCGCCGTCCGCTCCCCGCGCGTGCTGCGGCCCGCGCTGCTGCCCTGGCGGCTGCTGGTCTTCGTGACCGGCCTGTTCCTGGTGGTGCAGACGATCGGCCGGTACGGGCTGGACGACCTGGTCGGCGTGCTGCTCGGCGACGCGGGCGGCACGCTCGGGGAGCTGCGGGCCGGCGGCACCGGGGCGCTGCTGGCGAACCTGGTCAACAACCTGCCGGCGTACGTGGCGGGCGAGGGGGTGCTGCCGGCCGCCGACCACACCCGGCTGCTTTCCCTGCTGATCGGCACGAACGTCGGCGCGGTGGCGGTGCCGTGGGCCTCGCTGGCCACCCTGCTGTGGTACGAGCGCTGCCGAACCGCCGGGGTGGCCGTACCGCTGGGTCGGTTCGTGGCGACCAGCGCCGCGCTCGCCGTGACGGGCACGCTCGCTGCGGTCCTCGCCCTGCTGGCCACCGGCTGAGCGTTCCCGCCCGGCGCTGCGGGGCACCGCCCGGCCGGCTTCGGCGTCGCTGTCCGGCCCGCTTCAGCCCGGTCGACCGGCCGGGGCGCCGGTCAACCAGGCCGGCGGGGCGGGGCGGCGCAGCAGCTCCACCATGGCCTCCCGCTCCGCGTCGGAGTCGCCCTCCAGCCAGGCGTGCGCGTGGAAGCCGGCGCTGGGGGCGGTCACCCCGATCACCACCGTCCGGGCGATCCGCTGACCGGCGTACCAGCGCTGCAGCACCAGCGACCGCTCGATGCAGTTCGCCCCCGTCCGGCGCAGCGCGGCGACCACCACGCCCCGGTGCCGGCCGGCGACCGCCGGCGGCGAGGGCAGCCGGACGTCGTTCAGGCCGCGGCGGGCGAGCTGCCGGCGGGCCAGCCGGACGGTGCGGGCGGTCCAGAAGGCGGTGCGCAGCGCCGGGAGCCGGCCCCGGCGGACCAACCGCAGGACGGCTCGCGCACCGGCGGGCGGGCGGCCGGCGGCGGTCGGCGGCGCGGCGGTCGCCCGCCGCTCAGGCACCGGTGTCCTCGGCGATCCGGCGGGCCGCGGTGCGCAGCTCGACCAGGGCCCGGGGCATCCCGCCGGCGTGCCGCCCCATCCGGACCACCCGGGCGGCCAGCATCCCGGCCGACCCGCGGTGGGCCAGCGGGAAGTTGTACCGCATCACGTCGGCCGGCGGGTAGAGCCCCCGGGTGAGCTGCCGCAGCCGGGCGACCGTCGTGGGCAGCTCGGCCAGCCGGGCGAGCCCCAGCGCGGTGGACGAGCCGCGGCGCGCCCGCAGCCACGAGACCGCAGTCGCCTCCCGGGTCAGCGCCAGCGTGGCCGCCAGCTCGACCCCCGCCGGGACGCAGCGGAGCCCGACGGCGAACACCGCCGCCGCGTCGACGCGGTCCGCCAGCCGGGCCGCCGCGACCCAGGTGTCGGGAGGGAACACCGCCAGCGCCCGGACCAGGTCCGCGCGCGGTTTGGCCGAGTTCCCCGGCACGGCGGCGTGCAACGCCACCAGCAGGGCGGCGGCCGTCCGGCCCGGTACGCGGACCGCGCCACCGGCGAGCGGGAGCGGCTCCGCCGAGGCGTGCAGCGCGGCCCAGAACGCCTCCCGGTCGCCCACCCCGTGGAAGCCGCGGTGCAGGTCGATGGTGAGGGTGACCGGCCCGGGCAGCTTCCAGGGGCGTTCGTATCCCGCCGGATCGTCGGCGAGGGGGCTGTGGCAGCCGTGTTCGGCGAGCACTTGTTGCGCCCGGTCGAACGACCCGGGCGCGACCAGCAGGTCGATGTCGCCGTAGGCGCGCCCCAGGACGCCGAGCCGTCGGGACAGCCCGGGCCCCTTCAGCAGGAGCGCCGGGACGTGGTGCGCGGCGAGCGCCGCGCAGGCCGCCACGGCGGCGGAGTCCAGCGCGAGGCAGCGGGCCGCCTGGGACACGCCGGCCGGTGCGGCGCCGGGTCCGCCGGTCACCGCGCCGCTCCGGCCGGGTCGGCGCCGCCGAGGGCCCGCCGCCCGTGCACCGCACACCCGGTCATCCGCCTCACCCCCGCGTCCGCTCTTCGGATCAAACGACCCCGAGGGGTACGGGGTGACGCGCCGACGGGCGTGGCGGTGCCGACTCAACCGACCGGCGACCGCCGCTCCGGGCGCGGGCCGACCAGCCGGCGGACCAGCGGCGCGGCGTTCCACTTCGCCGCGCCGGCCAGGTCCCGGGCGTGCTCCAGCACCGTGTAGTCCGGGCGGGCCAGCCCGTCGGCGATCGCCGCGTCCAGGTCGTTGCCGCACCGGTTCAGCACGCTGTCGAAGTCCCGGCGCACCGGCTCCAGCAGGTCGTACCCGAAGCCACGGTGCAGCCGGGCGAAGAGCGGCTTGTAGAGCCGGGCCCGCTCGTGCAGGCCGGACGAGTACGACATCGGGTTCTTCGGCCGGCGCAGCACGTAGTCGGGCAGCACGTCGGCGAACGCCCGGCGGAGGATCCACTTCTCCCGTCCGTCGCGCAGCTTCAGGCCCAGCGGCAGCCGCATCGCCAGCTCCACCAGGCTCAGGTCGAGGAACGGCACCCGGGCCTCCACCCCGTACGCAATGCTGGCCCGGTCCACCCGCTGCAGCTCCGTGCGACAGAGGTTGCGGATCTTGTGCAGGAAGAGCCGGCGGGCCCGGTCCGGGCCGACCTGGTGGTACATCGGGTAGCCGCCGAACAGCTCGTCCGAGCCGTCGCCGGTGAGCACCACCTTGATCCCCAGCTCCTGCAGCCGGCGGAAGAGCGGCACCGAGACCACGGCGTTGATGATGTCGCCGTACTCGGTCAGCTCGGAGATCCGGATCGCCTCCCGCACGTCGGCCAGCCGGATGTCCCGCGGCCGCAGCTCGACCACCTCGTGCGGCACGCCCAGGTCGGCCGCGAGCCGGCGGGCGTACGCCACGTCGGGGCTGTCCGGCACGCCGACGGTCACCGCCACGCAGTCCGGGTGCAGCTGCTTGACGTGCAGCATGGCCAGCGAGCTGTCCAGCCCGCCGGAGAGCACCACGCCCACCGGCAGGTCGGTGTCCACCCGCATCCGGATGCTGTCGGTCAGCGCCACCCGCACCAGCAGGGCGGCCTCGTCCGGGTCGTCCACCACGGGCAGCCCGTCGCCGATGGTGAGCAGGTCGACGTACGGCCGCAGCCGGGTCGGGGCGTCCGGTTCCGCCCAGCCGTGGTGGCCCGGCGGCACCTCCCCGATCGGCGCGCGCTGGCCGACCAGCGCCTTCACCTCGGAGGCGACGTGCAGGCAGCCGGGAGTGTGCGCCCAGTACAGCGGCTTGACCCCGATCGGGTCCCGGGCCAGGTAGACCCGGCCGGTGGCACGCTCCGCGACCGCGAACGCCCACTCGCCGCGCAGCCGGTGCACCGCCTCCTCGCCCCAGCGCAGGAACGCGGCGAGCACCACCTCGGTGTCGCTCTCGCTGCGGAACGGGTACCCGAGCCGAGCCAGCTCCCGCCGCAGCTCGTGGTGGTTGAAGACCTCGCCGTTGTAGCACAGCACGTACCGTTCGTCGGGCGACGTCCAGGGCTGCACGGCCCGGTCGCGGTCGACCACCCGCAGCCGGCGCACCCCGGCGAGCAGGCCGGCCTCCTGCCGGGTCTCGGTGACCTCGCCCCGGGCGGTGAGGACGGCGAGCATCCGCCGGAAGATCGCCGGGTCGGCCTCCGGGCCGACGCTGAGCGCGATGCCGCACATCCGCCTCAGGCTCCCATCTCGGCCTCATAGGCGGAGCGCAGCCGGGCCTGGGCGGCCGGCGCGACGCAGACGTGCCAGGCCTGCCCCTCGTCCACCACGTTGACCTCGCCGGCGGCCTGCCGGGCGAGCAGGATCCCGGCCAGCGTGTCCCGGACGCCGAACCGGCCGAACCAGTCCAGCTCCACGTCCACGGCCCAGCCGAGGCAGTGCCCGCTGGGCACCATCGCCGCGTACCCGAGGCGGCGCAGCTGGTACTGGTGCTCGGCGCTGCGGGTCAGGCTGGTCACCCAGAGCGGCGGGGTGCCGGCCGGGGTGGACCGGTCGAACTCGCGGGCGATGTCGTTGAGCAGCGCGACGACCTCGCGCCGCGCCCGGCGGAACTTCACCCCGGCGGTACGCGGGGTGGCGTCCGGCCGCACCCGGCGGCGGACGGCCCGGACGCCGCGGCCCAGCACGGTGGCCGGCTGCTCCTGATAGCGGAAGGCGATCAGTCCGCGCCGGCGCGGCCACTCCAGGTCGACCAGGTCGGGGTGGGTGTTCACCTGCTCGTCGGTGAGCAGGGTCGGCACGTCCCGCCACCACATCACGTCGATCCTGGACAGCAGGTAGATCCGGACCAGGTCGGTCAGGTCGCGCGCCGAGGTGCGCGGGTTGGGCTGGTAGCGGGCCATCTCCAGGAGCAGGGTCTCCCGGGCGCCGATGAAGCCCTGCGAGGTGGCGTCCAGCACCGCGGCGATCGCCGGCTCGCGCAGCCGCTGGTCGAGCAGCACCTGGCGGGCGGTCGCGGAGGTGGCGTCGGCGAGCGCGCCCACCTCGACGAGCAGCTCGGCCACCGCCTCCCGGTAGGCGGCCAGGTCCGGCGGCGCGGGCGCGACCGGGCGGGCGGTGCCGCGGGCGGGCGACCGGCGCGCCGGCGCGGGCCTGGCGACGGACGGCTGGTGGTCGGAGCTGCGACTCGGCACGCGCATGATCGGGTCCTCTTCCGTCACGACTCCCCTGCGGATGACGTGACGGTAAGCACCGGTAACCGGCGTGGAGCGAACATTCCTCCCATCTCCCCCTAAGGGCTACCGGGCGGGATGGAACCGGCATCGGTCAGTCGCTGCACCTGCCCGTACGTCGGCAGTCCGGGCTCCGGCGCCGCGCCGTCGCCGACCCCCGCCGCGGTCCGGACGATCGCGGCCAGGGCGGCCCGGAACAGCAGCGAGCCGGTGCTCACCCGGGCCACCCCGAGCCGGCCCAGCGCGGCCAGGTCCGTCCCGTCGGTCGGCGGCAGCACGTTCAGCGGCGCGTCCACCCCCGTGGTGAGGGCGCGCACGGTGGACGGGTCGCTCGCCCCGGGCGCGAAGACGCCGTCCGCGCCGGCCCGCCAGTAGGCGCGCAGCCGGGGCAGCCCCCGCTCCAGCGGCTCCGGCAGGCCGAGCCACCAGGCGTCGGTGCGGGCGTTGACGAACAGCGCCGGCACGCGGGCCTTGACCGCCTCGATCTTCGCCACCACCAGCGCCGGGTCGGCCAGCGTGCCGTCCGGCCGGCCGTCCTCCAGGTTGATCCCCACCACGCCGTGGGCGGCCAGCTCCGCCACGTACCCGGCGACGTCGTCCGGGTCGTCGCTGAAGCCGCCCTCGACGTCCACGCTTACCAGCACCGGCAGCCGGGTCAGCAGCGCCGCGAGGCGCAGGTTCTCCTCGGCGGTGGCCCCGGTGGCGTCCGGCTTGCCGCTCGCGGCCGCCACCCCGAGGCTGGTGGTGCCGACCGCCGGGTGGCCGGCGGCGGCGAGCACGGCGGCCGAGGCGTGATCCCAGGCGTTCGGCAGCAGCAGCGGCCGGTCGGCGCGGTGCAGGGCGCGGAACGCCGCGCAGCGCGCGCTCACCGCCGGTCCCCCGGCTCCTCGCGGGCCGGCCAGCCGGCGCGGGCCGCCTCGACCACCCCGGCGGCCAGGGCCAGGGCGTGCCGCTGGCCGGGGCAGCCGTGCCGTCCCGCGCCGAACGTCAGCGGGGGCGCGGCCGGATCCCGGGCCGGGTCCCGGTTCGCGGCGTCGAAGCGCAGCCACAGGTGCGCGCCGGCGGGGATCGACCGGCCGCCCACCTCGGCCCCGGTCACCGCCCGGCGCCGGGTGCCGCGCACCGGCGGGTCGACGCGCAGCACCTCGGCCAGCAGGGCCGCGGTCGGCACGGCCCGGGGCACGGTCGGGGCGTACCGGGCGGCGGCGGCGATCAACCCGGCCGTGGCGTCGCAGGCCTGGACCAGCAGGCCGATCCGGTTCGCCAGCGCCTCGGGCGGTTCCGGTGGGGTCAGCGCCAGCAGGGCCGCGACGCCGTCGTCCGCCCGGCGCACCGCCGCGCGGTCGGCGCCGGGCTGGTAGGCCGCCGCCACCGCGGCCACCGCCGGCACGGCCGCCACCGGATCGGCGAGACCGAGGTGGGCCGCCAGCACCCGCACCGGTACGCCCCGAAGCGGCGCCACCGGGTCCGACCCGGTCCCGCCGAGCGCCTCCACCGTCGACGGGGTGGCGAGCGCGCGCCGCCCCAGCGGTGCGGGCGGCGAGGACCCACCGGCCACGCACAGCTCGGCGGTCAGCCGGGCGGCGTCCCGGCGTAGCAGGTCGGGGTCGATCGAGCCGAGCGCGGCGACGGCCAGCGCCCGCCGGCCGGCGTGCCGCTCGGCGGGGCTGAACCGGGCCACCGCACCGCGCAGCCAGGCCAGGGTGCCGGGCGGCCCGGGCGGTGCCACCGGCACCTCGAAGGCGGGGTCGGTGAGCACGGCGTGCACGTCGGCGTACCGGGTCACCGACCAGCCGCCGTCGGCGTCGGGCGTAGGTGGCCCGCAGGGCGGGACGTCCGGGGGCGCTGCGCTGTCGCGGTGGGTCACCCGGTCGACGCTAGGGCCGGGTCGTTTCGGCGCCGGCCGAACCGTGCCCGTCGCCGGTTCAGGCCCGGCCGCCGCCGGTGTCGCGGCGGGGCGGGGCGAGCGCCTCCGGCGGCAGCCCGAGCGCGGCGAACGCGGTGACGCCGGTCGGGGTCACCCGGACGCTGCGGCCGCCGCCGGGCGCCGTCCAGCCCAGCTCGGCGAAGCGGTGGCAGAGCGCCGCGCCGAGCGCGCCGGCCAGGTGCGGGCGGCGCTCGGTCCAGTCCAGACAGTCGCGCAGCAGCGGCCGCCGGCCGTTCGGCGCGGCGCCGACCGGCACGCCGAGCCCGGCGAGCCAGTCCCGCCCCACAGCGGTGAGCGCCAGGCCGTCCGCGACGTCGAGCAGACCGCGCGCCAGCAGGGCGTCCCGCAGCCGGACGCCGAGCCGGCCGGCCAGGTGGTCGTAGCAGGTGCGGGCGTGGGCCAGCGCGGCGTCAGCGGTGGCGGCGCGCAGCGACCGGACCGGCCGGTCGCCGGGCGGGGCGTGGCCGGCCAGGTCCTCGATCAGCTGGGCCACCGTCGGCCCGGCCAGCCGGACGTAGCGGTGCCGGCCCTGCCGCTCCTCGACGAGCAGGCCGCCGCGGACCAGCCGGGTGAGGTGGTCGCTGGCGGTCGACGGCGCCACCCCGGCGGCCCGGGCCAGCTCACCGGCCGTCCAGGCGCGCCCGTCGAGCAGGGCGAGGCAGAAGCCGGCCCGGGTGCCGTCGGCGAGCAGGGCGGCCAGCTCGGCCAGCCGGGGCCCGGCGGTGGCGGTCGCGGTCGCGGTCGCGGTCACCGGGACATCGTCGCACGGGGACGGTTCGGTGGTGACCAACCCGTGTCCAGCTCTTTACAACGTTGTATCCATCGTTGTAGAAACGACCGAATGACGCACCACCGCCCACACCGACACCACCCGAGGTAGGTCTGATGGGTCATCTCCGCCGCGGCGGCATCCTCGCCGCCGTACTCGGTCTGCTGCTGACGGCGACGGCGCCCGCGCCGGCCGCCGCCGGGCCGACCGCCACCGCCCGCTACCAGAACCCGGTCACCGCCGGGTTCGCCGACACCTTCGCCGACCCGGTCGTCGTCCGCGGCGACGACGGCTTCTGGTACGCCTACGGCACCTCCGACCCGCTGCGCGAGGGCGAGAAGAAGGCGCACCGCGTCCCGGTCGCCCGCTCCGCCGACCTGGTCGACTGGACCTTCGTCGGCGACGCCTTCGCCCCCGGCCAGCGCCCCTCCTACGCCGCCGAGGGCGCCGCCTTCTGGGCCCCCGACGTGCGCCGCGTCGGCGACCACTGGGTCATGTACGTGACCGTCACCGACACCACCGTCTCCGCCGACACCTTCGACACCGCCGTCGGCGCGGCGACCGCGCCCAGCCCGGCCGGCCCGTGGACCTTCGTCGACGAGCCCGTCGTGGCGCCCCGCCCCGGCCCCGGCGGCGGCTACCTGTGGACCATCGACCCGAGCCAGTTCACCGACGTGAACGGCACGAAGTACCTCTACTACGGCAGCTACTACGGCGGCGTCTCGGTCACCGAGCTGTCCGCCGACGGGCTGCACGCGGTCGGCACCTCCACGCTGGTGGCGATCGACAACAAGTTCGAGGGCAGCTACGTGCTGCGCCACGACGGCTGGTACTACCTCTTCGCGTCCACCGCGAACTGCTGCGCCGGGCCCGCCACCGGCTACTCCGTGCACGTCGGACGGTCGAAGAGCCCGCGCGGCCCGTTTGTCGACCGCGAGGGGGTGTCGCTGACCGCGTCCCGGGCCGGCGGCACGCCGGTGCTCGCGCAGAACGGCAACCGCTGGATCGGCCCCGGCCACAACGGCTTCCTCACCGACCTGTCCGGGCAGGACTGGATCGTCTACCACGCGATCGACCGGGCCGACCCGTACCTGGACGAGCCGTTCGGCATCAACGAGCGGCCGATGCTGATCGACCGGCTGGACTGGGTCGACGGCTGGCCGACCGTGAACGCCGGCGCCGGCCCGTCCGAGGGCGCCCGCCCGGCGCCGGTCACCGCCGGCCGGCTCGACGAGCGCTTCGACTCCGCCGCCCTGAACGGCTGGCGCGGCGACACCCGCTCCTGGCGGGTCGCCGACGGTCGGCTCACCGGCACCGGGGCGCTGACCAGCCGTACCGTCACCGGCGGGGACGTGCGCGCGGAGGCCGACCTGCGGCTCACCGGCGCCCGCTCGGCCGGCCTCACCCTGGACCGGGTCGAGGTGCGGGCGGACGTGGCGGCCGGTCGGCTGGTCGCCCGCGAGGCCGGTGGCCGTACGGCCACCGCACCGCTGCCCACCGGCTTCGACCCGGCGGACATCCACAACCTGGCCGTCGAGGTACGCGGTCGGCAGCTCGTCGCCGAGCTGAGCCCCGCCCGGCTCGGTGACCAGCTGGCCACCGTCTCGCTGCGGCTGAACCGGCCGGTGGTCGGCCGGCTCACCGTCGCGGCCGACGGCGGCACCGCCCAGTTCGACAACGTCAGCGTCGCCCGGCTCTACCGGCCGGTCCGGCAGACCGTGGCCGACCCGCGGGTCGGCCGACCGCTGCCGGATTACTCGGACGACTTCACCGACGGGCTCGACCCGGCCTGGAGCTGGGTTCGCAAGGACCCGGCGGCCACCGTCTCCGGCGGTGAGCTGCGCTGGCCGGTGCAGTCGGCCGACCTCACCGGCACCGGCAACACCGCCGGGGTGCTGCTGCGGGAGGCCCCGGCCGGCGACTACGTGGTCGAGACCAAGGTGAGGCTCGACCTGGGCGAGGACGTCGTCCGCAACTTCCAGCAGGCCGGCCTGATCGCCTACGTGAACGACGACCTGTTCGCCCGGCTGAGCCAGGTGGCGATCTGGAACACCCGGCAGGTCGAGTTCGGGCACGAGCTGCCCTTCGCCGGCCAGCCGGTGTACGGCGGCAACATCGTCGGCACCCCGGGCACCACCACCTGGCTGCGGCTGGCCCACCGGGTCGACAAGGCCACCGGGGAGCACGAGTTCCGGGCCGGATCCAGCCGGGACGGCAAGCACTGGACCTGGGGCGGGGTGTGGACCTTCCCGGCCGACACCACGCCGAAGATCGGCCTGGTCGCGCACGGCGGCGCCGAGCCGCCGGTGACCGCCCAGTTCGACTACGTCCGCTTCTACCGCTGATCCGCACGCGATCGCACCGCCGTCCGTCCTTCCGGGACGGGCGGCGGTGCCGCGCCGTGGACCCGCGCGGCCGAGCGGGTCAGGGTGCCGCGCCGCCCAGCGGCGTGACGGTTCGGGTCTCGCCGTCGTAGCTGCGCGCCGCGGTGAACTCCCCCGCCGGGCGGTCGCCGCCCACCGCCGCCCTGGCCGCCCGCCGGTCGTTGTTCCGGAAGCGCAGCGCCAGGCTCAGGTGTGGGATCCACCGACCCGGAGCGTGCCACGGGTTCTGCTCCGCCGCGCCGGCCAGCACGTCCCACACCCCGGCGTGCAGCTCGGTCAGCTCCCGGCTCGGCGTCACCAGCCACACCAGCGGGGCGCTGCCGTCGAGCACCTCGACCCGGTCGAGGCGTACCGGCAGCGGCAGGGCGGCGTCGAAGAGGTCGGCCAGCCGGTCGGCGGCGCCGGGCGGGAAGGCGTCCACTGAGGCCATGGTCAGGTGCGGGCGGTTGGTCGGGTGGGTGTTGCGGGCGAGGCTGGGCAGGCCGGCCACGGCCAACCGGTGCCAGGCCGCGCGGACGGTCTCCTCCAGCGCCGGTGAGCAGACCAGTTCAACCGTACGCACCGATCAGGCCGGTCCGGCCGGCGGCGTACCGCCGGGCCTCACCCCGCGCCGCCCTCGGTCAGCGCCCGGGTGATCACGGTGAGGTCCTCGGGCCCGAGCCCCTGGTCCACCGCCCGGCGCCACTCGGCGGCCAGCGCCTCCGCGGCCGGGAACCGGCCGTCCGGCGCCTCCCGCAGGGCCAGGTCGACGTCCTTGAGCGCCAGTGCCAGCGAGTACTGCGTGGTGTAGTCGTCCCGGCCGATCCGCTCCAGCTTCTGCGCCGCCCACGGCGCCACCAGCGGGCTGCCGTCCAGGGCGCCCAGCACCGCGGAGCGGTCCAGGCCGAGGGTGGCGCCGAGCGCCACGGCCGAGGCGAGCCCCTCGGCGACGAAGGCGAGCAGCAGGTTGTTGACCAGCTTCAGCCGCGAGCCGGCGCCCACCTCACCCACCCATGCCGTGCGCTGGCCGAGCGCGTCGAAGACCGGCGCCACCCGGTCGCGCGCCCGCTCGGGGCCGGAGGCGAGGACGACCAGCCTGCCCTGGCGGGCCGGCTCCCGGCTGCCGGCCACCGGCGCGTCCACCAGGGTCACGTCGGGCCGCTCGGCGGCGACCAGGTCGGCCAACCGCTGCGTTCCGGTGACGCCGATGGTGCTCATCTGCGCCCAGACGCCGCCCTCGGGCAGCGCGGCGAGCATGCCGCGATCGACGGCCACGGCCCGGACGGCGTCCGCGTCGGTCAGCATGGTGACCACCACGTCGGCGTCCCGGACCGCCGCGGCCGGGTCGGGGGCCACCGTGGCGCCCTGGCCGGCCAGCCGGTCCGCGACTCCCGGGCTGCGGTTCCACACGGTCGTGTCCAGCCCGGCCTCGACGAGGCGCTCCGCCATCGGCGCACCCATGCCGCCGAGCCCGATCACCGCCACCCGCGTCATCGCCACCTCCAGGCCTCGTCCATCCCCGGAAGCCTAGGCGGGACACCGGCCGCCGGCGACCCGAAACGGGCACCCGCGCGCGGCCCCGCACAGCCGGTGCCACGGTGCCCGCCGGAGGCCGTCCCGGGGCAGCCGCGCCGGCGTCACGGCACCGCGCCCCGCCGGCGTCACAGCCACCCCGCCTCGCGGGCGATCCGGGCGGCGTCGGTCCGGTCGGCCGCGCCGAGCTTCTGCACGCACGCCGCGAGATGGTTGCGAACGGTGCCCGCCGCGAGGTGGGTCCGCCGGGCGATCACCGGGACCGGCGTGCCGTGCTCCGACAGCCGCAGCGTCTCCAGTTCCCGCGGCGTCAGCGGGCACGCCGGCAGGGTGAGCGCGTCGGCGGCGAGCGTCGGGTCGACGTACCGCGAGCCGGCGTGCACCCGGCGGATCACGTCGGCCAGCGCGCCGCCCGGGGCGCCCTTGGCCAGGAAGCCACGGGCGCCGGCGGTCAACGCGTGCCGCAGCAGCGCCGGACGGCCGTGACCGGTCAGGATCACCACCGCGCAGGACGGCAGCGCCCGGCCCAGCTCGGCCGCGAGCTCGATGCCGCCGGGCGGGGGCATCTCCAGGTCGACCACCGCCACGTCGGGCCGGTGCGCCCGGGCCGCGTCGAGCGCCGCCCGACCGTCCCCGGTACGGGCCACCACCTCGAGGTCGGTCTCCAGGCCGAGCAGGGCGGCGATCGCCTCCCGGATCAACTCCTCGTCGTCGGCGAGCAGGACCCGGATCATCGGGTCACCGGCACGCCTGCGCGGAGGGTGAAGACGTCGCCCTCGCGGGAGGTGTGCAGGGCGCCACCGGCAGCCGCCAACCGCTCGGCCATGCCGGCCAGACCGTGGCTGTGCCGATCCGGGCCGGGATCGCCGCCGGCACCGTCGTTGCTCACCGTCATGGTCGCCATGTCGTCCCTCTCGGCTGATCTCGATCCGGCACCAGCCGGCCCGGCTGTGCCGCAGCAGGTTGGTGGCCGCCTCCCGCAGCACCGGGGCGAGCGTCGCGGCGGCCGCGGCGGGCAGCTCCCGCTCCGGCGGCACGACCGCGCAGCGCACCCCGCACGAGCGCAGCACCTCCGCCACGGCGGTCAACTGCTCGGCCAGGTCGACCGCCCGGTAGCCGTGCACGGCGGCGCGTACCCGGTCGAGCGCCGAGCCGGCGAGCCGCTGCACCTCGGCCGCCTCGCGGCCGGCCCGACCGGCGTCGACCGGGGCGAGCCGGGCGGCCAGCTCCGCCTTCAACGCGATCACGGTGAGGTCGTGCCCGAGCAGGTCGTGCACGTCCCGGGCGAAGCGCAGGCGTTCCTCGGCGGCGGCCAGCCGGGCCCGGGCCGCCTGCCCCTGGCGCGCCTCGACCAGCACGTCCCAGAACCAGACCTGCAGCCGGTTCACCACCGCGACCCCGACGCCCACCCCGCCGGTGATGATCAGATGGGCGCCGATCCGGCCGCCGGTCGCGCCGGCCACCGCCGCCGACGCGGCCACGGTCGCCACCGTGGCGGCGACGGCGCCGGCCGGCGGCAGCAGCAGCGGTGTCATTCCGACCAGTGAGGCGCCCAGCCACGCCCAGGTCGGCCAGGAACCGGCCGCGACCGGGCCGACCAGCGGCAGGCTGGCCAGCGCGGCGACCGCCAGGCCGATCCGGCAGCGGCGCCGCCAGGCCGGGGAGAGCCAGGGCGTCACCGCCGCGTACGACAGGGTGACCTGAGCCAGGACGACGCAGGCGATGCCGACGACCCCGGCCGAGCGCAGGGCGGGATCGGGCTCCCGGACCAGTCCCACGGCCGGCAGCAGCAGTCCGGTCCCCAGGCCGGTGACCAGCGACACCAGGGTCACCCGACGGGCGGTCCGCAGGCGCCGGTCCACCTCTGCCCCGCCGACCGTCATGTCCGCCGATCCTAGGGGCCGTCCCGGCTCCGTTCACCCCTGCGGAATGTCACGACCGCCCCGTGGATTCCGCACGCTCGATCCGTGACGCGCGTACCTACCCTCGCCCGCCGCCGGGCGGCAGGGTCGTGGCATGACCGAGACCATGCTCGCCGCGCCCCCGGCCGGCGTGGACCGTACCCACCGTCGCCTGCTGCGCCACCTCGCCGAGATGACCGTCGCCATGATCGCCGGGATGGTGCTGCTCGGCCCGATCTGGCGGCTCGCGGCCGACGCGGCCGGCCTGGCCGACCGGCTCGACCAACCGGTGACCGCCGCCCTGCTGATGGCCACCGACATGTCGATCGGGATGACGGTCGTGATGTGGCACCGGGGGCACGGCCGGCGGGCCACCGCCGAGATGGTCGCCGCCATGTACCTGCCGTTCCTGCTGCTGCTCGGGCCGTACGCCGCCGGGGTGGTCGGCGGGCCGGGTCTGATGCTCGGCGGGCACCTGCTGATGGCGCCGGCCATGGTGCTGGTCGCCGTGCGGCACCGGCACCACCACCCGACGCCGCCGGCGCGGCACCCGGCGGTGGCGGCCCTGGTGCGCCGCTGGCCCGCCGGGCTGGCGTTGCTGATGACCGTGGACAACTGGGTCGACCCGGCGCCGCTGCCGGCCTGGACGCTGCTGGTGCTGCCCGCCGGGTACCTGCTGATCGGCACCGCGCGGCGGGCCTGGCGGACGCCGGGCGCCCTGCGGGCCCAACTGGCCGGCCTGGCCGGCTGGGGAACGCTGGCCGGCCTCGCGGTTCTCGGCGGCGACGGCGTCGGACGGTGGCTGGTGGCCGCCGGCTGGCTCGGCCACGCCGGCTGGGACCTCGCGTACCACCGGTCCGGCGTGGTCCCCCGCGGGTACGCCCAGTGGTGCGGCGTGCTGGACGTCGTCGTCGGGGTGACCGTCGCGCTGGCGATCGTGACCGGCTGAGAGCTCCCGGGCGCACCGCCGACACGGGGCGGCGGCGTGTCCGGGGCAACGCTTGTGCCGGTCGGCGCAGCGGCCCGACGGTGGGAATGAAAAGCTTTGTCCATGAGTTCCGCACCGACACCGACCGACCCCGCCACCCCCGCCGACTCCGACGAGGCCATCGCCTTCGCGGATCTGGGGCTGCGCGCCGAACTGCTCGCCGCGCTCTCCGCGCTCGGCTACGAGGAGCCGACCCCGATCCAGCGCGAGGCGATCCCGCCGCTGCTGGCCGGTCGGGACCTGCTCGGCCAGGCGGCCACGGGTACGGGCAAGACGGCCGCCTTCGCGCTCCCCCTGCTGCAGCGGATGCCGGACGGCCGGCGCGGCGGAGACCCGGTGTCGCTGGTGCTGGTGCCCACCCGGGAGCTCGCCGTGCAGGTGTCCGAGGCGTTCCACCGGTACGGCAAGGACCTGGGCACCCGGGTGCTGCCGATCTACGGCGGCCAGCCGATCGGACGGCAACTGCGCGCGCTGGACATGGGCGTGGACGTGGTGGTGGCCACCCCGGGTCGGGCGCTGGACCACATCGCCCGGGGCACCCTGCGGCTGGGCGACGTGGCGACCGTGGTGCTGGACGAGGCGGACGAGATGCTCGACATGGGCTTCGCCGAGGACATCGAGGCGATCCTGGAGCACGCGCCGCAGCAGCGGCAGACCGTGCTGTTCTCGGCGACCATGCCGTCCCGGATCGACGGGCTGGCCCGCAAGCACCTGACCGACCCGCAGCGCATCCAGATCGAGCGCGAGCAGACGGTTGCCGGCGAGGCGCCCCGGGTGCGGCAGAGCGCGTACATCGTGGCGCGGGCGCACAAGCCGGCCGCGCTGGGTCGGGTGCTGGACGTCGAGTCCCCCACCGCGGCGATCGTCTTCTGCCGCAGCCGGGAGGAGGTGGACCGGCTCACCGAGACGATGAACGGGCGCGGCTACCGGGCCGAGGCGCTGCACGGCGGAATGAGCCAGGAGCAGCGGGACCGGGTGATGGGCCGGCTGCGCACCGGCACCGCGGACCTGCTGGTCGCCACCGACGTGGCCGCCCGCGGCCTGGACGTGGAGCAGCTCACCCACGTGGTCAACTACGACGTGCCGTCGGCGCCGGAGTCGTACGTGCACCGGATCGGCCGGGTCGGCCGGGCCGGCCGGGAGGGCGTGGCGATCACCCTCGCCGAGCCGCGCGAGCACCGGATGCTCAAGACCATCGAGCGGGTCACCGGCCAGCGGATCGGCATCGACAAGATCCCGACGGTGTCGGACATGCGTACCCGCCGGCTGGAGCTGACCCAGGGCGCGCTGCGGGAGAGCCTGCTCGAGGACGACCTGGACCCGTACCGGGTGATCGTCGAGTCGCTGACCGACGAGTTCGACATGATGGAGGTCGCGCTCGCCGCGGTGAAGCTGGCCCACGAGGCCACCTCGCCGGGGGGCGAGGACGACGAGGAGATCCCGCAGGTCGCGGTCCGCCCGCAGCGGGAGACCCGGCCGGGGTACGAGGGCCGCGGCGGCGGCGACCGGCGCGGCGGTGGCCGGCCCCGCGCGGGTGGCGGCGGCACCACGCAGGTGTTCATCGGGCTGGGCCGGCGCGCCGGCGTACGGCCGCAGGACCTGGTGGGTGCGATCACCGGGGAGACCGGGATCAACGGGCGGGACATCGGCTCGATCGAGATCGCCGACCGGTTCTCGCTGGTGGAGGTGCCGCTGGGCGTCGCCGACGAGGTGATCGCCGGGCTCCGCGGCAGCACCATCAAGGGCCGCAAGGCGACCGTACGCCGGGACCGTGACGGCGGTCGCTGACACCGACGACCGGACCGGCGGTGTTCCGAGGTCGTGGGCGGGCCGGCCGAGGGGTGGTGACCCTCGACCGGACCGCCCGCGTACGGCTGTCGACGACTGTCAGCAGGGACGGATGGCGTAGACCGGATCCCAGTTCTGGGATCCGGTGCCGTTGGTGGTCACGACGCCGCTGCTGCTGCCGTAGAAGGTGACGACGAACGGTGGGGTCTGGGCGTTGGTGTAGAAGCCGGCGCCCCGCCAGTTGGCGAGTTGATAGAGCCCGCAGTAGTAGAGGTCGAAGATCTTCCAGCGGTTGCCCGTGGGATCCCAGACGAAGTTGCAGAGCTTTCCGCTGGCGCAGGTCGCCGGCTGCCCCGCGGCCACGTACCGCACCACGTAGCTCCCTGGCGCGGAGGTGATCGTCGGGGCGACCGCCGTGACCCCCGGCTGCGTGACGAAGCCCCGGGGCGCGGCCGGGAGGGTCAGGGTGTAGCTCCTGCCGGGCGCCCCGCCGGGCTTGGCGGAGGCCGGGGCGCCCAGCACGAGCACGGAGGCCACGACCATCCCGATCAGGACGCCGGCCGTGGTGGCCAGCCGCCCGGGTCGGGGGCGTGCGGTAACTGCTTGAGTTGGTCTCCCGAACATGGTCGTACCCCTTTTCCGGGAACGGTCTTTGACCGGTTCCCTGCCACGCCTAATATATCGGCGTCTCCGAATAAGGGCAGCTTAGAGCGCTGACGGTTGGCCGTACAGGCGTGCGGGCCGGCATTTTCGTCAATTGCTGACAGGTGCCGGCCAAGCGAGCCGTGCTCGCTTCTCGGCGATGCTCCCCAGCGCTTCTCTAATTGCGAGAAACATTTCTGCGACAACGCGAGAGGGGGCGGACCGACGATCGGTCCGCCCCCTCTGGACCCGGCCCGGACGCCGGGTCGGGCCACGCTCAGGCGGTGGCCAGCGACTGACCGCCCAGCGTCTCCGCGTCGACCTCGGCCGGGCGCAGCGCCAGGGCGAGCACGTCGGCGACGTCGGCCAGGGTGTGGATGGTCAACGCCTCCCTGACCTCGGTGGGCAGGTCGTCCAGGTCCGGCTCGTTGCGGGCCGGGATGATCACCTCGGTCAGGCCGGCCCGGTGCGCGGCGAGCAGCTTCTGCTTCACCCCGCCGATGGGCAGCACCCGACCGGAGAGGGTCACCTCGCCGGTCATCCCGAACTCCGGCCGGACCGGCCGACCGGTCACCAGGGAGGCCAGCGCGGTCACCATGGTGATGCCGGCGCTCGGCCCGTCCTTGGGCACCGCGCCCGCCGGGAAGTGCACGTGGATCCGCCGCCCGGCCAGCGCGTTCGGATCGATGCCGAGCCGCCGCCCGTTGGAGCGCAGGTACGACAGCGCGATGTGCGCGGACTCCTTCATCACGTCGCCGAGCTGCCCGGTCAGGGTCAGCCCCGGCTCGCCCTCCATGCCGGTGGCCTCGATGAAGAGCACGTCACCGCCGGCGCCGGTGACCGCCAGGCCGGTGGCCACCCCGGGCACCGCCGTCCGCTCCGCCGACTCCGGGGTGAACTTCGGCCGGCCAAGGTAGCGGGTCAGGTTGCCGGTGTCCACCCGGACCGGCGCGGGGTCGGTCGCCAGCGCGACCGCGACCTTGCGCAGGATCTTCGCCAGCGCCCGCTCCAGCTGCCGTACGCCGGCCTCCCGGGTGTACTCCCCCGCGATCCGGGCCAGCGCCTCGTCGGCGACGGTCACCTCGTCGGCGGTCAGCCCGGCCCGCTCGAGCTGCCGGGGCAGCAGGTGGTCCCGGGCGATGGCTACCTTCTCGTCCTCGGTGTAGCCGTCCAGGGTGACCAGCTCCATCCGGTCCAGCAGCGGACCGGGGATCGACTCGACCACGTTGGCGGTGGCCAGGAAGAGCACGTCGGACAGGTCGAGGTCGACCTCCAGGTAGTGGTCGCGGAAGGTGTGGTTCTGCGCCGGGTCGAGCACCTCCAGCAGGGCGGCGGCCGGGTCCCCGGCGTAACCGGCGGCCAGCTTGTCCACCTCGTCCAGCAGCACGACCGGGTTCATCGAGCCCGCCTCGCGCAGCGCGCGGACGATCCGGCCGGGCTGGGCGCCGACGTACGTGCGCCGGTGCCCGCGGATCTCCGCCTCGTCGCGGACGCCGCCGAGGGAGACCCGGACGAAGGTGCGCCCGAGCGCCCGGGCCACGGACTCGCCGAGGCTGGTCTTGCCGACTCCGGGCGGACCGGCCAGGGCGAGCACGGCGCCGGAGCCGCGGCCGCCGACCACGCCGAGGTTGCGCTCGGCCCGCCGGTTGCGCACCGCCAGGTACTCCAGGATCCGGTCCTTCACGTCGGCCAGGCCGGCGTGGTCGGCGTCGAGCACCGCGCGGGCCGCGCCGAGGTCGGTGTTGTCCTCGGTACGCGTGTTCCACGGCATCTCCAGCACGGTGTCCAGCCAGGTACGGATCCAGCCCACCTCCGGGGAGGCGTCGCTCGCCCGCTCCAGCTTGCCGACCTCGCGCAGCGCCGCCTCGCGGACCTTCTCCGGCAGGTCGGCGCTCTCCACCCGGCCGCGGTAGTCGGCGGAGCCGTCCGGTTCGTCCTCGCCGAGCTCCTTGCGGATCGCGGCGAGCTGCTGGCGGAGCAGGAACTCGCGCTGGGACTTCTCCAGCCCCTCCCGGACGTCGGTGGTGATCCGCTCGGTGACCTCCTGCTCGGCCAGGTGCTCCTTCACCCAGCCGACCAGCAGCTCCAGCCGGGCGGTGACGTCCGGCGCGGCGAGCAGTTCGGTCTTCTGCGCCAGGCTCAGCCAGGGCGCGTAGCCGGCCGAGTCGGCCAGCTCGGACAGGTCGGTCATCCGCTCCATCGCGTCGATGACCTGCCACGCGCCGCGCTGCTGCAGCACCGAGGTGGTCAGCGCGCGGTACTCGCGGGCGAGTTCCCGGGCCTTTCCGGCCGGGGCGGGTTCGTCGAGCTCGGTCGCCTCGACCCAGAGGGCGGCGCCGGGACCGGGGACGCCGGAGCCGATCCGGGCCCGGGACAGGCCACGGACCACCGCGGCGGGCTCACCGTCGGGCAGCCGGCCGACCTTCTCGATGGTGGCGACGGTGCCGACCGAGCCGTACTCGCCGTCGATGCGGGGCACGGCGAGCAGCTTCTTGTCGCCGGTGGCGCGGGCCGCGTCCACCGCCGCCTGGGTGGTGGGGTCGAGAGTCACCGGAATGACCATGCCGGGCAGCAGGACGGCGTCGGTCAGCGGAAGTACCGGAAGAGTTGCCATCGAACACCTGCTATCACGTTGGGTTGAGCGTGTCTGACTCAAGTCACGGCGCGGCCGGCTTGTTCCAAGCTGTGACCCAGGACACCGCCGGCGCCCATCGGCCGCATTGCCCCGCCCGGTTTTCCCAGCAATGCGGCGACCCGCCATATGAAAGCGGCGCATATTGTTGCGGAATTGACCGTGCATCGGTCAAACTCGTACCCACACCCCGCCCGACACAGGGAGCAATGGCGATGGCAAGGAAAGTAATCACCGTTCTGACCGACGACCTCGACGGCGGAAAGGCCGATCGCACCGTCGAGTTCAGCCTGGACGGGGTGGCCTACACGATCGACCTGTCGGACGAGAACGCCGGCACCCTTCGCAAGACGCTCGACCCGTACATCAGCGCTGGCCGCCGAATGGGACGCGGCGCCGTGGAGCCGGCCCGCCCGGCCCGTCGGCCGACCCGTCCCGGCGTCTCGGGAATGGACCGCGAGCAGAACCGGGCCATCCGCGAATGGGCCGGCAAGAACGGGTACGAGATTTCCGAGCGAGGACGCATCCCGGTCTCCGTGGTGGAGGCGTGGAAGAACCGCTGACGCCGGGCGGATCACGATCCGACGCGCCGGGGTCACGCTGAGAAATCAGCGGGCGGCCCCGGCGCTTTTCGTGCCGTCCACAATTCCCACCCGACGGCGCGTCGGCGGCAATGGTTGCCGGCCGTTCACTCACCGGTCGCCCCGTCGATCAGCTGCCGCGCGACCTCGAGCTGCCCGACGTGGCGGGCGTACTCCTGGAGCAGGTGGAACAGGATCCGGCCCAGCGACGGCGCGGTCTCCGCGTCCTCGTCACCAGGCGGGCAGGGCGCGACCGGCTCTGCGGCGAAGCCCCACCGGATCCATCGCCGTTCCACCCAGCCCAGGTGCTGCACCGAGCGGTGACCACCCGGGGCCGCCCACCGGCGTCCGCAGCCGCTCCTCGGACAGCCCGGCGGTCTTGCGGGCGAGCGCCTCGCGGTACCAGTCCAGGTAGCCCAGCAGCAGCTCCCGCGGATCGTCGACCCGGTTGTCGGGGCCGTCCAGCAGGACCGGAAAGCGGGGCGCTGACATCCGGTGACCGTACGCCCGGTGGGGGTGATCGGCACGGAAGACGGCCGGCGACCGGGAACGGCCGTGGCCGCCCGGGTCGTCCCGGGCGGCCGCGGCCGTAACACGGACCGGGGTCAGTTGACCTCGATGCGCACCGCGTCGAAGGCGGGGGTCTGGTTGGCCCGCTCCATCATCGGGATGCGGTGCGAACCGTCACCGGCCCAGACGGCGCACTGCGCGGTGCCGGACTGCTGCAGCCCCGGCACCTGGATGGTCACCTGGTCGGCCTGGCCGCTGCCGCCGCCGTCCTCGGTCGCCACGAAGAACGCCGGCACGTCCTGCGGGTTCGCCGGAGCCGCGTCGGTGCTCTGCAGCATTCGGCAGGCGGTGTGGAAGTGGCCCCGGACCAGGCCCTGGTCGTTGAGCAGCGAGCTCTCCACGTAGTAGCCGCCCTGACCGGCGGCGAGGAACCGGTCCCGGACCAGGTTGCGGGTGGAGACCTTGAGGCTGAACGCCTGGCCGCGCTGCACCTGGTTGGGGAAGTCGGTGATCAGCAGCGACGGGTTGTTGGCCGCCGCACCCACCTCGCCGAACGCGGTGCTGACGCACCGGTTGCCGTTCTGGAAGCCGTCGTGCGGCTGCAACTTGCTGTTGCCGCAGTCCTTGGCGAGCACGCCGAGCGCGTTGCCGTTGTTGTTCCCGCCGGCGTTGTTCCCGCCGTTCTGCTGACCGCCGTTGTTCTGCCCGCCGTTCTGCTGACCGCCGTTCTGCTGGCCGCCGTTGTTCTGGCCGCCGTTCTGCTGGCCGCCGTTCTGGCCGGCGTTGGTCTGGTCGGCGGCGAGGGCGCACTTCGCCAGCTGGTCCAGGCCCTGCGGACGCTGCGCCACCCGGCCGATCGCGGTCGCGATCCGGTTCACCGTCGCGCGACGCTTGTCCTCCAACGGGCGCAGGATGGCGTTGTTGATGAACGTCTGCCCGTTGCGCCCCTCGGCGGCCAGCCGGCGGTTGGCCTCGTCGATCTGCTTCTGCAGCAGCTGCAGGTTCCGGTCCACCTCGGCCCGGGCCTGGTCCGGCACCTGCGGGAGCTTGCCGGCCACGTCCGGGCAGTTCACCGCGGAACCCTGGGTGTTGACCGGGGCGTTGCCCGCCTTCACGGCCTGGCACTCGGCGGCGGACATCTGGCCGTCACCCCAGTGGTTGCGGACCCACCGGCCGTTCTGCCAGCTCCGCGTGGTGCTGCTGCGGCCGCTCGGCGAGGTGGCGCCGGGGCTGGGCGCGACACAGGCCGAGGCGACGCTCCGAGTCCTGGTGGGATTCTCGTGTGCCGACGAGATCTGGGTCACGGCGGCGATACCGCCGAAGACCGCGAGCGCGCCGACGGCCGCCAGCAGTCGCTTGCTGCGCGCGTTACCGGATGACCGGCGCGCCCGGGTGGACCTGCGCATCGAATTGCTCTCCTTCTCGATCCGGTACCTGACTGGTGACCGGCGGGCCGACGGAGGGGTCGGACGGCCCGTCGAATCCACTGCGACGTTCCGGTCGCACGTCGATGGCCGACGATGCTCCTTCCGCACCGTCCGCCGCGTCGGGGTGGCGCGGCTGGAGGATCCGTGTCCATTCCCGCTTAGGTACGGGGCCCCGCCGGTGATGGTTCAAACCCGGCCGGGGAATTCGGCGCCGGGCGGTCCCCACCGCCGGGACGGCACCGCCGGTCACCGGGAGGTGACGATGAGCGCCGATGGGTACGGCCGGGGACTCCTCGCGTGCGTCGGCGCGGCGCAGTCTCTAGGCTCACGGGGTGCTGCGCAGTGGACGGGCCCCGGAGCTGTTGACCAAGCGGAGCCTGGTCACGGTCTCCCACGCCATCGAGCGGGCGGCGTTGGCCACCGCCGAGGACGGGCCGCTGGTGATGTTCGCCCTGTTCCAACGGATGCCCTACTTCGCCCGGGAGCGGGCGCGCTACGAGCGGATCGCCGTCGGGTCCGCGGTCACCGTGGTCGGTCTGGTCGGCGAGGCGGTGCCCGGGCTGCCCGCCGGGGCGTACGGGGTAACTCTGGACGAGGGCGACGAGCTGGCCCGGGAGTGGAGCGTGATCGCGCTGACCCCCCGCTTCGGCGGCTGGCTGGTCGCGCGGGACCGGCGCGAGGTGGAGCGGGCCGCCACACTGGAGGCCGGCCGGCTGTTCGACGGTCGCTGGGGTTTCCGTCGGGACGAGGCGCTGCACGAGGCGTTGCGGCTGCGCGCGCTGCTCGCCGACCGGCTCCCCGCGGCGGCGTTGTACGACGTGGACGAGGCGCTGAACCGGGTCCGCGAACTGCCCGCCACCCCGGGCGAGAGCCGGACGGAGGCGGCCATCCGGTTGATGGCCGGCCGGGAGGAGCGCGCCCACCGGGCCGCCGCACCGCCGCCCGGTGAGCCGACCGACCCGGCGACCGCCCTGGTCGACGAGCCGGGACTGCGCCGGTGGACCGGCCTGGACGGGGTGACGGCCTCGGGCACCCTACCGGTCGGCCTGATCGGGGTGCGGGTCGCCGAGCCGGCCGGGACGCCGGAGCGGTTCGGCCGGCGCAGCGCGGCCCGGGAGGCGCAGGCGGTGATCGCCGCGGTCACCGCGCCGCTGCGCCCGGTCGACCGGGCGGTACGCCTCGCCCCGGACGAGTTCCTGCTGGTCCTGCCGTCGGTCACCGACGACGAGGCGGTGGCCTCGGCCGGGCAGGTGCACGCCTCGGTGGCCGCGCTGGCCCGGTCGTACCCCTTCGTGGCCTTCGCGGTGCACGCGGCGGTGACGGTGACCGACCGGCGGCCGCTGCCGGTGGCCGACGTGCGGCACGCGGTGGAGTGGGCGGCCCAGCAGGGGGTGCCGGTGGCCGCGGTGGCCCGGGAGGCGGCGCCGGCCACCGCCGGTCACCTCTGACGCGTCAGCGCCAGACCACCACGTCGGACAGCGGCTTGCGGTCCACCGCCGGCACGGTCGCGTCGTCGGCCGGGTAACCGACCGGGATGATCAGGTTGCCCCGCTCCTCCGCCGGCCGGTCCAGCAGCTTGTTCAGGAAGCGCATCGGGCTCGGGGTGTGGGTGAGGGTGGCCAGCCCGGCCTGGTGCAGCGCGGCCAGCAGGAAGCCGACCGCGATGCCGACCGACTCCTTGACATAGTACGGCCGGGGCGAGCGCGGCCCGCGGTGCACCTCGAACACGACGATCACCGCGGGCGCCGTCTCCAGGAACGGCTTGCGCGCGTCGGTGCCGAGCGGGGCCAGCGCGGCCAGCCACTCCTCGGGCGCCCGCCGGTCGTAGAAGACCTGCTCCTCGGCCTCCGCCGCGACCCGCAGCTGGTGCTTGAGCCGCGGGTCGGTCACCACGACGAACCGCCACGGCTGCAGGTTGGCCCCGCTGGGCGCGCTGGCCGCCGCGCGCAGCGCCTGCTCCAGCACCCCGTCGGGCAGCGGCCGGTCGCTGAACTCCCGCACGCTGCGCCGCCGGGTCAGGAAGTCGGCGAAGTCGCGGCAGCGCGGCAACGCCTCGTCGGTGGTGACGCCGTACCCGGGGACCGGCCGGCGGGGTGGCAGGGTAGGAGGTTCGGACACCGGCTCATTGTCGGTCCCGACGGCGGGACCGGCCACCGGAGAGACGATCATGGGCCGGCGGCCGTCCGCACCGGACGGTCGGCCACCGAGAAGGGGGTACGCCGATGCGGGTCGTGTCGCTGGTGCCGTCGCTGACCGAGGCGGTCGCGGTCACCGTGCCCGAGGTGCTGGTCGGCGCCACCGACTGGTGCACCCACCCGGCCGGCCTGGACGTCGCCCGGGTCGGCGGCAGCAAGTACCCCGACCTGGGTCGGGTGCTCGCCCTGCGGCCCGATCTGGTGCTGCTCAACGTGGAGGAGAACCGCCGCGAGGACGCCGACGCGCTGGCCGCCGCCGGGGTGCCGGTCCGGGTCACCTACCCCCGTACGGTGCCGCAGGCGCTCACCGAGCTGGCCGACCTGCTCGCCGCGCTCGGCGTCGCCGGTGCGCCGGAGTGGCTGACCGCCGCCCGCGAGGCCTGGGCGACGCCGGTGCCGGCCACGCCGCGGGCGGCCGTGATCCCGGTGTGGCGCCGGCCGTGGGTGGTGCTCGGCGGCGACACCTTCGCCGGGGACGTGCTGCGCCGGCTGGGCGTGGGCAACGCCTACGCCGACCACCCCGAACGGTATCCCCGCCCGGGCCTCGACGAGCTGCGCGCCCGGGCACCCGAGCTGGTGGTGCTGCCGGACGAGCCGTACCTGTTCACCGCCGAGGACGGCCCGGAGGCGTTCCCCGGCACCCCGTGCGCACTGGTCTCCGGTCGCCACCTGACCTGGTACGGCCCGTCCCTCGCCGAGGCGCCCGCGCTGCTCGCCGACCAGCTGGCCCGGCCGGTGATCCACCGGGGCTGACCGCCGGTTCGCCTGGCTCCGCTGACCGGGGGCGCGGCCCGAGGGCCGCGCCTTCGGTGTGTTCCGGGCGGCCCGGCGTGGGGACTGCCGGGCATCGGCCGGTCGCGATCGGGCAGGATCGACGTCGACCGGACGATCGCGCCAGAATCGGCAGGAGATCAGCAGATGAACATGCCCCAGGCAGGCAAGCCCGAGATCGGCCCGATCGAGGGCGCTCCCCCGGCCGACCTCGTGATCGAGGACATCACCGTCGGCGACGGGCCCGAGGCCCGGCCGGGCCAGCTGGCCAGCGTGCACTACGTCGGGGTGTCGCACTCCACCGGCCGGGAGTTCGACGCGTCCTGGAACCGGGGCGAGAGCTTCGAGTTCCCGCTCGGCGGCGGCCAGGTCATCGCCGGCTGGGACCAGGGCGTGATCGGCATGAAGGTCGGCGGTCGCCGCCGGCTGACCATCCCGCCGCACCTAGGCTACGGGGCCCGCGGCGCCGGCGGCGTGATCAAGCCGAACGAGACCCTCGTCTTCGTGGTGGACCTGCTCGACGTCCGCTGACCGGCGCGGCCCGGGCGGATCAGGCGCAGGCGACCAGATCCGCCCGGCGGAGCGCGGCACCGGAGTGGCCGGCCTGCACCGTGACGACCCGGTGCAGGCCGGTCACCCGCAGCACCCGGGCGACCACCGGGGCCGGGTCGACCAGCACCAGCACGCCACCGAAGGCCCGGACCCGCAGGTGCGCGGCGGCCAGGGCGCGAACCCCGGCGGCCGAGAGCAGGCCGACCCCGGACAGGTCGACCCGGACCACCGGACGCGGTGGAGCGGCCCAGAGCGCGGCCCGGAACGCGCCGACGGTGGCGACGTCGATCTCGCCCACCGCCCGCACCTCGACCACGTCGTCGGCCACCGTGAGCTGCACGTCGAACCGGTCATCGCGCTGTCCCATGGCTACGAACCTAGCCCCCACCCCCGACAGTTCCACCCCGCCGAGGGCCGATCCCCGGGTACGCCCAGGGTCGCCCCCGGGGACGTCCCGGATCCGTCTCCGGGTGGACCCCGGGGTAGCCGACGGACACCGGGCGGCGGGGTACCGATCGGCGGGCGACAATGGGCGGATGGTCGTACCCCGCCGACGCCCGCCCCGGTTGATCCGCCCCGTCCGGGAGCCGGCCACCGTCCCGCCGCCGCTGGACGGGGTGTGGGCGGCCACCGACCGGCGGCTGGACCGCGCCGAACTGCTGCCCCTGCCAGCCGGGGCGCACGGCCCGGAGGACGTGCTCGTCGACCCCGACGGCCGGGTGATCAGCGGCACCGAGGACGGCCGGCTCTGGTGGTGGCCGACGGACGCGCCGACCGGCACCGAGCCGCGGCTGCTCGCCGAGACCGGTGGCCGGCCGCTCGGCGTCGAGCTGGACCGGCGCGACGGCAGCCTGGTGGTCTGCGACGCGTACCGGGGGCTGCTGCGGGTCACCCCGGACGGCGCGGTGCGCGAGCTGACCGGCACCGCGCCCACGACCGGCACCGCCGGGGGCGTGCACCTGGCCGACAACGCCGCGGTGGCCGCGGACGGCACCGTCTACTTCACCGACTCGTCCGACCGCTTCCCGCTCTCGCACTGGAAGCACGACCTGCTGGAGCACCGGCCCAACGGGCGGGTGCTGGCGTACCACCCGGGCAGCGGGCGGACCGACGTGGTCGCCGACGGGCTGTACTTCCCCAACGGGCTCGCGCTCACCCCGGACGAGTCGGCGCTGATGCTGGCCGAGACCAGCACCCACCGGCTGCTGCGGGTCGATCTGCCGACCGGCCGGACGACCGTGCTAACCGAGCTGCCCGCGTACCCGGACAATCTCAGCGCGGTCGGCGACGGGACGTACTGGATCGCGCTGCCCAGCCCGCGACTGCCGGCGGTGGAACGGCTGCTGCCGCACCCGCGGGTGCGGCAGCTGGTCGCGCTGCTGCCCGACGCCGTCCGCCCGCAGCCGCAGCGGTACGGGCTGGTCGCGCTGGTCGACGGGGACGGGCGGGTGCTGCGGACGCTGCACGGCCCGGAGGCGGCGTACTGGATGATCACCGGGGTCCGGCAGCACGGCGACCGGCTCTGGCTGGGCAGCCTGATCGGCTCGGGAATCGCCCGGGTCGACCTGGGCTGAGACCGCAACGGTCGCGACCGGCCCGCCTGTCGGCGGACCGGTCGTTTCCGGTCGTTCCTCCCCTGAGGTCTCAGCCGCCGCTGGCCGACGGTGCCGGCGCCGGCGACGAACCCCCGGCCACCGCGCCCGGATGCACCGGGCTGGTGGTGGGCGCCGGCTTCAGGCCCGGCGGCACCGGCAGCGCGCTGCCCTTGACGAACTCGTCCCAGCTGACGTTCCAGGCCGTCCAGCCGTTGCCGGCCCGCAGCGGCACCTCGGTGCCCTTGACGGTGACCAGGTCGCCGACCTGGGTGATCCCCATCAGCCAGTCCGCCGCGGTGGACGAGACGTTGGCGCAGCCATGCGAGGTGTTGGTGTAGCCCTGCTCCCCCTCCGACCACGGCGCGGCGTGGATGAACTCGCCGCCCCAGGTGAGCCGCTGGGCGTCCTCGACGTCGACCACGTAGCCGCCGTCCGGCTCGCCCCGGGTGTCGAAGCGGGTCTGCTGGAACTTCTCCATGATCACCATCTTGCCGCTGGAGCTCGGCGTGCTCGGCTTGCCGAGGCTCACCGGGATCTTCTTGATCAGCTTGCCGTCCTGGAAGACCGACATCTGCTTCGTCGCGTTGTCGATGTCCAGGGCGACCTGCCGGCCGATCTTCGAGACCGACCGCCGGTCATCGTCACCGACGTACTGGCCGCCGATCGGCAGCCCGGCCAGCGCGGAACGGACGCTGATGCTGGTGCCCGACTTCCAGAAGTCGGGCGCCCGGTAGTAGACCTGACTGCCGTCGTCCAGCCACGACCAGGCACCCGGCTGCGGCGGATCGGTCTTCACGAACAATCGCCGCTGGACGGCCGCGCGAGCCTCTTTCGGAATGGCCGGCTCGAATGCGACGGTCACCGGCATGGCCGTCCCGTACGTCTGGTTCTTGTCGAAGTAGAGGGTGCTGGTGATCGCCTCCCGGGTCGACTTCGGCGCGGTGGTGAACGTCGTGCGCCCGACCGTGCTGCGGCCCCGATCGCCGGTTGCGGTCACCTCCGCGGTGTACCGGCGCCCATACTCCAGCGGGGCCGCCGGCACCCAGCTGCTGCCGTCCTCCCGCGCCTCGCCCGCGACCTGCTTCCCCTTGTCGTCGGTGAGCTTCACCGCGCTGATCCGGCCGCCGGCCACGGTCGCGCCGACCTCGGCGCTGATCGGCACGTCCTTCGCCCGGTCACCGGGTGTCACGGTGACCGTGGGAGCGGCCGCCTGCCCCTGCGCCGCGCCGCCGGCCGTCCTCGGCCCGGCGGTGCAGCCGCCGAGGACCAACGGTGTGGCTGCGATGGTCACCGCCAACAGCGTCAATCGCCGCCTCACATCCATGTTCAGTCCCCCGTTTCCTGTCCCCTTGGCCCTCATTCTGTAGGGCGCTTCTCGCACCCCGACGCACTTTTGCGGGAAATACTCGGAAACCGGTGGGCATTTGGCGGGTGATGTGCTGCCCCGGTGCCGAGGAGGATCGGACGTCCCGGATCGGCGGCGGTGGGACCACTGCCCCACGTCGGGTCAGTCCCAGTCCTCGTCGCCGTGGTTGCGGTCCCAACGGCCGCCGACGGGCGGAGTGTCCAGTCGGACGTCCGCCTCGGCGTTCCCGGCGAAGTCGTTGTCCTCCACCCGGCAGGACACGCAGCTGCCCCGGTCGCTGATCCACAGCGCGTGGGTCTGGGTGCGCTGGTGGTGGTTGTCCCAGATCCGGTTACCCCGCACGGTCGCCGAGTCGAAGGGGGCGTTGACGGCCATCCCGGCCCGGCAGTCCGGGGTGCCGGGCAGCTCGTACGCCGCGCCCGGCGGCGGGGTGTCGCCGCTCCACGCGCTGAACCCGTCCGGGCGGACCGGGGCGAGGGTGAGCTCGGTGGCGGTGTTGGCGGCCACCATGGCGGTGCGCCGGCCGACCCGCAGCATCTTCCCCCGGTGCCCGTCCGGGGACCAGTTCGCCGACCGGTCGACCAGGGAACGCTCGCTGTAGCGGACCGTCTCCCCGCCGCCGGAGCAGGCGACGGCGCACTGCCGGCCGTTGTTGCGGATCCGGTTGTGCAGCACCACCGCGTCGGTCATCGGCCGGTCGATCCGGATGCCCTCCAGCCCGTTGCCCCAGAACTCATTGCTCTCGATGACGATGTCCATCGACGGGTCCTGATAGCCGTGGCCGAGGTTGTGCTGGTGGTAGCCGAACCGGCCGTTGCCGCTGATCCGGTTGCCGCGCACCGTGTACGGGCCGGGGGTGTTGCCGATACTGACCCCGTCGGCCAGGTTGCCGTCGATCACGCAGTCGGTCAGCAGGCCGCCCCGGCCGGCCACTCCGGCGGTGCCGTTGGCCGAGACGTCGAAACCGGCCTCCAGGTTCCCGGTCATCGTGCAGGCGCTGACGATCAGGCCGTCCGCGCCCCAGTCCGAGATGCCGAACCGGTTGTTCTGGGTGTGACAGCCGACGATCCGGTAGCCGCGCGGCGGGGGCCAGTAGTCCTTCTGCAGCTCCAGGAAGATACCGTTCGTGCCGTTGCCGAGCGCGGTGCAGTTGGCGATGGTCAGCCGCTCGACCGTCCCCCAGCCACCGATCCCGACGCCGATGCCCGCGCCGCCGATGTCCTCGCCGTTGTCCAGTCGGCCGCAGCCGACCACCACCACCCCGTCGATCAGCGAGTCCTGCAGGAAGTCGCAGCCCAGCCCGGAGGCGGCGGTGTGGTGGATGTAGAGGTTGCGGAAGACGCCGCGCACCACGTACTGCAGCCCGAGCCCCTTGGCCAGGTAGCTGTACTCGGCCATCGCCACCCCGGAGCCGTCGATCTCGAAGTCGGCGAAGGTGCAGTCGGCGATGTGCCGGTCCCGGTCGGCGCCGTGCTGCAGCGCGGTCCAGAACGCCAGCGGCGTGGGATCCGCGCGGTTGCCGGCGTTGCTGAGCAAGAACCGGGTGGCGGCCGGGCCGGCGCCGATCAGCGACACCCCGCTGCGCCAGACGGTGCCGGCGTCCCGGATGGAGTAGATGCCGGGCGGGCACCAGATCACCCGGGCCCGCCCGTCCGCGGCGTAGCCGTCGCCGAGCCGGTCCACCAGGGCCGCCAACGCCGGCTGGTCGTTGGTCACCCCGTCGCCGGTCAGGCCGTAGTCGTGGGCGTTGCACCACAGCGGCGCGCCGGCCACCGGCGGTCGGTGGTAACGCACGGCGGCGGGTAGCACCTGGAACGACACGGGGCGCTCCTCTCGGCGGAAGGCTTCCGCCGCCGGTTTCCCGGCCCGGGCGCGAGGAAACGCCGCCCCCATTCGGGACGGAGCGGTCGTCCGGGACACGGAGCCGGCCGACCCGGCAGCGGGCGGCCGACTCCGTGCCGGGTCAGACGTTCGCCACCAGCAGGGCCGGCTGCTCCACGCAGTCCGCCACGTGGCGCAGGAACCCGCCGGCCACGCCACCGTCGCAGACCCGGTGGTCGAAGGTGAGGCTCAGCTGGGTCACCTTGCGCACCGCGAGCTGGCCGTCCACCACCCACGGCTTGTCCACGATCCGGCCCACCCCGAGCAGCGCCGCCTCCGGGTGGTTGATGATCGGGGTGGAACCGTCCACCCCGAACACGCCGTAGTTGTTCAGCGTGAACGTGCCGCCGGTCAGCCGCGCGGGCGGCAGCGTGCCGGCCCGGGCCGCGGCGGTGGTCTCCGCCAGCGCGGCGGCCAGCTCCCGGGTGGTCAGCCGCTGGGCGTCCCGCAGCACCGGCACCACCAGGCCGCGGTCGGTCTGCGCGGCGATGCCCAGGTGCACCCCGGCGGACTGGACGATCCGCTGCCCCTCGGTGTCCACCCGGGCGTTGAGCTGCGGATAGCGCCGCAGCCCGCTCAGGCAGACCCGGGCCAACAGGGCCAGGATGCTCACCGGCTCGTCCGGGGTGGCCGCGTTGATCGCCCGCCGGGTCTCCAGCAGGGCGGTGGCGTCCACGTCGACCCAGATGGTCACCTCGGGGATCTCCCGCCGGCTGCGGGAAAGCTTGTCGGCGATCGCCTTGCGGATGCCGGTGAGCGGGATGACCACATCCCGGTCGCCGGCCGGGGCCAGCCCGACGTGCGCGTCCACGGGCCGGTCCGGCACGGCCGCCAGCCGCGCGGGCGCGGCCGCCGTGGGCGCGACGTCCAACGCGGACTCGACGTCCACCCGGCGGATCACCCCGCCGGGGCCGGTGCCGCGCAGCGCGGACAGGTCCACCCCGCGTTCCCGGGCCAGCCGCCGCACGATCGGCGAGATGACCAGCGGCGCCGTCCGGGGGGCGGGGGCCGTGACGGTCGTACTGTCGCCGGCGGCGGTTTGGTCGGCGGCGTTGGTCGGCACCGCGGCGCGCCCGGCGTCGGCCGGCCCGGCGGGAGCGTCGGCGCCGGCCGGGGCGAGCGCCAGCCGGGGACGCCGGCGCCGCCGGGCCGGGCCGCCGTGGCCGGTGCCATACCCGATGAGGACGTTGCCGGAGCCGGCCCGCTCCTCCTCGCGGTAGGTGGCGTGCCCGGCGGGCTCGTCGCCGCCCCCGTCGAGCGGCGCGATGGTGATCAGCGGCTGGCCGACCGGGCGGACCTCACCGGCCGCGCCGTGCAGGGCGACGACCCGACCGGCGTACGGGCAGGGCACGTCGACGACCGCCTTGGCGGTCTCCACCTCGACCACGCTCTGGTCCACGGTGACCTCGTCGCCGACGGCGACCCGCCACTCGACGATCTCCGCCTCGCTCAACCCCTCGCCGAGGTCCGGCAGCAGGAACACCCGGGTCCCGGCCGCAGTGCTGCTCATGCCGCCACCCACCGGGGGTCGGGCTGGTCGTCCCACTGGAGGCGGGCGACGGTGTCCAGCACCCGGTCCACGGACGGCAGGTGGGTGTGCTCCAGCATCGGCGCCGGGTACGGGATGTCCAGCCCGGACACCCGCAGCACCGGGGCGTGCAGCGCGTGGAAGCAGCGCTCCTGCACCCGGGCGGCGATCTCCGCGCCGACCCCGGCGAAGCCCTGCGCCTCGGAGATCACCACGCACCGGCCGGTCCGGCGGACCGAGGCGGTGACGGTGGCGTCGTCGAACGGCACGATGCTGCGCACGTCCACCACCTCCAGGTCCCAGCCGTCCTCGCGGGCGGCCTCGGCGGCCTCCAGCGCGACCGGCACCGCCGGGCCGTACGCGACCAGGGTGGCGTCGGTGCCGGGCCGGCGGACCACGGCGGTGCCGATCGGCGCGGTACGCGCCGGCAGCTCCGCCTCGCCGCTGGCGAAGTAGAGCTTCTTCGGCTCCAGGAAGACCACCGGGTCCGGGTCGTCGATCGCCGCGCGCAGCAGCGAGTACGCGTCCTCGACGGTCGCCGGGGTGACCACCTTCAGGCCCGGGGTGTGCGCGTAGTACCCCTCGGACGAGTCGCAGTGGTGCTCGACGCCGCCGATGCCGCCGGCGTACGGCACCCGGATCACCATCGGCACGCTGAGCGCGCCGCGGGTGCGGTTGCGCAGCTTCGCCACGTGCGAGGCGATCTGCTCGAACGCCGGGTACGCGAACGCGTCGAACTGCATCTCCACCACCGGCCGCAGGCCGGACATGGCCAGGCCGACGGCGAAGCCGACGATGCCGGCCTCGGCCAGCGGGGTGTCGAAGCAGCGCTTGTCGCCGAACCGGGCCTGCAGCCCGTCGGTGATCCGGAAGACGCCGCCGAGCTGGCCGACGTCCTCGCCGAAGACGACCACCCGCTCGTCCTCGAGCAGCGCGTCGGCGAGCGCGGCGTTGAGCGCCTTCGCCATGGTCACGGTGGCCATCAGGCGTCCCCCTCCTGCGCGGCGGCCAGCTCGGCCCGGACCTGCTCGCGCTGCTCGACCAGCTGCGGGGTCGGCTCGGCGTACACGTGGTCGAAGAGGCTCAGCGGGTCGACCTGCGGCTTGTCGTGCATCCGCTCGCGCAGGTCGGCGGCGTACGCCTCGGCCTCCTCGGCGATCGCGGCCACGGCGGCGTCGTCGAGCGCGCCCCGGTCCCGCAGGTACGCCTCGAGCCGGGCCACCGGGTCGCGGTCCCGCCACGCCTCCACCTCGTCGGCGTCCCGGTAGCGGGTCGCGTCGTCGGCGTTGGTGTGCGCCTCCATCCGGTAGGTGTGCGCCTCCACCAGGTACGGGCCGTGGCCGGCGCGGGCGTGCGCCACCGCGCGGGTGAGCACGGCGAGCACCGCCACCGGGTCGTTGCCGTCGACCTGCTCGCTGGGCACGCCGTAGCCGACGCCCTTGTACGCCAGGCTGGGCGCGGCGGTCTGCCGGGACAGCGGCACGCTGATCGCGTACTTGTTGTTCTGCACGAAGTAGACCACCGGGGCCTTGAACACGGCGGCGAAGTTGATCCCCTCGTGGAAGTCGCCCTCGCTGGTCGCGCCGTCGCCGATGAAGGCCAGCGCCACGGTGTCCCGCCCCTGGTACGCCTCGCCGTAGGCCAGGCCGGCGGCGTGCACGCACTGGGTGGCCAGCGGGGTGCACTGGGGAGCGGTGTGCACCTCGGTGGGGTCGTACCCGCAGTGCCAGTCGCCGCGCAGCAGGGTGAGCACCTCGACCGGGTCGATGCCGCGGGCGGTCAGCGCCATCGACTCCCGGTAGGTGGGGAACACCCAGTCGGTGTCCCGGACGGCGAGCACGGCGCCGACCTGGCAGGCCTCCTGGCCGCGCGAGGACGGGTAGACGGCCAGCCGACCCTGCTTGGTCAGCGCGGTGGACTGCGCGTCGAAGCGCCGCCCGACGACCATCCGGCGGTACATCTCGCGCAGCGCCTCGACCGGCGGCTCGGGGTAGTCGTCGCGGGCCGGCAGCGGGGTGCCGTCCGGGTCGAGCAGGCGGACCGGCTCGGTCTGCGGCAGCAGCGGGGCCGACCCGTTCGACGGCGGGCCGGCGGTGGGCTCGGCGTCGGCCGGGGTGGCCGGCCGGGGGGTGCGCGGGGATGCCCTGCGGACCGCCTGGGGTGTGGTCGTCACGGCGGGGACCTCCTGGACGTGTGGTGGCCCTATGCTCCATCTGTTGGATGATTGACTCAAGATCCCGGTGGAACGCGGGACGATCGGCATCTCGGGGAGGTCGACGTGAGCCAGGAGACCGGCCCGACACCGGGCCCGGCGGACGGAACGGGACGTTCGGCCGTACCGCTGGACGAGGTGGACCGGCGGATCCTCGCCGAGCTGACCCGGGACGGCCGAATGTCGGTGCGGACGCTCGCCGAGCGGGTGCACGTCTCCCGCACCAACGCGTACGCCCGGCTGGAGCGGCTGCTGCGGGACGGGGTGATCACCGGCTTCCGAGCCCGGGTGGCGCCCGAGCCGGCCGGGCTGGGCACGTCGGCCTACCTGTCGCTGACCATCCAGCAGAACACCTGGCGGGAGGTGTCGGCGGAGCTGGCCCGGGTGCGCTACGTCGAGCACGTGGCGCTGCTCAGCGGGGAGCACGACGTGCTGGCGCTGGTCCGGGCGCCGGACAACGCGACCCTGCGGGACGTGGTGCTGGGCCGGGTGCAGAGCATCGCCGGGGTGCTGTCCACCCGCACCTGGCTGGTCTTCGAGGAGTTCGCCGGGGCGCGCAGCCCGTGGGAGTAGGACCGCTCAGCGCTCCGGCGGGGCCTCCAGGCCCTCCCGGTCGGCCAGCTCGATCAGCGGCTCCAGCGAGAACCGCCGCTCGTCCAGCCCGGCGTGCGGGTCGCCCCGCTCGGCGAAGCGGGCCGGCATGCTGACCACGTCGAAGTCCTCCGGGCGTACGTCGTCCAGCTCGGACCAGGACAGCGGTGCGGAGACCAGCGCGGCCGGGGTCGGCCGGATCGAGTACGCCGAGGTCACCGTGTGGTCGCGGGCCATCTGGTTGTAGTCCACGAAGACCGGTTTGTCGCGCTGGTCCCGCCACCAGGTGGTGGTGACCAGGTCCGGCCGGCGGCGCTGGATCTCCCGACCCAGCGCCAGCACCGCCCGCCGGCACTCGCCGAAGCTCCACCGCGGCTCGATGCTGAGGTAGACATGCAGGCCGCGCCCGCCGGTGGTCTTCGGATAGCCGACCAGCCCCAGCTCGTCGAGGAACCCGCGCACCTCGTGGGCCACCGGCACCACCTGGTCGAAGCCGACGCCGGGCATCGGGTCGAGGTCGATCCGCAGCTGGTCGGGACGCTCCACGTCGGCCGCGGTGACCGGCCAGGGGTGGAACCGCAGGGTGCCCAGGTTCACCGCCCAGGCCACCACGGCAAGCTCGCTCGGCGCCACCTCGTCGGCCGTCCGGCCGCTGGGAAAGGTGATGTGCGCGGTGCGTACCCAGTCGGGGGCGCCGGCCGGCAGCCGCTTCTGGTAGAACGCGTCGCCCCGGTTGTCCTGCCGGGTGCCGATCTTCGCGCCCTCGAACACCCCGCGCGGCCAGCGCTCCAGCATCGTCGGGCGGTCCTTGAGCGCGCGCAGGATGCCGTCGCCGACGGAGAGAAAGTAGCGGACCACGTCCAGCTTGGTCAGCCCGCGCTCGGGAAAGTAGGGCTTGTCGGGGCTGGAGACCCGGACCAGCCGCTCCCCCACCCGGATCTCCTCGGCCGCGGTCGCCACGCCTCACACCGTACTGGCAGCGGCCGATCCCGGGGCACCGACGCGACGACCCGGCACCGGCGCTTCTAAGCTTCGCTGCATGGCGACGTACCTCGACGTGCACCCGGACAACCCGCAGCCGCGGACCATCGCACGGGTGGTGGACCTGTTGCGCGCGGACGCGTTGATCGCCTACCCGACGGACTCCTGCTACGCGCTCGGCTGCCGGATGGGCAACCGGGACGGCATCGACCGGATCCGGCAGATCCGCCAGCTCGACGACCGGCACCACTTCACCCTGGTGTGCCGGGACTTCGCGCAGCTCGGGCAGTTCGTGCAGATCAACAACGCGCTGTTCCGCTCGTTGAAGGCGGCGACGCCCGGCAGCTACACCTTCATCCTCCCGGCGACCAAGGAGGTGCCGCGCCGGCTGCTGCACCCGCGCAAGAAGACCGTCGGGGTACGCATCCCGGACCACACGGTGACCCAGGCCCTGCTGGCGGAGCTGGGCGAGCCGCTGCTGTCCAGCACCCTGCTGCTGCCGGGCGAGGACGAGCCGATGACCCAGGGCTGGGAGATCAAGGAACAGCTCGACCACCAGGTCGACGCGGTGCTCGACTCCGGCGAGTGCGGGACCGTGCCGACGACGGTGGTCGACTTCTCGCAGGACGAGCCGGAGATCGTCCGCCGCGGCGCCGGCGACCCGTCCCGCTTCGATCAGTGAACCGCGGGCGTACCGACCCGAGCGCCGACGGCGGACCGGGTCAGGGCCGCTCGGGGTCGGCCAGCGGTAGTGGTTCCGCGACGGCGTCGCCGGTGCCCGGCGCGGAGTGCGCGGGCGGCGGCCGGTCCGCGGCCGGGGACCGAGAGTGCCGACGGCCGGCGCCCGGCGGGCCGGCACGGCGGCTCACCTCGCAGGTCACCAGGTGGATCGGCGCCGGCGGTGTGGCGAACCGCCCCGGGCCCCAGCGGACCCAGACCGCCACCCGGCCGGCCGCGGCCTCCGCCGCGAGCTTCTCCCAGGTACGCCGCCGGTCGGTGTGGTCGACCTCGACCACGACCGGCGGGCCGTCCGGCCGGGCGCAGGCCACGTCCAGCACGGAGTGCCGGTCGGTCATCGGCGGCGGCAGCGGCAGCACGCTGGGCGCCCGGCGATAGACCCGCCAGCCCTGCTCCGCCGCCCACGCCACGACGGAGTCGATGATCCGGGCGGTCACCTCGTCGGTGCCCAGATCGGCGAAGGTCAGCCCGGCCAGCCGGCGCCCGAGCGACGCCGCCAGCCGCCCACCGTCACCCTCGCCGTCCACGAGCGCAGGCTATCGGCCGGCCGACCGGGCACGGCCGCCGGTCCGGTCACCGAGGCGGTCCACCGCCCGCTCGGACGGCCGAGGTGGTTCAGCCGACGAGGAACAGGCCGACCGCCATCAGCGGCAGCCCCACGAACAGGAAGATGCCCACCCCGGTGAGCACCCGGCCGTCACCGGCACCCTCACGCTCGGGGGCCAGCCCGAACACCGAGCGGGCGGGCATCGTCTCGATGCGGCTCAGCGTGAGGTCGCCGGTCATGCCCACCAGCGCACCGACGATCATGCAGGCGATCCCCAGCCGGTGCACGAAGTCGCCACCGCTCACCGCCACCCAGACGCCGACGACCACCGCCAGCAGCAGCACCGCGACGGCGAAGAGCACGAGAGCCTCGCGCAGACCACGGATGACCGTCACGGGCCGTCCCCCCGACCTGAAGTGGGGCCGCCCCCGTAGCCGGCCCTCGACCGCGCCATTGTGGCCGGTGGTCAGGGAATCGCGCTGCCCCTCGGTGGACGGCCCAACCCGGTCCGGAAGAAATCCGACAGCCGGGCCGGACGCGGCGACCGGAGCGGACACCGCCCGTCCGGCCGCCGCGTCGGGATCAGCCGTTCTCCCGCTGCATCCGCTCCATCAGCATCTTCTTGCCCTGTTCACCGGCCTTGCGGTTGTTTTCCTGGATCTTGCGGAACCAGGTGGCCAGCTCGCTGTCGCCGGCGCGCTCCGCGTCGGCGATGTAGGTGTCCATCCGATAGATGTGTTCCAGCGAGAGCTGGATCGCGTGGATCAGATCGTAGTTCTCGTCCTTGACCGGGCTGACCTTCTCGTTGACCATCGTCGCCACGGCGCACCTCCCCAGATATCGGTTTGCGGCGGAGCACCACGCGTACCCGCCGTCCCCTGCGCTACGCCCCGGCCGGCACGGTTACCCGAACGGCACCTCGGGTAGGGAGGGGCGCATGGCGGAACTGGCAGCGCTGTGGATCGTGCGGCACGGCGAGAGCACGGCGAACGTGGCCGCGTCGGCGGCCGAGGCGTCCGGCGCCGAGCTGATCGACCTGACCCACCGGGACGCGGACGTGCCGCTGTCGGCGACCGGCGAGGAGCAGGCCCGGGCCACCGCGCGCTGGCTCGCCGGGCTGCCGGAAGCGCGTCGGCCCGACGTGGCGGTGGTGTCGCCGTACCTGCGTGCGGTGCGCACCGCGCAGTTGGCGCTGGCCGACACCGGCGTCCCCGCCAGCCGGGACGAGCGGCTGCGCGACCGGGAGCTGGGCATCCTCGACGGGTACACCGGCCACGGGGTGCAGGCACACTTTCCCGCGGAGGCCGACCGGCGTCGGCGGCTCGGCAAGTTCTACTACCGGCCGCCGGGCGGCGAGTCCTGGACGGACGTGGCGCTGCGGCTCCGCGCGCTGCTGGGCGACCTGCGCCGCGACCACGCGGGGCGACGGGTGCTGCTGTTCGGCCACGACGCCCTGGTCTTCCTGCTTCGTTACCTGGTGGAGGGGCTGACCGAGGAGGAGCTGATGGGGCTGACCCGCGAGCACGTGATCGCCAACTGCTCGGTGACCGGCTGGTCCGCCGACGCCGAGGGCCAGCTGGTGCCGGACATCTTCAACGACGTGCGCCACCTGCACCAGCAGGGTGCCCGCCCGACCCGGGAGGACGAGATCCATGCCGAACCGGTCTGACACCAGCGTGATCACACCCGGCCTGCTGCGCGACTGGGCGCTGCCGGTGCCGACCGGCGGCAAGGAGCACCGGGGCACGGTGCTGGTGGTGGGCGGCTCCCGGTTCACCCCCGGCGCGGTGCTGCTGGCCGGGGTGGCCGCGCTGCGGGCCGGGGCCGGCGTGCTGCAGCTGGCCGCCGCCGAGTCCACCGCCGCCGCGCTCAGCATCCAGGTGCCGGAGGCGCTGGTCGTCGGGCTGCCGGAGACCGCCGAGGGGGCGGTCGCCGGCGACCCCGGTGACCGACTCGGCGACCTGGTGGAGCGGGCGGACGTGGTGACGGTCGGCCCGGGCCTCAACGACATCGACCAGACCCGGGCGCTGCTGCGCCTGGTGGTGGCGGCGGCCGGCAAGGAGACCGGGCTGGTGCTCGACGCGTACGCGCTCGGGGCGCTCAGCCACGAGCCGGACCTGCTGGTCGGGTCGGGGCGGCGGGCGGTGCTCACCCCGAACCTGACCGAGGCGAAGCACCTGCTGGGCCGCGACCCCGGCGACGACCTGGACGCGGAGGCCCGCGAGCTGGCCGCCCGGTACGAGGCGGTGGTCTCCCTCTACGGCCACATCGCCACCCCGGACGGCACCGGTTGGCGGGAGGAGAGCGGCGACGCCGGGCTCGGCACCTCGGGCAGCGGGGACGTGCGCTCCGGATTGCTGGCCGGGCTGCTCTCCCGGGGCGCGGAACCGGCGCAGGCGGCCTGCTGGGCGGCCTGGGCGCACGCGGTCAGCGGCCAGCGGCTGGTGCCGCGGTTCGGCCGGATCGGTTTCCTCGCCCGGGAGCTGCTCGACGAGATCCCGCACACCCTCGCCACGGTGTGACGGCGGCGGCCCGACTTCGCAGGTGTGTGTAACGCCACAGCAGTGACGCACGCTGTTGCCTCGAAAGCGGGCATCCGCCCGCTGCCGCCGGTCGCGCCCCCGTCAGGGGTGCCGCCCGGCGGGGGACGGCCCCTGGGAGTCTGTGTGAAGAGCCTCCGTCACAAGACACTGGCCGCCGCGTCCGCCGTGACGCTCGGCGCCGGCCTCGCCGTCACCGGTGGGCTCACGCCCGCGGTGGCCGCACCCGTTTCCCAGCTCGGGCCGGGGGTACCGGAAGCCGTCAGCCGAACCAGGGAGGTCTGCCGGTGTCCACCGATGCCATCGTGCTGCTCAAAGAGGACCACAAGGAGATGCGCCGTCTCTTCAAGGAGTTCCAGAAGGCCGAGGACGGCCCGGCGGCGACCCGCCAGCGGTTGGTGACGCAGATCCTGGAGGCGCTCACCGTGCACACCTACCTGGAGAACGAGGTGATGTACCCGGAGGTCCGCAAGCTGCTGCCGGACCTGGAGGACGACATCCTCGAGTCGTACGAGGAGCACCACGTCGCGGACCTGCTCTGCGCCGAGCTGGCCGCGATGGACGCCGCCGACGAGCGGTTCGTCGCCAAGACGACGGTGCTGATCGAGAACGTCGAGCACCACGTCGAGGAGGAGGAGCAGGAGTGGTTCCCGAAGGTCCGGGAGGCGCTCGGCCGCAACCAGCTCCAGGAGATCGGCGAGCGGATGATCGCGATGCGCAAGGACGCGCCGCGTAGTCCGACCGACCCGAAGGCGATCAAGAGCGCGCACGACGCCGCCACCGCCTGAGCGGGCCGGCACGAACGGGGCCCGGCCGGTCGGCCGGGCCCCGTCGCCGTCTCACCAGGCGGTCGGCGGCCTGCCCTGCGGCGCCGGCAGGATCCGCCGCACCCGACCCGGGGGTAGGCGGCGCGGCCGCCACTCCCGCGGGTAGCCCACCGAGACCTCCTCGAAGCGCACCCCGTCGTACCAGGTGGTGCGGGGGATGTGCAGGTGGCCGTAGACCATGGCGGCGGCGTCGTACCGGCGGTGCCAGTCGGCGGTGGCCTCGGTGCCGCACCACTGCGCGAAGATCGGGTAGCGCAGCACGTCGGTCGGTTGGCGGACCAGCGGCCAGTGGTTGACCAGCACGGTGGGCAGCGCCGGGTCGCGCGCGTCCAGCCGGCGGGCGGTCTCCGCGACGCGGGCCGCGCACCAGTCGATCCGGCTCGGGTGCGGGTCCGGGTGGAGCAGGAACTCGTCGGTGCAGACGATCCCGGTCCGGTGCGCCTCGGCGAGGGCGGCCTCGACCGAGTCGAAGCCGGGCGGTCGCCAGCTGTGGTCGTAGAGCAGGAACATCGGCACCACCAACGCCGGCCCGCCCGGCCCGGTCCACACCGGGTACTCGTCCTCCGGAGTGACCACGCCCAGTCGGCGGCAGATCTCCACCAGGTGCCGGTAGCGCGCTTCCCCGCGCAGCGTCACCGGGTCGGCGGGCGGGGTCCACAGCTCGTGGTTGCCGGGCGCCCAGACCACCGTGTGGTACCGCTCGGCGAGCAGCGTGAGCGCCCACTCGACGTCGGCGACGGTGTCCCCCACGTCGCCCGCGACCAGCAGCCAGTCCCCCGGGGACTCCGGCCGTAACGCCTCGACCAGGTCCCGGTTCTCCCGGTACCCCACGTGCAGGTCGCTGATCGCGACCAGGTTGCCCTCCCCGCCCCGCATCGGCAGATCGTACGCGCACCGCCCCCACGCCGGCAGGGCACGGGGGTGGTGCGCGGCGGAATCAGTCGGCGCTGCCCGGCTCGGCCACCGCGCGGGGTTCGCCGGGACCCCGGCCGGGCAGACCCGGTAGGATCGGCGGCGGGCCGTGACTGGCGCGTGGGGATGGAGCACCATCGGGAAGCGGTCCCGTCGACAAGGACGCACGCCGAGCGCCTGGGCCTTCCGCACGTCACCAGGAGGTCGCATGTCGCTGAACGCCGAATCCACCGCCTTCCGCAGCGCGCTCGAGGTGATCCGGGCCGTCGAGCCCCGGGTGGCCGACGCCATCGGCGCGGAGCTGACCGACCAGCGCGAGTCGCTCAAGCTGATCGCCAGTGAGAACTACGCCTCCCCGGCCACCCTGCTGGCGATGGGCAACTGGTTCAGCGACAAGTACGCCGAGGGCACCGTCGGCCGCCGCTTCTACGCCGGCTGCCAGAACGTCGACACCGTGGAGGCGCTCGCCGCCGAGCACGCCCGGGAGCTGTTCGGGGCCGCCCACGCGTACGCGCAGCCACACTCGGGCATCGACGCCAACCTGGTCGCGTTCTGGGCGATCCTGGCCGACCGGGTGGAGTCCCCCGCGCTGAAGAAGGCCCAGGTGCGCCAGGTCAACGACCTGACCGAGGCGGACTGGTTCGCGCTCCGCCGGGAGCTGGGCGACCAGCGGATGCTGGGCATGTCGCTGGACGCCGGCGGCCACCTCACCCACGGCTTCCGGCCGAACATCTCCGGCAAGATGTTCGACCAGCGCAGCTACGGCACCGACCCGGCCACCGGCCTGATCGACTACGACAAGGTGGCCGCCGCGGCCCGGGAGTTCAAGCCGCTGATCCTGGTCGCCGGCTACTCGGCGTACCCGCGGAAGGTCAACTTCCGGATCATGCGGGAGATCGCCGACTCGGTCGGCGCGACCTTCATGGTCGACATGGCGCACTTCGCCGGCCTGGTCGCGGGCAAGGTCTTCACCGGCGACTTCGACCCGGTGCCGCACGCGCACATCGTCACCACCACCACGCACAAGTCGCTGCGCGGCCCGCGCGGCGGCATGGTGCTCTGCGGGCCGGAGCTGGCCGACCAGGTCGACCGGGGCTGTCCGATGGTGCTCGGCGGCCCGCTGCCGCACGTGATGGCCGCCAAGGCGGTCGCGCTGGCCGAGGCCCGCCGCCCGGACTTCGCCGACTACGCCCGGCGGATCGTCGACAACGCCCAGGCGCTCGCCGAGGGGCTGACCCGCCGGGGCGCGACGCTGGTCACCGGCGGCACCGACAACCACCTGGTGCTGATCGACGTGTCCGGCTACGGCCTGACCGGCCGGCAGGCCGAGCAGGCGCTGCTCGACTCCGGCATCGTCACCAACCGCAACGCGGTCCCGCAGGACCGGAACGGCGCCTGGTACACCTCCGGCATCCGGATCGGCACCCCGGCGCTGACCACCCGGGGCCTGGGCACCGCCGAGATGGACGCCACCGCCGAGCTGATCCACACCGTGCTCAGCCAGACCACCTCGGGCGAGTCCAAGGCGAAGTACGTCCTCGACCCGGCCCTGGCCGACAAGGTCAGCAAGCAGGCCACCGACCTGCTGGCCGGCTTCCCCCTCTACCCGGGCGTCGACCTGGGCTGACCGCCGCGCGTGACCCGATGCCCCGCCCGGCCCCCGGCCGCGCGGGGCGTCGCCGTTCCCGCCCGGTCGGGTGGGTCAGTTCAGTGGGCGCTTGAGGTGGTAGCGGTGCACCTCGGTGCTGCCCTGGACATTGTTCACATCCTCGGCGGCGGAGACCAGCTCCCAGCCCTCCCGGCCGGCCCGGTTCAGGTGGGCGATCGCGGTGTCGCCGTACGCGGTGATGTCGGTGCGCGAGCCGTCCGGGGCGTACCAGACGAACGAGACGTGGAAATTGCGTCCCTGTCCCTGGTAGCGGCGGACCAACAGGGCGTACTCCCAAGCGACCATGCGCTCCATTATGGCTGTCCGATGGAGACGGCGGGACGGTGGGCGACCCGGGACGACTCCTCGGCCACCAGGGCGGCCAACCGGTCCAGGCCGAGGTCGATCTGCTGCGGCGTGACCGCGCTGACCGACAGCCGCAGCGCGTTCACCGGCGCCCCGTCGTCGTAGAAGTGCGCCATCGGTGTCCACAGCAGCCGGTGCCGCTCGGCCGAGCGGCGCAGCAGCGCGTCGTCGACGCCGAACGGCACGGTCACCACCACGAAGAAGCCGCCCGCCGGGGCGGTCCAGCGCACCGGCGACGGCGGCGGGAACCGCCGGCGCAGGCCGGCGAGCAGGTGGGCCAGGTTGCGGCCGTACGCGGCCCGCTCCCGGACGTTGGCGGCGACCAGCGAGCAGTCGTGCTCCAGCAGCGCCCCGCCGATCATGGCCTGGGCCAGCGGCGAGGTGTTCACCGTGACCATGCTCTTGATCTTCCCGAGCTGGTCGGCGAGCGGGCCGACCACGCCGTCCGGGGCGGCCACCCGCTGGTCGGCGACCAGGTAGCCGACCCGGGCGCCGGGCAGCACGGTCTTGGCGAACGAGCCCAGGTAGACCACCCGCCGCGCGGTGTCCAGCGCCTTGAGCGTGGGCAGCCGGTGGGCGTCCCCGCCCGGGAAGAGGCCGTAGGGGTTGTCCTCGATCAGCAGCAGTCCCTCCTCGGCGGCCAGGTCGAGCAGCCGGCGTCGGTCGTCCACGGTGAGGCTGACCCCGGACGGGTTGGCGAAGTCCGGCATCACGTAGCAGGCGCGGGGATTGAGCCCCTCGGCCCGGGCCCGGCGCACCTGGGCGCGCAGGTCGGCCAGGTCCACCCCGGTCGGGCCGCCGGCCACCGGCCGCACCGGCAGGTCCACCAGCCGCGCCGCGCCGGTCAGCCCGACGTACGTGGGGGCCACCGCGAGCAGCACGTCGTGTGGGCCCGCGCGCAGCGCCCGCAGCACCAGGAACATCGCCTCCTGGCAGCCGACGGTCACCACGATCGCCTCCGGGTCGACCCGGATCCCCTCGTCCACGGCGAGGTTACGGGCGATCAGGTGGTGGATGATCCCCTTGGTGCGGCCGTACTGGAACAGGGTGCGCCGCACCTGCTCGGGCCCCTGCCCGAGGTCCTCGGCGAGGTGCCGGCGGAACCGGTCCAGCCAGCGGCGCGGGGCGTCGTCGTCGAAAAACTCCTCGTACGGCCGGCCGGCGGCCAGCGACACCGCGTCCGGCCAGCGCTGGGCCACCTCGTTGAGGAAGTTCATCGAGTTCAGCGCGGGGTCGTCCACCGCCGGGTGCAGCGCGGCGACGACGAGGTCCACCGGTTCGTCCACCTCACCCTCCGATCACGGTGCGCAGCTCGCGGGCCGCCGCCCGGTCGGCGCAGCCGGCCAGGGTGAGGGCGTCGCGCAGCTCGACGGCGAGCAGCTCCAGCGCGGTCTGCGCGCCGGCCCGGCCGCCGGCCGCGAGCGCCCAGAGCAGCGGGCGGCCCAGCAGCACCCCGGTTGCCCCGAGGGCCAGCGCGCGCAGCACGTCGGTGCCGCCGCGGACGCCGCTGTCCAGCAGCACCTCGGCCCGGCCGTCGACCGCGGCGACCACCTCGGGCAGCACGGTGGCGGTGGCGGGGGCACCGTCGAGCTGCCGGCCGCCGTGGTTGGAGACGACCACCGCGTCCGCGCCTACCTGCACCGCCCGCTGCGCGTCGCGCGGGTCGAGCAGCCCCTTGACCACCAGCGGCAGCGGGACGCGCTCGCGCAGCCACTCCAGGTCGGCCCAGCTCACGGCGGGGGCGAAGACCGCGCCGGTGTGCGCCGCGATGGCCGACACCCCGGGCGTGCCGGTGTGCGCCAGGTCGTCCCGGCCGCCGGGCAGGTTCGCCGCGGTCACCTCGGGCGGCAGCGCGAAGGCGTTGCGCACGTCCCGCCGCCGCCGGCCCAGCACCGGCACGTCGACGGTCACCACCAGCGCGGCGCAGCCTGCGGCGTGCGCCCGGTCGACCAGCTCGGCGACCAGCCCCCGGTCGCGCAGCCAGTAGAGCTGGAACCAGACCGGGCCGGTGGTGGCGGCGGTGACCTCCTCGATCGGGGTGCTGCTCAGGGTGCTCAGCGCGTACGGCACGCCGGCCGCGCCGGCCGCCGCGGCCAGCGCCCGCTCCCCGTCGGGGTGCAGCAACCGCTGGTACGCCATCGGCGCCACCACCACCGGCATGGCCTGCTCCCGCCCGAGCAGGGTGGCCGTGGCGCGGGGCTCCGCCACGCCGGTGAGCATCCGGGGCAGCACGGCGACCCGGTCCAGCGCGGCCCGGTTCGCGGCCAGGGTGGTCTCCGCCCCGCTGCCACCGTCCACGTAGTCCCAGACCCCCGGCGGCAGCACCGCCCGGGCCGACGCGGCGAAGTCCTCCAGGCAGACCGGCGGCGGCGCGCTCGGTCCGCCCTCGGCCGGCAGGCCCGCGACCGGCGGCACGGCGGGCGTGGGGTCAGGCATTCTCGGTCCCGGCCGGCATCGGCGCCGGGGACGTGAACACGTCCCGCAGGAAGGCCGCCGCCTCGTCCTGCGCGCGCCGGCCGGCGTCGAAGACCCCGGGCATGGCGAAGAAGCCGTGCACCATCCCCGGGTAGCGGGTCGACCGCACCGGCACGCCCGCGTCGCGCAACCGATCGGCGTACCGCTCCCCCTCGTCGCACAGCGGGTCGTACTCGGCCGTGATCACCAGCGCGGGCGGCAGGCCGGCGTGGTCGTCGGCGAGCAGCGGCGAGGCGAGCGGGTTCGCCGCGTCCGCCGGAGCGGCCAGGTAGTGCCGCCGGTACCAGTCGACGGAGTGCCGGTTGAACAGCAGCGGGTCCTCTTCCCCCGCCGGCCGGCGCCCGGGCCGCTGGTCGGTGTTCGGGTACACCAGCAGCTGCCCGGCGAGCCGGGGGTTGCCCGTCGAGCGGGCCAGCAGGGTGACCGCGGCGGCCAGGTTGCCGCCGGCGCTGTCCCCGCCCACCACCAGCCGGTCGGGGTCGACGCCGAACTCGTCGGCGTGCCCGGCCAGCCAGGCGGTGGCCGCATGGCAGTCGTGCACGGCCGCCGGGAAGGGGTGCTCCGGGGCGAGCCGGTAGCCGACGGTGACCACCTGGCAGGGCGTGGCGTTGGCCAGTCGGCGGCAGATCCCGTCGGCGGTGTCCACGCTGCCCAGCGTCCAGCCGCCGCCGAAGAAGTACACGAGGGTGGGCAGCGGTCCGTCGCCGGCCGGCCGGTGCACGCGTACCGGAAGGTCGCCGGCCGGGCCGGGGACCACGGTGTCGCGTACCTCGTGCACCGGCTCGACCTCGCCGCCGCCGGCGCGGATCGCGGCGAGGTCGGCGGCGCGGGCCTCGGCCAGTGTCTGGGTGTACAGCGGCGGCGTGCCGGCGGCCGCCCGCGCGGCCCGGTACGCGACCACCTGCGGGTCGACGGTCATGCCGGCGCCCCGGTGGAGACGAAGAGCTTGTCGATGCCGCGCAGGAAGAGACTCCCGCTGTAGCTCGGCGCCTGGGTGACCCGCAGCCGCGGGAAGCGGGCGAAGAGCCGGGGCAGCGCGAGCCGCCCTTCCAGTCTGGAGACCGCCGAGCCGAGGCAGAAGTGCAGGCCGACCCCGAAGGCCAGCGACGGCGGGCCGGAGCGGTGCGGGTCGAAGCGGTCCGGGTCCGGGAACCGGGCCGGGTCGCGGTTCGCCCCGGCGATGATCAGCAGCACGTTCTCCCCCCGCCGGACCGGTACGCCCGCCAGCACGGTGTCCCGGGGCGCGGCGCGGGCCAGGAAGTGCACCGGGCTCTCCATCCGCAGCACCTCGTCGACACAGCCGCGGGCCAGCGCGTCGTCGCCGGGCAGCGCGGCCACCACCTCCGGGTGGGCCAGCAGCAGCGGCAGGCCGTTGCTGAACATGTAGACGGTGGTCACGAAGCTGGCGTTGAACAGCACGATCAGGTTGCTGATCAGCTCGTCCTCGGTCAGCTCCACGCCGCCGGCGTCGAGCGCCTCGACCAGCCCGCTGATCAGGTCCTCGCCGGGCTGCCGGCGGCGGTGCCCGATCAGCTCCCGGTAGTAGTCGCGCAGCTCCTCGGCGGCCTGGTTGGCCCGGGCCAGCCGTTCCGGGGTCTTGCCGGCGACGTCCATGAACTCGTCGATCCAGTCCACCCGCTGCCGGTACCAGGGCAGGTCGGCCTCGGGCAGCCCGATGAACTCGGCCATCACCAGCGCCGGCACCGGGTACGCGAAGTCGGCCACGAAGTCGACCTCGGCGCCGTCGGCGCCGGCCTCGGCGATCCGGTCCAGCATGGTGTCCACCACCCGGACGATCACCGGCTCCAGCGCGCCCAGCCGGCGCGGGGTGAACGTCTTCGCGAAGACCGCCCGCATCCGGGTGTGCACCGGCGGGTCGGTGAACATCATCGAGGACATGAAGGTGCGCAGGATCTCCTGGTCCTGCCAGTTGGGCGGGGCGCCCTTGACCCACTCCGGGTCGCGCAGCACCCGGTCGACCACGTCGTAGCCGGCGGCGACGGCGGAGACCGTGCTGTGCTCGGCGCGGGTCGGCAGGGCGCTGATCGGGCCGTGCTCGTGCAGGGCCGCGTACCACGGATAGGGGTGCTGCCGGCCCGCCTCGCTGTAGAGGCCGGTCATGATCTCGTCGACGTCCACGGTGGCGCTTCCTCCCCAGGATGACGGTGGGGCGGCCGGGTCACCCCCGCCGCCCCACCGGTGTCACAGACCCAGCAGTCGTAGTGGTACGGCGTCGGCCATCGCCTGGTTGCCGATGTCGTTCGGGTGGATGTGGTCACCCGAGTCGTACCCGGGCAGCAGCCGGCTGGGCTGCGCCGGGTCGCGCAGCACCGCGTCGAAGTCGAGCACCCCGTCGAACTCGGTCTGGCCGCGCAGCCAGGTGTTCACCGCCTGCCGGGTGGCGTCCTTCTCCGGCGTCCACACCCCCGGGCCGCCGTTGCCCTCGTACGGCGTGATGGTGCCGACCAGGCTGCGCAGGCCGCGCTCCTTGGCCTGCTGGTTGATCTGCCGCAGGCTGGCGATGACGGCGTCGGCGGAGTCGTCGGACATCCAGATGTCGTTGATGCCCAGGTGGGTGATCAGGGTCTGCGCCCCGGTCTGCGGGAAGACGTCCTCGTTGAGCCGGGCCAGCGCGTTCGGGCCCAGCTCGTTGTAGCCGGGGAAGCCGCCCGCGCCGGGCTCTGGGCCCTCGTGGTTGAGCCGGTTGCCGGCCAGGCTCAGGTTGAGCACACCCGGGGTGCGCACCTCCGGTCGGGCGTCGATCAGCCGGTCGGCGAGCAGGTCCGGCCAGCGCTTGTCGGCGTTGACCGTGCTGCCGTTGCCGTCGCCGATCGAGTCGCCGAGGACGACCACCGCGCCCGGGCTCTGCCGGCGCTGCACGTCCACCCCGGACAGGAACATCCAGCAGCAGTTCGGCCGGATCGTGAAGCCGGCGCCGTCGGCGGCGGTGGTCAGGTCGTTCGCCCCGATGAAGTTGGTGACCTTGGACTGACCGTGGAAGGTCACCGGCCCGGTGAGCACCGGGAAGTGCAGGGTGACCACCAGGTCCTCCTGCTCCCGGACCGGGTAGTCCAGCGGGTCGCTGAGCAGCTCGGCGCCCTTGTTCATGGTGGCCGAGGTGGCCCCGTTGAAAGTCAGCTCGCGCAGCGTGCCGGGGTCGATGTCGGAGCGGTCGTCCACCGTGGCGGTGTTCGGCCGGGCGACGGTGGCGTGGCCGACCTTGACCGCCTGCTCGCCGTAGAGGTTGGTCAACCGGACCCGCAGCCGGTCGCCGCCCACCGAGGTGTGCACGGTCATCCGGATGCTCTGGTTGTTCAGCCCGGTGTTGGTCAGGCCGACGGTGTTGCCGCGGGTGACCGCCGCGGCCCAGCTGCCCGCCCACTCGGCCTTCGGGCCGCGCGCGGTCTCGGTGTCCGACGGGCCGGCGCTGGCCACCATCGCCGGGGCGCCCACGATCAGCAACGTGGCCGCGGACGCTATGACGTGCCATCTCTTCGGGGTCGACATTGAACCTCCATGGTCGCCGCCCACGGCGGAGTCCATTGACGCACCGCCCGGACGATGGTCCAGAAACCTAGCGGCTGCCTCTGACGGGCGTCAATCAACCCGATCGACATGATCGAATGTCCACGGGGGGCCGCCGGGCACCGTTCGGCCCTGTCGGCCGGCACCGGCGCGCGCCTAGGCTCGCAGTCGGCGGCGGCGCGGTCGCCACCGCGCGCACCCCGTCCCGCTCCAGGCCTGCTGAGCTGCCCGGACGTCCACCGGCGGTCGTCGCGGCGCCCCGCCGACCCGCCACCGCATCGACCTGGGGGCTGCGCGATGACCGACGGTGCCGACCGATCCACCAGCTACGTGCACGAGGCGCTGGCCCTGTTCGCCGGCTTCGGCGACCGGGAGGCGCTGGTCGGCGACGGCCGCCGGCTCAGCTATGCCGAGGTCGCCGCCCAGGTGCGCGGCCTGGCCGCCGCGCTGACCATCCACGGGGTACGCCCCGGCGCGGCCGTGCTGGTGATGCTCGGCAACCGGGTCGAGGGGCCGCTGCTGCAGCTCGCCCTGCACCTGCTGGGTTGCCGGAGCATGTGGATCGCCCCGGTGACCTCCCGCCGGGAGATGGCCGAGTTCGCCCGGCTGGCCCGGCCCGAGGTCTTCGTGCACCACGCCGCCGACGCACTCGACGCGGAGCTGGCCGGCGCGCTGCCCGGGGTGCCGGTGCTGCGGCTGGGCGCGGAGCTCGTCCCCGTCGCGCCGGTGGCGCTGCCTGACCGGGTGCCCGCGCCGGAGTCGTTCCTGCAGACCAGCGGCACCACCGGCACCCCGAAGCTGGTGCACCACCGGGAGAGCTTCTACCGGCAGGTGCTGGCCCTGGCCGCCGGGCTGCGCGGCGCCGGCATCCCGCTGCTGCGGCACCTGTCGTACTCGCCGATGTGGCTGGCCAGCGGCCAGATCACCACGCTGGTCAACCTGTTCACCGGCGGGGTGCTCTTCCTGCGCCAGCAGTGGGACCCGGCGCAGTTCGTCCGGACCGTGGACGCCGAGCGGCTCACCTCCACCTTCGTCACCCCGCCGATGCTCTACGAGGTGCTCGACCACCCGGCGCTGGACGGCGCCGACTTCTCCGCCATGTTCATGTTCAACGTGGGCGCCGGGCCCGCCGCGCCCGCCCGGCTGCGCCAGGCGATCGCCCGCTTCGGCCCGTGCCTGCGGATCGTGTACGGCCTCAGCGAAGCGGTGGTGATCTGCGCCCAGCCCGGGCTGACCGAGGACCCGGAACACCCGGAACGGCTGCGCTCCTGCGGCCGGCCCTACGGGGACGTGACCGTCGAGATCCGCGACGCCGATGGTCGGGTGCTGCCGGCCGGCGCGGACGGTGAGGTGTGGGTGCGCACCAACCTCAGCTTCGTCGGCTACCACGGGCAGCCGGAGCTGACCGCCGAGACGCTGGTCGACGGCTGGGTCCGCACCCGGGACATCGGCCACCTGGACGCGGACGGCTACCTCTACCTGGTGGACCGGATGCAGGACCGGATCCTCACCCGGGCGCGCAGCTGGCCGATCTACTCCCGCCCGATCGAGGACGTCCTCGCCGGCCATCCGGGCGTACGCGCCGCCGCGGTGATCGGGGTGCCCGACCCGGCGGCCGGTGAGCTGCCGTACGCCTTCGTGGTGCCGGCGCCCGGCGCGACGGTGACCGCCGACGAGTTGATCGCGCTGGTCACCGCCGAGCTGAGCGACACCTGGGCGCCCGGTGGGGTGGAGTTCGTCGACCGGCTGCCGCTGAACCGGTCGGCCAAGGTGGACAAGAACGCCCTGCGGGACCGCTGGGCGGCCGCCCATCCGTCGACGGAGGAGGTCGCCGGCACGGTGATCGGCGGCCGGGGATGAACCCGCGTCGGGAGCTGTACACCCTGGTCGGCGCCGACCTGATCTCGAACGTGGGCACCCGGATCTCGGTGGTGGCCATCCCCTGGCTGGTGCTGGAGACCACCGGCAGCCCGACGAAGATGGGGCTGGTCGCGGCGGCGGAGACCCTGCCGTACCTGCTGTCCAGCGCGTTGGCCACCCCGTGGGCGGACCGGTTCGGGGTGCGGCGCACCTCGGTGGTGGCGGACGCGGGTAGCGCGGCGGTGGTGGCGCTGGTGGCCTTGGCGCCGTGGCTGGGCTTCGGCGCGCTGGTCGCGCTGGTGGCGGTGGCCGGCGGACTGCGCGGCATCGGCGACCGGGTCAAGCACGTGCTGTTCCGCCCGGCCGCCCAGCGGGCCGGCGTGTCGCTGATCCGGCTGACCTCGGCGTACGACGGGCTGAGCCGGGGCGTGACCCTGTTCGGGGCGGTGCTCGGCGGGCTGCTGATCGACTGGGTCGGGGTGACCCGGGCGATCGGGATCGACGCGGCGACCTTCGCGGTCTGCGCGCTGCTGGTCGGCGTGCTGGTGCACCCGCCGGCGGTGACGGAGCCGGCGCCCCGGGAGAGCTACCTGCGGGCGCTGCGCGGCGGCTTCGGCTACCTGCGCACCGACCGGACGCTGCTGACCATGCTGGTGGTGGTCTCGGTGCTGAACATGGTCGCCAACGCGAGCGTCGCCGTCTACATCCCGCTCTGGGTGGCGGAGGTGTTCGGCGACCCGGCCGGCTTCGGCCTGGTGCTGGGGGTCTTCTCCGGGGGCGCGCTGCTCGGCAACCTGATCTTCACGCTGGCCGGGCCCCGGCTGCCCCGCCGGCTCACCTTCGCCGTCGGGGTGGCGGCCAGCGGCACCCCCCGGCTGCTGGCGCTGGCGCTCAGCGACAACCTGGCGGTGGTGCTCGGCGTCACATTCCTGTCCGGGGTGGCGATCGCCGCGGTGAACCCGCTGCTCGGGGCGGCCCTCTACGAGCGGGTGCCGGAGGCGTTGCAGACCCGGGTGCTGGGCATCGCCGGCTCGGTGGCGTTCCTCGGGCTGCCGGTCGGCGCGCTGCTCGGCGGCTGGTCGGTGGCCGCGCTGGGGCTGGCGCCGGCGCTCTGGGCGATGTCCGCCCTCTGCCTGCTGCTGACCGTGCCGCCGCTCCTGCTCGGCGCCATGCGCCCCGACCGGAGGGCGGCACCCGAGCCGGCCACCGCCCCGGTGGGCTGAGGGTCAGGCACCCGCCTTCAGGACGGTCGGCGGCTCGTCGCGGCGCGCCGAGCGACCAACAGGCCGTCCCGGGCCGGGCCGGGCAGCCAGGTGCCGGGGTGGCGGAGCTCCGCGGCCAGCCGGCCGGCGTCGACCGGCACGCCGGACTCCCAGGCGGACGGCCAGGTGCGGAAGCGGCGCACCTCGACCAGCCCGTCGGCCACCAGGTCGGTCAGGGCCGGGGCGAGGGCGTCGTGCGGTGCCGCCCAGCGCCCCGCGGCGCGCGGCCAGGCGTCCGCGAGCTCGGGCAGCGGCGCGTCCCCCGCGCAGGCGCGCAGCACGAGGTCCGCCGGCGAGGTCAGGCTGGTGGGACGCGGCATCCGTCCAGTTTGTCGTGCGGCGTGCTCCGGCTCCGCACCGCCCCCCCCCGACCGAGCGGATCCGCGGGGCCCGACGCCGGGGCGGCAGCAGGGCCGGCGCTACCATCGGGGCCGCACGAGGTCAGCTTTTTCCGCCGAGGGCGCCGCAGGTGACGGGCGTGTTCGCCGACCGGAGGAGAACAACCGCGATGACGTCGACACCGACCAGCGCAGCGGCGACCGGGGCCCGGGTACGCGCGGCCCGGCGGATCTGGGACGAGGCGCCGCACAACGCCTTCACCGACCTGGTCCGCCACCGGGACACCTGGTTCTGCGCGTTCCGGGAGGGCGGGACCCACATCTCGGACGACGGGGCGATCCGGGTGCTGAGCTCGCCCGACGGCCGGAACTGGACGTCGGCGGCGCGGCTGGCCACCGCCGCGGCAGACCTGCGCGACCCGCGCTTCGTGTCCCGCCCCGACGGGCGCCTGCAGTTGCTCGCCGCCGCGGCCACCGGTGATGTCCCGAAGGGCCAGCAGACCTTCACCACGGTCACCTGGCTCTCCGCCGACGGACACGACTGGGGTGAGCCCACCCCGGTGGGCGAGCCCGACATGTGGGTGTGGCAGGCCGCCTGGCAGGACGACGCGCTGTACGGCGTCGGCTACGCCACCCACGACCCCCGCCTCGCGCGGCTCTACCGCAGCACGGACGGGCTGCACCTGACGCCGTGGGTGCCCACCCTCTTCGCCGAGGGCTACCCCAACGAGTCGGGCCTGGCCTTCGCGCCCGACGGCACGGCGTACTGCCTGCTGCGGCGGGACGGCAGCCCGCAGACCGAGCACCTCGGCCGGGGCGAGGGGGCGACCGCGCAGCTGGGCCGGTCCCGCCCGCCGTACCGGGAGTGGAGCTGGACCGACCTGGGCGTCCGGGTCGGTGGCCCGGCGCTGCGCCGGCTGCCCGACGGCCGGCTGATTGCCGGGGTACGACTGCACGACGGCGGCGTCCGGACGGCGGTCTGCGAGCTCGACCCCGAGGAGGGCACACTGACCGAGCTGGTCACGCTCCCCTCCGGCGGGGACACCAGCTACCCCGGGCTGGCCTGGCACGACGGGCTGCTGTGGGTCAGCTACTACTCCTCACACGAGGAGCGGACCAGCATCTACCTGGCCGAGGTGGAGCTCGACCCCCGCCCCTGAGCGCCCCTGGCCGGGCCGGCGGCGGTCGGCTACCGTGCCGGCATGGCATCGACGCTGACCGAAGCGAGCGACCCGCACTGCCTGCGCCCCGGGGAGAGCGCCGAGCTGCTGCGCGGGCACCCGTGGCGGCGGTTCGTGGTGCTCGGCGACAGCGTCGCGGAGGGCCTGTGCGAGCCGGCCGCCGGCTACCCCGAGGTGCAGTGGGCGGACCGGATCGCCGCCGAGCTGGCCGCGGCGCGCCCGGGGCTGGCGTACCTCAATCTGGGCCGGCGCGGGCTGCGGGCGCACGAGGTGCGCGCGGCCCAGCTGGACGCGGCGCTGGCGTTCGCCCCCGACCTGGCGCTGGTGGTGTGCGGCGGCAACGACGCGTTCCGCCCGTCGTTCGACCCCGACGCGGTGGACGCCGAGCTGGCCGCCATGGTCACGGCGCTCCGGACGGCCGGTGCGGACATCATCACGGTGGGCATGTTCGACGTCTCGCACAGCCCGGCCGTGCCCGAGTCGCTGCGCGCCGGGCTCGGCGAACGGATGCGGCTGCTGTCGTGCCACACCGGCCGGCTGGCCGCCCGGCTGGGCACCCTGCACGTGCAGCTCACCGAGCATCCCGCGGTCGCGGACCCCTCGCTGTACAGCGCGGACGGGCGGCACGGCAGCGCGCGCAGCGACGCGATCGCCACCGCCGAGACGCTCCGCCGCCTCGGCGCCCACCTGACCGCGCGCCGTGGCACCCCCCGCGTCGACGGGTAAGGAGCCGCCCCGGGCATGTCGCCGACCGCCCCCTCGCCGGCAGGCGCACCACCCTCCAACGCCCCCGCGGACGCGCCACCCCGCACGCCCGGGCCCCACGCCGGGCGCAACCCGCCCCCCACGCCCGGCCGGCGGGCGCAACCCGCCGCGACCGCCCCGTGCCGCCGACGGCTCGGGGACGTCGCCCCGACGCGGCGGCGCGGCGCGGGCCGGACGCCATACCTCCTCGAGCGATATGACTGAGCGGCATAATTATGCCGCTCAGTCATATCGCTGACGTGCCTATGTCGCTCCGTCGAGGTCACTCTGCGTCATCGGAGACCGCCATGAGCCCTGTCGTCGGCGACATGCCGGTCGGCACCGTGCGGTTCCCCGCTCGTCACCGCCGCGTCGCCCGTGCGCGGGACGACCTGCGGCTGGCCGTGCGCGGCGATGGCGCCGGTCCGGCGGTTCAGTCGGTGAGCAGGACGCCGGTGAGCAGGACGCCGCGGGCCAGGTTGAGCACCTCGTCGCAGCCCGGGTAGCCGACCCGGGCCAGCGCCCCGGAGCCGGCGCGGCCGAAGAGGTACGGGGCGAGGCTGTACGGGACCTCGGCGGTGACCGTCTCGCCGGTCTCGATCTGCACGAAGTCCATCGCCACCCGGTCGGCGGACATGTACCGCTGCAGGATGTTGCCGCCGCGTTCGACCGCGGCACGCAGCCCGTCGCCCCAGTCGGACGGGCTCATCTCCCGGCCGATCAGCACGCCGTGGCCAGCCGAGCCGTCGGCCGGCTTGGCGACCAGGTCGCGCTGGTCGGCGAGGGCCCGGTCGAGCACGTCGGGGGTGAGCGCGACGGTGTGCGGGACGTACCGGCGGATCAGCGCCTGGTCGGCCTCGGGCAGGTCGTCGAGGTCCGCCCAGAGCCAGGCAAAGTTGATCTTGTTGCCGAGCAGCCAGGCCGCCGCGCTGACGAACATCGGCAGGGTGCCGGCCGCCAGCGCCCCGGCCACCGCGTCCAGGCCGGCGCTCGGGGTGACCCGGTTGGGCACGAAGAGCCGGAACAGCGCATCCACCGGCGCGCCGCCCACCACCAGCCGTCGGTCGTCGTCCAGTCGGGCGGTGGCCACCGGCGCGATCACCAGGTCGATGCCGAAGTCGCGGGCCCGCACCGCGAGCGGGTCGAGGATCCGGATGAACGTCTCCGGGTCGTCCAGCCCGGGATACTCGGCGTCGAAGTCCATCAGCAGCGCCACCCGGGCCCCGTCGGCCAGCCCGAGACTCTCCTTGATCGCCACGAACCGCTGGTCCAGCAGGGACGGCGCGGGGCGCACCGCGAGGCCGTCGAGCAGGCCCTGGTCACGGTAGAGCGCGGCGTACCGGTAGATCACCGTGTCGGCGTCGAACCCGCCGCCCAGGCTGCTGTCGATGTTGTACTCGACGAACCGGGGCACCCCGCCGGAGATCAGCACGTCCGGGCGGTACGCGGCGAGCAGCCCCTCGTGCAGTGGCTCGTCCTCGTCCAGCAGCCGGGTCTCCCCCACCGGCACGCCGAGCAGCCGGCGCAGCTCGCCGGCGGTGCCCGCCCGCCGCCGGCAGGCCTCCAGGATCAGCTGGGCCAGCCGGTCGCAGACCTCGTTGAGCTCGCGGAACGCGTCCGCGGTGAGCACCGGGGGCCGGGCCAGCCGCCACTGCTTGTTGTACGTCGCCCGGCCGTGGAAGACCTGCTCCCAGGCGGCGGCGCCACTGGCCACCATCGCCGTACGGGCGGTCTCGGTCAGGTCGGCCCACGCCTGGCCGGCCGGCGGCCACGCATAGTTCGGGTCCATGGTCATCCGTCCTTCATGGTCAGTTGGATGGCGGCGGTGAGCTGGTCCCGGCCGGGCTGCACGGCCCGGTCCAGCGCGGCGGCGAAGGGCAGCACCGCGCCGTCCGGGCGGGTCACCCGGCGGGGCGGGGCGGCCAGCGACACCCGTTCCAGCACGCTGGCGATGATCTCGGCGGCGATGCCGCAGGAACGGTTGGCGTCGTCCACGACCACCAGCCGGCGGGTCCGCGACACCGACTCCAGCAGCCCGTCGAGGTCGAACGGGTAGACGGTGCGCGGGTCGAAGACCTCCACCGACACCTGGTCGGCCAGCTCCTGCGCGACGCCGAGCGCGTCGTGCACCAGGTGCCCGATCGCCACCACCGTCACGTCCTCGCCGCGCCGGCGGACGATCCCCCGCCCGAGCGGCACCGGGGCCAGCGCGCTCAGGTCCACGTCCTCACGCACGTCCAGCGCCCCGGCCGGGGCGAAGACCACCACCGGGTCGTCGTGCCGGATCGCCGAGACCAGCAGCCCGTACGCGTCGGTCGGGGTGGCCGGGACCGCGGTGACGATCCCGACGTGCGCGAAGAGCGGGTACGGGTGGTCGGAGTGCTGCCCCGCCCAGCCGGTGCGGGAGCCCGAGCCGGGCACCAGGTAGGTGACCGGCGCCGCGCACTGCCCCCCGGTCATCAGCGGGAACTTGTGCGCGTGGTTGACGATCTGCTCGAAGACCAGGAACAGCAGCGACGGGATCTGGAACTCGATCACCGGTCGCAGCCCGGCCAGCGCCGCCCCGGTGGCGAAGCTGGTGAACGCCTGCTCGGACAGCGGGGTGTCGATCACCCGCTCCGGCCCGAAGCGCTTGAGCAGGCCGGAGGTGACGTTCGAGGCGGCCACCCGGATGTCCTCGCCGAGCAGGAACACGTTGTCGTCCCGGGCCAGCTCGTCGGCGAGCGCCCGGGTCAGCGCCCGCCGGTACGACAGTCGGGTCATCCGGCACCTCCGGTCCGGGCGGTCAGCCCGCTGGCGTACAGGTGCGCCAGCGCGCCGGCCGGATCCGGCTCGGGGCTGGCCAGCGCGAACTCCACCGCCGCGGCGAGCACCGCCTCCACCTCGGCGTCCACCGCGGCCCGCGCGTCGGCGGGGAGCCGGTCGCCCTGGATGCGCACCGGATCCCGGGACCGACCGGTGGCCACCTCCTGCGGCGGGCGGTAGTCGAGGCGTACCCGATGTTCGAAGGTGTGGTGGGCGTCGAAGCGGTACGTGCGGGCCTCGACCAGCTCCGGGCCGCCGCCGGCGCGCATCCGCGTGACGGCGGCGGCCGCGGCGTCGCGTACCGCCTCGGGGTCCTGGCCGTCGACCACGGTGGCCGGCATGCCGAACGCGGCGGCCCGGCCGGGGATGGTGCCGGCCACCGCGCCGGCGACCGGCATGGTGGTGGCGTAGCCGTTGTTCTCGCACACGAAGAGCACCGGCACCCGCCAGAGCGCGGCCAGGTTGAACGCCTCCAGCAGCATCCCCTCGTTGACCGCGCCGTCGCCGAAGAAGGTCGCCCCCACCGTGTCGTCGCCGCGCCGCCGGCGCGCCCACACCGCCCCGGTGAGGATCGCGCCGGCGGCACCCACGATGGCGTTGGCGCCGAGCACCCCGACGGAGAAGTCCGCCGCGTGCATGGAGCCGCCCCGGCCCCGGTTCAGCCCGGTCTCCCGGCCGCACAGCTCGGCCATCATCCGGGCCGGGTCGGCGCCCTTGGCGAGCACGTGCCCGTGCCCGCGGTGGGTGCCGGTGACCAGGTCCGACCCGCGCAGCGCCGCGCACACCCCGGCGGCGATCCCCTCCTGACCGAGGTACGGGTGGATGCCGCCGACGATCGCGCCGGAGTCGACCAGCTCGACGGCCCGCTCCTCGAAGCGGCGGATCAGCCGGACCGTGCGGTAGAGCCGGACCTGGTCGTCGGTCACCGGTCGCGGCCCTCCTTCACCGCGGCGAGGATGTCGTCCCAGAGCCGGGCCCGGGCGGCCAGCGCCAGGTTGACCGTGTCGGCGCACTCCTGCCACTTCACGTCGTCGTCGCCGCAGAGGTCGGCGAGCATCTGCATGGCCATCGGGGTGTGCTGCTCGCCGTCCACCTCGATGTGCCGCTCCAGGTAGTCGACGAAGGTGTGCAGCCGCCGGCTGCGCTCGTTGACCGCGACGACCTGGGTGAACATGTCGGGGATCAGGTCCTCCCGACCGAACGCGAAGGCGGCGGCCTGGCAGTGCACCGGGGTGGACTCGATGATCCGCCAGGTGGTCGCGGCGAACCGGGCGCTCGGCGCGGGCACCCCGGCCTCGGCGAGCGCGTCGGTCACCGGGCGACCGGCGCGCAGCAGGTCGACCAGCTTCTCCACGGCCGTGGTGTCCGCGCCGGCCTCCTTCATCCCCTCGACGTAGAGCTCGAAGTGGCTGATGTAGCCCTCGCCGCGCTCGTCGGACTCCTCCACCATCACGATGTCGTTGATCAGGCGACGGCTGCCGGTCGGGCCGGTGGGGATCCACGGCACGGTCACGCAGGTGAGCTGCCGCTGCAACGACTTCAGCAGGGACATGAAGTCCCAGACCGCGAAGACGTGGTGCTCCATGAAGGTGACCAGCGCGTCGTGGGTGTCGAGGTTGGCGTAGAGCGGGTGCTTGACCACCACGTCACGGCGGTCGGTCACCGCCTTCTCCAGCCGCTCGATGCCCGGGTGGGTCTGTCCCCAGTCGTACCGTGACATTGTTCAGCCTTCCTGTGCGGCGCGGTCGCGCCAGATGACCGGGCAGTAGTCGGGGTCCGCGTAGTCCGGCCGCCCGTCGGGGGTGCGGCGGACCAGCACGTCGTGGTTGTACGCGGCGAGGGTGCCGTCCGACAGCGGAAACTCCCGCCAGGCGTTCGCGCCGTCCTGCAGGTGCAGCGAGATCGCCTGCCGGGGCCGGTCGCTGACGTTCGGGCCGCTGCCGTGGTAGGTGCGGCAGTGGTGGAAGGACATGTGTCCCTTCGGGATCACCATCGGGACCTTGCGGACCTCGGCCCCGTTGAACGCGGCGTTCTCGGCCAGCATCTGTTCCAGCTGGTCGCGGTCGCGCTCGGCGAAGTGCCGCACCACGGTGTCGTCCGCGCCGATCTCCTGCCACCGGTGCGAGCCGTCGACCATGGTGATGGTGCCCATCTCCTCGCCGCAGTCGTGGAACGGGATGAACGCGGTGAGCATGTCCTGCGATGACGAGGACGCCCAGTAGTGCTTGTCGAAGTGCCAGGGCACGATGTTCGACGGCTCGCCGGAGATCGGCGGCTTGTGGATCAGCGTGGACTGGAAGATCCGGATCTCGGTGGCCCGGGCCAGCCGGGCGGCGACCGCCCCGATCAGCGGCTTGCGCAGGATCGCGGCCAGCCCGTCGTGCTCGTGGTGGACGTAGTCGTTGTGCCGCTGCACCGGGCCCTTGGACGGGTCCCAGTAGGCCAGCTTGGGTGGGCGTACCGGCAGGTGGCGGTCCCGCTCGCCGGCGTAGTAGCGGTCGGTGGCCGCGACCAGGGCGTCCACCTCGTCGTCGGTGAGCAGCTTCTTCGACAGGTACCAGCCGTGCTCGGCGTAGTGCCGCACGTCCTCGTCGGACGGCAGCAGCGCCTCCTCCGCCGCGGTCAACGCCGGCTCGAACTCGGTCGCGGTCACCGTGCCTCCTTCGTTCCCGACTGCGGGGCTCGCAAAACCGGCTCACTCCTCGCGCTCACCGGGCCTCCTTCGTTCGCGACTGCGGGGCTCGCAAAACCGGCTCACTCCTCGCGCTCACCCGATCACCCCCTGAGGTACGGCCGCCGTGGCGGCCAGCTCGCGTTCCTTGGCCTCGTAGAGCGCCCTGATGTTGCCGCTGCCGAAGGTGCGCGCCCCGCGTCGCTCGATCAGCTCGAGGAAGAGGGTGCGGCGCAGGTGCACCGACTCGGTGAAGATCTGCAGCAGCTGACCGCCGTGGTCGGAGTCGACCAGGATGTTCAGCTCGCGCAGCCGCTGCAGCGGCGCGTCGACCCGACCGACCCGCTGCTCCAGCGTGTCGTAGTAGCTGCCGGGGGTGCCGGCGAAGCGCACCCCCCGCTCGCCGAGCGCGCCGACCGCGGCCACGATGTCGTCGGTGCGCAGGGCCAGGTGCTGCACCCCGGCCCCGTCGTGCTCGGCCAGGAACGCGTCGATCTGACCGGGCCGGCGGGCCGGGTCCGGCTCCAGCAGCACCAGGGTGACCCGCCCGCAGGGGCTCTGCACCACGGTGGATCTCATCCCCTGGCCGGCGACCTCGATGGCTTCGGTGAAGATCTGCCGGAAGCCGAAGACCCGCTCGTAGTGGCCGGTGGTCGCGTCGAGCTGCCCGGGCGGCACGCACACCGCCAGGTGGTCGATCTCGGCCAGCAGCGCCGGGTCGTCGCCGGTGGGGCCGGCGCCGGTGAGCGCACCGGGCAGGAACGCCGAGGCGTCGCCGCGCCGCTGCACCAGCCGGTGCACCACGTCGCCGAAGCCGCCCACCTCGGCGGTCACCACCTCGGCGTCCGCCCCGGTCCAGGTCCGCGGGGGCGTCAGCCCGGTCGCGCCCCGGGACACCAGTTCCGCGTACGCCTCGGCGACGTCGCCCACCTCCAGCGCCACCACGGCGATCCCGTCGCCGTGCCGCCGCACGTACTCGGTGGCGGGATGCCCGGGCGCGATCCCGGTGGTGAGCAGCAGCCGGATGTCGCCCTGGGTGAGCAGCAGCGAGTGCTGCCCGGTCAGCCCGGTGTCCGGGCCGCCCTGCCCGCCCAGCCGGAAGCCGAGCGCGGTGCCGAAGTAGGAGGCCGCCTGTCTCGCGTCCGCCACGTAGAGTTCGATGTGGTCGATCCCACGGATGTCCATGCCCAGCCCTTTCCCATGTCCCCCCGTGTCTGCCGTCCGGGCGGGTCCCGCCCGGGGTGGTACGCCGGTCACCGCACCGCCGGCGCCGGGTCGCTCCGCTCGGTCCGCCCCTGCCCGTCGCCCCGCCCGGCCGGGTCGGTCCGGTCGGTGCGGCGCAGCAGCAGGCTGACGTTCTGGCCGCCGAAGCCGAACGAGTTGCTGAGCGCGAAGTCGGTCCGGGTGGCCCGGGGCTCGCCGCGGACGTGGTCCGCCGGGCAGTCCGGGTCCGGGTCGTCCAGGTGGTACGTCGGGGGCAGCAACCCCCGACCCAGCGCCAGCGCGCAGGCGGCCGCCTCCACCACGCCGGAGGCGCCGAGCAGGTGACCGGTGAGCGCCTTGGTGGAGCTGACCGGCACCGCCCCGACGCCGAACACCTCGGCCAGCGCGGTGGTCTCGGCGCTGTCGCCGAGCCTGGTGCCGGTGCCGTGCGCGTTGACGTAGCCGACGTCGGCGGCGGCCACTCCCCCGCCGGCGAGCGCGCGGCGCATGCACTCGGCCGCGCCGGCGCCGTCCGGGCGGGGCGCCGTCGCGTGGTACGCGTCGGTGGTGGCGCCGTACCCGGCCACCTCCGCGTAGGTCCGCGCGCCCCGGGCGGCGGCGTGCTCGGCGCGCTCCAGCACCAGCAGCGCCGCCCCCTCGGCCAACACGAAGCCGTTGCGCCGACGGTCGAACGGCCGGCTCGCCTCGGTCGGATCGTCCCAGCCGCGGGCCAGCGCCCGGGCGTTGGTGAAGGTGTCGGCGAAGGTGCCGAAGAGCGGCGCCTCGCTGGCCCCGCAGAGCACCACGTCGGCTTCACCGGCGCGGATCAGCCGGACCGCGTCGGCGATCGACTGGGCGCCGGAGGCGCAGGCGGTGCCCACCGAGGAGCTGTAGCCGCGGATGCCGTGGGTGATCGCGATCCGCGCGGACGGCATGTTCGGCAGGATTCCGGTGAGCAGGTACGGGCTGACCGCGGCCCGCCCCCGGGCGGCGCGGGCGAGCACCTGGCTCTCCAGGGTGGCCATGCCGCCCACCCCGCCGACGATCACGCCGATCCGGCCCGGGTCGACGTCCCGGCCCACCTCGATGCCGGCGTCGGCGAGCGCGTCGGCGGCGGTGAGCAGGGCGAGCAGCACGATCCGGTCGAGCACCTTGGTCTCCGGCCCGCTGGCGACGGTCCGCGGGTCGACCGGTGGCAGCAGCCCGGCGACCTCCAGCGAGTCCCGGGCGGGGTGCCCCTCGGGCGGCCGGGTGAGCCCGGACTTCCCGCCGGTCAACGCGTCGAAGGTGGCCTCCACCCCCCGCCCGACGGGGCTGAACAGCCCCATCCCGGTGATCACCGCGGTCATGACGGCGACTCGGTCAGGTACCGCTCGCGCAGCGCGACCTTGCGCACCTTGCCGGTGACGGTGACCGGGATGTCGTCGGAGCGCACCGGCACCACCCGGCGCAGGGTGGCGCCGACGTCGTCGCCGAGCGCGGCCCGCACCGCCTCGGTGCGGTCGAGCGCCGGGTCGGCGCCGGCGGCCAGCTCCAGCAGCACGTCGGTGACCACCTCGTCGCCGGTGCGCACGATCACCACGGTGCAGTCGGTGACGTCCGGGGAGGCGGCGAGGATCCGCTCCTCCGACAGCGCGGTGAACAGCCGCCGGCCGTCGGCGGTCTCCACCGAGTCCACCGCCCGGTCCAGGTGGTAGTAGCGCCCGTCGGCGTCGGCGTGCACCAGGTCGCCGGTGAGGTACCAGCCGCGCAGCCGGGACCGGTACGTGGTGACCGAGTCGTTCCAGTAGCCGCGGAACAGCGACGGCGAGTCGATGCCCAGCCAGCCGACCTCACCCGGGGGCAGCTGGTTGCCGTCCGGGTCGAGCACCGCCACCCGGGTGAACCGGTACGGGCGACCGACGCAGCGGCCGTACCGGTCGGTCTCGGTGGTGTGGGTGAGGTGGAACATCGAGTGCCCCATCTCGCTGGAGCCGAGCCCGTCGATGAAGACCGAGCCGGGCACCCGGGTGACGCCCTGGCGGGTCATCACGTCCCGGGAGCCGACCGCCACCAGCCGGCGGACGTGCGGCTCGTGCGAGGCGTCGCCGGTGTTGAACCACAGCCGCACCGACTCCAGGTCGTACCCGGACAGGTCGAAGCGGGCCAGCTCCGCCCAGGTGACGGAGAAGCCGAACACCCCGTCGGGGCGCCAGCGTTGGATCGCGTCCAGCACCCGCTCGCCGCCCTGGTCGGAGAGGAGGAACATCTCCGCCCGGTTGCCCAGCGCCTGGTTGACCATCAGCACGGTGGCGGTGTGCGGGGCGGGCAGCGCGTTGAGGATCCGCCGGGTGCCCTGTGCCTGCGGCATGGTGAGCAGGTGCCGGGTGGCGGCGAAGAGGCTGGCGTGCGAGTGCAGCACCGCCTTCGGCACGCCGGTGGTGCCGGAGGTGTGGGTGATCACGATCGGGTCGTCCGGGTGGTGCCGGTAGTGCGCCGGGGCCGCGGCCGGGTCGCCGCCGCCCGCCTCGGCGGGGGTGCCGAGCAGCGGCGCGCCCAGGTCGTGGCCGGCCAGCGCGGCGGTGTGCGCGGGGTCGGCGAGCACCCCGGCGGCGCGCAGCCGGCGGATGTACTCGGCGGCGATCTCCGGGCGCAGCCGGCCGTTCATCAGCGCGGGGATCGCGCCCAGCCGGGCCAGCGCCAGGAAGCTCAGCACCATGTCGGCGGCGTCGGTGGCCCAGACCGCGATCGGGTCGCGGGGTTTCACGCCGCGCGCGTGCAGCCAGGCCGCCCGGGCGGCGACCCGCTCGTCGAGCTGGCCCAGGGTGAGCGGATGTTCGGCCGGGTAGGTGTCGACCGGGGTGTCGAAGGTCAGCCCCGGCCCCCGCGGGTCGGCGCCGTGCGCCAGCACCCGGGCGAGCACGTTGCCGGCGCCCACCTCGTCGTCCGCGGCGAGCGCGCCGCGCAGTCCGGTCCTCATCGTGGTGTTCCTCCCCCCAGCAGCACCGCGGTGGCGCCGGTGGCGGCGCCGTCGGGTGCGGTGTCGATCAGGATCAGCAGCGCCTCGTCGGCGTCGCCGTCGTACAGCAGCAGCTCCGCCTCGGCGGTGCCGTCGGCGCGCGGGTCGCCGGTCGGGCTCAGGCAGACCACCGGGCCGTCGAGTCGGTGCCGCGCCGCGACGTGCCCGGCGACGCTGTTCGGCACCGACTGGAAGAAGAACAGCGGCCCGACTCGGCCACCCGCGCCGACCGTGGCCCGGACGTGCTCCGCGCTGGCCCGGTCGCCGACCGCGCTGACCAGCAGCACCGCGCACCGGGCGCCCTCGGGCGCCGGCCGGTTCCGCCGGTCGAGGCAGCGGCCGGCCACCGCCGCCGCCAGCGGGTGGAACGCCGAGTGCACGAACCCGGGCAGCGGTGGCGGCGGCCCGTCCCCCGGTTCCGGCCAGCGCGCCTCGGCGAGCACCGCGGCGCCGCCCGGGCGGCCCGGGACGGTCCCGGGCCCCGGGTCGCGTGGGGCGGTCACGACGCACCCACCAGCAGGGCGGTGTTCGCGCCGCCGAACGCGGCGTTGAGGCTGAGCGCGTACGGGGCGCCGACCGGCCGGGGCGCGTCGACGATCACGTCCAGCGGGCAGGCCTCGTCGGGGCCGAGGAAGCCGGCGTTGACCGGCAGCTTCCCGTGCCGCAGGGCCTGTGCGGTGACCACGAGCTCGAGCAGCCCGGAGGCCTCCAGCGCGTGCCCGTGCAGCGCCTTGGTGGAGCTGACCGGCGTCCGGTCGACCCGCTCGCCGAGCGCCAGCCGCAGCGCCGCCGCCTCGGCGGCGTCGCTCAGGCCGGTGCCGGTGGCGTTGGCGTTGACGTACCCGACCGCGTCGGCGCCGAGCCCGGCCCGGCGCAGCGCCGCGGTGACCGCGCGGGCCAGCCCGCGTCCGGCCGGGTCCGGTTGGCACGGGTGGTACGCGTCGCCGGCCCGGCCCCAACCGGCCACCACGGCCGGTGGCGTGCTGCCCCGCTCCCGGGCCGCCCGGGCGCTCTCCAGCACCACCGCGGCCACCCCGTCACCGAGCAGCAGGCCCTGCCGGCCGGCGCTGAACGGACGGACCGCGCCGTCGGCGGCGAGCGCCCGCCCGGCGTCGAAGAGCGCGAACTGGTCCGGCTCCACCAGGTAGCCGGCGGCGACCACCACCCGGTCGAGATCGCCCCGGCTGATCAGTGCGGCGGCGTCGGCGACCGCGGTGCTCGCCGAGACGCACGCGCTGGTGTAGACCCGGGTCGGGCCGCCCAGCCCGCAGCGCCGGGCCAGCGCGCCGGCGAGCGCCGGCACCTCCGGCTCGGCGGGTGCGCCGGTCGGCCGGTCGGCGCGGAAGCCGGTGGGCTGGGTGATCGGCCCGCCGTGGGTGGCCAGCAGCAGGGCCGAGCCGGCCCGCTCGGCGGCGGTCAGGCCGGCCGCCCGGCAGGCGGTGTCGACCGCGTCGGCCAGCTCGTCGGGGAGCGGGCCGACGTCGGGGAGGGTGGCGGCGACCCGGACCCGGCGGCCGGCGGTGTCGAACCGGGCCACCGGGCGGAACGCCGGCACCCCGGCGAGCACCCCGGCCAGCTGCGCCTCGGCGCCCCGGCCGAGGGCGCTGATCGCGTGCGCGCCGGTGATCGCGACGGGCGCCCGCTCAACCATCGGCGGGGCTGGCCAGGCCGCTGCGGAAGACCGCCAGGGCGTCGTCGACGGTACGGACACCGGCCAGCTCGTCGTCGGTGAGCTCCAACCGCCGCTCGTAACGCTGCTCGACCAGGTGCACCAGCCAGGCCAGCTCCATCGAGCCGACCCGGTGCGGCACCTGGTCGACGGGTTTCGCGGTCAGTTCGGCGAGCATGCTCACCAGGTCAGCTCGCCCCAGCTCGGGCCGACCGGCCATCAGCGGTCGACGCTGGTCGTGCCGGCGACCCGCTCGGCCACCAGGGTGGTGAACTCACCCACCGTCATCAGGGCCAGCTGCTCCGACTCGTCGTCGGCGAACTTCACGCCGTACCGGTCCTCGACCCGGACGGACAGGTCGGCCAGCGCGAGGGACTCCAGGTCCACCCCGGACGGGCCGAGGGTGGTCTGGTCGTCGATCCCCTCGACGTCGTAGTTCATGTCCTCGAGCTGCTCGATGACGAAGGCGCGGACCTCGTCTCGCATGGCGGTAACCTCTCTTCGTGGGCCGGCTACCGGCGTCCGGTCGGGACGCCGTGCACGTGTGGGTGGGCCGGTACGCCGGCGGTCGGCCGGCGTCGGCGCGGGGACTGCTGCGGCACGCCGGTGGCGCGCTGCTCGGCCGCCCGACGCGGGAGGTCGAGGTGGGTTGGGAACCCGACGGCCGGCCGTACGCCCGGGTCGGTGGCGCGGTCCTGCCGGTGAGCGTGAGTCACGGCGACGGGGTGCTGGTGGTCGCGGCCCGGCGCGCCGGGCCGGTCGGGGTGGACGTCGAGCGGCTCCGGCCGCTGCCCGCGCCGGCCCTGGCCGGGCGCTGGTACGCCCCGACCGAGGTGGACTGGCTGCGCGGCCGGCCGGCGGACCGGCGCGACGAGGCGTTCCTGCTGTTGTGGACGGCCAAGGAGGCGGTCGGCAAGGCGCTCGGCCGGGGGCTGCGCGACGGCGGGCTGCGCCGGGTGATGCCGGCGCCCGCCCCCGGGAGTCCGCTGCGCGCCCTGCCCGACGAGCCCCGGATCCGGGTCGGGCACCCGCCGGCCGGGACGGCGCTGGTGCTCGCCGTCGCGGTGCTCGACGCGGCCGGCGAGGTCGAGGTGCTGCTGCACCGGGCGCCGCTCGCGCAGTGGGCCGGTCACGGGGCGGCCGCCCGCAGGGCGGTGACCGAGCGGACCAGCTTGCCGGTGGTGGTGCGGGGCAGCCGGTCGAGCAGGTACAGGCTGCGGGGGCGCTTGTAGCCGGCCAGCCGCTCGGCGAGCAGCCGGTCCAGCGTCTCCTCGGTCAGCTCCCCGTCGGGCTGCACGAACGCGGTGATGCCGTCGTCGTAGACGACCACCGCGGCGCCCACGCCGGGCAGCCCGGCGAGGGTGGCCTCCACCTCGGTCAGGTCCACCTTCAGCCCGCCCACCGACACCTGGGAGTCCAGCCGCCCCTTGACGGTGACCAGGCCGGTGGCCGGGTCGACGGTGCCGGCGTCGCGGGTGTGCAGCCAGCCGTCGGCCCAGCGGGTGGGGTCGGCCGACCCGACGTAGGGCGAGGCGGGGCAGCTGACGTGCAGTTCGCCGTCGACCTCGCGGACCTCGATGCCGGGGGCGGGGGCGATGGACGGGCGGTGTCGCCCGTGCAGGTCGGTGCCGATCACCCCGACCTCGGTCATCCCGTACATGTTGCCCAGCGGGACGCCGAACCGGTCGGTGAAGGCCCGTGCGGTCGTGGCCGGCACCAGCTCGCCGCCGGTGGTCATCCGCTTGAACTGCGGCAGCGGCCCGTCCGCCCGGGTGGAGGCGAGCAGTCCGATGTGGAACGGCACGCCGAGCACGGTGGCCGGGGTGTCCTGGGCGGCGATGGCGGCCAGCACCGCGTCGCCGACCAGCCGCTGCGGCGGGACCAGCTCGACCCCGGCGTGCAGCCCGTAGAGCAGCCCGCCGACCAGGCCGAGCACGTGCACCATGGACGGCAGCAGGACGATCCGCTCGCCGGGCAGCGCCACCCCGTCGATCAACGTGTAGCGGTGCACCTCGGCGACCAGGTCGGCGGCGGTGCGGCCGATCACCTTGGACGGGCCGGTCGAGCCGGAGCTGAGCTGGATCACCGCGTGTCCGCTGGTGGCGGGGCGGTCGGCGTACCCGGTGACGCCCTCGGTGACGTCCAGGAAGACCCGCAGCGCGCCGCCGGTGGTGCGCACCGGGGCGACCACCACCTGCGGGGTGAGCCGGGTCAACGCCTGGTCCACCTCGTGGTCGGTGAGCCGGTGGTCGAGCAGGATCGCCTGGGCGCCGGTGCGCCAGGTGGCCAGCAGGTTCACCACGTACGCCAGCGACGGCGGCAGGCGCAGCGCGGCGGCCCCACCGGGGCGCAGCCCGGCGGCGCGCAGCCGCTCCTGCGCCTCGCCGACCAGCCGGCGCAGTAGGGCCCGGTCCACCGGCTCGGGCAGCCGCAGGCAGACGCCGGTCGGCGGGCCGGCGAGCAACACGTCGTCGACCCAGGACGGGTCCTGCGCAGTAAGGTCCTCCGTGGGACGAGCCATGGCCACTACCGTCCACCGCCCAGCATGAAAGAGGGCGAAACCCGCCCACAAGGTGCATCTTTCGGGGTGCTGCCGGAACCCTACGACGCCCGGAAGGCCATTGCTAGATGCAAATGGCTAGATCAGAAAGGGCGGCCGGTCGGATTGCCGCCGCTCGATCGGACGGGCAGGATCGGGCGCGTACGCCGGCTCCGTGACACCGCCGGCCGGCCCACCGCGCCCCGGCACCGACCGGCGACGCGGCGGCACCTCGCGCGCCCGCGTCCGAGCTGGATCGGGCGTCGTCCCGCGTCGTCGGCCCGTCCGATGGAGAACCGGCGCCGCCGGGAGGCGTACCGGAGCCGGGAACCGGGTACCGGAGGCGACACGGTGCGCCGGGAGCCTCCGGCCACCGCCCGCCGCTAGGGAGGCCCCGTGCGCTGGCTGCTGCTCCTGCTGATCGTGGTGCTCGTCGCCCTGTTCTTCGTGCTGCCCGCCCGCGCCCGCCGCGCCGGCCGGGCGCTGCGCCGGCGGGTCGACGACGAGCGCTGACACCCCGGCCGGCTAGTGCGCGCCGCCCAGGTTGAGCACCACCACGCCGGCGATGACCAGGCCGATGCCGAGCACCTTGGTCAGGCTGAGCGGCTCACCGAGGAACACCGCGCCGACCGCCACGATCGCCGCCGTGCCCAGGCCGGACCAGACCGCGTACGCGACGCCGACCGGGATGTCCCGCACCACCAGCGCGAGCAGCCCGAACGCGGTCAGGTACGCCACCACCAGGCCGACGGTCGGCCACAGCCGGGTGAAGCCGTCGGTGGCCCTGAGCAGGCTGGTGCCGGCCACCTCGGCGGCGATCGCGAGCAGCAGGAGCAGGTACGCCATGCCGGGAATTGTCCGGCACCGGCTCAGTCGATCGGGTCACCGGGCGACGGCGCGCCGCGCAGCACCAGGGCGCTGTTGAAGCCGTCGAAGCCGCGGGCGCCGACCAGCGCGACCCGGGCCCGCGGGCGCCGGGGCGTACGCAGGAAGTCCAGCTCGCAGCCGGGCGCCGGGTCGACCGGCCCGGCGGAGGCGGGCAGCGTGTCGTGGTGCAGGGCGAGCAGCGCGGTGGCCACGTCCAGCGCGGCGCCGCCCTGGTGGGCCCGGCCGGTCAGCGGCTTGTGGGTGCTCACCGGCGGCGGCCGGTCGCCGAAGACCGCGCGCAGCGCGGTCGCCTCGGCCCGGTCCTGGTGCGGCACGCCCAGCGCGTCGGGCACCACCAGGTCGACGTCGGCGGCGCTCACCCCGGACCGGTCCAGGGCCAGCCGCAGCGCCCGCGCGTAGTGCCGGGGGTCGGCCGCCTCGTCCGGCCCGGTGTGCACGGCGTCGTGGGTGGCGCCCCAGCCGGTCACCTCACCGTAGATCCGGGCGCCCCGGGCCAGCGCGTGGCCCAGCTCCTCCACCACGAAGACCGCGCCGCCCTCGGCCGGCACGTACCCGGTGGCCCGGCGGTCGAACGGCCGGTACGCCTGCGCCGGGTCGTCGATGTCGCTGAGCAGCCCGGAGCGCAGCTGGCAGGCGAGCGCGTACGGGCTCAACGGGCACTCGGTCGCGCCGGCCAGCACCACCGGGGTGCCGCGCCGGATGGTGCGTACCGCGTGGGCCAGGCTGTCCAGCCCGCCGGCGGACTCGGCGACCAGCACCCCGCTGGGCCCCTTGAACTGGTGGTGGATGGAGAGCTGCCCGACGCTGGCCGCGTAGAACCAGGCGATCGACTGGTACGCCCCGACCGTCCGGCTGGTGCCGCCCCAGAGCCGTTGCAGCTCCCGCTGGCCGAACAGGTTGCCCCCGGACGAGCTGGCCAGGGTGACCGCCCAGTCGTACGGGTCGGGCGCCCGGTCCGGCAGGCCGGCATCGGTCAGCGCCAGCCGGGTCGCGGCGAATCCAAGGTGGGTCCACCGGTCGGTCTGCACCAGCTGCCGGTTGTCGGCGTACCGGGCCGGGTCGAAGCCGGTCACCTCGCCGCCGATCCGGGTCGGGTAGCCGGCCGGGTCGAACAGGGTGATCGGGCCGGTGCGCCGGGCGCCCGCGAGCACGGTGCGCCAGTGCGCGTCCGCCCCGATCCCGCTGGGCGCGACCACGCCGATCCCGGTCACCACCGCCCGCGCCGTCGCCGGGCCGCCGTCGACGACCATCCTCGCGGCCGGGTCGCCGCCGGCGGAACGAGCACCGCCCGCGGGCCGCCGCGCCGGCTCCGCCGGGTCGTGCAGCGGGCCGGTCACCGGGTCGCCGCCAGCCGGCGGAACAGCATCGCGGACTGGAAGCCGCCGAAGCCGCTGCCCACCGAGAGCGCCACGTCGACCGGGGTCTCCCGGGCCACGTTGGGCACGTAGTCGAGGTCGCACTCCGGGTCCCGGGTGGTCCAGTTGGCGGTCGGCGGCACCACGCCGTACTCGATGGCCAGCGCGCAGGCGGCCATCTCGATCGAGCCGATCGCGCCGAGCGAGTGCCCGACCATCGACTTGATCGAGCTGACCGGCACCCGGTGGGCGTGCGCGCCGAGACTGCGCTTGAACGCGGCCGTCTCGTGCCGGTCGTTCTGCCGGGTGCCGGAGCCGTGCGCGCTGATGTACGACACGTCGGACGGGTCCAGCCGACCCTGGCGCAGCGCGGCGTCGATCGCCAACGCCATCTCCACCCCGTCGGGGCGCAGCCCGGTCATGTGGAAACCGTTGCTGCGGCTGGCGTACCCGGCCAGCTCGCAGTAGACGTGCGCGCCCCGGCGGCGGGCGTGCTCCCACTCCTCCAGCACCAGCACCGCGCCGCCCTCGGCGAGCACGAAGCCGTGCCGGTCGGCGTCGAACGGCCGGGAGGCGTGCGCCGGGTCGTCGTTGTCGGGGCTGGTCGCCTTGATCGCGTCGAACGAGGCGACGGTGACCGGGGAGATCGGCGAGTCGGCCGCGCCGGCCAGCACGATGTCCGCCTCGCCGTCGGTGATGAGCTGGTGGGCGTACCCGATGGCGTCGATGCCGGAGGTGCAGCCGGTGGAGATCACCTGGGCCGGCCCGTGCAGCCCGTGCCGGACGGCCACGTCGGCGGCCAGGCTGCTGGGCACCAGCGCCTGGTAGAGGTACGGCCCGCCGAGGGCGTGGTCGACCAGCCAGTTGCGGCCGGTGTCGCTGACCCGGACGTACTCCTGCTCCAGGGCCATGGTGCCGCCGACGGCGGTGCCGAGCACCACGCCGGTGACCTCCCGTTCGGCGTCGGTGAGGGTCAGGCCGCTGTCGGCCAGCGCCTCGATCGAGCAGGCCAGGGCGAACTGCACGTACCGGTCGGCGCGCTGCCGCTCGGCGAGGGTCAGCCCGGCCGCGTCCGGGTCGAAGTCGCACTCGGCGGCGATCTGCGACCGGAACGGCGCCGGGTCGAAGAAGCTGATCCGCCGGGTGGCCGTCCGCCCCTCGGTGAGGGTCTTCCAGAACCGGTCCCGGGTGGCGCCGCCCGGCGCCACCACCCCGATCCCGGTGACCACCGTCCGCCGCCTGGTCACAGCGCCGGCTTGGGTTCGCGACTGCGGGGCTCGCAACCCCGGCTCACTCCTCGCGCTCACGATGAACCCCGCTGGTTGGCCAGTTCGGTGTCCACGTGGCCGAGCTCCGGGCGGGGGGCGAGCGGTCCGAGGTGGAACACCACCTCGGCCGGTACGTCGCCGGTGTTGCGCAGCCGGTGCCGCACGTTTCGCGGCACGAACAGCCCCTCCCCCGCCGCGACCGGCACCGGCTCGTCGTCCAGGTCGACGGTGATCGCGCCGCGCGAGACGTAGAGGAACTCCTCGCTGTACGGGTGGTAGTGCTCGGCGATCCGCTCGCCGGGGGCCAGGGCGGCCACGCCCATGAAGCCGGAGGTGCTGCCCACGGTCTTCGGGCCGAGCAGCACCCGCAGCTGACCGCCGCGCCGGGTGTCGGCCGGTACGTCCCGGGCGGCGACCAGGCCGGTGACGGTGTCACTCATGGCCGCCTCCCACCCGCTCGATCCGCTCCTTGATCACGGCCAGCTGCACCCGGCTGTTGGCGTTGATCCGCGCGGTCATCCCCGCGTCGTCCACCGGCGCGGTGGGCTTCATCGCGAAGTCCTGCACCCAGGTCATCCGGGTGCCGCCGGGCTCCTCGGCGTACCGCCAGTGGATCCGCATGTACTCGAACGGCCCGGTCTCCACCCGGTGCGCGTGCACCTCGCGGGTGGCCGGGTCGGCGGTGCGCTCGCTGACCCAGCTCCACGCCACCCCGTTCTCGTCCGGGTGCATGGTGAGCCGGAACCGGACGGTGTCGCCGTCGCGGTGCAGGATCTCCACCGCGGCGTACTCGGTGAACAGGTCCGTCCAGTTCGGCACGTCGTTGGTGATCTCCCAGACCACCGGCAGCGGGGCGGCGATCAGGATGCCGTTCTCGGTGTGCCCGGGCGGCCCGGCCGGCGCCTCCTGCTCGGCGGTGCCAGCCTCCTGCTCGGCGGCGCCGCCCTGCCGGGGCACCGCGGCCTGTGGTGGGGCCGCCGGCTGGCCCGCCGCGGTGGCCGGGCCGGCCGGGTCGGCGCGGCGGGCGACCAGGTCGGCGACCGCGGGAATGCTCAACTGGGCGGCCTGCTCGGGCAGCTGGACCCGCCACCGGTCGGTCACCACGGCGGACAGTTCCAGCAGGGCCAGCGAGTCCATGCCCAACTCCTCCAGGGAGGCGGCGGGGGCGTGGGCGGCGGCGTCCGGGTCCAGGCCGCAGTGGGCCACCAGGATGTCGGTGATCTCGGCGGTGAGCGGTCGGCCGTGGGTCACGGTCATCTCGGATCCTCCTCGGGTCGCGGCGCGGACGGGTCGGGCGACGCGGACGGGTCGTTGGGCGGGGTCTGGTTCATCGGTGGTGCCGGGTGGGTGGGCGGGGTCGTCGGGGGCCGCTCGGCGAGCAGGCGGTCCACGATGGCGGTGGAGTAGCGGCCCTTGCGGAAGGCGGCGTCGTCGAGCACCCGCCGGACGAACGGGATGGTGGTGCGCACCCCGGGCCCGGCGATGTCGAACTCGCCGACGGCCCGTTCCAGCCGGTCCAGCGCGAGCTCCCGGTCCGGCGCCCAGACCGCCACCTTGGCCAGCAGCGAGTCGTAGTGCGGGCCGACCAGGTAGCCGGCGTAGCCGTGCGTGTCGACCCGGGTGAACGGGCCGCCGGGCGGGGTGAAGCGCTCCAGCCGGCCGGGAGTGGGCGCGAAGTCGCGGTCCGGGTCCTCCGCGTTCACCCGGCACTCCACCGCCACCCCGTGCAGGCGGACGTCGCTCTGCCGCAGCCGCAGCGGCACCCCGGCCGCGACGTGCAGCTGCTCGTGCACCAGGTCGATCCCGGTGATCATCTCGGTGACCGGGTGCTCCACCTGGATCCGCGAGTTGATCTCCAGGAAGTGGAACCGCTCGGCCTCGTCCACCAGGAACTCCACCGTGCCGGCGCCGACGAAGCCGACCTCGAGCACCCCGCGCAGCGCGGTCGCCGCGATGGTGTCCAGGGTGGCCGGGGACAGCGCCGGGGCGGGCGCCTCCTCGACCAGCTTCTGGTGGCGGCGCTGCACCGAGCATTCCCGGGTGCCCAGGTGCACGCCGTGGCCGTGGCCGTCGCAGAGCACCTGCACCTCGACGTGCCGGGCGTCGGTGAGGTACCGCTCGACGTACACCCGGTCGTCGCCGAACACGGCCTGCGCGTCGGCGCGGGTCCGGGCGTACGCCCGGGGCAGCTCGGCCGGCCCGCGGACCACCCGCATGCCGCGGCCCCCGCCCCCGGCGGCGGCCTTGACGATCACCGGGTAGCCGACCTCGTCGGCGACCCGGGCGGCCTCGGCCAGCGTGGGCAGCGTCCGGACGCTGCCGGCGGGCAGCGGCAGCCCGGCCCGGCGCATCAGCGCCCGCGCGGTGGACTTGTCGGCCAGCGCCGCCATCACCTGCGGTGGCGGGCCGATGAAGGTCAACCCGTTCGCCGCGCAGATCTCGGCGAAGTCGGCGTCCTCGGAGAGGAACCCGTAGCCGGGGTGCACCGCCTGGGCGCCGGTCTGCCGGGCGGCCTCCACGATCGCGGCGGCGTTGAGGTAGCTGCGGCGCGGCGCGGGCGGGCCGATCCGGACGGTCTCGTCGGCGAGCCGGACGGCGGCCGAGTCGGCGTCGGCGGTGGAGTAGACCACCACCGTCCGCACGCCCAGTTCCCGGCAGGCCCGCAGCACCCGCAGCGCGATCTCACCCCGGTTGGCGATCAGCACCTTCTCGAACATCAGCGGTCACCCGGTTCCAGCAGCACGAGCGGCTGGTCGTACTCGACCGGCCGGCCGTCGTCGACCAGCACCTCGACCACCCGGCCGGCCCGGTCGGCGGTCACCTCGTTCATCAGCTTCATCGCCTCGACGATCCCCACCACCTGGCCGGGCCGGACCTCGTCGCCGACGGCGACGAACGGCGCGGCGCCGGGCTCGGGCGCCCGGTAGAAGGTGCCGACGATCGGCGCCCGGACGGTCAGCCGGCCGGCGTCGGCTACCGGCGGCTCGGCGGGCGCGGACGGCGGTACGGCGGGCGGCGCCGGCGCGGTGGCCGGCTCGTGCCACTCCACCTCCAGCGACGTCTCGCCGCGGCGCAGCCGGACCCGGCGGACCGGGCCGGCCAGCTCGGTGACCAGCTGGTGGGCGTGCCGCCGCAGCCCGGCCAGCACCGCGTCGCCGTCGCCGACCGTGGCGCTCACCGGGCCACCGCCGGGACGCTGACGCGGGCCGCGCCGAACCGGCGGAACCGCTGCCGGCGGCGCCGGACCAGGGTGGCCGTCGGCATGTCGAGCAGCGGCGTGAGGTTCGCCGCGACGGCCCGGCGCAGCAGCTGCACGGCCCGCTCCGGGTCGGCCTGCGCGCCGCCGTCCGGCTCGGGCACGATCTCGTCGGCGACGCCCAGCCGGCACAGGTCCGGGGCGGTCAGCCGCAGCGCCCGCGCGGCCTGCGGGGCGGCGGCGCTGTCCGGCCAGAGGATCGCCGCGCAGCCCTCCGGGCTGATCACCGAGTAGACCGCCTGCCGCAGCATCAGCACCCGGTCGGCGACGGCCAGGGCCAGCGCGCCGCCGCTGCCGCCCTCGCCGGTGATCACCGCGACCACCGGGGTGGGCAGCACGCTGAGCGCCAGGATGTTCTCCGCGATCGCGGCGGCCTGCCCGTGCTGCTCGGCGGCCACCCCGGGGTCCGCGCCGGGGGTGTCGACCAGGGTCACCACGGGCAGCCCGAGCCGGGCGGCCAGCCGCATCAGCCGCAGCGCCTTGCGGTGCCCGGCCGGGCTGGCCATGCCGAAGTTGCGGGCCACCAGCTCGGCGGTGGTGTGTCCCTTCTGGTGGCCGATCACCATCACCGGGCGGCCGTCCAGGCGGGCCAAACCGCCGACCACCGCCGGACAGTCCGCGCCGAGCCGGTCGCCGTGCAGCTCGACGAAGCCGTCGAACGCGCCGTCCAGATAGTCCAGCGTGGTCGGCCGGGCCGGGTGCCGGGCCGCCCGCACGGTCTCCCACGCGTCGGCGACCACCGCCGTCGCCGGTTCCGGCCCGGCGGCCGGCGCCGGCACGGGCCGGGCCGGCTCCTGCCGGGGTACGACCACCCGACCGGCCCGGGCCCGCCCGGCGGCCGCCGCGGCGAGCAGCACCGACAGCCGACCGCGCAGCGCCCGCCTCGGCACCACCGCGTCGACCTGGCCGTGACGCAGCAGGAACTCCGCGGTCTGGAACCCGTCCGGCAGGGCTCGCCCGGTCACCTGGCGGATCACCCGCGGCCCGGCGAAGCCCATCCGGGCGCCGCTCTCGGCCAGCAGCACGTCGGTGTTGGTGGCGAACGAGGCGGCCACCCCGCCGTACGTCGGGTCGGTGATCACACTGACCGTGAGCAGTCCCGCCTCGCGCAGCCCGGCGACGGCCTGGCTGACGGTGGCCATCTGCATCAGCGACAGCGCGCCCTCCTGCATCCGGGCCCCGCCGGAGGCGGTCACCAGCACCAGCGGCACCGCGTCGGCCAGCGCCCGCTCCGCCGCGCAGGTGATCAGCTCGCCGACCGCGCAGCCGAGGCTGCCGCCGAGGAAGCGGAAGTCCATCACCGCCAGCGCGAGCGGGTGGCCGCCGATCCGCGCGGCGCCGCAGAGCACCGCCTCGTCGAGGCCGGTGCCGGCCCGGGCAGCGCTGAGCCGGTGCGGGTACGGCAGCGCGTCGACGAACCCGATCGGGTCCACCTGCGCCGCCGGCTGCGGCAGCGGCACCCAGCTGTCCGGGTCGACCAGCTGGCGCAGCCGCTCGGGCGCGGTCAGCCGGGCGTGCGCGCCGCACTCCGGGCAGACGTCCAGGTTGCGCCGAAGCCGCTTGCGGTAGAGCAGCGACGCGCAGCCGGCGCAGCGCGACCAGAGCTGCTCGTCGGGAACGGTGCTGGTCATGCCGGCCGCCCGGCGTCGACCGCGTCGAAGGTGTAGAAGCAGCGCGCCATCGCGTCCCGCGGGGAACGCCAGTCCGGCGAGTACGGCGAGATGTACGGCCGCAGCCGCTCGCTGACCCGGACGAACTCGGGGTGGTCGCGGACCGCCTCCACGGCGCCCGTCCCGGCCGAGTCGGTCTCCAGCAGGTGCACGTAGAGGTCGCCCAGCCGGTACAGCGACCGGTGCCGGACCCCGACCAGCCGGGGCAGCTCCGTCGCGTCGGACTCGGCGAAGATCTCGGCGACCCGGTCCTCGGCGCTCGGCACCACCTTCGCCACGATCAGCGAACGCTCCATCTGCGGCCTCCCGACGGCGTGCCCCCGGTGCCCTCGACCGGGTGGCTGCCGACACGATCCGGTCGGCCGCGTCACCGGCGCGTCATCCCGCACCGCCGAGCCGACACGTACGACGGTGACGGTGCGTTGACGTTTGCTGTGCATCGGCTATGCGGAGGCTGTCCGCCCATGCCCGAGGGAGGTCGATTGTGCGCAGATCAAGGACATGATCGAGGGGGATCCGCAAAGGTCACGATGCCGACGCTTTTGTTGACCCAGAGTAATCACAATTGATAGTGTCCGAGCCGGTCAGTCCTTCGGGGGCCGGCGATGCGACGCCGCGCCGAGGCGGGAGCGACTGGAGACACTGGCGTCCCGGGGCGACCGCGCGGGGGACGCCGGAGCAGTGTGGACCGAGGTCCCGTCCAGGGGGTATCGCCCGTGACCGGTCATGCCAGCACGTCACCCACCCTTCCGCCGGACACCCCGACGATCTCCCTGCACCTGCTGGGCGGCTTCCGGCTGCTGCACGACGACCGGCCGGTGGTGGTGCCGCGCGGCCTGCAACGGGTCGTCGCCCTGATCGGGCTGCGCCCCGGCGCCACCCGCAGCAACCTGGCCGGCCAGCTCTGGCCCGACGTGCCGGAGGAGCGCGCCCTGTCCTCGCTGCGCACCGCGCTGTGGCGGCTGCGCCAGGACCCCTGCTGCCCGCTGGCGGTCACCGGCGACACCGTCCGGCTGCACCCGACCGTACGGGTGGACGTGGACGAGCTGGTGTCCACCGCGGAACGGGTCAGCGACGGCAGCGATCCGGGGCGGGCCGCCGCCGCGCTCGCCGCCGGCACCCGTGACCTGCTGCCCGGCTGGTACGACGACTGGGTGCTGCTGGACCGGGAACGGCTGCGCCAGCTGCGCCTGCACATGCTCGAACAGCTCGCCGCCGACCACCTCGCGGCCGGCCGGCACGGCGAGGCGCTGCAGGCGGCGCTGGAGGCGATGGCCGCCGAACCGCTGCGGGAGACCCCCCATCGGCTGGTGGTGCGCATCCACCTCGCCGAGGGCAACGCGTTCGAGGCGGTGCACGCCTTCTACGTCTACCGGGACCTGCTGCTACGGGAACTGGGGCTGGAACCGTCCGCGACCATGTCCGCGCTGCTGGACACCACCCTCGCCCCGATCCGCCAGGCGTCGCGCCGCCCCACCCCGGCACCACCCCGGGGCTCCGGCCGGCCACCCGGACCGGGCACGCCGGGCCCGTCGGGGCGTACCGGTGGGAACGAGCTGCCGGCCCGCGGCGGCGTGCCGGCCCGCGGAGGGCCCCGCTGACCGGCGCGGTCGCCCGCGTCACGGTACGCGGCACCGGCGTAACGGTGAGGTGACAGCCCGGCGGGCACGGTGGACGGACCGCACGTCCCCGGTCCCGCCACCGGATCGGGGAGCGACCGGCGAGAGGGGTCCGATGAGCCGTCTAGTGATCGTCAGCAGGATCAGCCCCGGCGCGGAGGGGCGGGTCGCCCAGATCTTCGCCGAGTCCGACGCCACCGAGCTGCCCCGGCTCACCGGGGTGCACCACCGGTCGCTGTACAGCCTGCACGACCTGTGCGTGCACCTGATCGAGACCGCGGAGGTGGACGTGGACGCCCTCGCCGACGCCCGCAACCACCCGCTGTACCACCAGGTCAACGAGCGGCTGTCCGCGCACACCTCGCCGTACCTGCCGACCTGGCGTTCGCCGCGGGACACCCTCGCCGGGTGCTTCTACAGCTGGGACGCCACCGACGCCCCGCGCCCCACGCGCTGACTCCCGCCGTACCGCGCCCCGGGTCGACGCCGGCGGATCGAGCCGCCCGGCCGGGCCCCGACGAAGGCACCTCGTCGCGGCCCGGCCGGGCCCGCCGTCAGTCCTGGTTCGCCTGCTGCCACAGGCCGACGGCGACCGCCACGCCCGCCGCCAGCCCGAACAGCACCGCCAGCCCGCGCAGGCCCCGCCGCCGGCCGCCCCGCGTCCGCACCGCGACCAGCTGTGTCACCACCACGGCGACCAGGCACAGCACTGCCGCGATCCACACCATCCGGCACCTCCCCCTTGGACGCGCCCTCGACGGCGCCGAGCGATCATCTCGCGAACCGCTGCGTGCCGCCGCCCGTACCGTCGGTCATCTCGGCCAGGCCCGCCGTCCCACCTGCGCCGAAGCGGGCGAGCCTCGGTGTCGTCGGACATGTCCGTGTGCGAAGCTGCGGCGAGTTTTCTTCGCAACTGTTCCGACGTACATGAGAGGGAGGTTCGCCGTGCCGTCGAGTTTCGGGCAATGGCTGATCGTGATCCTGGCTCTGCTGGCCGGTCTCGCCGGAGGCTGGACGCTGCGCGGCCGTCAGGCCGGTACGGGCACGCCGCAGGGTCCGTCCATCATGGGAGACGACCCGGTGGTCAGGCTCTCCGACGAGGAGAAGGCGGCCGCGGCCACCGTCGACACCCCCCGGCCGGTGGCCACCGTCGACGACACCCCGACCCCCGCCGCGGTGGTGGACGAGCCGACGCCGGACGACCTGGCGGTCCCGCCCGCCGCCGCGTCCCTCGCCGCCACCAGCACCTCCGTCGCGGTCGACGACTCCCCCGCTCACTCCGGGCCGGCGGACACCGAGCCCACCGCGGACGAGCACCGGCCGGCCACCCCCGCCGCCGAGCCGCTCGACACCACCGCGGAGGTCGGCGCCGACGACGACCCGCGGGACGACGACCGGCTCGACGACACCGACCGCACCGCTACGAGCGTCCCGGTCGCCGAGTCCACGCCCGCGGACAGCGAGTCGCAGCCGGTCTCCGTGCCCGCCGCACGGGACGCCGAGCCGGGAACGACCGCGGCGGACGCCGAGGTCGAGCCGGCCGAGGACATTGACGCCCCGCCGATGAGCGCGACGAACAGCGAGGTCGAGCCCGCGACCGTCGCGGACACCGAGCCGGCGACGACCACCGCGGTCGAGCCCGCCCCGGTCGAGCCGGTCGGCGCGCTCGCCACCCACGACACCGAGCCGGTTCCGGCCAGCCCGACCGACGACGCGTCGGTCACCGCCGACGCACCCACCGCCGAGGAACCGGCTACCGGCGAGCGGGGCGACTCGGAGGTTGCCGGCACCACGCCGGTGATTCCCGCGCCGCGCGCGGCGGCCGATGACGCGCCCGTCGCCCCGGTGGCCGGCCCGTCCCAGGTGGACGAGGACGCGGTGACCGCCGGAGCCGCTGCGGCGGAGGACCGGGCCGACGACTTCCGCCGGATCCAGGGCGTCGGGCCGAAGATGGCGGCCGCGCTGCAGGAGGCGGGCATCCGCACCTACCGGCAGCTCGCCGAGCTGGACGAGGCGGCGCTGCGGGAGACCATCCGGGCGGCCGGCCTGCGGGCGACCGCCAGCCTGGCCACCTGGCCGCAGCAGGCCAAGGTGCTGGCGGGGGCGTCGGCCGAGGCCGACCGGGTGCTGCCGGCGCCCGCCGGCAGCGACGCCTGAGACGTCCGAGAGGGCGGGCGACCGGGACATCCCGCTCGCCCGCCCGCGGTCAGCGGTCCAGGGCGGCCTCCTCGACGAGCCGGGTGACCACCTGCCGCGAGCCCTCGGCCCCCGTCGGGTTGTCGTAGGTGATAAGGGCCTTCCACAGCGCCCAGCCCCGGCCCCGCGCCCAGGTCGCCGGGTCGAGCGCCATCCCGGCGCGGAACACCTCCCGGCTCTCGCCGTCCAGCATCGTCCAGGCGACGGTGAGGTCGCAGGCCGGGTCGCCCACCCCGCAGGTGCCGAAGTCGATCACGGCGGCGAGCCGGCCGTCGCGGACCAGCAGGTTGCCGAACGCGACGTCGCCGTGGAACCAGACCGGCGGTGCCGTCCAGCTCGAGGCCAGCGCGTCGGCCCACAGCCGCCGCAACACCTCGCCCGGAACCCGGTCGCCCAGCCGGTCGAGCGCCGCGTGGGTGTCCGCGTCGTACGTCCGCAGCGGCCCGCCCCGCCAGAAGCTGTGCGGGCCGGCGACCGGGCCACCGGCCGGCTCGATCCGCCGCAGCGCGGTGAGGAAGTCGGCCAGGTCGGCGGCGAACGCGGTCAGGTCGGCGATCCGCTCGACGCGCGCCTGGTTACCCTCGATCCATCGGCGGACCGACCACGGGAACGGGTACCCCTCCGCCGGCTCCCCCACCGCCACCGTGCTGGGCACGGGCAGCGGCAGCCGGGGCGCCAGGTACGGCAGCCAGCGCTGCTCCTTGGCGACCTGCGCGACGTAGCCGGTGGCGCTGGGCAACCGGACAGTCAACTCGTCGCCCAGGTGGAAGGTGCGGTTGTCCCAGCCGTCCGCGGCGACCGGGCGGACCGGCAGGTCGGCCCAGTGCGGGAATTGCGCGGCGATCAGCCGGCGCACCAACGGCACGTCGATGCGCGGCCGCACCTCGGGCGCGGGCGCCTCGGGATGGAGATCCATCCCGACAGGCTGGTGGTTCGCTGGCGGACTGGGCAACAGATTTACGCTCCGCTCCCCCGCTTCCCGGAAATAGGGACGGAAAGGCGTTAAGCGGGCAGATTCCGGGAGTTGCGCATACTGTCGGTGACGGGGCCGCGGGGCGGCCCGACCAGATCACCACCCGGTCCCGCAGGAGCAGCTTGTGCCGCCCAACCCGACGGAGCAGCCCGGCACGCCGCGCCCGCCGGTGCGGGAGCCGGACTCGCCCCGCCGGGTCACCCTGCTGGAGCTCTTCTTCGATCTGGTCTACGTGGTGGCCCTCGCGCTCATCTCCCGCGGCCTGGTCACCGACGTCACCTGGCAGCGCGCCGGCCAGTCGCTGATCGTCCTGATGGCCATCTGGTGGACCTGGGCGATCACCACTTTGGTCACCGACATGTACGACCCCGAACGCCCGCAGATCAAGCTGCTGATCGTCACGGTGATGTTCGGCGCGCTACTGATGACCACCGCCATCCCACACGCGTTCGACACCCGCGGCCCGGTCTTCGCCGGCGCCTACGTCGCGATCCACCTCGGTCGGGGCCTGTTCCTCATCCCGCTGGTGCGCGGGCATCCGGACACCCAGCGCCGGGCCGCCCGGATCTTCGTCTGGTTCTGCGTCTCCGCGATCCCGTGGCTGGTCGGCGGCGTCGTGGGCGGGCACGCCCGGGAGGCGCTCTGGGCGCTCGCCCTCGCCGTCGACTACGGCGGCTTCCGGCTGGCGTACCCGGTGCCGGGGCTGGGCGTGGTGCCGGAGGGGGCGCGCAACGTCACCGCCGAGCACCTCTCGGAGCGCTACCAGCAGTTCTTCATCATCGCCCTCGGCGACGCCATCCTGGTGATCGGCACGATGTTCAGCGTCGCCCGCTCCGAGGCGGCGAACCTGGCCGCGTTCTTCCTCGCCTTCGCCGGCACGCTGCTGCTCTGGCGGATCTACGTGCACCGCTCCGGCGAGCTGCTGCCGAAGGCCATCCGCACCTCCCGGTCGCCGAGCCGGTTCCTGCTCACCGCCCCCTACACCCACCTGATGATGGTCGCCGGGGTGGTCACCACCGCCGCCGGCTTCGACCTGGTGCTGCACGAACCGTCCGGCCGGACCCCGCCGTCGTGGGCGGCGGTGCTGCTCGGCGGGCCGGCGCTGTTCCTGGCCGGTCGGGCCGCCTTCGAGTACGAGGTGTTCAGCCGGGTGTCGATCTCCCGCCCCGGCGGCCTGCTGGCGCTGCTCACCATCGCCCCGGGGATCCTCTTCCTGCCCCCGCTGTTCGCCGCCGCCGGCGTGACCCTGGTGCTGGCCGGGGTGGCGACCGCCGACCACCTGCGCAGCCGCAACCGGCCACCGGAGGACCCGTCTCCGCCGCACTGACCGTTCCCGGACATCGTTTACCCGATCGGCGGGTGTGGGTACATGGGCGTCACCTCGAACGACCCTGACCTTGGAGGCACCCCATGCGCGGCACGTCGATTTTCGGAGTCCTTGTCGTCATCTGGCTGGTCATCGGCGCGATCGCCGCCGGCCAGCGCGGCTACTTCAGCAACAACGACACCAACTGCGCCGAGGCCGGCACCATCCTGGTGACCATCGTCGCCGGGCCGCTCAACTACATCGGCGCCAACCCGAAGATCGACTGCGCCCTGCCCCAGCCCTCCAAGTAGGACCGACCCGCCCGGCCCGCGCCCTCACCCCTCGGGCGCGGGCCGACGCGTGTCCGCTCCCGATCACCGCGGGCGACGAGGTCACCCTCGGCTGCCGAAGGTCCCCCGCTCCCCGGGCCGTCCCGTTGATTCGTTCACGTCATCAGCTCCAAAGCGCCGCGGAGAGGCACTCCGGCTCCGCCTGAGCTCCAAAGCGCCGCGGAGAGGCACTCCGGCTCCGCCGGCCGCTCGCCGGACGCCCAGCCCGGCGGCGTCACCACCACTAGAGCGTCCTAGGAGACTGGGCGGGAGGGTGACGTTTGCCCGGGTCCGGGCCGGGAACCGGGGAATTCGAACGCGATACGGGACGGAGACACCCATGAAGATCGGCTACAAGCTGGCCTCCGAGGGCTACGGGCCGCAGGAGATCATCCGGCAGGCGGTCCGGGCCGAGCAGGCCGGCTTCGACTTCGTCGAGATGAGCGACCACTACCACCCATGGCTGGACGGGCAGGGCCACTCCTCGTTCACCTGGAGCGTGCTCGGCGCCATCGCGGCCAAGACCAGCACGCTGGAGCTGGCCACCGGCGTCACCTGCCCCACCATCCGGTACCACCCGGCGATCATCGCCCAGGCGGCCGCCACCATGGCGCTGGTGTCCGACGGCCGGTTCACCCTCGGCGTCGGCGCCGGCGAGCGGCTCAACGAGCACGTCATCGGCCAGGGCTTCCCGAGCGTACGTGGGCGGCACGAGCGGCTGCGTGAGGCGCTGGAGATCATCCGGCTGCTCTGGCAGGGCGGCTACCAGTCGTACGAGGGCAAGCACCTGCAGCTGGAGGACGCCCGGGTGTTCGACCTGCCCGACACCCTCCCGGTGATCGCCGTGGCCGCCAGCGGCAAGGCGTCCGCCACCATGGCCGCCGAGCTGGGTGACGGGCTGTTCGCCACCGAGCCGAAATCCTCCATCGTGGAGAACTACCAGGCCGCCGGCGGCAACGGGCCGCGCTACGCCGAGGTGCCGATGGCCTGGGCCACCGACGAGGAGCAGGCCGTGCAGGCCGCCCTGGAGACCAGCCGGTGGGCGATCACCGGTTGGAAGGTGATGAGCGAGCTGCCCAACCCGGCCAACTTCGACGCGGCCACCTCCTGGGTGGAGCCGCACCACATCCGCAAGCAGTTCGCCTGCGGGCCGGACCCGCAGGTGCACGTCCAGGCGGTGCGGAGCTACCTCGACGCCGGCTTCGACCACATCGTGCTGCAGAACGCCGGCCCGGACCCGGACGGGTTCATCGACTTCTTCGCCGCCGACCTGGCCGGCCGGCTGCGCGCCCTCGGCTGAACCGGGCGGGAGCCGACCGGGCGGGCGGGAGCCGGGCGGAGCCCGGTCGGGTGGGGTGCCGGGCGGAGCCCGTGGGGGCTCCGGTCGGCGTACCCCCGGCTGGGCGGCGGGTGGCGGACGGCGCGGGGGCGGCGGCCTCAGCCGCCCACGTGGATGCCCGGGCGGCGGCCCGGGTCCGGCTCGCTGCGGCGGATGATCTCCCGGACCACCGGCGGGGTGTCACCCCGGCCGAGGATCAGGTAGCGCAGCAGGTGGGCGATCGGGCTGCCCTCGGACCACTCGAAGTGCGCGTGCGGGCGCACCCCGGTGCCGTCGCGCAGGGCGAGCAGGATCGCGGCGATCGCGTTCGGCGCCGCCGGGCTGCTGGCCCGCAGCACCCGGTACCCGCCGACCTCCACCCCGTGCACCCGCAGCACCTGGCTGAACTCGGACGGGTCGACCACGTCGATCTCCAGGAAGAGCACGTCCGCGGCGCCCGGCACCGGGTTCATGCCGCGCTGCGCCCGCTCCTTGACCCGGTACTCCTTGACCGCGCCACTGTCGCGCTTGTTGGCGATCAGGTGCAGCCGGCCGTCGTGGGTCAGCGACTCGGCGATGAACCGGCGGGCCGGCTCGTCGAACTCGATCCGCTCGGCGCGCAGCTCGGTGGTGCGGGTGACCCGGGAGATCAGCGAGACAGTGATGATCCCGGCGATGAACAGACCGGAGATGGCGATCCCGTCGGGCTTCTCGATCACGTTCTCGACCAGCGCGTAGAGCAGCACGGCGGTGAGCACCGCGAAGCCGACCGCGACGCGGCGGCGGCCGGCGCGGGCCGCGGAGATGGTCACCGCGACCGCGCCGGAGACCATCATCGCCAGGATGCCGGTGGCGTACGCGCCGGCCTGGGCGTTCACGTCGGCCCGGAAGGCCACCGTGATGGCGATGCTGACCACGGTGTAGACGATCACCACCGGGCGCACCGCGCGGGCCCACTCCGGCGCCATCCCGTACGACGGCAGGTACCGCGGCACGATGTTGATCAGCCCGGCCATCGCGGACGCGCCGGCGAACCAGAGGATCAACACGCTGCTGATGTCGTACGCGGTGCCGAACGCCTCGCCCAGCCGCTCGTGCGCCAGCCAGGCCAGCGCCCGCCCGTTCGCCGCGCCGCCCGGGGCGAACTCCTTCGGCGGGATCAGCACGGTCGTCACGAAGGTGGTGGCGAGCAGGTACACCGACATGATCAACGCGGCCGTGGTGAGCAGCTTGCGGGTGTTGCGGATCCGGGCCGCGAGACGCTGCTCGGAGGTGGCGTCGGGGCCGGCGCCGCGCACCAGCGGCATCATGCTCACCCCGGTCTCGAAGCCGGACAGGCCGAGCACCAGCAGCGGGAACGCCAGCACGGCCGGTCCGAGCAGGTCCAGCGGGCCCGGCCCCCGGGCGGTCAGCGCGGCCGTCCAGTCCCCCACCAGGGACGGGTCGGCGACCACCGCGGCCAGCCCGGCCACCACGATCACCGCGTTCAGCGCCAGGAAGACCGCGACCAGCGGGATGGCCACGCCGACCGCCTCGCTGAAGCCCATCAGGAACACCCCGCCGAGGATCAGCAGCAGCACCACGGTCACCACCACCGCCGCCGTCGTGCCGTGCGGGAAGGACTCCGGCAGCACCGGGTTCTCCAGCAGGTGCACCGTCGCGTCGGCGGAGGACAGGGTGATTGTGATGATCCACGAGGTGGCCACGAAGCCGAGCAGCACCAGGACGAAGATCTTGCCCCGCCAGAACGGCAGCAGCCGCTCCAGCATCGCCACCGAGCCCTGCCCGTGCGGGCTCTCCTTCGCCACCCGGCGGTACATCGGCAGCATCCCGAACAGGGTCAGCGCCACGATCAGCAGGGTGGCCAGCGGGGAGAGCGCGCCGGCGGCCAGCGCCGCGATGCCTGGCAGGTAGGACAGGGTGGAGAAGTAGTCCACCCCGGTCAGGCACATCACCTGCCACCACGGGTGCCGCTTCTGCGTCCCCTCCTCCGCCTCCGGGCCGGGCGGCTGCACCCGGTGCTCGAACAGCCAGCGCCGCAGCGGGCCGTCCGGCCCGGTCTGCCGGGCGTGGCTCTCCACGCAGGCCGGGACCGCCACCGCCCCGGCCGAAGGCTCGACGGGCACCGGCTCGCGGACCGTCGAGGACGCCCGCGCCACCACCGGCAGGGTGTCCCCGCCGTCGCCCTCGGGGCGTGCCCCGTCCCGCGCGTCCGCCATGCCCGTACCGCCCTCCGGCCCCTGATCCGACCGTAGGCGTTACCCACGGCCCCGCTCGGCGGAACCGGCAAGCCGGGAGATCGTCCGCGAGCGCGCCGGATCGTACCGCCGGGGAGCGCGGGTCAAGCCGGCGGTGCGCCACCCAGCGCCCGGACCAGCGCGTCCGGGTCGCCGACCGTCACGGTCGCCGCCGGGTGCCGCGGCCAGGCGCCCGGCCCCAGCCCCGGCACGGGCGACCGGAACCGGACGCAGACCCCCGCCGTGGTGCCGGTGCCGAAGGTGACCCCGCCGTCGGCCAGCGACAGGTGCGGCCCCACCGCCCGCCACCACCGGTACGGCCCGGAGACCTCGGCCCCGATCACGTTGGCCCGCCCGGTGCGCAGCCGCCACGGCCCGTACCGGATCTCCAACGCCTCCTCGTCGACCAGCACCCAGGAGGTCTCCGGCCGGACGCCGAGCAGCGCCAGCGGCAGCCGGAAGGGCGGGTCGAAGCGGAAGGCGGAGCGGTGCACGGGCATGGGCGGGGCGTACCCGGTGCGGGCGCGGTGACACCCCGGGGGCCCGGTCCGGCACCCGGACGCGTCCCCGCGCCCCGGTCTCCCGGAGCGCGGGGACCCCCCGTCCCGGCCGCTACTGAAGGAACGCCCCCAGCGGCGACAGCAGCAGCCGGCCGAGCGTCGCGGCGTTGTCGTCCAGCCGCGTCCGCTCGCAGTCTCGGGCGTGCGGGTCGTGCCGGCAGCGCCAGATCTTCTGCGCGTTGCGCCAGGCCACGTCCCGGGTGTAGTCGACCAGCTCGCCCTCGTACCAGTCGTCGATGGTGCCGTTCAGCATGTCCAGCAGCAGCTGCCACCGCTCCAGGTAGCCGCGGCGCAGCCCGGGGATCTTGTCGGCGAAGATGTCGTTGATCTTCAGGTAGTCCCGGTGCTGGTCGGTGCCGTCGACCGGCTCGGACTCCAGGTGGTCGAACGTCGTCACCAGGGCGAACGGCAGGTCGAAGTTGATGTGCGCGTTGACCCCCGCCGCCGCCGACGGCAACGGCCGGGCGTCCGGGCCGCGCATCCGGTGGAACAGGCAGCTCCACGCCTTCGGGGTGCTCGGGCTGGACTCGGTCCACAGCCGCAACGCGTCGAAGTAGCGGGCCGCGAACTCCACGTCCAGCCGGGACAGGAACACCGGGTCGCCGAAGTAGTCGTCGTACAGCCCCTCCAGCACGCTGGAGGTGATGGTCAGGTAGAGCTTGTTGAAGTCGGCCAGCGGGCAGCTGGCCTCCAACGGGGGCAACCGGACCAGCAGGTCCTGCAGCTTGGTGAGGTGGTCAACCACCGCCGGCACGTCCTCCGGGTGGTCGGCGAGCAGGCCGACGATGTCGGCGTGGACGGGGCCCCAGACCGGTTCGGTCATGTCTCCTCCACTGTGGTCGCCGGCGCCGACGTGCCGTCGGCGGTACGTCGAACAGCCTGCCAGCGGCGACCGCCCGCCGGATCAGTAGAACGACGTATTCCGGTGCGGCCTAGTCGGCACGGTTGCGCAGGTGGATCGCGCTGGCCTGGACCCGGGTGCGGACCTGGAGCTTGTCGAAGATGTGCGACACGTGCACGCCGATGGTCCGCTCGCTGATGAACAGCCGCTGGCCGATCTCCCGGTTGGTCAGGCCCTCGGCCACCGCGGCCAGCACCTCGCGCTCCCGGGCGGTCAGCGTCGCCAGCTCGTCCGCGGTCGCCCCGGGCGGCGGGGCCGGCGGCCCGGCGGGCCGCTCGCGGTCGGCCAGGGTCAGCCGGGCGCGGCCGGCCAGCGTGGTGATCTCGCTGGTCAGTGGCACCGCGCCGAGCGCCTGGGCCATCTCGTGGGCCTGCCGCAGCAGGGTGCCCGCGGTGGCGCTGCGGCTGCGCCGGGCCAGCAGCGCCTCCGCCTGCCGCAGCCGGGAGTACGCGGCCGGGTAGGGGTGCTGCCGCCGGTCCCACTCCGCGGCCGCGTGCGCCCACAGCTGCGGGTCGCCCCGACCGTCCAACCGGCTCAGCTCCGCGGTGCACAGCGCCAGGAAGCCCTCCGCGACGTACCGCACCGGGCCGGCCGCGGTGACGCTCTTGGTGGCCACCCGGTCCACCGCGTCGCGCAGCCGCCGCACCGCCGCCTCGTCGACCGGGACCACCCGACCGGCGTACGCCTCGGCCTCGGCGCGCAGCCCGTGCCAGGCCAGCGTGGCCAGCAGCACCACGTCGTCGGAGCGGCTCTCGGTGAGGCCGCGCTGCACGGCCTGCCGGGCGACGTCGTGCCGCCCCTCCCACATCGCCAGCCCGGCCCGCAGGATCAGCATCGGCAGCACGTGCCGCGGGGCGCCGCCGCCGGCCAGCATCGTCGCCACCGCCTCCAGGTCCCGGTCGGAGGCGGCCACGTCGCCGTACCCGACCGACAGCCGGCACCGGGCCAGCAGCAGCTCGACCGCGTCCGCGCCGGACGGGCGGTGGCGCAGCGCGGCGGCCACCACCTTCTCCGCCTCCGCCCACTGCCCCACCCGGAACAGCCCGTTGGTGGCGATGGCCAGCAGCCGGGTCTCGTACGTGCGGCCCAGCCCCAGCTGCGCCACCCGCTCGGCGCCCCGGCGGGCCACCACGACCCCCTCCTCCAGGATGTTCAGCGGCCCGGTCAGCAGCTCCGCCAGGTGCAGGTACGCGCAGGCGACGTCCTCCGGCCGGCCGGCCCGCTCGGCCACCTCCAGCGCCCGGCGCACCACCGCCAGGCCGGCGTCCGGGTCCTCCAGGAACGCCTCGCTGAAGCCCAGCGCCGAACTGGCCAGCACCACCTCGGTGGTGCTGCCGTCCACCGCGGCGGCCAGCGCCAGCGCGTCCCGGGCCCGCTCGCCGGCGTCGGCGTACCGGCCCAGGTGCAGCAGCAGCTCGGCCAGGTGCGCCGCCGCGGTGGCCCGCTCCCGGTCGGTGCAGGCGGCGGACTCCAGGGCCCGCCGGTACTCGGCCTCGGCCGGCGCCGACCGGCCGGCGGCCGCGAGGTACCGGGCACGCCGGATCAGCAGCGTGCAGGACGGCTCGCCGCCCTGCAGCGCGGCCAGCTCGGCCAGCAGCTCCAGCGCCCGGGCGTGCTCGCCGCACTGGTGGGCGGTCTCCGCGGCGTGGCCGAGCAGCTCCTCCCGGTCGACCCGCACCGGCGCCGCGTCCGGCGACCCGGCGGCCGGGTCGCCGGCCGGGGCGGCGGCCAGCTGCACGGCCACCGACCAGTGCCGGTGCGCCTCGGCGAAACCGTGCAGGCGCTCCGCCTCCCGGGCCGCCGCCACCGCGGCGGGCAGCGCCCGCCCGGGGTCGCCGGCCAGCCGCCAGTGGTACGCCAGCCGGGCCTGGTGCGGCTCCGCCGGCGCCCGGGTGAGCGCCTCGGCGTAGCGGCGGTGCAGGGCCCGCCGCTCGGCCGGCAGCAGCTCGTCGGCGAGGACCTCGGCGACCAGCCGGTGCCGCAGCCGGTACCCGTCGTCCGCCCCGACCAGCAGCCGGTGGGCCACCGCGGCCCGGACCGCCTCGATCAGCTCCTCCTCGGGCAGGCCGAGCGCCTCGGCGAGCAGCCAGTGCCCGACCGGCTCGACCCCGGCGGCCACCGCGTGCACCACCTGGTGCGCGGGCCGGGGCAGCGCGTCCACCCGGGCGAGGAAGATCTCCCGCAGCGTGTCGGACACCCCGTCGCGGCCGTCGCGCAGGTCCCGGGCCAGCTCCTCCACCACGAACGGGTTGCCCCCGCTGCGCCGCCAGACCTGGTCGGCGGCCTCGCCGGGCAGCGGCGCGCCGACGATCGCGGCGGCCAACCGGTCGGTGTCCGCCCGGTCCAGCGGTGCCAGGTCGAGCACCCTGACCGAGCGCAGCCGGCGCAGCTCGGTGAGCACCCGGCGCAGCGGGTGGGCGCCCTGCAGCGACTCGGCCCGGACCGCCGCCAGCACCGACAACTGCAGGTCGCCGAGGCCGGCCAGCAGGTATAGCAGCAGCTGCCGGGTGCTGCGGTCCACCCACTGCAGGTCGTCCAGGACGAGCACCAGCGGGCGGCCCTCGGCGATCCGGCCCAGGCCCCGGGAGACCCGCTCCAGCAGCGCGCCCGCGCCGTCCGTGGCGGCGGTCTCCTCCGCGAACAACCGCAGCAGGTCGGTCACCGCCGGGGCGGCGCCCGACCGGTTGGCGGCGGCGTCGAACCGGCGCAACGCCTGGCGTACCGGGTGCAGCGGGGAGGCGTCGCCGATGTCCAGGCAGGAGCCGGTGAGCACCACGGCGCCCGCGTCCCGCAGCCGGGCCCCCACCTCGTCGAGCAGGCGGGACTTGCCCACCCCGCTCTCGCCGGTGACGAAGACGGCCGCCGTCTGGCCCGGCCCCAGGTCGTCCAGGAGCGCGGCGCGCAGCATCGTCAGCTGGTCGGCCCGGCCGACGAGCGGTGCGGTGTCCACATCGCTGGCCATGACCGCAGCCTAGTCACCGCGCCCGGCCCCCCTCTACGGGCTTGATCCCCCTGCGGTACCTCTCGCGTCGACATTGCGACTAATGGTTGCGGGCCGCCGACATACGTCGTTCGGCAGATCCCCCGACGGCCCGGTGGTGACAGGGTCGGTGACGTCGTCAGGCACCGCTTCGGGGGGAAAGGGTGGTGGGTCCGATGTCACTGTCCATGCTCCGCACCGGTCACGAGGTCGCCGCCGCGACCGGCTGGCCGGTGCCGGAGGAGCGACGCACGGTCAGCGTGCTCTTCGCCGACATCGTCGGCTCGACCGCGCTGACCGAGGCACTCGACCCGGAGGACGTCCGGGCCCTGCAACGCGCCTACTTCGACACCGTCGGCACGGTGCTGCGCCGGTGGCAGGGCGTGGTGGAGAAGTACGTCGGCGACGCGGTGATGGCGTTGTTCGGCGCCCGCCGCTCGGACGGGCTGGACGAGTACCGCGCGGTGCGGGCGGCGCTGGAGATCCAGGCCGCGCTGGACCGCCGGGCGATGCCGGGGGGCGTCGCGCTGCGGGTCCGGGTGGGGGTCGCCACCGGGGAGGCGATGGTCGACCTGGCCGCCGCGCGCGACGGCGGGCACGGCGCGGCCAGCGGGGCGGTCACCACCACCGCGGCCCGGCTCCAGGAGTACGCGCCGGCCGGCGGCGTGGTGGTCTGCGCGGCCACCCACCGTGCCACCGCCGGGTGGATCGAGCAGCACCCGCTCGCCCCGGCCGCGCTGGCCGGCAAGGCGGCGCCGGTACGGGTCTGGCGGCCCGTCCGTCCCGTCCGGCCGCGGCCGGCGCCGCACGTCGGCCCGCTCGTCGGCCGGCGGCGGGAACTCGCCGTCGCGGCGGACCAGATCGCCCGGGCCACCCGGGAACGGCGGCCGCGCTGGGTGGCGCTGATCGGGCCGGACGGGATCGGGCGCAGCCGGCTGCTGCACGAGCTCCGCCGGTCCACCCGGCTGGTGGACGGCGCTCCGGTGCGCTGGTGCGTGGCCTACTGCCCGCCGTACGCCGAGGACGTGCGCGGGCCGATCGCCGAGCTGCTGCGCGACCTGGCCGGGGTGCCGGACGACGCCGGCGACCCGACCGTGCGCCGCCGGCTGGCCGCCCTGGTCCACGACCTGGTGCCCGCCGACCGGGCCGCCCCGACCGTCGACGCGCTGGCCGCGCTGCTGCGGGCGCCGGACCGGTCGCTGCCGGCGGTGCGCGGCGCCACCGCGTTCCGGCAGGTGCTGCTGGCGTCGGCGGCCCGGCGACCGCTGGTGGTGGCGGTCGACGACCTGGACCGCGCGGCACCGGAGCTGCGCCGGTTCCTGCACACCCTGTTCACCCTGGCCACGGTGCGCGGGCTGCCGCTCACGGTGGTCGGCACGCACCGCCCGGCGCCGACCGACCCGCCGCCCGCCCCGGCCGACCGGTACGCCCCGGTCGTGCTGCCCCCGCTCGGCACGGTGGACAGCGGCCGGCTGCTGCGCGGACTACTCACCCGCGCCGGCCGGCCGGCGGCGGCCGCCGCCCGGCTGCTGCCGCTGGTCGCCGGCGTCCCCGGGTACGCGGCCGCCTACGCCACCACGGTGGACCTCGGCCCGGCGGAGCCGGCGCTGCCCGAGACGCCGCGCCGCGCCGCGGCGGCCCGGCTGGACCGGCGCGACGGCCGGGAGCGCGCGGTGCTGATGGCCACGGCGACGCTCGACCGGGCCACCGGCGCGACGGTGGACCGGCTGCTCGACTGGGCGCCCGGCCAGGCGGCGCCGTTGCTGCGCCGGCTCGCCGCCGACGGGCTGGTGCGCCGCTTCGCGCACGGCGGGTACGCCGTGCCGGACCCGGCCCTGCGCCGGGTCGCCCGGGACCGGCTGCCCCGGGCGGTGCGCGCCGAGTTCGCCCGCCGCGCCGCCGAGCAGCCCCGACCGGGGTCGCCGGCACCCGCCCCGTCGCCGGCACCGGCCGCTGGGCTCGTGCCGTCGGCCGCCGGGGCGACGGTGCCGGCGGTCGCCGTGCTGCGGGCCGCCGCGGCGCGGCCGCACCTGGCGGTCCAGGGCGTGGCACGGGAACCCGTCGGGTGGGCCGGCCAGGCGGACCGCGTCGCGGGCCGGCCGGGGCAGCCCATCACCGGCCGGCCGCGGTCCGGCGACCCGCCGGTGCCGCGGGCCGCCTGAGCACCCGACCACCGACCGTCCCCGGGCAACGCCGAGCGGGCGTGGGTCGGTGGCGGTGGTCAGTCGGCCCGGTCGGCGGGGGCCGGGTCGGCCGTCATCGCCCGGACCGCCGTGCCGGCGTACCAGCAGGCGGCGTGCTGCCCGGGGGACACCTCGGCCAGCGGCGGTTCGGCTTCGGCGCAGTTCGGGCGGGCCTGGGGGCAGCGGGTCCGGAACCGGCAGCCGCTCGGGGGTTCCGCCGGGCTCGGCATGTCACCGGCGAGGACGACCCGCCGGCGCTCCCGCTCGACCCGCGGGTCCGCCACCGGGATCGCCGACAGCAGCGCCGCCGTGTACGGGTGCGCGGGCTGCCGCCAGAGCTGCGTCGGGGTGCCGGTCTCCACGATCCGGCCGAGGTACATCACCGCGATCCGGTCGCTCATGTGCTCCACGGCGGCCAGGTCGTGCGCGATGAACAGGTAGGTCAGGCCCAGCTCCCGTTGCAGCCCGCGCAGCAGGTTCATGATCTGGGCCTGCACGCTGAGGTCGAGCGAGGCGATCGGCTCGTCCAGGACGATCAGGTCCGGCTCGCCGGCCAGCGCCCGGGCGATGCCGACCCGCTGGCGCTGCCCGCCGGAGAGCTCGTGCGGGTGCCGGCCGGCCAGCTCGGCCCGGAGCCCGACCATCTCCAGCAGCTCGGCGACCCGGCGCCGGCGGTCCTCGGCGCTCGCCGCCAGCCGGTGCACCACCAGCGGCTCGGCGATGCTCGCGCCGACCGTGCGGCGGGGGTCCAAGGAGGCCTGCGGGTCCTGGAACACCATGGCCACCCGCCGGCGCAGCGCGCGCAGCCGCCGCCGGGACCAGCCCGTCACGTCCTGGTCGCCGACCCGGATCCGGCCGCCGGTCGGCACGACGAGCCGCAGCAGCGCCAGGCCGGTGGTCGACTTGCCGCTGCCGGACTCGCCGACCAACCCCAGCGTCTCGCCTCGGCGGACGGCCAGCGAGACACCGTCCACGGCGCGCACCGGCGGCCCGCCCGGGCCGGGGAACCAGACCTTGAGGTCGTCCAGTTCGGCGACGGTCGCCGTGGTCACCGGGCCTCCCCGAGCGGATAGAAGGTACGCACCAGGTGCCCCGGCGCGACCGGGGCCAGCGGCGGCAGCTCGTGCTCGCAGCGGGCGTCCCCGCGCACCGGGCAGCGCGGCCAGAAGGCGCAGCCCGGCGGCAGGTCGAGCGGGCTGGGCGGGGCGCCCGGGATGGCCGCCAGGTCGTCACCCCCGCCGCCGGGTGTCGGCCGGGCGGCCAGCAGGGCCCGGGTGTACGGGTGCGATGGCGCCCCGAACACCGCGTCGACCGGGCCCTGCTCGACGATCCGGCCGCCGTACATCACCGCCACGGTGTCCGCGATGCCGGCCACCACGCCGAGGTCGTGGGTGATCCAGACGACGGCGGTGCCGAGCCGGCGGCGCAGGTCGTCGACCAGCTCGACGATCTGCGCCTGGGTGGTGACGTCCAGCGCGGTGGTCGGCTCGTCCGCGATCAGCAGGTCCGGCTCGCAGGCCAGCGCCATCGCGATCACCACCCGCTGCCGCATGCCGCCGGAGAACTGGTGCGGGTAGGCGTCCACCCGCCGGTCCGGGGCGGGGATGCCGACCAGGTCCAGCAGCTCGACCGCCCGCGACCGGGCCTGGCGACGGGTCAGGCCGAGGTGCTCCTCGCCGGCCTCGGCGACCTGCCGGCCCACGGTGAGCACCGGGTTGAGCGAGGTCATCGGGTCCTGGAAGACGAAGCCGACGTGCCGGCCGCGCATCCGGCGCCGGTGGGGCTCGGCCATCGTGGTCAGCTCCTCCCCCAGCAGCCTGACCCGACCGGTCACCCGGGCGGTGCGCGGGGCCAGGCCGGTGGCGGCGAGCACCGACATGCTCTTGCCGCTGCCGGACTCGCCAACCAGGGCGAGGGTCTTCCCGGCGGGCACCGACCAGTCGACGCCGGCGACCGCTCGGACCGGGCCCCGCCGGCTGCCCAGCGTCACGGTCAGCTCCTCGACCGCGAGCACCGGTCGCTCGGTGTCAACGCGGTCGGGGTCGGCGCGGTCGGGGTCGGCGCGGGGCGTGGGTACGAGGTGCTCGCTCATCCGGTGCTCCTTCGCGCCTCGCCGACGGTGAGCTGGCGCGGGTCCAGCACGTCCCGCAACGCGTCGCCCACCAGGTTGAAGGCGAGCACGGTCAGGAAGATCGCGGCGCCCGGGAACACCCCGAGCCACCAGGCGTCGGTGACGAAACCGCGCCCGTCGTAGAGCATCCGCCCCCAGGCCGGCGCGGGCGGCTGCACCCCGAGCCCGAGGAAGGACAGCGCCGCCTCGGAGAGGATGGCGAAGGCCAGCGACAGCGAGGTCTGCACGATCAGCGGCGCGGCGATGTTGGGCAGCACGTGCCGCCGGATGATCCGCAGGTCCGAGGCGCCGATCGAGATGGCCGCCCGGATGAAGACCTGCTCCCGCACCGACAGCACCCCGGCCCGGGTGACCCGGGCGAAGATCGGCGTGTAGACCACCCCGATGGCGACCATCGCGGTGACCAGTCCCGGCCCGAGCACCGCCACGATCGCCACCGCGAGCAGCAGCACCGGGAACGCGAACAACACGTCCATCGCCCGCATCAGCACGTTGTCGGCCCAGCCGCGGTACCAGCCGGCGAGCAGGCCGACCGTGACCCCGACCAGCAGCGCGATCCCGACGCTGACCAGGCCCACCTCCAGCGACACCCGGGCGGCGACGAGCACCCGGCTGAGCACGTCCCGGCCCAGCTCGTCGGTGCCGAACGGGTGGTCGAGGCTGGGCGGGCGCAGCATCCCGTCCACGTCGATGTCGTTGATCCCGGCGGGCGCCAGCCACCGGCCGGCCACCCCGACCACCAGCAGTACGAGCAGCACCAGGGTGCCGACGACGGCGAGCGGGTCGTGGCGCAACGCGGCCAGCGCCCGGCGTACGGTGCTGTCGCTCTCCCGCGCCGGCGCCGCGGCGGGCGGGGTGTCCAGCGCGGTCATCGGACCGTGATCCTCGGGTCGAGCCGGGCGTAGAGGACGTCCACCAGCAGGTTCATCAGCAGGAAGAGGCAGGCCACGAAGAGCACCGCGCCCTGCAGCACCGGGTAGTCGCGGGCCTGCACCGCGTCGTACGTGAGCCGGCCGATGCCCGGCCAGGCGAACAGCACCTCGATCACGATCACCCCACCGATCAGGCTGGCCAGCTGCACGGCCACCACGGTGACCACCGGGATCAGCGCGTTGCGCAGCACGTGCCGGACGACCACCACCCGGGGCCGCAGGCCCTTGGCCTCGGCGGTGCGGACGAAGTCCTCGGCGAGCACCTCCAGCACCGAGGAGCGGATGAAACGGGTGAGGATCGAGGCGGTGACCAGGCCGACCGCCGCGGCGGGCAGCACCACGTGCGAGGCCCAGCGGGCCGGGTCCTCGGTGAGCGCCACGTAGCCCGACGGCGGCAGCCAGCCCAGCACCCCGGCGAAGAGCAGGATGCCCATGATGCCCATCCAGAAGTCGGGGACGGAGACCCCGAACTGGCTGAACACCCGGGCCGCGTGGTCGAACACGGAGCCGTTGCGCACCGCCGAGAGCACGCCGAGCGGGAAGGCGACCAGCAGGGCGAGCAGCACCGCGGTGACCGCCAGCGACAGGGTGGCCGGCAGCCGCTGCAGCACGATCGCGGTGACCGGCTGGCCGCTGCGGAAGCTCACCCCCAGGTCACCGGTGACCGCGTGGGCGACGTAGCTGAGGTACTGCTGCAGCAGCGGCCGCTCCAGGCCGGACCGGGTCCGCAGCGCGTCGTACGTCTGCTGGTCGAAGCGGGTGCCCAGGGAGACCCGGACCGGGTCGCCCGGGACCAGCTGCAGCAGCAGGAAGACGACGAGCGTCACCCCCAGCAGTACGACGACCGACTGCAGCAGTCGCCGCAGGACGAAGCGTCCCATCCGGGCCGCCTCAGCGGGCCAGCGCGACGTCGCGGAACCGGATCGCCCGGTCGGGGCGGGCCTGGTAACCGGTCACCTTCTTGGACCAGCCCTGCACCACGTCCGGGTTGTAGAGGTAGATGTAGCTGGCGTCGTCGACGATCTGCTTGGCGGCCTGCTCGTAGGTGCGCTTGCGGGCGGCCTCGTCGGTCTGGGTGCGGGCCTGGTCGAGCAGCGTGTCCACGGCCGGGTTGCGGTACTTGTGGAAGTTGAACGTGCCGCCGCTGTGGTGCTGGGCGTAGTAGAACTCGTCCGGGTCGAGGTTACCCAGCCAGCCCAGCATGAACGCGTCGAAGCCGCCCTTGCCCTGCTCGTCGAGCCACTGGGCGAAGTCCAGGGTACGGATCTTCGCGGTGATGCCGACCTCCTTGAGCTGGGCGGCGATCACCTGGGCGGCGGTGACCGTCTCCGGGTACTCGCTGGTCACCATCAGGTCCATGGTCAGCCCCTTGACCCCGGCGGAGTCGAGCAGCTGCTTGGCCTGCGCCGGGTCGTGCGTGTACGGCGCGTAGTCGACGTGGAAGGGGCTGCCCTTCGGGATCGCGGTCTGGTTCACCGTGGCCAGGCCGAACTTGGCGGCCTTGGTGATCGCCTCCCGGTCCAGCGCGAAGGCCACCGCCCGGCGCACGGCCGGATTGTCGTACGGCTTGCGGGCCTCGTTGAGGGCGAGGTACCAGTAGTCGGTCGACGGGGTGGTCTCGACGGTCAGCTCACCGCCCTCACGCAGCGACGCGACCTGCTGGGGCGGCAGGTTGTCGGTCCACTGGACCTCGCCGCCGCGCAGGTTCTGCAGGGCCACCGTGGGGTCCTTGACGAAGGTGAAGGTGACCCCGTCGAGCTTCGGCTTCTGCCCCCAGTACGCGTCGTTGCGGACCAACTTGATGCTGTCGCCGGAGGTGTAGCTGGCGACCGAGAACGGCCCGCTGCCGACCGGCTTGGTCTTCACCGCGCCGGATTCCACGTTGGACTTCTCGACGATCGCCACCCCCTTGAAGCCGCCGAGGTTGGCCAGCAGGTTCGGGGTTGGGGCGGTCAGCGCGATCACCACTGTGGTCGGGTCGGGCGCGGTCACCGACTTGACGGTGGTGAACTTGTACGACGAGTTCAGCTTCTGCTTGATGACCCGGTTGTACGAGTAGACGACGTCCTCCGAGGTCAGCGGGGAGCCGTCGGAGAACTTCACCCCGTCGCGCAGGGTGAAGGTCCAGGTGAGCTGGTCGGCGCTGGTGGTCCACTTCGTCGCCAGCGCCGGGCCCATCTTGAGGTCGGGCCCCGGCTCGACCAGGGTGTCGTAGACGTTCTCCAGCACCTCGAAGCTGTAGTAGGCCGAGGTCTTGTGCGGATCGAGCTGGTCCGGCTCGCCACCGATGGCGGCGGCCAGCGTCCCGCCCGCGCCGGCGCCGGCCGACGCCCCGCCGCCGTTCACGTCGACGCCCTCGCCGGTGCTGCAGCCGGCCGCGCCGGCCAGGACCAGCGCGAGCGCCGCGGCGGTCATCCTCGATCCGGACATGGACACGGTCCCCCTCCGTCGCCTGGCAGATCAAAAATGCGAGTCTTCTCGGCTAAGTGGGGCGATGTCAATGAATCGGCGCAAATTTCGGGGAACCTGCGCCGGGCACGCCGGTGACCGCCGGCCCGCGGCGTCCACCCGCGACCGTCTTGCCGCGGCACCGGTCGACCGTCCCACCGTCCCCGCGGCGATCGACCGTCAAACCTCCACGGCGGACGGTGCGGCCGGACCGGCCAGGAAGGCGAGGCTGCGGTCCCAGGTCAACGCGGCCGCCCCCGGATCGGAGTCCCGCGTGCCGGGGTCGGTGAACAGGTGCCCGGCGCCGAGGTAGCGGAACACCTCCAGCCGGGCGCCGGCGGTGGTCATCGCCCGCTGCCAGTCGTCCACGTCCTCCTGCGGCTCGTACTCGTCCGGGTCGGCCAGGTGCAGCTGCACCGGCAGCCCGGGCCGGACCTGGACCGGATCGCCGCCGGTGCCGTGCCAGAGCAGCAGGCCGGCCGCCGCCGGCCGGTCGGCCAGCAGGGCGCCGGCCAGCCCCGCCCCCATCGACCAGCCGGCGAGCACCACGTCGGGCGGCAGCGGCGCGACCGCCGCCCGGGCCCGGCGCAGCACCTCGTCGTGGCCGATCCGGGCCAGCAGCGCGAAGCCGCCCTCGGCGGAGTCGGCCGCCGGTTCGCCGTACAGGTCGGGTGCGGTGACCCGGTGCCCGGCGGCCCGCAGCCGGTCGGCGGCGACCCGCACCGCGGGCCGGAGGCCGAACACCGAGTGGAAGAGCGCGACGTGTGCCATCCGGCCATGCTGCCGCAGCGACCCGACGGTACGCGGGCGCCGCGCGGTCAGCCCCCGGGCCGGTCCGCGAGGGTACGACTGCGACCGCGGAACTCGGCGACCACCTCGTCGCCGCGGGCGACGGTGACGTCGTAGATGCCGCTGCGGCCGTACCGGGTGCGCTCGGTGGCGGTCGCGGTGAGCAGGTCGCCCTCGCGCACCGGGCGCAGGAAGCTGATCTCCCCGCCGGCGGCGACGGTGACCGGCCCGTGGCTGTTGCAGGCCAGCGCGAAGGCCGTGTCGGCGAGCAGGAAGACGAAGCCGCCGTGCCCGATCGCGTGGCCGTTGAGCATCGCGGCGGTCACCCGCATCCGGGCGACCGCGCCGCCGTTCCCGGCGCAGACCAGCTCGATGCCGAGCCCCTTGGACGCGACGTCGGCGTCGAACATGTCGTGGGCCGCGGTGCGGCCGTCGGAGTCGGTCATCTCAGCCCGCCCGGCGCTGGTCGACGATCCGCCGCATCTTGCCCATCGAGCGTTCCACGCCGTCCGGCTCGATCACCTGCACCGTGACGCTCACCCCGACGGTGTTCTTGACCAGCTCGACCAGGGCGGCGCCGGCCCGCTCGGCCGAGACCGGGTCGACGCCGGCCCGGCGCTCCACCTTCACCGTCAGGGTGTCCAGCCGGCCAGCCCGGTCCAGCACGCACTGGAAGTGCGGGGACAGCTGCGGGGTACGCAGGATCAGCTCCTCGATCTGGGTGGGGAAGACGTTCACCCCCCGGACGATCATCATGTCGTCGGTCCGCCCGGTGATCTTCTCGATCCGGCGCATCGGTCGGGCGGTGCCGGGCAGCAGCCGGGTGAGGTCCCTGGTGCGGTAGCGGACCACCGGCATCGCCTCCTTGGTGAGCGAGGTCAGCACCAGCTCACCCCGCTCGCCGTCGGGCAGCACCGCCCCGGTGACCGGGTCGATGATCTCCGGGTAGAAGTGGTCCTCCCACAGGTGCAGCCCGTCCTTGGTCTCCACGCACTCGACGGCCACCCCCGGACCCATCACCTCGGACAGGCCGTAGATGTCCAACGCGTGCATGTCGAGCCGCCGCTCGATCTCCCCGCGCATGTCCTCGGTCCACGGCTCGGCCCCGAAGATGCCCACGGCTAGCGAGGTGGACCGGGGGTCGATCCCCTGCCGTTCCATCTCGTCCACGATGGCCAGCAGGTAGCTCGGGGTGACCATGATGACCTCAGGCTCCAGGTCGCGGATCAGGGTCACCTGCCGCTCGGTCATCCCGCCGGAGACCGGGATGACCGTGCAGCCCAGCTCCTCGGCGCCGTAGTGGGCGCCCAGGCCACCGGTGAACAGGCCATACCCGTACGCCACGTGCACCCGGTCGCCCGGGCGGCCGCCGGCGGCGCGGATCGAGCGGGCCATCAGCCGGGCCCAGGTGCGCAGGTCGTCGGCCGTGTAGCCGACCACCGTGGGCCGGCCGGTGGTGCCGGAGGAGGCGTGCAGCCGGGCGATCCGCTCGCGCGGCACCGCGAACATCCCGTACGGGTAGTTCTGCCGCAGCTCGGCCTTGCCGGTGAACGGGAACCGGGCCAGGTCGGTCAGCTCCCGGCAGTCGTCCGGGTGCACGCCGCGCGCCTCGAACGCGGCCCGGTAGTGCGGGACCTGGTCGTACGCGTGCCGCAGCGACCACCGCAGCCGGTCGAGCTGCACCGCCCGCAGCTCGTCCACCCCGATCCGCTCGACGGGTTCCAGCTCCTCGGCCGACGGGACGCGGTCCTGCACACGGGCCTCCTGTGCTCGCACCGGCGCCGGGGTACGCCGACGGTGCGTACCGTACGCCCGCGCCGGGCCGCCCACCAGCTCAGCGGGTGATCAGCAGGGCCTTGCCGACCACCGTGCGCTGCTCGATCGCGCGGTGTGCGTCGGCGGCCCGTTCCAGTGGGAAGGTACGCCCGATCAGCGGGGTGATCGTGCCGGCGGCGAGCGCGTCCACCGCGCGGACCAGCTGCCGGTGCGCCTGCTCCGGCGCGTACCGCACGTCGCGGATGCCCAGCGTGGTGATCCCGCGCAGCCGGGCGGCGTCGGGGTCCGGCGCGGCGAAGTCGCCCGCCGGTCGGCCGTGCGCGGAGAACCGGCCGCCGGGGACCAGCAGGTCCAGCGCTTCCCGGCCGTAGGATCCGCCCGCGCCGTCCAGCACCACGTCGACGCCGCCGAGGGCCGCCCGCACCGGGTCGGTCCAGTCCGGCGCGCTGTAGTCGACGGCCACGTCGGCGCCGAGACGGCGGACGGCGTCGAGCTTGGCCGCACCCCGGGCGGCGCCCACCACGGTGGCGCCGGCGGCCCGGGCGAGCTGCACCAGCAGCGCCCCCATTCCGCCGGCCGCGGCGGTGACCAGCACCCGATCCCGCGGGCCCGCCTCCAGCAGCTCCATCAGCCCGTACGCGGTGACCCCGTCCCGGGTCACCGCGGCGGCGTCCGGCAGAGCCGCCCCGTCCGGCACCGGCACCAGGCTGTCGACGGGGACGAGCACCTGGTCGGCGTACCCGCCGGCCCGGGTGACCATGCGGCGACCGACCCAGGCCGGGTCGACGCCCGCGCCCACCTCGGCGACGGTGCCGGACACCCCACCCCCCGGCCGGTACGGCGGCCGCTGCGGGAACCAGTCCGTCATCGCCCCGGAGCGGATCGCCGTCTCCACCCAGATCACGTCGACGGCCGCCACGTCGACGAGCGCCTCGCCGGCACCCGGTGGCCCGGCCGGCCCCTCCACCAGCCGCAGCACCTCCGGACCGCCGAACCGGTCCACCTCGATCGCCCGCATCGTGCCTCCCGCCCCCGTCGGTTCGTCAGCGCCGAGCGTCCTAGATGAAGCGGGGTTGAGGTCAACTGTGGCGTGCGCCACGCACGGCTCAGGAGGCCGGGGCGGGCAGCCGGTGCAGGGCGTCAACGAGCGGCGCCAGCTCGGGCGTGCGGTCGGCCTCGGCGAGGGCGTCGGCCAGCACCCGGTCGTGGGTGGGCCGGGCCCGGGCCAGCAGCTGGGAGCCGGCGGGGGTCAGCTCGGTGTAGATGCCCCGCCGGTCGTCGGCGCAGAGGATCCGGGTGAGCAGGCCACGATCCTCCAGGCGGGTGACCAGCCGGGTGGTGGCGCTGCCGGAGAGCGCGGCGGCCCGGGCGAGCTGCCGCATCCGCATGTGCCAGCCGTGCTGCCGGGACAGCGCGTCCAGCACGGTGAACTCGACCACGGACAGGTCGTGCTCGGCCTGCAGGGCGCGCTCGAGAGCCGTCTCGATCAGGCCGTGCAGGGCGGCGAGCGTCCGCCAGCCCTGTGCGCGGATCTCCACCGCGTCGTCGCCGATGCCCATCGGAACCCCTCCCGCTGTGATCCGGCCGACCGCCACGCTACCACGCTTGCGCCGATATGGCGCGTGTGCAACTATCTCATTTCGTGCGCCGGTAATTGCAGGCGCGTTCTATTGTCGCTCGCACGGTTAGGACCGTCATGTCCCTTCCCCTCCGACCCACCCGGAACCGGTCGCTCCCGGCGGGCCTGGTCGCGCTCGCGGTGGGCGCCTTCGGCATCGGGCTCACCGAATTCGTGATCATGGGGCTGCTGCCCCAGGTAGCCGCCGACTTCGCGGTCACCGAGTCGGTCGCCGGCTGGCTGATCTCGGGTTACGCGCTCAGCGTCGCCGTCGGCGGCGTGGCGCTCACCGCCGCGGTGACCCGGCTGCCCCGCAAGTACGTGCTGCTCGCGCTGATGGTGCTGTTCATCGTGGGCAACCTGCTCTCCGCGCTGGCCGACACGTACGCGGTGATGCTGGCCGGGCGGATCGTCGCCGCGCTCTGCCACGGCGCCTTCTTCGGCATCGGCGCGGTGGTCGCGGCCGGCCTGGTCGCCCCGGCCCGCCGGGCCGGCGCGGTGGCGATCATGTTCACCGGGCTGACCGCCGCCAACGTCCTCGGCGTCCCGTTCGGCACCTTCCTCGGCCAGCAGTTCGGCTGGCGGTCGACGTTCTGGGCGATCACCGGCATCGGCGTCGTGGCGCTGGTGGCGTTGGCAGTGCTCGTGCCGGGGCGGGAGACCGCCACCGGCGACGCGCCCGCCGGTGGGCTCAGCGGCGAGCTGCGCGCCTTCGCCCACCCGCAGGTCTGGTTCTCGCTGCTGATCACCGTGCTGGGCTTCGGCGGCATGTTCGGCGCGTTCACCTACATCGCGTACACGCTCACCGAGGTCAGTGGGTTCGCCACCGGAACCGTGCCGTGGCTGCTGATGCTCTTCGGCGCCGGCCTGTTCGCCGGCAACCTGCTCGGCGGCCGGGCCGCCGACCGGTCCGTGCACCGCACCCTGCTCGTCGTCCTCGCGGTGCTCACCGTGGTGCTGGTCGGCTTCGCGCTCACCGCGGCCAATCCGGTGGCGACCGTGCTGTCGCTGGTGCTGATGGGCGCGTTCGGCTTCGCCACCGTGCCGCCGCTGCAGATGCGGATCATGGGGTACGCCCGGCAGGCGCCCACCCTCGCCTCGGGCGCGAACATCGCCGCGTTCAACCTGGGCAACGCGTTCGGCGCCTGGATCGGCGGGGTCACCATCAGCGCCGGCCTGGGCTACACCTCGCCCATCTGGGCCGGGGCGGCGCTCACCCTGGCCGGCCTGGGCGTGCTGCTCGGCGCCGGCCGGCTGGCCCGCCGCGAGCACCCGGCCGCGTCGCCCGACCGGGAGCCGGTCACCGCGGCGGGCTGACGCCCCGCCTCCGCCCCGCCCCGGGCGGGGAAACCACCGGAAGTGGCCGGCGCTCGGGAAGGGCCCGCAGTCGGAAGGCCCGCGGTCGGGAGTGACCGGCGGTCGGAAGGGCCGGCGGTGGAACGGCCGAAGCGTCGGCGCGCTCGCCGGGAGCGGGCCGACGGGCCGGGCTATGCTCGCCGACGCGGCGCAAGCCCGCCGCCTCGCCGCCCGCGGCCCCGCTCGCCGTCGCGGGAACCGGTCCAGGCCGGCGCACGACTGGGAGGACAGGTGACCGGACCGACGCCCCGGCGGATCGACCCGGACGTCGACCTGCGCCTGCCCGCCGACCGGCGGGAACTCGCCCCGCACCCGGCGCCGCTGCTCGGCACGATCGCCGCCGGCGGGGCGCTGGGCGCGCTGGCCCGGGCCGGCGTGCAGGCGGCGCTGCCGCACTCCCCCACCGGCTTCCCCTGGGGCACCTTCGCGGTCAACGTCGTCGGCTGCCTGCTGATCGGCGCGCTGATGGCCACCCTCGCCCGGCGGACCGCCGGCCCGCTGGTCCGTCCGTTCCTGGGCGTCGGCATGCTGGGTGGATTCACCACCTTCTCGGCCTACGTGGTGGACGTGCGGCTCGCTGTGGTGGCCGGGGCGGCGTGGACCGCGCTGGCGTACCTGGTGGCCACCCTGCTGGCCGGGCTGACCGCGGTCGCGGTCGGCGACGCGCTGGCGGCGCGGTTGCTGGGCCGGAACGGAGGCGACGGGTGACGGTGCTGCTGATCGCGCTCGGGGCCGCCGTCGGCGCGCCGCTGCGCTACCTGACCGACCGGGTGGTGCAGGCCCGGCACGACTCGCCCCTGCCCTGGGGCACGCTGAGCGTGAACGTCGCCGGGTCGCTGCTGCTCGGGGTGCTGGTCGCGGTGCCGGCCGGGCCGGCGGTGACCGCGCTGCTGGGCACCGGCTTCTGCGGGGCGTTGACCACCTGGTCCACCTTCGGCTACGAGACGGTACGCCTGGCGCGGGACGGCCGGCGGACGGTCGCGCTGGTCAACGTGCTGGTCAGCGTGGCAGCCGGGCTCGGCGCGGCGGTGTTGGGCGCGGCGCTCACCCGGCTCGCCGTCAGGTGACCGGACGGCTCACCGGCGGTACGGGCGGGCGGCCGGTCAGCGGGCCCGCCGCTCCGGATGGGCCCGGTTCCAGTCCCGCATCCGCTGTGGATACCCGGTCTTCGCCGCCTCGTACAGCGGCACCGAGTGCCGGTGCGCCAGCTTCGCGGCCGCCGCCGGGGTGCCCGTACGGCGGCGGATCCACTCGCCGTCGTGGGCGATCGCCGCGACCGTGGTGTCGGTGGCGGTGGTCTCCGGCTCGAGGTAGAACTCCACCCCGCGCCGGCTGGCCACGAACTCCTCCAGCGCGGCCAGGTCGCTCCGGTCGCCCTCCCGGTCCAGCTTCGTCGGGGTGCCCTGGCCGCCGCGCGGCCGCCGGTTGAACCAACCCATCTGCCCGCTCCCTCCCTCGTCCGTGCCCACCAGTGCACCACCGCTTCCTGGCAACCGGCTGCAAGCCCGGTGCACGGTGGCTGGGCGGGCCCCGGGTCAGCCGAGCGCCGCCAGCTCCGCGGGGGTCAGCCGGAGCGCGCCGGCCGCCACGTTCTGCGCCAGGTGGTCCGGGTCGCCGGTGCCGGGGATGGCCAGCACGTGCGGTCCCCGGTGCAGGGTCCAGGCGAGGCGTACCTGCTGCGGGGTGGCGTCGTGGGCGGCGGCCACCGCGAGGACGGCGTCGCCTTGCCCGGTGCGGGCGCCGCCCTCCCGGTTCGCGCCGGCCAGGGCGAAGAAGGGTACGAAGGCCACGCCCCGCTCGCCGCAGGCGCGCAGCAGGTCGTCCTGGTCGCCACGGTTGTCGATCGCGTAGTTGTTCTGCACGCAGGCCACCGGCGCGATCGCCGTCGCCTCGTCGAGGTGGTCGAGGCGCACGTTGGACAGGCCCAGCTGGCGGATCAGCCCGGCGTCGCGCAGCTCGGCGAGGGCGCCGAACGCCTCAGCCACGGAGTCCCGGCCGGGCCGCTTCACGATCCGCAGGTTGACCAGGTCAAGCTGGTCGCGGCCGAGCCGGCGCAGGTTCTCCTCGACCTGGGCGCGCAGCTGCGCCGGCGCCGCCGCCTCGGTGAGCCCGGTGGCCGGGTCGTACCCGAAGCCGACCTTGGTGGAGATCAGCAGGTCGTCCGGGTACGGGGCGAGCGCGGCGCGGATCAGCTCGGTGGCGTACCGGGCCGGGCCGGTGCCGACGTTCAGTGTCCCGCCCGGCGAGACGTAGAACGCGGCGGTGTCGATGTGGTTGACGCCCAGCTCGACGGCTCGGCGCAGCACCCGGATGGCCCGGTCGGGGTCGGGGTGGGCGGTGATCCGCATCGAGCCGAAACCCATCCGGCGTACGGCCCGGTCGCCCAGCGTCCAGGTGCCCGCGGCGGCCGCGGTGATCTCCTCGGTCGGCATCCGGCGACCCTAGCCAGCGCCGGCTGCCCGGCGCAGTCGGCCGGGCGCCCGATACCGGGAACGGCCCGCCGCGGCTAGGGTTCTAGGTGTCGGAGCGGCCCGCCGGTGGGCGGAGCACCGGCACCAGCGCCAGCGTCGGGATCAGCAGCACCGGCACCACCAGCAGCGCGGGCAGGATGCCGACCCGGTCCCCGAGCAGCCCGAGCACCGGCGGCCCGGCCAGGAACGCCGTGTAGCCGATCGTGGCGACCACGCTCACCCGGGCCGGCGCCCGGTCCTCCTCGTCGGCGGCGGCGCTCATCCCCACCGGGAACCCGAGCGAGGCGCCCAGCCCCCAGAGGACCACGCCGGCGATGGCCACCGGTCCGGAGCCGGCCAGCACCGCCAGGCTCGCGCCGGCCGCGGCGAGCAGGATGGTGCCGAACACCACCCGCACCCGCCCCCAGCGGTCGATGGCCACGGTGCCGGCGGTCCGGCCGAGGGTCATGCCGGCGACGAACACGCCGAACACGGCCGCGCCGGCCGCCTCGCTCACCCCGTACCCGTCGACGAAGGCGACCGCGAGCCAGTCGTTGGCGCTGCCCTCGGTGAACGCCATGACCAGCACCAGCAGGCCGATCAGCAGGGTGCGCGGCTCCCGCCAGGCGGCGACCAACCCGCGCCGCCCCGCGGTGGAGTCGTGGGCCGGCGCCGGCCCGGGCAGGAACGCCCGGGCGCCCAGCACGGTGCCGGCCAGCACCACCGCGGCCACCACCGCCAGGTGGGCGCTGACCGGCACGCCGAAGCGGGCGGCCCCGGCGCCGAGCCCGGCGCCGGCCACCGACCCCAGGCTCCAGGCCGCGTGGAACCGGGGCATCACCGTCCGGCCCAGTCGCCGCTCGACGGCCGCGCCCTCCACGTTCATCGCCACGTCGCAGGTGCCCGAGCCGTAGCCCAGCGCGAACAGGCCGACCGCCACCCCCGGCAGCGAGCCGGCCAGCCCGGCGGAGAGGCCCACCCCGACCAGCCCGAACGCCACCAGGCAGGTGGCGAGCACCACCGTGCGGGCCGGCGCCAGGCGTTGGGTGACCAGGCCGGCGGTGGACAGCGCCAGCACCGCGCCGCCGGACATGGCCAGCAGCAGCAGGCCGAGCCGTCCGGCGCTGAGCCCGAGCGCCTCGCGGACCGCCGGCACCCGGGCGAACCAGGACGCCACGGCGAGGCCGTTGAGGGCGAAGACCAGGGCGACGCCGTTGCGGGCCACCAGCACCGCCCGGGGTACGGCGGTGGCGGCTGGTGCGGTGACCGTCGGGTCGGCTTGCCTCACGGTGGTCCTCTCGTCGGCGGTGGGCTCGACGATCGCACACCTGAGAGCGCTACCAGCGCAAGCCGTACCGCCCCTTACCAGAGGCCGGGACGGCGAGGGATGATGGCTGCTGGAGAGCGCTCCCAGGCCTGGTGGGGCGCACCGCCGGTCGCTGGAGGACGAGATGACGATGTCGCGCCGCCCGGCCACCCTGGACGACGTGGCCCGGCTGGCCGGGGTGTCCCGGTCGACCGCCAGCCGGGTCGTCGCGGGCACCGGCTTCGCCTCCGCGGTGGCCCGGGACCGGGTCCGGGCCGCGGTGGACCACCTCGGGTACGTGCCGGACCCGGCGGCCCGCGCGCTGGTGCGTGGCGCCGGCGTACGCCTGGTGGTGGCGGTCGCCGGGGCCACCGCCGAGGTGCTGGACGACCCGTACGTGGAGCGGGTGGTCGCGGCCGCGGCTCGGGCCGGCGCCGAGTACCCGGCCGGGGTGGTGCTGCACTGGCTGCCGCTGCGCGACCCGGGGGCGCTGCGCCGGCTCGCGCAGGACCGGGGCGTCGCCGGGGTGGTGCTGGTGAACACCACCGGGCCGCTGCTGGACGCGGTGCCCGACGCGCTACGCGGGCGGGTGGCCTCGATCGGGATCGGCTCGCGGTGGGTGCCCTCGTTCGACGTGGACAACGGCGGCGGGGCCGGCCAGGTGCTGCGCCACCTCTACGACTCGGGTCGGCGCCGGATCGCCATGGTCACCGGCCCGGGGTGGCTGCCGTGCGCCGACCGGTCGGTCGACGCGTACCGGCGGCTGGCGGGGGCGGCCGGGCTGCCGGTCCGGCTGCTGCCGGGCGACTTCACCGCCGAGCGGGGACGCGCGGCGGCGCGGGAACTGCTGGCCCGCTGGCCGGACACCGACGCGGTGTTCGCGGTGAACGACCTGACCGCGTTGGGCGTGCTCGCCGTGCTGCGCGAGCGCGGGGTGCGGGTGCCCGGGGACGTGGCGGTGGCCGGCTTCGACGACATCCCGCCCGCCGCCCTGCACTCCCCCGCCCTGACCACCGCCAGCCACCCGGTGGGCCGGATCGCCGCCGCCGCGGCCACCGCCGTGCTGGAGCGCCGGCCCGCGCCGCCGGTGACCGCGTTCCCGTCCACCCTGGTCCGTCGGGCGAGCGCCTGAAACCGGCGTCCGGGCGCGCGGGTCAGACCGGGGGCAGGCCGAGCGCGTCGTCGACCCGGGCCAGCACGGCCGCGTCGTCGTCGGCGCGTACGCCGCGCAGCAGGTCGATGGCGGTGGCCCGGATCTGTCCGACGATCATCACCAGCGGCAGGGTCTGCGCCGGGGCGAAGAGCCGGCCGGCCATCCGGACCGCCGCCAGCGCGGCGGTGTCGGCCCGTTCGGCGTGCCGGTCGCCGACCTCCTCCGCGCCCTCCAGGTCGGCGGCGATGGCGGCGCCGACGGCCCGCACCGCCTCGGCCAGGTGCCGCAGCGCCGCGCCCAGGTCGGGCGGCACGGGGGTGGGCAGCCGGCTGAACGTCACCCCGGCCCGGGCCAGCACCCGCACGTTGCGGACCGCGTAGTCGAGCTGGCCGACCGAGGCGTCCACGGTCCGCAGCCGGCCGAGGTGCCGGCGGCGGCGGACGTTGAGCCGTACCGCCTCGCCGGCGGCGAGCACCGCGCCGCGCAGCCGCTCCACCCCGGCGTCCAGCGCGCGGGCCCGTTCCAACGCCTCGATCGCGGCCGCCTCGTCGTGCCGGTCCAGCCCGTCGGCCACCGCCTCCAGTGCCTCGGCCAGCCCGTCGTACGCGCGGCGGAACTCGGCGACCAGCGGGGCGAGCGGCCGGCGGGCGTCGATCAGCTGGCTGGCGACCACCGCCACGCCGCCGCCGATCAGCGCGTCGACGAACCGGAACGGGATCAGCGACTCGGTCGGTGGGGCGACCACCACCAGGTAGAGCGCGGAGACGGCGGCCTGCACCACGCTGATGGTGCTCGCGCCGATAGCCACGGCCAGCGCGATGGTGAGCAGGATGACGGTGAAGACGGTCCAGGTGCTACGCGGCCCGAGGGCCTGGATCACCAGGTCGGCCACCAGCACACCGGCGGCCACTCCGAGCACCAGCTCGACCGCCCGGCGGACCCGCTGCCCGCGCGCCTGGCCGAGCACGATCAGGGCGGCGGCCGGGGCGAAGAACGGCTGCGGGTGGCCGACCAGCCGGGTGGCCAGCAGCCAGGCGATCGTCGCGGCGAGGGTGGTCTCCACCACCGGCAGCCAGCCCTGCCGCAGCCGAGCGGCGGACTCGGCGAACCAGCTCCACCGGACCATGCCGCCTCCTCCACCCGCCCGGACCGGCCCCCACCGTAGCCCGGGCCGGCGCCCGCCACCCGGGTGCGCCGGTGATCCGTTCCGGTCAGCGCCGCCAGGCGTCGGCGGCGCCCGCGGCGTACCGGGTGAAGTCGCCGGGCGGACGGCCGAGCGCCCGACGCACGCCGTCGGTCGGCGCGGCGTTGCGCCCGTCCAGGACCTCGGTGAACAGGTACGTCAGCAGGCCCGCCACCTCTTCGGGCACCTCGGCGGCGGTCAGCTCGTCGGCGTACTCGTCGACGGAGACCGGGACGAAGCGCACCGGCCGGCCGGCGGCCGCGGCGATCTCGGCGACCGCCTCGGCGAAGGTCAGCGCCCGCGGCCCGGTGAGCTCGTGCACCACGCCGGGCGGCAGGTCGCCGGTGAGCGCGGCGACCGCCACGTCGGCGATGTCGTCGGCGTCGACGAACGGCTCGGGCACGTCGCCGACCGGCAGCGCGACCTCGCCGGCCAGCACCCCGTCCCGCAGGTACCCCTCGCTGAAGTTCTGCGCGAACCAGCTTGCCCGCAACACCGTGCAGTCCGGCCCGGCGGCGGCCACCGCCCGCTCCGCCGCCGCGGCGGCCGGCTCACCGCGCCCGGACAGCAGCACGATCCGCCGGACCCCGTGCCGCCCGGCGAGCTCGGCCAGCGCGCCGACCGTCCCGGCGGCACCGGAGGCGGCGAGGTCCGGCTGGTACGCCAGGTAGAGCGCGCCGACGCTGCGTAGAGCCGGCGCCCAGGTGTCGGGGTCGGTCCAGTCGAACGGTGGGGTGCCGGCGCGGGAGCCGATCCGGACGGGAAGGCCGCGCGCGGTCAGCCGGGACGCGACCCGGCGGCCGGTCTTGCCGGTGCCGCCGAGGACGAGGGTCTTCTCAGGTGCGGTCATGCGCCCAGTCAACCGCCGTACGGCTGGACGCTGAATGGTTCGTCGTCGCCGAAGCATGCGCAGGCGTCTACCCTTCAGGGGTGGACATGCTCACCGGGCTGCTGGACGGGCCGCGGGCGCGGGGCGCGTTCCTGCTCCGCTCGCTGCTGGATCCGCCGTTCGCGCTGCGCATCGAGGACCGGGCGCCGCTGACCGTGGTCGCCGTGGTCCGGGGCGGCGCCTGGGTGGTGCCGGACGACGGGTCGGCCGAGCCGCTGCGCCCGGGGGACGTGGCGGTGCTGCGCGGGCCCGACGCGTACACCGTCGCCGACGACCCGGCCACCCTGCCGCAGGTGGTCATCCATCCCGGCCAGCGCTGCACCACGCTGCGCGGCGAGCCGCTGGCCGCCACCCCGTCGCTCGGGGTGCGCACCTGGGGCACCGGCGCGCCTGGCGACACCGTGCTGCTCACCGGGACGTACCAGCTGCCCGGGGAGATCAGCCGGCGGCTGCTCAACGCGCTGCCGGCGCTGCTGGTGGTCCGGGCGGACGACGGGAACAGTCCGCTGGTCGGGCTGCTCGCCGACGAGGTGGTGCGCGACTCCCCCGGCCAGGAGGCCGTCCTGGACCGACTGCTCGACCTGCTGCTGATCGCCGCCCTGCGCAGCTGGTTCGACCGGCCGGGCACGGCCCCGGCCTGGTACGCGGCCGCCGGCGACCCGGTGGTCGGCCCGGCGCTGCGGCTGCTGCAGAACGACCCGGCCCGCCCGTGGACGGTGGCGTCGCTGGCCGCCGAGGTGGGGGTGTCCCGGGCGGCGCTGGCCCGCCGCTTCACCGACCTGGTCGGCGAGCCGCCGATGGCCTTCCTCACCGGTTGGCGGCTGAGCCTCGCCGCCGACCTGCTCCGCGAGCCGGAGGCCACCCTCGGCGCGGTGGCCCGGCAGGTCGGCTACGGCAGCCCGTTCGCGCTCAGCACCGCATTCCGCCGGGTGCGCGGGCTCAGCCCCCGGGAGCACCGGGCCCGCGTCCCGGTGAGCTGACACCGGGCCTTCACCGGCCGGTGAAGGCGGCGAGCACGGTACGGAAGGAGGCGGGGATGGCCGGACACGCGGTGGTCGTCGGCGGCGGGATCGGCGGCCTCGCCGCCGCGCTCGCCCTGCACCGGACGGGTTGGCGGGTGACCGTGCTGGAACGCGCGCCACAGGCGCGCGAGTTGGGCACCGGCATCACCCTGATGGCCAACGCGCTGCGCGGGCTGGACGCGCTCGGCATCGGTGCGGCGGTGCGGGCGCAGGGCCGGACCGAGGCGCCGGGTGGCCTGCGCACCCGGCGTGGGCGCTGGCTGTCCCGGGTGGACGCCGCGGAGATGACCCGGCTGCTCGGCACCACCGCCCTCGGCGTGCACCGGACCACGCTGCACGGCGTCCTGCGCGCCGCGCTGCCCGCCGGCACGTTGCACACCAGCGCCGAGGCGACCGATGTGACGTCCGGCCCGGACCGGGCCGTGGTCAGCTACCGGCGGCACGGTGAACCCGCCGAGCTGAGCGCCGACCTGGTGGTGGCCGCCGACGGCCTGCGCTCGGTGCTGCGCGCCCGGCTCTGGCCCGACATCCCGGCACCGGTCTACGCCGGCGCCACCACCTGGCGGGCGGCGATCCGCTGGACGGACCCGCTGCCGACGGCGGTGAGCTGGGGACGGGCCGCCGAGTTCGGCATGGTCCCGCTGGGCCCCGGCCAGGTGTACTGGTACGCCGCGATCACCGCCGCGCCGGGCGGTCGCGCCCCGGACGAGCTGGCCGAGGTGCGCGCCCGCTTCGGCGACTGGCACCACCCGATCCCGGCCCTGCTCGCCGCCACTCGACCGGACGAGGTGCTCCGACACGACCTGCACCACCTCGCCACCCCGCTGCCCTGCTACGTGACCGGCCGGGTGGCGCTGCTCGGCGACGCCGCGCACGCCATGACGCCGTACCTGGGTCAGGGCGCCTGCCAGGCGATCGAGGACGCGGTCACGCTCGGCGTGGTCTGCGCGGGCGGCGCGGGCGGCCTCGACACCGCGCTCGCCCGGTACGACCGCGAGCGGCGCCCCCGCAGCCAGGAGGTGGCCCGGGCGTCCGACCGGATCGGACGGTTCGGCCAGCGGCTGCGCAACCCGGTGGCGGTCGCCCTGCGCGACACCATGGTCCGGCTCACCCCGTCGGCGGTGGCGCTGCGGCAGGCGGCCCGCTACGCCGACTGGCACCCGCCCCGACGCTGAGCGGGGCGGCGGAGGCCGGCAAGCGGCAGCCGCCGGCTCACCGGCCGCCCCGGTGCGGACCGCGGCGGCTGGTGAGCCGGCGGCTCAGTGGGCGGCGGCGGTGACCAGGGCGGCGTAGTCGGTCGAGGCGAGGAACCCGGTCAGCACGTCGACCGTGCCCGGGGTGAACGGCCGGCCGTCGAGCACCTGGTCGCCGGGGACGAAGACGATGGCCGCGCCCTCACCGAGCACCACGTCCCCCTGCCCGGCCCGGGTGGGCGCCCAGAAGTAGTGCTTGACCCGGTCGAGCTCGGGCAGCCGCTGCACCGCGTACGGCCGCAGCGGCGCATCGGGAATCAGCCCGGTCTCCTCGTACAGCTCGCGCAGGGCGGTCTGCTCCGGTGTCTCCCCGGGCTCGGCGTGGCCGCCCGGCAGCCCCCAGACGTTCGGGTGATGGGGCGCGTGGTCGTCGCGCAGCTGCAGCAGCAGCCGACCGGCCGGATCGACCAGCAGCACGCAGGAGACGGAGGGCACGCGGTCAGGGTAGTGGCGACGGTCCGCCGGCGTGGTCCCCCGTGGACGGTGCCGCCCCGGCCGGCTCGCCGTACGCCAACGCGCCCAGGTCGGCCAGCAGAGCGCGGGTGGTCGCGTCGCAGAGCGCGCCGGCCAGCCCCGCCCGGTACGCCGACGCGGCGTCCACGCCGAGGCCGGCCGCGACGGCGTACTCGTCGGTGAGGGTGAGGTCGAAGATCGCCGGGTCGTCGGTGGAGACCGAGCAGGCCACCCCGGCCGCGGCCAGCCGGGTCACCGGGTGCGGCCGGTCGGCGATCGCGACGCCCAGGCGAAGGTTCGAGGTGGGTGTCACGTCCAGCACGACACCCCGGTCGACCAACTCGGCGACCAGGTCGCGGTCGTCGACGGCGCGTACCCCGTGGCGGATCCGGACCGCGCCCAGGGCCAGCACCTCGCGGACCGCCTCGGGGCCGGCCGCCTCGCCCGCGTGCGGGACGAACGGCAGCCCGCCGTCGGCGGCGATCCGCACGGCCCGGGCGTGCGGGGCGGTCGGGAAGCGGCCCTCGGCACCGGCCAGCCCGAAGCCGACCACGCCCCGGCCGGCGAAGCGGGTCGCCACCCGGGCGGCCCCCTCGGTGAGGCCCACGTCGTGGCCCCGGCAGATCTGCGGGGTCAGCCCGATCGCCACCCCGAACCGCTCCCGCGCCTCGGCGGCCGCGTCCACGCTCGCGGAGAGCACGTCGGCCCAGCTCAGCCGCGGTTCGAAGTCCAGCGTCGGCTCGAGGTAGACGGCGCCGTGGTCGGCCGCCTCGGCGGCGTACGCCAACAGGCCGCGCCGGTAGTCCTGCGGCGTACGCAGGCAACCGGTGACGGCGTTCCAGGCGGCAATGAAGTCGTACAGGTCGGTGAAGTGCCCGGCCGGTGCCGCGGGCGCGGGCAGGCCGTGGCCCCGGGCGATCTCGGCGAGCAGGCCGGGGCGTACGGCGCCCTCCAGGTGCACGTGGAGTTCGATCTTCGGGGTCTGCCACTGGGCGGGGGTCATCGGATCTCCGTCGGTGCGTGCCGGTCGGGCACCGTCCACCCTGGCGGCCGACGCTCGGCAGGTCATCCCCCGAGCGAGGGAAATGGCGTCGGCCGAATCCTTCAGAATATCCGCCGGAATCGTTTCCGACACTCGGCCGAAAGGGAGCGAGCGCGGGTAAGAAGGGTGACAGCGTAATGACTGATCGCTGACTGCTGACGGTTAGGTGGATCACACACACTGTGCCCATGATGACGGGACACGTACCCGGCAGGGCATTCCGCGTCGCGGTGTGCCTGGCCCTGGTGGCGCTGCTGGCCGGGTGCATGCAACTCAACGTCGGGCTCACGGTCAACGCGGACGACACGGTCGACGGGCAGCTCCTGCTGACCGCCGAGAAGTCCCTGCTCACCAACCGGAATCCCAACGTGGTGGCGGCCTTCGCCGACATGCGGCAGTACATTCCCCCGCTCCCGCCGGGCGAGGAGACCGTCTACCAGGACAGCAGGTACTACGGCACCCAGATCAGCTACCGGCACACCCCGCTGAAGGATTTCACCAGCGGCAGCATAAAATTGTCGCGGGACAATGATCTGTACCGCTTCAGTTTCCCGCTCGACCCCACGAAATACGGCGGAAAGATAGCCGAACAGACGCCGCAGAGTCAGCAGGCCTTCCTCAAGCTGATGTCGTTCGAGATCTCGGTGACCTTTCCCGGTCGGGTGATCGACTCCAACGGCACGGTCAGCGGCCGCTCGGTCACCTGGCAGGTGCCCTCCCAGCGCGACAAGCCGACCGAGCTGCGGGCGGTGGCCGAGGCCCCACCGCGGCCCTCCAACGCCGCCAGCCCGGCGGCGGCCGCCGGCGACGGCGGCGGGTTCCCCTGGCTGATCGTCGGCGGCGGGCTCGTCCTGGTGCTGGTGGCCGGCGGGGTGGTCGCCGTTCTGCTGCTGCGGCGCAGGCGTCGGCCGGGCGCTGCGACCTCCGGCCCGGCCCCCGCGGCGGCCGGTCCCGCCCCGGCGCCGCCGGTCGACCATCCCGGACCGGCCTGACCGGCCGGGCCACCCGCCACCCGCCACCCGCCACCCGCACCAACCCTCACCGCACCCCGCCGACGGGTCGGGCCCAGGCCCGGCCGCCGCGGCGCACCTCACCACCACCACAACCCCCGGTCGCACCACCCGAAGGGAGATCGCCGTGAACGATCTCTTCACCTGGGCCGCCCTCGGCAGCCTCACCGGCGCCAGCGCCGCCACCCTGCTCACCGCCAACGTCGTCGGCGGGTTGATCGGCCCCGGCGGCGACAAGGCTCGCAAGTGGATCGCCCTGGCCGTCGCGCTGCTGCTGTCGTACGGGACGGCGGCCTTCGCCAGCGACGCCGGCGCGCAGAAGTGGGTCATCGCCTTCTTCAACGGGCTGGTCATCTTCTCCGCGGCGCTCGGCGCCAACCAGCTCCCGCCGGGCAACCGCCAGGCGACGAGCGCGTCCCCGACCCAGCTCGCGCAGGGTCGCGAGCCCCGCTACATCCGCTCCTGGGTCTGAGAGAGGCGATCAAGATGATCTTCGGAATCCTCAGCGCCGCCATCAACGTCATCTTCGGCGCCGTGCTGGGCAGCTGGATCGGCGGCACCATCGGCCTGCTCGTCGGCGCCGTCGTGGGGCTGCTCGTCGGCGGCCCGTTCGGCTGGGCGGTCGCCTCCGCCGGGGTGTACGCCCCGGACGCCCGCGGCATCCTGCTCTTCGTGGTGGACCACACCTGGAGCCTGCTGAACACCTTCGCCGGCGCGCTCTACCTGGCCGCGCACCTGGTCGTCGGCCACTCGCTGGACCGGGCCACCTCGGCCGGGAGCTGCCGGGTGAACGTGGTGGAGGGCGTCTCCCCGGTGTACGCCACCACCATCGGCACGGTCTGCGCCGGCGCCAACCCCTCCATCCAGCGGCACGAGGACGTGCACATCCTCCAGGCGCGCCTGCTCGGCCCGCTCTACCTGATCACCGTCGGGCTGAACTACGCGCTGTTCACCATCGCCCCGGTCTGGTTGCTCTGGCACGACCACACCAACGCGCCGATCAACCGGTTCGCCCGGTACTTCGAGATCGGCGTCTACCCGCACGTGTGGAACGAGGCCATCGCGTACCGGATCCAGGGGACCCCGCCGCGATGACCGGTCGCGGACCGATCGAGGCGGCCACCGCCGAGCTGGCGGCCTGGCTGGCCGACGCGGCCGGTGCGGACGTCCCGGTCGGCCCGCCCGTCGACGGTGGACCGGACGCCGGGCTGACCCTGTGGCCGCTGGCCCTGCGGCCGGCCCGGCAGACCCGGGGCACCGGCGCCCCCGAGCCGTACCGGCTCACCGTCCGGTACCTGGTCAGCGCCGGCTCGCCGGCGGCGCTGGCCGGCCTGGACCGGGTGCTCGCCGCGGCCGCCGCGGCCGGCGAGCCGGAGCTGGTGCTGGAGGCCGGCGACCCGGCGCTGTGGCGGGCGTTCGGCGTGCCGCCCCGGCCGGCGGTGCTGGTCGACGTGCCGGCCCAGCTGACCCGGGCGGTGCCGCCGGCGCCGCCGGTGCTGCACCCGCTGCGACTGCGCCAGCTGGCCATGCGCGACCTGACCGGCCGGGTGGTCGGCCCGCAGGAGCAGCCGCTCGCGGCGATGCGGGTCGAGCTGGTCGGCACCCCGTACGCCACCGAGACCGACCCGGCCGGGCGGTTCCGGCTCAGCGGCGTGCCGCACGACCCGGAGCGGCCCGACGTGCTGGTCCGGCTGCGCCTGGTCGGCCGCGGCCGGACCCTCACCGCCGAGGTCGACCCGGCCGACGCCGATCTCGTCATCGTCTGCGAACCCCCGGCCTGACCCGCCCCGCACAGGAGGACCGATGCCCAACTACTTCTCCCCCGGCATCTACGTCGAGGAGGTGCCGAGCGGCGCCCGCCCGATCGGGGCGGTCGGCACCAGCACCGCCGCGTTCGTCGGCGTCGCCCCGGACCGCACCGCGCACGTCGACCAGGCGCTGGCGGTGAACAGCTGGTCGGAGTTCCTGCGGCTGTACGCCGACGGCGACCAACTGGAGAGCACCCCGCTGGCCCGGGCGGTCTTCGGCTTCCTGGACAACGGCGGCACCCGCTGCTGGGTGGTGAACGTCGGCGAGGGCGGCCAGCTCACCGGCGGCGGCCAGCGGCGGACCGGGCTGCAACTGCTGGAGGCCGTGGACGAGGTGGCCATCCTGGCCGCGCCCGGCTTCCACGACCCGGTGTCGCACGAGGCGCTGCTGAGCATGGCCGAGCGGCTGCGCACCATGGTCGCCATCTGCGACCCGCCGCCGGGCATCGAGGACATCTCCGGGCTCACCCGGGTCGCCACCCCCGGCTCGGCCCGCCCGCCCCGCGCAGCCGACGGCAAGCCTGCCGACGGTACGCCGAAGCCGGCGGACGCCCCGACGAAGCCGGCGGACGACGACGCCCCGGTGGCGTACCGGCCCCGGCAGTCGGACTTCGGCGCCTGCTACTTCCCCTGGATCAAGGTCCGCGACCCGCTCAGCGGCGAGCTGGTGCTCACCCCGCCGAGCGGGCACCTGGCCGGCATCTGGGCCCGCACCGACGCCCTGCGCGGCGTGCACAAGGCCCCCGCCAACGAGCCGGTACGCGGCGCCGTCGACCTGGAGTACCTGGTCACCCGGCCGGAGCACGACGTGCTCAACCCCAGGGGGATCAACGTGATCCGCTACTTCGCCGGCGAGGGCATCCGGGTCTGGGGCGCCCGCACGCTGGCCGCCGAGGCGAGCGAGTGGCGCTACCTGAACGTCCGGCGGCTCTCCATCGCCATCGAGCAGGCGATCGCCAACGGCACCCGCTGGATGGTGTTCGAGCCGAACGACTTCTCGCTCTGGCGCTCGATCCGCCGCGACGTCGGCGCGTTCCTGACCCGGGTGTGGCGGGACGGCGCGCTGCTGGGGCGCACCCCCGAGGAGGCGTTCTTCGTCAAGTGCGACGAGGAGACCAACCCGGTCGACGTCCGCGACGCCGGGATGGTGGTCGCGCACATCGGCATCGCCGTGGTCAAGCCCGCGGAGTTCGTGGTGTTCAAGCTGAGCCAGTGGGCCGGCGGCACCGAGACCGAGACGATTGGAGGTTGATCCATGCCGACCACGGCCACACCGCAGCCGGGCGCCCCGGTCGACCCGTACCGGGCGTACAACTTCAAGCTGCTCATCAACGGCATCACCAACGGCCATTTCACCGAGGTGAGCGGCCTCGGCATGACCATCCACCGGGAGCCGTACCGGGAGGCCGGCAACGACCGGATCCGGGCCATTCCCGGGCAGGTCGACTACGAGCCGGTGACCCTGCACTTCGGGCTGACCCCGTCCCGCGACCTGTGGGACTGGGTGAACGCCGCCGCCAAGGGCACGGTGAGCCGGCGCAACGTGTCGGTGGTGCTGCTGGACGCCGCCGGCACCACCGAGGTGCTGCGCTGGAACCTGATCAACGCGTGGCCGATGCGCTGGCGGGGCGCCCACCTGCACACCCTGAGTCAGGAGATCGCCATCGTGGCGCTCACCATCGCGTACGAGGGCCTGGAACTGGAGCCCGGCAGTGCCGCCGCGCCCGCGACCGCGTGACTGGCTGGCCCGCCGGCTGCGCGCCGCGGCCGACGTGATCGAGCGCCACAGCGGCGACGTCGGATACGCGGACGAGCTCCGCGCGGGCCGGGACGACGCGCCGCCGGCGGGGTGGACCGAGCCGGCCGGGTCGCCGCGCCGGCCCGGGCAACCGCCGGAGCACTGGCTGCGCACGGTGGCCGCGCACGCCCCGGGCCTGCTGCACGACCTGGGCCTGGACCCGCCCGACGACGCCCCCGCCCGGCCGGCCTCGGCCGGCGGCCACGACCCTTACTCCGGTCGGCCGGAGCCGGACGGCACCGACACCGACCGGCCGCCGGGCGGCGCGGGCGCGGGATGGGCCCGATCCGACGGTACGGACGGCGCGTGGCCGCCCGCCGACCCGGGCCGGCGCGACGGACGAGCCGGGATGACGCGGGGCGCTGCCGGCGGACGACCGGGACCGGCCCGGGGCGCGGCCGGTGGAGGCCCCGGGGTGGCCCGGCGCGCGACGGAGTGGCACCCGGGGACGACCCCGCGCGGCTCGACGCCCCGCGACGGGGAGGCGCCGTCGGACGGCACGCGACCGGCCCGGCTCAGGCTCAGGCCGGCGATCCCGTACGTCGGCTGGGCGCCCGGTGACCCACCGGCCGCCGGGAGCGAGGCGCCAGGCGCCCACGCCCCCCGCTCCGCCGGCCCTGACGTGGCGGGAGACCGGGTGAGCGTGGCACTGGACACCGCCGGCCACGATCCGGCGTGGACCGCCGGCGCGACACCGGACGGGCACGCCACCCGGGTCCGACCGGCCGGCGGGTCGACCGACCGGAACGAGCGGCACACCGGGACGACGGCTGGTCCCGCGGCCGGTCTCGGAGTTCCGGTCGACGGCCAACCCCCCTGGGCGCGGGGCGGACCCTCCGGGGTGCCGCTCGGCCGGGCCGGCACCCCGCCGACCGGTGCACCGGATGGCGCCTCGGCGAACACCGGACCACACGGCACCTCGGCGGCCGGTGGACCACACGGCACCTCGGCGACCGACCCGACCGGAGATGACGTCATCGCTGGGCGGCCGGCCCCGTGGCACCGCCCCGGCGGATCCGCCGGTGCCGGTCACCGGGCCGACCACGGGTTCCCCGCCCCCGGCTCGGGCACCGACCACCGGCACCCCGACGGCACCCGCCGGCCGTCCGGCCCGCCGTCCCCCGACACCGGTCCGGACCGGAGCGCGCCCACCGCCAGCCCCTGGCCGGATCGGCTGACCCCCGCCGGCGCCCACCCGAGCCTCGGCGGGTGGCCACGCCCCAGCGGATGGGCCTCGCCGGATCCGGCCCGCTCGGCGGCGCGCGTCGGCCGCCCGGACCGGCCGACGGACGCCGACGTCGCCGCCACCCCGACGTCGACCGTCGACCCGTGGCCGGCCCTGCCCGACGAGCCGACGCACCGGGTGGACGCGGTGGTCGTATCCCCGGGGTGGGATCGCACGACGGCCCGGCGGTGGGCGGCGGACCCGTGGCCGGCGCTGCCGGACGACCGGGCGGCGCGGCTGCCGGCCGGCGCCCCGGCGGACCCCGCGCACGTCGAACGGCTCGCCGCCGAACAGCGGGGTGGCTGATGGAACGGGTGGCGTTCCTCGTCGACGAGACCGGCGCCCGGGTGGACTGCCTGCTCAACCCGGAGACCGTACGGGTGACCCGGCTGGCCGGGATACGCCCGCGCGGCGCTGGCGACGGGCAGCTGGTCGGGGCCGGGCTGGCCGACGATCCGCTGGTGTTCACCGGCGGCGGCCGCACCGAGTTGGTGCTCGACCTGCTCTTCGACACCGACCTGGTGGAGGCGCAGACCCGGCCGGAGGACGTCCGCGCGCTGACCCGGCCACTGTGGATGCTGGCCGAGAACTCCGCCGCCGACCAGGGCTGGCTGCGCCCGCCGCTGGTCCGGCTGGTCTGGGGCAAGACCTGGAACGTGCCCGGGGTGATCGTGGCGATCGCCGAACGGTTCGACGCGTTCACCCTGACCGGATCACCCCGCCGGTCCTGGCTGCGGCTGAAGCTGGTGCGGGTGGCCGAGTCCGCGGACGGGGCGCGGGAGGGCTTCGAGGAGGAGCTGTCCGCCGCCGCCACGCCGGTCGCCGCGCCCGGCTCGGCGGTGGTGGCCGCCGGGGACGGCTCGGCCGCGCCGGGCTACTCCGGGGTCCGGTTCGACCTGCTCGCGCACGACGCGCTCGGCTCGCCGCTGCGCTGGCGGCTGCTCGCCGAGCACAACCGGATCACCGATCCGTTCACCGTGCCGGCCGGCGCCGCGCTCGCCGTGCCCCCGGCCACCGCCGTGGGCGGGGCCGCCGACGCGCTGCGGGCCGCCGCCACCGGCGCCGTCGCGACGGGGGGTACGACGCCGTGACCGCCTGGCCGACCGTGCTGCTCGACGGGGTGCCGCTGGCCGGGGCGCTCGCCGCCCGGCTGCGCGCCGTCCGGATCGCCGCCCGGCTGGACCAGCCGACCCAGTGCGAGCTGGTCTACGCCACCGGGCCGGGCGCCGGCGCGCTGGGCCTCGGCCCGGGCCCGGCCGTGCCGACCGGCGCCACCCTGGACGTCCGCCTCGGCGACGACCCGCTCTTCGCCGGCGAGGTGACCTGCGTCGAGGTGGAGTACCCGGCCGACGGTGCGCCGCTGCTGCGGCTGCGCGGCTACGACCCGCTGCACCGGCTGCGCAAGCGGCAGCGGCTGCGGGTCTTCGAGTCGGTCACCGTCGCCGACCTGGTCCGGGAGGTCTGCGCCGAGGTCGGGCTGACCGTCGCCGCCGACGTCGACGGTCCCCGGCTGGACCGGGTCACGCAGCACCGGCACAGCGACCTCGACCTGCTGCTGGAGGTCGCCGGCCGGGCCGGCCTGCACCTGGCCGCCGACGACGACCGGGTCCACCTGATCACCCTCGACGGCTACGGCGAACCGCTCGAGCTGACCCTCGGCGCGACGCTGCACGCGGTGCGGCTGGCCGTCAACCTCGACCGGGCCGCCGGGGACACCGCCGCGCTCGGCTGGCACCCGCAACGCGCCGAGCCGATCAGCCAGCGGGCCGACACCGCGCGCAGCGGTCGGCGCGTCCCGCTGGACCCGGACCCGGCATCGGTCGGCGCGGACGGCACCCGCACCGCGGTCGACCAGCCCGGCCGCAGCGACGACGAGCTGGCCGCGATCGCCCAGGCCGGCCTGGACGCCCGGGTGGCCGCCCTGGTCACCGCCGACGGCGTCGCCGAGGGCGACCCGGCGCTGCGGCCCGGCCGGCGGGTCACCCTGACCGGCGTCGCGGACGAGTTCGCCGGGGTGTACGTGCTCACCGAGGTGGTGCACACCGTGGACGGCAACGGGCACCTCACCCGGTTCGGCACCGCCCCGCCGGCCGCGCCACCCGTCGCGGCGGCGCCCGGCACGGTGGTCACCCTGGGCACGGTGACCGAGGTGGACGACCCGGACCGGCTGGGCCGAATCCGGCTCACCCTGCCCGCGTACGGGGACCTGGACGCCGGCTGGCTCGCCGTGCTGACCCCGGGCGCCGGGAAGGGCAAGGGCATCGTGGCGCTGCCCGACCCGGACGACACCGTGCTGGTCGCGCTGCCCGGCGGCGAGCCGGCCGCCGGCATCGTGCTCGGCTCGCTGTTCGGCACCGTTGAGCCGTACGACGCGGGCATCGCCGACGGGCGGTCCGGCCGCTGGTCGGTGCGCACCGGCAGCGGGCAGACCATCGTGGTCGACGACGCGGCCCGCACCCTGCGGCTGGCCACCGACAACGGCAGCTTCCTGGAGCTGACGCCTGCGCTGACCACCCTGCACGCCGCGACCGACCTGGTGCTCTCCGCGCCGGGGAGGGCGATGGTGGTGCGGGCCCGCAGCGTCGACTTCCTGCACGCCGACGCGACCGAGGACGCCGCGACCGCCCGGGACCAGGCCGGCGCGCTCGCCCGGGCACATTCAGGAGGCGGCTGATGCGCTGGATCCACCTGCGATCGGTGATCACCTGCGCACACGACGGGCGGGTGACCAACCAGGCGGCGCAGACCTGGCTGACCGTCGGCGGGGTGCCGGTGCTGGCCGACGCCGACCCGGAGGGCCGGAGCATCGTGGCCTGCCCCAACTACGGCCCGACCATCAAGCCCTGCGTGAAGACGCTGAAGGTGACCGTCGGCTACAGCGACTGGCTGCGGGTCGACGGGCGCCGGATCGTGCTGTCCAACCTGGACGGGCTCACCGACGGCACCCCGCCCGGGCTGGTCCACCACACCGTCCGGGACCCGGCGCAGGACCTGGTGGAGGCGGACCGATGAGGGCGTTCCGGTTCGTCGGCGCCGGCTTCGACGCCGGCCTCGGCGGCGGCCTGGCGCTGACCGCGGCCGGCGGCCTGGCGATGACCGACGGCGACGAGACGGTACGCCAGGCGCTGTACCTGCTGCTGTCCACCACGCCGGGCGAGCGGCTGATGCGACCCGGGTACGGCTCCCGGCTGCACCGGCTGGTCTTCGCGCCCAACGACGACACCACCGCCGGGCTGGCCATCCACTACGTACGGCAGGCGATCCGCCGGTGGGAGCCGCGGATCGAGGTGCTCGACGTGGACGCCGGCGGAGACCCGGACGACCCGTGGCGGCTGGTGATCCGGCTGGACTACCGGGTACGCGCCAGCCTCTCCCCCGGCCAGCTGGTCTTCTCGGTCGACCTGCTGCCCGACGACGTCGACTCGCCGCCCGACGACGACACCGACCCGGCCCAGGGGGACCCGTCATGACGCTGCCCGTGCCGCACCTGGACGACCGCGGCTTCCTCGACCTCGTCACCGAGGCGCGGGAGCGGATCCGGCAGTCCTGCCCGGCCTGGACCGACCTGTCCGCGCACGACCCGGGCATCGCGCTGGTGGAGGCGTTCGCCCACCTCACCGAGGTGATGATCTACCGGTTGAACCAGCTGCCGGAGAAGGCGTACGTGCAGTTCCTCAACCTGCTCGGGGTGGCCCGGCACGCGCCCACCGCGGCCTGGGCGGACGTCCGGTTCAGCCGTACCGGCGGGGACCGCTCGGCGGTGCGGATCCCGGCCGGCACCCGGGTGGCCGCGGCCCGGGGCGCCGACCCGAAACCGGTCGTCTTCGTCACCACCGAGCCGACGGTGCTGACCGAGGGCGCGACCGAGGTGACCGTCCGGATGCACCACTGCGAGCCGGTGGAGGCCGAGCAGATCGGCGTCGGCACCGGCCAGCCCGGGCAGGTGCTGCGCGCCGCCCGGGCGCCGCTGGCCCGCACCACCGAGCCGCTGGACCTGCTGCTCGGCGTGGAGGTGCCGACCGGGTCGGTGGAGCTGGGCGCGGCCGCCCGGGAGCACGACGGGCGGACGTACGAGATCTGGCGGCCGGTGGACAGCTTCGCCGGGCTCGGCGACCAGGCCAAGGTCTACCTGGTGGACCGCTGCTCCGGGGTGGTCACCTTCGCCCCGGCGCTGGACCTGCGCGCGGCCGACGGGACGCCGCTGGGCGGCGCCGGGCCGGTGACCGTGGCCGCGGTGCCGCCGGCCGGCGCGCGGGTGCTGCTGTGGTACCGGTGCGGCGGCGGGCGCTCGGGCAACGTCGCCGCCGGCGCGCTGACCGGCCTGCGCGACCCGCTGGCCGGGGTGCGGGCGGACAATCCCGAACCGGCCACCGGTGGCCGGGACATGGAGACGCTGGACTCGGCGCTGGTCCGCGGGCCGTACGAGTTCTTCGCCCAGCAGCGCGCGGTCACCGCACGGGACTTCGAGATCCTCGCCGCCGGCTCCGGCGCGGTGGCCCGAGCCCGGGCGTTCACCCGGTCCGCGGTCTACAGCTTCGCCCGGCCGGGCGAGGTCGAGGTGGTGCTGGTGCCGTACGTGCCGGACGAGGCCCGCCCGGGCGGCCGGCTGCCGGTGTCGGTGCTGCGCGAGCACGAGGTGGAGGAGGCCCGTAGCCGGGTGGCGGCGGACCTGGACTCCCGGCGGGCGTTGGGCACCAGCTGCCGGGCCGGCTGGGCGCGCTACAAGGCGGTCTCCATCCGGGCGCGGGTGGTGGTGCGCCGGGAGGAGGACGTCGACGCGGTGCGGCGGCGCATCCACGACCGGCTGCACCAGACGCTCAGCCCGCTGCCGACCGCGCTGAACCCGGCCGGCTGGCCGTTCGGCGAGCCGTTGCGGGCATCCAACGTGTACCGACTGCTGGAGCAGGCCGAGCCCGGGGTGCGCTACGTCGAGTCGGTCCGGTTCGTGGTCGACGAGGCCCCGGACGCGCAGGTGAGCGCGCTCGCCGTCGACCAGTACCAGGCCCGCACCTGGTACGCCGGCCGGGGCGAGGTGTTGTTCCGCTCCACCAACGCGGGCGCCGGCTGGGAGCCGGCCGGCCGGTTCGACGGGGAGAACGTGGTACGGGTCAGCCCCGCCCCCGCCCCGGTACGCCCCGGCGTGACCCCCCGCCCCGGCTCGGTGGCCGTGGTGACCACCCGGGCGGCCGGCGGCTCACGGGTGCACCTGAGCACCGACCTCGGCGAGACCTGGACGCTGCTCACCGACCTGGACGCGCGGATCTTCGACCTGGCCTGGATCGACCGGGACGGCGCGGGTGCCCTGCTGCTGGCCACCGACGCCGGCCTGTACGAGGTGTCCCTGCTGCCCGGCTCGGTGCCGCTGCAGATCCTGGTCGACCCGGCCGACGCGGACCGGGGCTTCTACGCCGTCCGCGCGTTCGTCTCCGAGCGCGGCGCCCCCGGGGTGGCGGTCGCCGCGCAGGCCTCCTTCGGCGTCTACCTGTCCACCAACGCCGGTCGCCCCGGCAGCTTCGCCCACGTGGGCCTGGCCAACGTGGATTCCCGGGTGCTGGCCGTCCAGTACGACGGCCCGGCCACCCTGCTCTGGGCCGGCGCCGGCGAACCGGACCCGAAGAAACCCGGGCAGGGCTGCCACCGCACCCGGCTGTTCGAATCCGACGTGAAGTGGCAGCAGGTGCAGGCCGGCTGGGTCGGCGGCACCTGCCGCGACCTGGCCTTCACCGGCACCCTGGCGGTGGCCGCCACGCAGAGCGGCGGGGTGCTGCGACTGGACACCCTGGCCGCGCAGCCGCAGTGGCAGCCGGTGACGGTCAACTGCGGGCTGCCGCTGCGCGACCGGACCCGGTTCGTGCCGGTGGACGCGGTCGCCGCCACCGGCGGGGCCGGCCCGGCCGAGCGGCTGGTGCTGGCCGGCGGCGAGCGCGGGGTCTACCGCAGCGGCGACGCCGTCGACTGGACGGCCAGCGCCAACCAGGCCACCGCCGACGTGGTCACCGTCCCGGACACCTGGCTGCTCTGCTCCGGCGAGCACGACATAGAGGTGGTGCGGCAGGATGCGCCGAACGGCGATTGAGCGGCTGCTGCCCGCCGCCTACCAGCGGGCGAGCGCGCCGGGCAGCGTGCTGTACGCGCTGCTGGAGGTGATGGAGGCGCTGCACGCCCCGGACGAGGCGGTGCTCGCCGACGTGGACGCGCTGTTCGCCCCGTACCGGACGCCGGACGGGTTCGTGGCGTACCTGACCCGGTGGGTGGCGATGGACCACGTGCTCGCCCCGCCCCGCCCGGACGCCCCGCTGCCGTTGCCGGCGGGCCGGCTGCGGGACCTGGTCGCGCACGGCGCGCTGCTGGCCCGCTGGCGGGGGACGCCGTACGGGATGCGGACCGCGCTGGAGCTGGCCACCGGGGTCACCGGGTTCGTCCTGGACGAGCCGGCCGACCGGCCGTTCCACCTGGTGGTGCGGGTGCCGCCGGCCGCCGTCGGGCTGCTCCCGGTGATCACCCGGATCGTCGAGGCGGAGAAGCCGGCCGCGGTCACCGCCGAGGTCGTCCCGCTCGCCGACCCCGGGCCACCCGCTCCGGACGCCGAGCCGCCCGTCCCGCCCGGGCCACCCGCCCAGGACGCCGAGCCGCCCGGGCCGCCCGCCGCGGACCCCGGGCCGCCCGCCGACCCGGATCCAGCGCCGGCGATCGGTCGGGCCGCCGTCCCGTACCACCCCGCCGCGCCGGCGTCCGCCGGGCCGGCGCAGCCGTTACCGAAGGAGCCGTCATGACCACCGAATGGGCCGTCGTCGCCGCCGCCGAGCAGTTCACCCTGGACGCCGCCAACCGCGGGGAGCTTACCTTCACCGTCTCCAATCCCGGCCTCGCGCCGGACACCGTGGTGTTCGACGTGGCGCCCGGCGACGGCAGCCAGCGCGCCTGGTTCACCGTCGCCGAACCGCAGCGGGTGGTGCCGGCGCAGGGGTCGGTGTCGTTCCTGGTCCGGCTGGTGGTGCCGCCGGGCACCGCCCCCCGCCGGTACGACATGACCGGCTTCGCGTACTCGGCGAACACCGCGCCGGAGGAGAGCTCCCGCTCCAGCGGCCGGGTGACGTACGAGGTCCGGGCGGTCGCCCCGCCGAAGCGGACCCCCTGGCCGTGGATCGCCGCCGCGGTGGCGCTGGTGCTGGTGGTCGGCGGGGTGGTCGGGTACCTGCTGACCCGCCCGGACGGCCCCCCGGCGCCCGGCGCCCCCCGGGTGGTGACCCTGGAGGCCGAGAGCCTGGTCGCCGGGGCCAAGGTGGAGTCGCCGTCCGGCACCGCGGCGAAGGTCGGCGCGCAGGACAACTGCTGCGCGGTGACCTGGTCCGGCGGCAAGCAGCTGTTCTTCCTGGGCTTCGCCCCCGGCGACCAGGTCAGCGTGTCGGTCGACCTGCCCGCCGACGCGGTGTGGGTGTTCGCCGCCGCCCGGACCACCTCGTTCGACTACGCGAACACCATCTGGCAGATCGACGGCGTCCAGGTGGGCGGCACGTTCCTCGGCTTCACGCCCACCGTGGTGCGGCACGATCTGGAGGACGTCGGGGCGCTGCGGCTCGGCGCCGGAAGACACACGCTCACCCTGGTCGCGGTGGGCAAGACCCAGGGCACCAACAACTACTTCGCCGGTGTCGACCAGATCCGGTTCACCGAGCGGCCGGCGGCGGTCGCGCAGCCATGAGCGGCCGGCGCAAGCTGCTGCTGGGCGCGCTGGCGGTGCTGCTGGTGGCGCTGTTCGCGCTGGCCGTGGGCGTCGGCGGCGGGACCGGTCGGGCGGATCGGCCACCCGCGGTGGTGAGCTGGCTGGGCCGGCTCACCGGCGGGGCCGCCACCGTGGACCCGGCCACCGTCGCCGCCGACTGCGGCCGTACCGGGGACGTGCTGACCTTCGTCGGCGAGTGCCCGCTGCGGGTGGCCGACCCGGGCGGGCTGAAGACCCTGGTGTTGCGCAGCCCCGCGGCGTTCGGGGTGACCGCCCCGGCGCCGCGGGGCGCGGATCTCACCGTCCACGACACCGTCGAGCCGGGCGACGACGCCGGCGCGGTGGCGAAGGTCGCCGTCGACCGGCCGGTGACCGTCCTGATCAGCTGCCCGGGGGGTGCCGGATGCGCGGTCACCGTCGCCGCCTCGTGAGCCGCCGGCCGACGCCGCCGCGCGGGGTCCGTCCGCGCCCGTTCGAGGAGGCCCGCCGTGGGTGAGCTGCGCAAACCGTTCCTGCTGCTGGCCCTGGTCGCGGTGCTGCTGGTGGTCGGGCTGGAGCTTGGCTCGTCGCTGCTCACCGGCGGCGGCGACGCGACCGGCGCGCTACGGCTCGGCGCGACGGACCTCGGGGTGGACGTCGGCGACGTGGCCGGGGTCAGCGAACCCGCCGGGCGCGGCACCGGCTACCTGGCGCTGATCGACGTGGTGGCGCTCTGGACCACCGGGCTGTTCTGCCTGAGCCTGGTGCTGCCCGACCGGATCCAGGGCCGAATCCAGGGGGTGGCCACGCTGATCTTCTCGATCCTGCTGATCCTCGCCTCGCTGGTGCTGCTGGTGATCGCGTTCGTCGAGCTGTCCATCATGGTGTCGCTGTTCCTGGCGCCGCCGTTCGGCACCCTGGCGTACCTGGCGCTGTGGGGGTTCTTCCCGGTCGGCGAGGCCGGGCTGCTGCTCGGGCTGATCCTGGTGCTGAAGCTGGTCTGGGTGGCGCTGCTGCTGCTCGCCCAGCCCCGCTTCCTGCAGAACAAGGGCCTGGTGGCGCTGGCCGTGACCAGTCTGCTCTGCACGGTCGTGCTGGCGTTCCTGCAGGGCCTGCTGCCGGTGATCGTGGTCAGCATCCTGGACGACGTCGGCGCGGTGGTGTTCGCGGTGATCGCCATCGTCTGGGCCCTGGTCCTGCTGATCGGCTCCATCCCCGCCATCGTCAAGGCCGTCCGGGTCACCGCCGCCCTGCCCGCCCGCTGAGCGTCGACGCGGTCCGGCCCGGGGTGCGATCGACGCCGCCGACCGTCCGGAATGGGCGGCCGATCGGGTGATTCGTTTCCCTGGGCAACTTCCCTTGATGTTGATCGATGGCTAGCGTGCGAGACGGGCCGGACGCCAACGGGGCTGTCCGCCCACTGTGGGGAGGAGCGCGATGCTCACTGCTCAACACCGTCGGCGGGACCGCCGACGCATGATCGCCGCCGCCGTGACCACCGTGGTCACGGTGCTCGCGACGGTCACCCCCGCCTTCGCCGAGCCGGGCGACGACGAGGGCGAGGAGTCGGGCCCGAAGGGGATCAAGCCGTACGCCGCCCAGGAGGCGTCCGCCCGGGTCGCCCCGTACGGCGCGGTGGCGCCCGGCGAGTACGGCGACGCCCTCGCCGACCTGCGGGGGCTGCCCGGCACGCTGGCCCCCTGGACGGAGGTCACCGACAAGCCGTACGACGCCGACGACCCGAACTACCGCGACCCGAACTTCTCCAACTCCGGCGGCGGCGCCGGGCTGGTGGCCGGCCGGGTGACCGGGCTGGCGTCGGGCCGCGGGCAGGTCTTCGCCGGCGGGGCCAACGGCGGCGTGTTCCGCAAGAAGCTCGTGGGTGGGAAGTGGACGCCGATCTCCGACGGCATCCTCGCCCTGTCCACCGGCGACCTGGTCTACCAGGCCGCGTCCGACACCCTGTGGTACGCCACCGGCGAGGCCAACACCGGCGCCACCAGCTACACCGGGGCCGGCGTCTACCGGCTGCGGAACGCCAGCCGGGCGCGCGGCTTCTCCCAGGCCGACCGGGTCGGCGGGGACGAGCTGGAGTCACGCAGCATCAACCAGCTCAAGTTCGACGGGGCCGGGCACGTCTACGCGGCGACCACCCGGGGCCTGTGGCGGCACTCCACCGACGAGCGGCGGCACGCCGAGCGGTGGGAGCTGCTGTTCCTGCCGAACCCGGCGTCGGACAGCGACGTCACCAAGCCGTACGACAACATCGTCAACGACGTGCTGATCGACCCGGGCAGCCGGGGACGCACCGTCCTGATCAACGCGGCCTGGCGGTCGGGTGCGGCGTACAACGGCTACTACCTGTCCACGGTGGGCGGTAAGGCCGGCAGCTTCACCAAGGTGAACCTGCTCGGCGACATCGACAACGACGACGTCGGCAACGCCGAGTTCGCGGTCTCCGCCGACGGGCACAGCTACTACCTGGTGCAGGAGAGCCCGGAGCAGCTGCTCGACGGGGCGGCGTCGGTGCTCAAGGGCGCCTTCCGCTCGACCGGCGGGATCCTCGGCCCCTGGGTACGCATCGCCGACTCCACCAAGCTGGCCGACTCCGGCTCGGCGCTGAAGTCCCTGCCGGGATACCAGCCCGGCGTGCAGGCCTGGTACAACAACTTCATCGAGGTGGATCCGGGCAACGCGCGGCACGTCTACCTCGGCCTCGAAGAGGTGTACGAGAGCGAGGACGGCGGCGGCAGCTGGAAGACCGTCGGACCGTACTGGAACTTCCCGTTCCCCTGTTTCAAGATCACCGACCCGACCGGCGGCTGCCCGCCCACCACCCACTCCGACCAGCACTCCATCGCGATCAGCGACGGCACCGTGCTGGTCGGCAACGACGGCGGGGTCTACTCCCGGCCGCTGGCCCCCGCGGTCAGCCGGGAGAACGCCGACGGGCACGCGCTGGACTGGACCAACCACAACAACGGGCTGCGCACCCTGCAGTACTACTCGGTGGCCACCGGCCGGGACCCGAACCGCCAGGGCGTCACGGTCTCCGGCGGCCTGCAGGACAACGGCGGCTCGCTGCTGCGGGCCGGGGCGCGCAAGATGGTCAGCCCGTTCGGCGGCGACGGCGGTGACACCGTCGTCAACCCGCGCAACGGCTGCCAGATCCTGGACGAGTACACCAACCTCAACCTGTGGCTGACCAAGAACTGCGGCCGCAGCAACGGCACCACCAACGCCGTCTTCGACGTGACGGTGCCGGACGTGAACTCCCGGTTCACCGCCCCGTTCCGGGCGATCCGCGGCTCGAAGAACACCCGGGACGGCAGCAGCGAGCGCTGGGTGGCCGGCGGCAACTCGGTCTGGCGGCACGACCTGGCGTTCGCGTACACCCCCGAGGAGGCGGCCGCCCAGGAGGACAACGGCTGGCAGAAGCTCTACACCCTCGACTCCGACGGCGGCCGGCTGGTCGTCGGCATCGACGGGGTCGCCGACCCGAAGGCGCCGGCCGACCCGACGAAGGACACCTACCTGGCCGCCTGGTGCGGCGAGTCCAACTGCAACAGCGCCGGCTTCACCCGGGGCGTGGCCACCAACTGGGGCGGCGCCTGGACGGAGCTGGACATGACGGGGCTACCCAACCGGTACCCCAACGCGGTCACCTTCGACCCGACCGACCGCACCAACTCGACCATCTACCTGGTGTTCAACGGCTTCAACCGGCGCTTCATCGAGGGCCCGGGCGCCGGGGTCAAGCACGTGTTCCGGGGCAAGCTGACCAGGACCGCCGGCGGCGTCTCGGTGGCCTGGACGGACCTGTCGGTGGGCTTCCCGGACGTCCCGGCCACCGACGTGGTGGTGGTCGGCAACAAGCTGGTCGTCGCCACCGACCTCGGCGTGCTGGTCGCCGACCGGCGGGCCACCCCGGAGACCATCCGGTGGCGGCGCGTCGGCCGGGAGCCGGGCAGCGGGCCGAAGGCCCTGCCGCTGACCGCCGTGTTCGACCTGCACGTGAGCATCGACGGCAACCTGTACGCCGCCACCCACGGGCGCGGCATCTGGAAGACCCCGCTGTACCTGCTGTGACGGTTCGGGGCGGGCCGGCTCGGGCCGGCCCGCCCCACCCGCCTCGGGCCCTTCCGGAGGAACCGCTGTCGCCGCCCCCGCGTCCCATTGCCATGACGGCCACGCGTACCGCCGCGCTCGTCGTGGCGACCCTGCTCCTGCTCACCGCCTGCGGCGACGGGCCCGATCCGACCCCTGTGGCGTCCGGTGGCGCGCCGCCGACCGGCCCCGCGTCGCCCTCGCCCGAGCGCCCGGCGTCGGCTCCCCCGTCGACCCCTCCCGCGCCGCCCGTCGCCAAGACCGGTGGCGCGCCCACGCCGGGCGGCCGACCCCCGACCGCCTCCCCGGCCCGCGCCACCGCGGCGACGCCGACGGGCGCCGGCGACCCGGACCGCAGGGGCGACCTGGTACGCGGCTACCGCAGCCTCACCGGCACCGTCGACCGCTCCGGCGACTGGGTGCTGCTGCGCTCGGGCGACACGACCTGGGCGCTGCTCGGCGCCCGGGCGGACGCGCTGCCCGAGGGGCGTGGCGCCACGGTCGCCGGGGTGCAGGCCCCGCTGCCTCCGGGCTGCCCCGCCGACCACGCCCTCACCCTCCGCTGACCGCCGCCCTACCTTTGATGCGCCGAGCGCCGGGCACCTTGATCGAATACGGCTCAGCGGCGAGAAGGCGGCGTGTCGAGTCGCTCAGCCGTAGCCGATCAAGGAGCACCAACCGGTCGCGCGGTCAGGGCCCGGGATCCCGACGGGCGGCGCGGCGGTGCCGCCACAGGCGCAGCGCCAGCGCCACCAGCACGACGGCGAGCACCGCCTCCCCGCCCAGCCCGAGCCGCCGCTCCAGCAGCCGGTACGACGCGCCGAAGAGGTAGCCGAGCAGCGCCACGGTCACCGCCCAGAGCGCCCCGCCGGTGAGGTTCGCGGCGGTGAAGGTGCGCTGCGGGATCCCGCTCAGCCCGGCCAGGCCGGGCACCAGCGCCCGCAGCGCCGCCGCCCAGCGCCCCAGCACCACCGCGCTGGCGCCCCGGCGGCGGACCAGGTCCAGGGCCCGGCGCAGCTCGCCGGAGCGGACGAACCGGCGCGGGGTGCGGGCCAGCAGGCGGTGGCCGTACCGGCGGCCGACCAGGTAGCCGGTCTGGTCGCCGAGCGCGGCGCCGGCCAGCGCGGCGACCACCACCGCCCACAGCGGCAGCCGCCCCTCGTGGGCCAGCACCCCGCCCACCAGCACGGCCACCTCGCCCGGCACCAGCAGGCCCAGGAAGGTGGACGCCTCCAGCGCGGGCAGCAGGAAGACCAGCGCCAGGACCAGCGCCGGCGGCAGCGCCACCAGCACCTCCAGCACCCGGTCCATCCCCCGATTCTGGCCCGTCCGGAGCGTCCTCGCGCGGTTCCGCCGGGTGGGCAGCCGGGGTCACACCCGGGCCGAGGTTCGAAGCCGGGCGGGAGCGGGGACAATGGGGGCCCGCGGGTGACGGCCAGGCCGCTCGAACCCGACGTGAGCTGGGAAGGGAGGTGGCCGCGAGGTGACGAGCACACGGGGGGCGGGCGACGCCGCGGCCGATCTCTTCCCCGGCGCCGACCCGACCAGCGCGGCGCACCGCGCCACGGACTGGGCGGCCACCCCGCTCGGGCCGGTGGAGACCTGGCCGGCGGAGCTGCGGGCCGCGGTCCGCACCGTGCTCCCCTCGACGATCCCCATGCTGATCTGGTGGGGTCCCGAGCTGGTGCAGATCTTCAACCACGCCTACACCCCCCATCTGGGCGACAAGTACCCGGCCGGGATCGGCCAGCCCGCGGCCGAGTGCTGGCCGGACGTGTGGGACGCGATGGGTCCGCTGGCCGAGGGCGTCCTCGCCGGGCGGGGCGCGGCGCACGGCGAGAACACCATGCTGTACATGCACCGGCGGGGGTATTGGGAGGAGACGTACTGGACGTTCTCCTACAGCCCGATCCACGACGACCGCAGCGCGGTGACCGGGATCTTCGTGGCCACCTCCGACGTGACGGGTCGGGTGGTCGGCGACCGCCGGCTGGCCCTGCTGCGCGAGCTCGGGGAGCTGTCCATCGCCGAGGCGGACAGCGCCCGGGACGCCGCCCGGGCGGCCGCCGCGGTGCTCGCCCGGGACCGCACCGACCTGCCTGTGGGCCGGTTCTACCTGAACGAGGACCAGATCCTCGGCGACGAGCCGCCGAGCGGCGAGCCGGGGCCGGGCGCGTTGACCCTGGTCGCGGCCTTCGGTGATGCCTCGCCGCAGCAGCTCGACCGCCTGGACGGGCTGCCCGAGCTGGCCGAGGTGCTGCGCACCGGCCGGCCGGCGCCGGTCACCGGGCTCGGCGAGCTGCTGCCCCCGGCCCGACGCCCGGATCTCGAGGCCGGCCCGGTGCCGGTGGTCGAGGGGATGGTGCTGCCGCTGCTGGCGACGGGCCGGAGCACGCCGGTGGGGGTGCTGGTGCTGGGAGTCAGCCCGTTCCTGCCGCTGGACCGGCCGTACCGGCACTTCATGGACCTGGTGGCGAGCCGGGTGTCGACCGCGCTGACCGACGTGCTGGCGTACGACGCGCAGCGCCGCCGGGCCACCGCGCTGGCCGAGCTGGACCGGGCCAAGACGGAGTTCTTCACCGACGTCAGCCACGAGCTGCGCACCCCGCTGACCCTGATCACCGGGCCGGTGCGGGAGAGTCTCGCCGACCGCGGCGAGCCGCTGCCGCCGGCCCAGCGGCATCGGCTGGAGCTGGTGCACCGGCACGCCGGGCGGCTGCGCAAGCTGGTCGACGACATGCTGGACTTCGCCCGGATCGAGGGCGGCCGGCTGGAGCCGGAGCGGGTGCCGACCGACCTGGCCGCGCTCACCAGCGGGGTGGCCGCGTCCTTCGAGCACGCGATGCGGGCGGCCGGGCTGGACTTCCGGGTGGACGTCGCGCCACTGCCGCGCACCCCGCACGTGGACCGGGACATGTGGGAGAAGGTGCTGGTCAACCTGCTGTCCAACGCGGTGAAGTACACCGCGTCGGGCGGCGTCGAGGTGCGGCTGCGCGGCGACGCCCACCAGGTGACGCTGACCGTCACCGACACCGGGGTCGGGGTGCCGGCCGACCAGTTGTCGCTGGTGTTCCGCCGGTTCCACCGGGTGCGCGGCGGGGCCCGCGCCGCGGAGGGCGCCGGCATCGGCCTGGCGCTGGTGCAGGAGCTGGTACGCCTGCACGACGGCGAGGTGACGGTGCACTCGGTCGAGGGCGAGGGCTCCACCTTCACCGTCCGGCTGCCGTACGGGCGGCCCGGGGTGGCCGCGCCGACGACGCCGGTGCGCGCCGGCCGGGCGTACCCGCAGGAGGCCCTGAGCTGGACGACGCCGGCGGCCGGGGTCCCGGTGGTCGCCCCGCCGGCGCCGCCGCCCGGCGCGTCCACCGTGCTGGTGGTGGAGGACAACGCCGACCTGCGGACGTTCCTGGTCGGGCTGCTGGCCCCGCACCACCGGGTGGTCGCCGCCGTGGACGGCCGGGACGGGCTGGAGCGGGCCCTGGCCGACCCGCCCGACCTGGTGCTGACGGACCTGATGATGCCCCGGCTGGACGGCGCCGGCCTGCTGCGCGAGCTGCGCGCCGACCGGCGGACCGCGACCCTCCCGGTGATCGTGCTCTCCGCCCGGGCCGGCGGCGACGCGGCCGTCGAGGGGCTGCGCGCCGGCGCGGACGACTACCTGGCGAAGCCGTTCACCTCCGACGAGCTGCTGGCCCGGGTCGCCGCGCACCTGGAGCTGTCCCGGCTGCGCCGGGACGAGGCCACCTGGCGGACCGCGCTGATCGACTCGCTGCAGGACGCGTTCGCCGTGATCGACCCGGACGGCACCCTGGTCGAGGTGAACGACGCCTTCTGCGAGCTGATCGGCGTGACCGAGGTGGACCTGCCCGGGCCGCCGCCGTTCGGCTGGTGGCCGGACACCGAGCTGGATCCCCGGGAGCGCGCCGACATCACCGCCGCGATGCGGGAGGCGGAGCGGGTCGGCCGCGGCCGGTTGACGCTGCCGCTGCGGCACGCCGACGGCCACCGGCTCTGGGTGGAGGCCGTCTACAACTCGGTGCGCGAGCCGCGGACCGACCGGCTGCTGTTCGTGGCCACCCTGCGCGACGTCACGGCGGAGATGGGGGCGGCGGCCCGCACCGCCGCCCTGGCCGCGCTGACCGCCCGGCTGGCCGGCGCCACCGACCTGAGCGAGGTGCTGGAGGCGGGCCTGGCCGAGCTGCGGGGCATGGTCCGGGCCGACCGCGGCATCGCGGTGGCGGTGGACGGCGCGGGAAACCCGGTGGTGGTGGGCGCCGGCCTGGACCACTCCGCGCGGGTGCGGCGGATCCTCGACGCGCTGCCGGCGGACGGTGAGCCGTACCTGGAACGCGACGCCGAGGGGCGGGCGACCGGGCTGGGCGCGCGGATCGAGCCGGCGGCGCCCGGCGGCGGGCTGTGGTTGGAGCTGGACCCGCCGCGGCCGCTGCCGACGGTGGACCGGCCGCTGGTGCGGCAGCTGTGCGGGGCGCTGGCCCAGGCGCTGGCCCGGGCGCGGGCGTACGAGACGCAGCGGACGGTGGCGCTGGCCATGCAGCGGGCGATGCTCGGCCCGGTGGACCTGCCGGCCGGTTTCGCGGTGCGCTACGAGCCGGCGGTCCGGCCGCTGGAGGTGGGCGGCGACTGGTACGACGTGGTGCCGCTGCCGGGCGACCTGGTCGCGGTGGTGGTCGGCGACTGCGTCGGTCGGGGCCTGTCCGCGGCGACCGTGATGGGCCAGCTGCGCAACGCCTGCCGGGCGCTGCTGTTGCAGGCCAAGGGCCCGGCGGAGGTGCTGGCCGCGCTGGACGACTTCGCCCGGATGGTGCCCGGCGGCGGCAACACCACGGTGTTCTGCGCGATCGTCGACCGGTCGCTCGGGATGCTGCGCTACTCCTCGGCCGGTCACCCGCCGGGCATCCTGATGCACGCCGACGGCACCTCCGAGCTGCTGGACCGGGCCGGCTCGGTGCCGCTGGCCAGCGTCGCGGTCAGCGGCCGGCCGGAGGCGGACGCCCAGCTGCGGCCCGGCTCCACCCTGCTGCTCTACACCGACGGCCTGGTGGAGCGGCGACGCGAGCTGATCGACGCGGGCATCGCCCGGGCGGTGGCCAGCCTGGCCGAGGGCCGGCGGCTGCCGGAGGGCGAGCTGGCCGACGCCATCGTGCGGGACCTGTTGCCGGAGGTCCGCGACGACGACGTGGCGGTGCTGATCTACCGGCACCGGGAGCCGGCGGTGTTCTCCGCCGCGCTGCCGGCCGACCCGGCCCGGCTCTCTCCCACCCGGGACGAGCTGCGTGCCTGGCTGGTCGGCCTGGACGCGGGCGAGGACGACGTGGAGGCGGTGCTGATCGCGGTCGGCGAGGCGTGCGCGAACGCCATCGAGCACGGCTACCGCTTCGCCCCGGGGTCGACCACCACGGTGCGGGGGCGGCTGCGGGCGGACCGGCTGGAGATCGAGATCTCCGACACCGGTGGCTGGCGGGACCCGCGGGCCGAGGGCACCGAGCGTGGGCGCGGACGGTTGATCATGGCGCGGCTGATGGACGAGGCGCGGATCGACGGCGGCCCGGACGGGACCGTGGTGCGGCTGGTGAAGCGGCTGTCCGGCACCGCCTGACCCGCCGCGCGGGGCACCACGGGTTCGTGATGATCGGCTATAAGTGGTGCCATGGATGTCCCGCCGAATCTGGCCACCATGCCGATGCACGCGATCACCGAGATCCACGGCGAGCCCGGCCTGCTGGCCCGGTTCCGGCTGGAGGCCGCCGCGTTCGACCCGACCGACCGCGAACGGCTGACCGAGGCCTTGGACCTCGCCGCCCGGCTGCACCGGGACGACCGCCGCACCCGCGAGCCGTACCTGAACCACCTGCTGCGGGTGGCGATCCGGCTGGTGCACCACTACCAGGTGCGGGACGTCGACGTGATCGTCGCCGGCCTCCTGCACGACGCGGTGGAGGACCACCCCGACGCCCTGGCCGGGCCGGGGGCGGCGGATCCGACGGCGGCGGCGCTGGCCACCCTCGCCGCGCGGTTCGGGCCGCGGGTCGCCCGGCTGGTCGCCGCGGTCACCAACCCGGCGTACGACCCGGAGCGGGACCGCAACGCGCAGTACCGCGAGCATCTCGCGGTGAGCCTGGCCCGGGAGCCGTGGGCCCGGGTGATCAAGGTTTCCGACTTCACCGACAACGGGGTGGGCGTGGTCTACTCGGTCGGCGCGAAGGTGGCCCGGTCGGCGGCGAAGTACCGGCCGCTGGTGCCGATGTTCCGGGACCTGATCGCCCGGCCGGACACCCCGCTGTCGGCGCCGGTCAAGCGGCACATCTTCGCTCAGCTGGACCTGGCCGAGCGGCGATTCGCCGCGATCCTCGACCGACCGGCCTGACCGTCCGCCCCGATCGGCAGCAGCACCAGCAGACCCACCGCCACCAGGGTGTAGCTGCCGCCGCCGAGCAGCCCGGGCAGCCCGTCGATGTCGTTGGCCCACAGCCAGACCAGCCCGCTGACCAGCACCAGGAACGCCCCGCCCGCGGCGTACAGCCGGCGTCGGGCCGAACCGTCCCGGGGCAGCCAGGGCAGGGTCGAGGCGACCAGCGCCACCAGCGCCGGCACCAGCCAGACCAGGTGGTGCACCCAGGTCACCGGGCTGACCAGGCAGCCGACCACGCCGGTGAGCGCGAAGCCGGCCCGCTCGTCGCCGAGCCGGACGGCCCGCCGGGCGCGTACCGCCCAGACGCCGAGCGCCAGGGCGACCAGGGTCAGCCAGGCCAGCCGGCTCGGGTGGGTCGGGTCGAGCCGGGCCACCAGCCCCATCAGCGACTGGTTGGAGATGTACTCCAGCTTGCCGACCCGGCTGGTGTCCCAGAGCGTGTCGAGGAAGTACGTCCGCGAGGCGTCCGGGGCGACCGCGGCCGCGACCAGGGTGGCGCCCGCGGCGGTGCCGGCGGCCACCGCCGCGGCCCGCCAGCGCCGGGTGACCAGCAGGTACCCGATGAAGATCGCCGGGGTCAGCTTGATCGCCGCCGCCAGCCCGATGCCGATCCCCGCCGATCGGCGGCCGCGCTCCAGCAGCCACAGGTCGGCCCAGACCAGCGCCAGCAGCACCAGGTTGACCTGCCCGAAACTGACCGTGTCCCGCACCGGGTTCAGCATGGCCAGCAGGCAGGCGGCGACCGCGAAGGCGAACCAGCGACTCCAGCCGTGCCGGCGGGCCAGCGGGTCCACCAGCAGCCAGAGCAGGAACGCGCCGGCCAGCACCGAGCCCAGCACGCTCACCGTGATCGCCGGGTACCACGGCAGGGTGGCCAGCGGCACCATGCACAGCGCTGCGAACGGCGGGTAGGTGAAGCCGTAGTCGTTCCAGGTCTTCCAGTCGTACAGCTCGCCGCCGGCCAGCCAGTGCCCGACCGCGCCGTGGTAGACGCCCACGTCGAACCAGCCGCGGTGCCCAGGCACCAGCGCCACCGCCACGCCGATCGCCACCGCGACCACGGCCACGCCGAGCGCCCGCCGCTGGTCGAGCGTCAACCGGCGCGTCCGGCGGCTCTGCGCGGGAGCGGGCAGGACGTCCCGGCTCACGACGCGCCCACCCGCACCGGCGTGGCGAGCACCAGCCGCAGGTAGCCGCCCGCGGCCAGGCCGACCAGCACCCCCAGGGTGGCCAGCGCCAGCTGCGCCGGCTGCGGGCCGAACCCGCTGGGCAGCGCCAGGAACGCCAGCACCACCGCGGCCAGCGCCGCCAGCAGCCGGACCCGGGGGTCCCGGGCGCCGGCGGCGAGCGGGACCAGGCCCCACAGGCCGTACCAGGGCCGGGTGACCGGGCCGAGCAGCGCCACCGCGGCCAGCGTCAGACCCAGCGCGTACGCGGGCCCGAGCTGGTGGCGGCGGTGCCAGGCGTATCCGGCCACGGCCAGCACGCCGAGCAGGCCACCCCACACCCAGAAGCGCATCGGTCCCTCGCCGAGATCGAGGCCCAGGCCGCGCAGCGCCCGGTCGGAGGCGCGGCCGAGCGCGCTGGAGATCGACCAGCTGTGCCGGTAGACCGGGGTGCCCAGCGCGGTGATCCAGCCGTACCCGATGCCGGTGGCCCAGCTGACCAGGGCGCCGGTGGCCGCGGCGACGCCGGCGGTGCGGGCCACCGCGGGCCAGCGACCGTGGGCACGCGCGGCGAGCAGCACCACCACCAGCAGCCCGGCGGCGGCCGGCGCCTTGACCAGCGCGGCCAGGGTGATCAGCACGGTGGCGGCGGCGTGCTGGCGGTCGAAGGCCAGGCAGAGCCCGGCGACCAGCAGGCCGAGCATGATCGCCTCGTTGTGCGCGCCGGCGATCAGGTGCAGCGGCACCAGCGGGTTGAGCACGCCGAGCCAGAGCGCGGCGCAGGGATCGACGCCGCACTGCCGGGCCAGCCGGGGCACGCCGAGCACCAGCAGGCCGATGCCGAGCAGCGCGACCAGCCGCAGCCCCAGCACCCCGAGCACCAGCTTGCCGCCGGCGACCGTGCTGACCAGCGCGGCCAGCCCGAGGAACGCCGGCCCGTACGGCGCCGGGGTCTGCTGCCACATGGCCGGCACCTCGGCGGCGAGCCGGCCGCCCAGGTGCGCCACGCCGAACCGGTACACGTCGATGTCGCCGGCGACCATCGCGCCCTGGGCGAGGTAGCTGTAGGCGTCCCGGCTGAACATCGGCGGGCCGAGCAGCAGCGGCGCCGACCAGCAGGCCAGGGTGACCAGCGCGGAGCGCCGGTCGATGCCCGGGCCGCGCAGCTCGCGGCCCGCCCACCACCAGGCCACCACCAGCAACGTCAACCCGGTGTACGCGGCCAGCAGCGCCGACTCCGCGTGGTGGTGCGGCCCGGTGAACCACCCGCCGGCGGGCAGCGCGCCGGCGGCCAGCCCGGCGGCGGCCAGCAGGGTGGCGCCGGCCGCACCGACGATCCGGTACGCCAGGACGGTCGGCGGGGTCAGCACGTCCGCAGCCTGCCGGGGACAGCTGACCGGAAAGCGATCAACCGACGTACCCCAGGTGTCCGGGGGACGAGCGGCGTTCACCTGCCGTCCGGCCGGCCACCCGCCCGGCAGGTGCACCTCGGCAACGCCGCTCCGCGCTGCCCGGACGTCGAGTCGCCACCGTGACCCGGGCGACCGACGGCTGTCCGAATGCCCGGCGCCGACCGGCCCGCGCGGCGACCGCCGCCGCCGGCGCCGCGTTGTTAGCGTGAGCCGGTCGACACCCCTCGCGTCAGCCACCCCGCTGATCCGCGCATCGAGGCGCCCGCCACCGTCCCGGCACACCGGGGCGACCGCTTGCGACGAGGAGGGGTGCCATGACCGACGGGCCGGGCGAGCAGACCTCGCCGGAGGAGCCCCGGCGGCGCTGGACCGACCAGGGCCGCGAGCTCGGCACCCAGGTCGCGCTGGTGCTGCGTACCCTCTGGAGCCGGCAGCTGTCCCCGGTGCTGCAGCGGGTGCTCTCCGCCGCGGCGGCGGATCCGTCGGCGCCGCCGCCCCCGGCGGACGACCTGGTGGAGCGGCACGAGACGGCCGGGGCAGTGGTGGTGCCCGCGCAGGGGCACGTGTTCGCCTTCACCGTGCGGACCACCCTCACCTGGACGTCCACCGGCGTGCACGCCTCGGCGCTGGCCTGGTACGCCCAGCACTTCACCGCCGACGCCCTCGACCGGGTACGCCGGATCGCCGCCGAACGGTCCCCCACCGTCCCCGCGCACCGGGCCGGCGACCTGGAGGCCGCGTTGCGGCGCACGATCGCCGAGCGGGAGCCGCCGCCGTGGCGCTACCGGCGCGGCCCGGTGTCGGTGGACTGCCGCCCCGACCTCTCGGTACGCCTCGACGAGCGGGTCGCCGAGGTGCTCCGCCCACACTGGGAAGGCCTGATCCGGCTGGACTGCGAGAACGAGCTGTTCATCAGGCGGGCCCGGTACGCCGAGCGGCTCAACCGGCACTGGGTGACGATCATGGACGAGTTCGTCGACGGCCCGGGCGACGCGGCGCAGGCGTTGAAGGAGGAGGTCGCCCGCGCCCGCCGGCACATGATGGCCGAGCAGGAGGCGGCGGCGCGGTGGAGCGAGCACCTGCTGCGGGAACGCCGCCGGTACGAGGACCTGAACGCGCCCTTCACCCGGATCGACGTGATCCCCGAACAGCCACACGGCTCGCGGTCGGACGGGGCACAGAACGGCGCCGATCCGGCCTGACCGCCGCACGAGCCGTTCGCGTCAGCGGTCGACCGGCAGGCTCGCGCAGTCGGTTTCGTCGGGCAGCAACGGCCGGAGGGTGATCGCCCAGCGCTTCCCGCCGAAGGTCCACGGCGTCGCCGCGTTGGCCCGGGCGGCCGCGTCGAGCACCGGCCGCACGGCCGCCCCGGTGACCGTCACGCAGCCCAGCTCGGAGCCGGCACCGAGGGCGGCGCCGGGCAACGCGGGACCGGGCCAGGGCACCTCGGGATGGTGTAGACCGTCCTGGCCGGCGACCCACGGTCGCGCGACGGCGACGAGGGCGGTCGGCTGGTAGGGACTCGTCGGGGCGCCCGACGGGTCGGTCAGCGTCTGGGCGAAGGCGCGCAGCTTGGCGCGCGCGGCCAGCTGCGCGGCGGTCAGGCCGGCTTCGGGGCGGGTGGCCTCGCCGAGGGCGTAGACCGCCAACTCCTGCGTGCCGGCCGGGCCGTGGATGGTGAACCGGGTCGTGCGCACGTCGGTGATGGACGGTCGGCCCAGGTCGACGGCGCTGCCCACCCCGGCGGCGCGGGCCCGCTCGACGAGCGCCGACACCTCGTCGGTGCTGATCCCTCCCACCTGGAGGTTCGGCAGGGCCGGACCGGGATAGATCGCGGGGACCGGCCCCTGGGTGATCACCCGGCCGTCGCCGTAGACGCTCACGCCGGGCAGCCGGGTGGCCGCCACGACCGCCGGCACGAAGCCACCCGTGTAGTCGATCCGGAGCACCAGCGCGTCGGCGGGGTACGGGGGCGGGGCGCCGCCGTCGCCGGGGCCGGAGTCGACCCGCTGGGCGCAGGAGGCGATGAGCAGGAGCAGCGGGACGGCTGCCCACCCGAGCCGTGATGTCGTCATGTCCCTTGGACGCGGCCGAAGACCGGACGGCTCCCTCACCGGGCTACCGACCCCTGGGACGCTGGTGTCGTGGATCAATGCGATGTCGAGGTACGAGAGCACGTGGACGCCGACCGGGTCGGGCAGCTGGTGGAGATGTTCGCCGCCGAGTGGTGGACGAACGACAGATCGGCCGACGATGTCGCGGCGATGATCGCGGCCTCCGACCTCGTAGTGACCCTGATCCATCGCGAGAGCGATCGGTTGGTGGGCTTCGCCCGCGTGCTGACCGACTACGCGTACCTCGCCGTCGTTCTCGACGTGATCGTGGCACCCGACATGCGAGGCGTCGGGCTGGGCGGCGTGCTGCTCGGCGCCGTCGTCGGGCATTGCCGTCTGGCTGCGGTACGGAGCATCGAACTCGTCTGCCAACCGGAGATGGTGCCCTTCTACCGGCAGTGGGGATTCAGCACGGACGTGGGTCGGTCGCGACTCATGCGCAGGACGTCGGACCCGCGCCTCGGCGGCGCCGAGGGCGACGGATGGTGAGTAACCCCTGCAAGCCATCGGGGTCGGCGTTCAGGCAGGCGAGGATCATCCGGAAGCCGCAGCCGAAAATTGAGACGTCGCATCGACCCGAGCCGAGGCTCAGGGCTCCCGCATCCAGGTCTTCGGGTCGGTGACGAAGACGCCCTTGCCCTGATGCCGTCGGATCACCCGGAGAGCCTCCAGTCGTACGTAGACCATCTGGATGGTCGACGAGCTGACGGCGAACCGGTCGGCCAGGTCGGCGATCGAGGGCAGCTTGTCCCCCGCGTGCACCTTCCCCTGGTGCACGTCATCGACGATCTCGTTCGAGATCCGGATGTAGTCCGGCGTCTGTGGCATGGCGCTCCTTGCGTGGCACGCCAATTTGATCACGACATGATCCCGACAGACAACTGAGCGTTGCCATCCACTGCTTAGGCATATATGTTTGATCGGAGCTGCTCCTCGCGTGGCAACGAGACCGGCTCATCCCCCAGGTCGGGGCGGGCGCGTGCCCGTCCCGACCCGACCCGACCCACCTGACTGCTCCGCCGCCGTACCGCCGATCCCAGGCTGCGGCGGCGGGGCGGGCGGGCCGTCCGCGGCCGGCGTGCGGACGGCCCGCCCTTCCAGACCCCTTGCGGAGAGGACATGCGGTGAGCGACGTGTATCGAGGTGGCCGGCTCTACGGCGTCGGAGGCGCGGCCCGCCTCACGCCGCACGAGGTGCGGAATCGGGCCTTCGACATCCGGCGCCGAGGCGCCGACCCCGATCAGGTACGCGGCTTCCAGGCCCAGGTCGCCGACGAGCTGAACGACCTCCACCAGCGGGTACGCCTGCTCGGCCAGGAGAACGACCGGATCAAGCGGGCCCTGCGCGACTGGCAGTCCAGACACGCCCGGGAGTGCCCGAGGCCGAACGCGGGACCGCGGTGAACGCTCGCCCCTCCCCGGGCGACCTGCTGGTCGTCGACGGCGCCGCCTCTGTGCAGTTCGCCGGCGACCGTGCTCTTCGCCTGAGCGTGGTGTCGGTCAGCCCCGACGAGCCGTACCCGGGTTGGCTCTGGATCACCGGCTACGTGCTCGACCGGCGCGACCGGGCGACCACCAAGCGGGAGGTGTACGTCCGACTCGCGGGCCTCCGGCCGGTGACCGCCGACCGACCGGCGACGCTCGTACGCAGCGGCAGGTGACGGTCGTCCCGCCTTGCCACCTGAGCGTCGTATTGCGAGCCGGTCAGCTCGCGGGCTCGTCCGCCACCGGCCGTCTGGCGTCCGCCCACCCGGCATCCACCTGCACGGCCATCCAGCGGAACTCGGCGTACCGGCCGTCCAGGTGGGCGTACTCCCGCCAGGCGGGCGGATGGCCGACCGTCGTTCCACGCCGCGCCGCCCAGGCGTACCGGTCTGGCTCCTGATGGACGGTGCCGGTCGACCGGCGACCCTCGTGGATGCGCGGACCGTTCGCCGCACCGGCGGAGCGACCGCTCGGGGTGCTCCAGTTCGCCGGGTCGTTGGTCAACATGAGGGCAAGCCCGGTCATCGGCCCGGGATCGCGGAGGCAGAGCCTCTCCAGCCGGGCGACGTTCGCGGCGAAGTCGCTCCGGGTCGGCTCGGCACCGGTGCCGGGCAGCCGGACCCGCTCCCCCGTGCCGGGATCGCGGCCCTCCCACCGAGCGGTGCAGTAGCTGAACTCGATCGCCGTGCGCCCCCGCGGCCCGGAGCAGAGCAGGTCGTACGGCTCGTCGTCGGCCTGCCGGGTCTCCAAGCGGACCTGCACCCCGGAGTCGAGACGTCGCACCGCCCAGGTGAAGGCGTGCATCAGGTCCGCCCGCGAGTGGAACACGGCGCGACTCATCCGCACCTCGACCATCACCGCGTCGAGGCGGACACTTCCGGCGATCTGGGTGAGACTGCCTGCACGACCCGGCACGGCTCCTCCGCTGGCGTCACGCTACGTATCGAGTCCGATGCTAGGCAGTACCAGCAGTCCCGTCAATGGGACTGTGGGTGTCGGCAATCCGGCCTTAGGGATCGAACGCACAGCGCCAGGCCGTGGTGGGCAGGAGCGATCCGGGTGTGCCGGGCGTCAGCCCTGGGCGGAAGGTGTCGGCTGTGCCTGGCGGGCGCGCAGGAACGGCCCCAACCCCTGCCCGTCCTCGGTGGCCAGGAACGCGCCGCGGGCGTTGAGCAGCGTCTCCTCGGCGTGCGCCACGCAGCTCCACACCGTGTCGCCCCACGAGTCGGCGAGCTTGACCTCTGCCGCCTCCGGGCAGGCCTCGCCGTCCGGGGCGCCGATCTGGCAGCGGGCGGGCGCCCCGCCGCGCCGGCTGACCGCCTCGGCGGCCTCGCGGATCAGCGAGAACCGCGCCTCGCCGCCGGGCCGTTCCACCCGGGCCTGCGCCGGTACGGCCCGACGCTGCCCGAACAGCACCGTGTTGCCGTCCGGGTCGGTGGTGCGGCACTCCCCGCCAGGCGCGTGCTCGGGATAGCCGGCGCGCTCGACGGGGTAACCGGCGACGGTCAGCCGCTCGACGGTCGGCTCCAGGTCCTCGACGTACAGGTAGATCAGCAGCGGCAGCTCGACGGTGACCAGGCGCGGGGTGACCTGGGCGAGCAGCAGGGTCAGCTCCCCGCACTGCAGGTACGACCAGCGGGAATCTCCGTCGCCGCCGGTGCGCGTCTCCGCGTACCCGAAGATCTCGTAGAACCGTCGGGCGGCGTCCGCGTCCGCGACGTACAGCACCGGCACCTGGGCCTGCACTCCACTCTGCACGGCGACACTCTACCCACACCGCACCTACGACTCGCGCATCGCCGATCCGGTTTCCGGCCTCCCGGTGGGCCCGCTGTCGCGAATCTTCAAGCCCGGCGGGCTCGGCGTTCCTACGCTCGCGGGCATGACTGAGACCAACCAGGCCGCCACCGGCGAGCACACCACCAACGGCACGCCGCACGGCGCCACCAGCCTGACCCCGTTCCTGGCCATCGCGGACGCCAAGGGGGCGATCGACTTCTACGCCAGGATCTTCGGCGCACGGGTGGTGGACGTGACCGAGATGGGCGGGGTGGTGGCGCACGCCGTCCTGGACTTCGGCAACGGGCTGCTGCAGCTCGGCGAGCCGATGCCGGACTACGGGCTGGTCGCCGCGCCCGAGGGCGAGCAGGACTGTTACTCGATGGGCCTCTACTGCCCGGACGTGGACGACGTGGTGGCCCGGGCCGAGGCGGCCGGGGCGACGATCCGCGAGAAGCCGGCCACGTTCGTCTCGGGCGACCGGTTCGCCAGCATCCGGGACCCGTTCGGGGTGCGCTGGTCGGTGCTGACCCGGGTCGAGGACCTGTCCGAGCAGGAGAGCGCCCGCCGGGTGGCCGAGTGGGCCGCCCAGCAGGCGCCGTCGGCCTGACCCGCGCCGCCGTCGGCCCGGCGCTGTCGCCGGCCGGCATCGCCGTCGGCCGGTGCCGCGCCGGTCACGCCGCGAGGGCGGCGTACCGGCCGGCCCGGTCGAGCAGGCTCTGGTGGGTGCCCGCCTCGACGACCCGGCCGTGGTCGAGGACCACGATCTGGTCGGCGTCGCGGACGGTGGAGAGCCGGTGCGCGATGGTGAACACCGTCCGGCCCTCGGCGAGCCGGTCGAAGGCCCGCTGCACGGCGCGCTCGGTCTCGGTGTCCAGCGCGCTGGTCGCCTCGTCCAGCACCAGGATCCGCGGGTCGCGCAGCAGCGTACGGGCGATCGCCAGGCGCTGCTTCTCGCCGCCGGAGAAGCGGTGGCCGCGGGAGCCGACCATGGTGTCGTACCCGTCGGGCAGGCCGGCGATGAGGTCGTGGATCTGCGCGGCGCGGGCCGCGTCCTCGATCTGCGCGTCGGTGGCGTCCGGTCGGGCGTACCGCAGGTTCTCCCGGACGGTGGTGTGCAGCAGGTAGGTCTCCTGGCTGACCACGCCCACCACGGCGGCCAGGTCGGTCAGGCGCAGGTCGCGCAGGTCGACGCCGTCGATGGTGATCCGCCCGGCGTCCGGGTCGTGCAGCCGGCTGACCAGCGCGGCCAAGGTGCTCTTGCCGGAGCCGGTCTCGCCGACCAGGGCGAGGCTGGTGCCGGCCGGCACGTCCAGGCTGACCCCGGCGAGGGCCGCGGTGTCGCTGCCCGGGTAGGCGAAGGTGACGTCCTCGACCCGCAGGTGGCCGCGGACCAGGGCAGGGTCGATGTCGACGGGCCGCGCGGGGTCGTCCACCTCGACGGGGAGGTCGAGGTACTCGAAGATCCGGGCGAACAGCGCCAGCGAGGCGGTCAGCGAGACGCCCACGTTCAGCAGCCCCATCAGCGGCCGGAACAGCCCGCCCTGCAGGGCGGTGAAGGCGACCAGGGTGCCGATGCTGAGCGTGCCGGCGGTGCCGGGCAGGCCGGCGCCGAGGTAGATCAGGGCCGGGATGGCGGCGAAGATGACGCTCATCGAGGCCATCCGCCACCGGCCGGCCAGCTCGGAGCGCAGCTCCAGGTCGACCAGCCGGGCCGAGGAGGCGTTGAACCGCTCGGTCAGCGCGGCGCCGGCGCCGAGGGTCTTGCTCAGCTGGACGCCGCTGATCGACAGCCCCTCCTCGATGGTGACGTTGAGGTCGGCCAGCTCACGCTGGCGCTGGGCGGTGATCTCCCGGCGCAGCGCGGCGACCCGGCGGGTCAGCCAGATCGCCGGCGGCAGCACCACCAGCGAGACCAGGGTGAGCCGCCAGGACAGCGCCACCATGGCGACCAGCGTGGCGACCACGGTGGTCAGATTCGACGCGATCGAGGTGGCGGTGGAGGTGACGACGGTCTGCATGCCGCCGATGTCGTTGGTGATCCGAGACTGCACCTCGCCGGTGCGGGTGCGGGTGAAGAACGCGATCGACTGCCGGTGCAGGTGGGCGAAGACGTCGGTGCGCAGCCCGTGCATCACCTGCTGGCCGATCCGGGTGGAGATCCAGGTCTGCACGACGCCGAGCACGGCGGTCACCGCGGCGACCGCGACCATGCCCGCGACCAGCCAGGCCAGCAGGGTGAGGTCGCGCCCGGGCAGGGCGCGGTCGATCACCGTACGCAGCAGGAACGGCGAGGCCATCGCGATGATCGAGGAGAGCACGATGATCGCGACCACGGTCGCCAACTGCCCGCGGTACGCGGTGAAGAGCCGGCCGATCCGGCGCAGCGAGACCTCGCGGGCCTGGGCCTTCTCGGCGGCGCTGACTTTCCGGGGGGCGCCGCCGCGGCCCTCCCGGTGGGTGGGGGTGGTTTCCAAGGGATGCCTCTTCTCGTCGGGGTCATGTTTTCGTCGGTGCCATTGCTGAGGTTACCTCATCATGAGGCAACAACAGGGAATCCTGCTACGGTATTCCGGTGACCGCCGACACGCCCCTCTCCCAGGAACCGGGCCCGGCCCGGGAACCCGGCCGGAGCCAGGAGTCCGACGCGGCCGCGGCGGCGAGCCTGCCCGAGCTGTTCTGGGCGGTGGCCCGACGGCTGCGCCACCAGTCGCGCGAGACGCTCGGCCCGTGGCAGGTGAACCCGGGGCAGGCCCGGGCGCTCGGCGTGCTCACCCGGCACGGGGCGATGCGGCTCAGCGCGCTCGCCGAGCACCTGCACATCGCGCCGCGCTCCGCCACCGAGGTGGTCGACGGCCTGGAGGAGCGCGGCCTCGTCGCCCGCCGCCCCGACCCGGCCGACCGGCGCGCGACCCTGGTCGAGCTGACCAAGGAGGGTACGCGGGTCGGCGCCGCCATCCGTGCCGCCCGCGACGCCGAGGCGGCCCGCCTCTTCGGCCACCTCTCCCCCACCGACCAGGACCACCTGGCCCGCATCCTCCGCACCCTCCGCGACTGACGCGGTCGTCCCGGCGGGGGCGCGCTCCTTGATCGTCTACGCGTGAGCGGCGGCATGGCGGCGTGTCGAGTCGGTGGTGTGTAGACGATCAAGGCACCAACGCGCGGCGGGCGGCGAGGATGGTGAGCGCCTCCTCGCGTACGGCGGCGGGCGTGGGTCAGGCGGCGGTGGCTGAAGCGGACCACCTGGATGCCGACGGTGGCGAGCAGCGCGTCACGCCGCAGGTCGACCTCGCGCTGGCGAGGGTCGCCGTGCGTGGTCGCGCCGTCCAGCTCGATGTCGACGCGTTCCCGCTCTGCGTACAGGTCGAGGTACATGACCCGGCGGCCCACGACCATGCGGGCCTGACGCTGGAACGGTGGCATCCCGGGGCCGACGAACACCTGGTCGTGACCCCAGATCTCCAGTGGACTACGGCAACCGGCGGCCAGCTTGCCCAGCAACGAGCGCAGCTGGGCGCGGTCGGGCAGCTGCGGGTTGGCCGCGAGCGTCGCCACCAGGCGACCCGGTGTGGTGAGCCGCTCGTTGACCGCTCGGATCACCGGCGCGGGGCGTTCGACCACCGGCAGGAGCGGCCAGGCGTCGACCAGCGCTCGGTCCAGCCGGACCACCGGTTGCCCAGCCCGGATGGCCACGTCGGGCGGGGCGAGGGACAGCCCACGTCGAGCGTGGACAAGAAGATGCGGTCGCGAGCGGAGGCCGGAACCGGCCGGTGCATCCAGGTGCGCCGGCTCACCCCAGACCTGTTCCCGCAGGCCCCAGGCGTCAAGCGCGCTCAGCCGGCTCAGCGCGCCCCGCCCGTCGGCGTGGGCGAGTGCCGCCCGCCGAGCCGTCGACGGATCAAGGCGGGCCAGCAGCGGCCACTCGCCCGAGGGCAGGTGGAGCCGGGCGGGCGGTGGCTCGCGGATGAGCCGAGCGTCCACGTAGACCCGGGGCAGCACCCGCACCAGCCGACCGGCACGGCAGGCCCGGCGCAGCGCCCATTCCGGCACCACCTCCCGCGAACGGCCCCAGGTCACCACGCCGCCCCCTCCGGCGACGAGGCTCATCAGCACGTCCTCCACGCCGCAGACCCTGCCCCGCCCGAACCACCCCTTCTACCCCGCCGCCAGCCGCCTGTGGACAGCACCCCACCCTGTGCACAACGCCCCACGGCGCCCCCGGATCTGCTAGGCGGCCTTGATCGTCTACGTGTGAGCGGCAGTTCGTCGGCGTGTCGAGTCGGTGGCGCGTAGACGATCATGGGGCCACAACGACCGGCAGAGGTCAGAGGGCGGCGTGGTAGAAGAGGTTGCCGAGGCCGACGGTGAAGGCGAGGACGCCGTACAGGGCGTGCTCGACCGAGGCGGTCAGCAGCGACCGAGTAGCCCGGTAGCGCCGGGCGAAGAGCCAGCCGCCGGCCACCGTGAGCAGCACCGAGGCGACGTTGCCGAAGATGACGTGCGCGAAGCCGAAGGCGGCGGCGCTGGCCGCCACCGCGCCGACTCCGGTGCCGAAGAGCGGGGCGTACCGGTGCATCAGGAACGCTCGGAAGATCAGCTCCTGCGGATAGACCGAGAAGAGCGGGTAGAAGACCATCACCGCTGTCCAGAGCAGCGGGCGCTCGCGGGGCAGGTCGAAGAGGCGCTCGGGGGTGAGCACGGCGACCGCGGCGACGGCCAGCACCAACGCGACCGCCCACAGCGCCAGGATGCGGGACAGGGCCGGGCGCAGCGCGGCGGGGCGCAGCAGGTCGGCGTGGTCGAAGTCGGGTCGGCGGCGCAGGTACCACCACGCCGCCAGACCCAGCACCACCAGCGGTGGGATCGGCCCGCCCGGGACGTCGGCCACCGTGTACGCGGTCACCAGGCCGAAGAAGAGCACCGCGTACTCAACGGCGAGTCGGGCCCGACGCGACCGTTCGCCGCCCGGCGGGGTCGGGGACGACGCGCGCACCGCCTCGGTCATGCCGCCACGTTACGACCCGCGCCGGCCCGGCCGCCCCGCCCGACGACGATCTTCGCCGGTCGTTCGTCCGTCGGTCAGTCCGGCGTGACCTGCCCGGCGCACGCGTCCCCGACCTTCTACTCGTGCGTACCCGCTGGCACCGGCCATGCTGACCCCGCACCACGCCCGTTTCGTGGCCCTGGGCGACTCGATCACCGTCGGGCTCGGCGACCCGATGCCGGACGGCCGCTGGCGCGGCTGGGCGGCGCTGCTCGCCGACGCGCTCGGCCCGCCCGACTCGGTGCGGTTCCACAACCTCGCGACCACCGGCGCGCTGACCGGCGACGTGGCCCGCGCCCAGCTGCCGGCGGCGTTGGCGCTGCGGCCGACCGTCGCCGCGGTGCTGGTCGGGGTCAACGACACGTTGCGGGCGACCTTCGACGTGGGGGCGATCAGCGCCGCGCTGATGGGCACGATCGGGGCGCTGCACGACAGCGGCGCGGTGGTGCTCACCGCCCGGCTGCCCGAGCCGGGGCGGATGTTCGGCCTGCCGCCCGGGCTGGCCCGGCCGCTGGCCCGTCGGATCGCGGCGGTCAACGCGGTCACCGACCACGCGGCCCGGCGGTACGGCACCGTCCACTTCGACGCGGCCAACCACCCGGACACGTACCGGCGCGGCATGTGGAGCGTGGACCGGCTGCACCCGAGCGAGCGCGGTCACCGGCTGCTGGCCACCTCGTACGCGGACCTGCTCGTCGCGCGCGGTCACCCGGTGCACCGGCGGCCGGACCCGGAGCCGGGCAACCCGCCGCCGAGCCGGCAGGCGCAGCTGGCCTGGCTCGCGGTGAAGGGCACCCGGTGGGTACGCGACCGGTGCACCGACCTGGTGCCGCAGCTGCTCTGGATGGCCACCGCCGAGTCCTGGTACGCGCTGCGCGGTCAGGCCCGGCACGTCGAGGAGCGGCTGGGTCAGGAGCTGACCCGGGCGCTCGCCCCGTTCGCCGAGTCAGAGCCGGCCGACCGGACGCTCACCGGCTGACCAGCTGCTCCCGGCGGCGGCGCAGGTACGCGCGTTCCGCCTCGTTGGGGGTGCGCTCGGCCGCCGTGTCGTACGCCCGGGCCGCCTCCGCCGCCCGGCCCAGCCGGCGCAGCAGGTCGGCGCGGACCGCGTGGAACACGTGGTAGCCGTCGAGGTTGAGGGCGTCCAGCACGGCGAGCGCCTCGGCCGGGCCGCGCACCTCGGCGAGCGCCACCGCCCGGTTGAGCGCCACCACCGGCCCCGGGTCGTACGCCCGGAGCTGGTCGTACAGCTGGAGGACCTGGCGCCAGTCGGTGCCGGCGGCGGTCGGGGCGGCGCTGTGCACGGCGTGGATCGCGGCCTGGACCTGGTACGGGCCGGGGCGGTCGCGGCGCAGGCAGCGGCGGACCAGCGCCTGCCCCTCGGTGACCAGCACCGGGTCCCAGCGGGTGCGATCCTGCTCGGCGAGCGGCACCAGGGTGCCGTCGGCGGCGACCCGGGCCGGCCGGCGCGCCTCGGTGAGCAGCATCAGGGCGAGCAGCCCGAGCGCCTCCGGCTCGTCGGGCATCAGCTCGACGAGCAGCCGGGCCAGCCGGACCGCCTCGACGCAGAGCTCCGCGCGGACCGGCCGCTCCCCCGCGCCGGCGGTGTGCCCGGCGGTGAAGATCAGGTAGAGCACGGCGAGGACGGCGCGCAGCCGGTCGGGCAGGTCGGCGTCGCGCGGCACCCGGTACGGGATGCCGGCGTCGCGGATCTTCGCCTTGGCCCGGACCAGGCGCTGCGCCATGGTCGGCTCCGGCACCAGGAACGCGCGGGCGATCTCCGCGGTGCCCAGCCCGCCGAGCAGGCGCAGGGTGAGCGCGACCCGGGCGGCCGGGGCGAGCGCCGGGTGGCAGCAGGTGAAGATCAGCCGGAGCCGGTCGTCGCGCACGGGTCCCTCCTCGGTCGGGGTGGTCGGCGCGTGCAGCAGCGCCGCCTGGGCGTGCCGGTCGGCCCGGGTCGCCTCCCGGCGCAGCCGGTCGATCGCCCGGTTGCGGGCGGTGGTGATGATCCAGCCGGCCGGGCTGGGCGGCAGGCCGGCCTCGGGCCAGCGCCGCACCGCCTCGGTGAACGCGTCCTGCACCGCCTCCTCGGCGAGGTCGATCTCGCCGAGGAGACGGGTCAGGACGGCTACCGCGCGGCCGTACTCGGCGCGGAAGACCGCGGCGACGTCGACCGTCACGCCTCGCCCTGGAAGGGGCGGACCTCGATCGGCAGGGTGGTGGCGACCGCGTACCGGCGGCCCCACTCCAGGGCGGCGTCGAGGTCGGCCGCCCGGATGATGGTGACGCCGCCGAGGTACTCCTTGCCCTCGACGTACGGGCCGTCGGTGACCAGCACCTCGTCGCCCTTGCCCCGCAGCACGGTGGCGGTCGACGGGTCGTGCAGGCCCTGCCCGAAGACCCACGAGTCGGTCGAGACCAGCTCGTCGCGGATCGCACCGAGCTCGCGCATCACCCCGGCCAGGAACTCCGGGTCGGGCCGGCCGCCCTCGGGCTGGTACATGCTGATCAGGTACTGCTTCATGGCGCTCCTCCTGTCGTCGGGGACCTTCCACCACCGAAACGATCGGCGGCGGCCCGGATCGACATCCGGCCGGCTCGGACCCGGTAGCCGGCGGCCAGGACCTCATTCTGGTCGGCGCTTCGACCCGCATCCATGCCCGGCCGGCCAGGCATGGGCCGCCAGGACGGGGGTATCCGCGCGGCGTGCGGGTGGTGGTGGTCGGCGCGGGCTTCTCCGGGCTGGCCACCGCGCTGGCGCTGGCCGAGGCCGGCTGCGCGGTGCGGGTGCTGGAGGCGCGGGACCGGGTCGGCGGTCGGGTGCTCACCCGGTGGCTGCCGGACGGCACCCAGCTCGACCTGGGCGCCCAGTGGATCGGCCCGACCCAGGACCGGATGGCCGCGCTGGTCGCCGCGTACGGGCTGGTCACCTTTCCGTCGGCGGCGATGGGCGCGCCGGTGGTGCGCTGGGACGGCCGGCTGCGCGAGGCCCCGCCGGAGTCGGCCGGCCGGCTGGTCGCCCGGCTCGACGGGTACGCCGACCAGGTGGACCCGGCGGCGCCGTGGCGCGCCGCGCGGGCCGCCGAGTGGGACCGGCTCACGCTGGGCGGTTGGCTGGCCGACGCCGCCGGCGACGAGGTGACCGGACGGTACGTGGGCCGGCTGCTCGCCGGTGGCCTGCTGGCCGCCGACCCGGATGAGATCTCCCTGCTGCAGCTGCTGTTCTACCTGCGCAGCGGCGGCGGGGCCGGGCTGCTGCTGGGGATGGCCGGCGGCGCCCAGCAGGACCGGATCGTGGGCGGCCCGGCCGCGCTGGCGCAGCGGATGGCCGCCGCGCTGGAACCGGGGACGGTGGTCTGCGACGCGCCGGTGCAGGCGATCCACACCGACGACGGCGGGGTGGTCGCGTACACCGATCGGGGTGTGCACCGGGCGGACGTGGCGGTGGTCGCGGTGGCGCCGGCGCTGGCCGGGCGGATCGCGTACCGGCCGGCGCTGCCGGCGTTGCGCGACGGGCTCACCCAGCGGATGCCGATGGGGTCGGCGCTGAAGGCGCACGCGGTCTATCCCGAGCCGTTCTGGCGCGCGGCGGGCCGCTCGGGGGTGGCCACCGCCGCGGACGGGCCGGTGACCGAGACGGTCGACAACAGCACCCCGGACTCGCCCCGCGGCGTGCTGACCGCGTTCGCGTACGGCCGGCAGGCCCGCGAGCTGCGCCGGCTGTCGCCGGACGCCCGCCGGGCGGCCTGGCGGGACGCGCTGGTCGCGCTGGTCGGGCCGGCCGCCGCCGCGCCCGACGACCTGATCGAGTACGACTGGTCGGCCGACGAGTGGACCCGAGGCTGCTTCTGCGGGGCGCTGACCCCGGGCTCCTGGGCCGACTACGGGCCGCAGCTGCGCCGCCCGGTGGGCCGGCTGCACTGGGCCGGCACCGAGACGGCGACCCGCTGGGCCGGCTACCTGGAGGGCGCGGTGCTGGCCGGCGAGCGGGCGGCGGCAGAGGTCCTCGCCGCATAGATGACCTTGATTGGAACTATTGAAAGTCATCTCCGTCTTGTGACCTAATACTGACAGTTCCCTTCACCGCTCCCGCCGCTACCCCCAGCGGCACCCCCGAGGGAGGAAAGATGAACCGTCTCCGCAGCGTCGCGGCCGGATTGTTGGCCACCGCGACCCTGGTCGCCGCGGCCACGCTGGGCGCCGGCCCGGCCGCCGCCGCCCCCGCCGGCACCCCCGGCATGGACGTCTCCGGCTACCAGGGCAACGTCAACTGGTCCGCCGCCTACGGCAACGGCGCCCGGTTCGCCTACGTCAAGGCCACCGAGGGCACCGGCTACACCAACCCGTACTTCGCCCAGCAGTACAACGGCTCGTTCAACGTCGGGATGATCCGCGGGGCGTACCACTTCGCCCTGCCGGACCGCTCCAGCGGCGCCACCCAGGCCAACTACTTCGTCGACCACGGCGGCGGCTGGTCGGCCGACGGCAAGACGCTGCCCGGCGCGCTGGACATCGAGTACAACCCGTACGGCTCGACCTGCTTCGGGCTGAGCCAGGCCTCGATGCGCAGCTGGATCGCGTCGTTCGTCAACCAGTACCAGGCGCGCACCGGCCGGTGGGCCACCATCTACACCACCACCGACTGGTGGTCCACCTGCACCGGCAACACCTCGCAGTTCGCGGCCAACAGCCCGCTGTGGATCGCCCGGTACTCCAGCAGCGTCGGCACCCTGCCGGCCGGCTGGGGGACGTACTCGTTCTGGCAGTACGCGGACGCGGGCACCTACCCCGGCGACCAGAACGTCTGGAACGGCACCCTGGACCGGCTGCGGGTGCTGGCCTGCAACGGCGCCTGCTGAGCCCTTCCCGGCGGCGGGCCACCCGGCCCGCCGCCGGTAGGCTGTTTGCTTATATAAGTCGCTCCTGATACAAAGGGGTTGTGCACGCCTTCGACGTCCTCGGTGATCCGGTGCGTCGGCGCATCCTGGAGCTGCTGGCCTCGGGCGAGCTGACCGCCGGCGACGTCACCGGGGTGATCCAGGAGGAGTTCGGCATCTCCCAGCCGGCCGTCTCCCAGCACCTGCGGGTGCTGCGCGAGAACGGCTTCGCCACCGTACGACCACAGGGCGCCCGGCGCCTCTACGCCGTCGACCCGCGCCCGCTGCGCGAGGTCGACGAGTGGCTGTCCGGGTTCCGGCGGTTCTGGGCGCCGGCCCTCGACGCGCTCGGCACCGAGCTGGCCCGGGGCCGACGCGAACGGCGGCTGCACACCGAGTCGACCGATGACAGGAGCCCACCATGATCGACACCAGCCACCAGATCAGCGCCGTCCGCCGTACGGTCGGCGGCCGCACCCTCGACGCCGGCGAGGCCCGGGTGCTCACCATCAGCCAGACGTACGACGCGCCGCTGGAGGACGTCTGGGACGCCTGCACCAGCGCCGAACGCATCCCCCGCTGGTTCCTGCCGATCTCCGGCGACCTGCGGCTGCACGGCCGCTACCAGTTCGAGGGCAACGCGGGCGGCGTCGTCGAGCGCTGCGACCCGCCGCACAGCTTCGCCGCCACCTGGGAGTTCGGCGGCGAGGTGAGCTGGATCGAGGTCCGGCTCACCCCCGACGGCGACGGCCGCACCCGGTTCACCCTGGAGCACGTCGCGCACGTCGATGACCAGCGGTGGGCCGAGTTCGGCCCGGGCGCGGTGGGCGTCGGCTGGGACTCCGGCCTGCTCGGCCTCGCCTCCCACCTGGCCGACGACGGCAGCGGCGTGACTCCGGAGACGGCCGCCGCCTGGATGGGGTCGGCGGACGGGCGCCGGTTCATGACCGCCAGCAGCGAGGCCTGGCGCGAGGCCAGCGTCGCCGCGGGCACCGACCCCGAGCAGGCCCGGGCCGCCGCCGACCGCACCACGGCCGCCTACACCGGCGCCCCGGCCGCCTGACGGCGACCCGGCGCGCCCGCCCACCCTGGCCCGGGCCGGATCCGGCGCAGACCTCGTCCTGCCCGGCCGCTTGAGGGCCCGGCCCGGGCCACCGTCGGCAGCGCCGGGCCGGCCGGGGCGGTAACGTGCGGCGACATGACCGGCTCCGCGTACTCGCACTGTTCCTTCTGCGGCGCCGCCTATCCGACGGACGCCGGCTGGCCGCGGGTCTGCGCCGCCTGCGGCGAGACGGTGTGGCGCAACCCGCTGCCGGTCGCGGTGGCGCTGTTGCCGGTGCGCACCGACGACGGGGTCGGCCTGGTCGTGGTGCGCCGGGACATCGAGCCGGCCCGCGGCCTGCTCGCGCTGCCCGGCGGCTTCATCGAGTACGGCGAGGAGTGGGCCGACGCGCTGGTCCGGGAGCTGCGGGAGGAGACCGGCCTGGTCGGGCGGGCCGAGCAGGCGCGGCTGTTCGCGGTGCACGGCGCGCCGGCCGGCGGCACCATCATGATCTTCGGTGAGCTGCCGGAGCAGTCGGCCGCCGACCTGCCGCCGTCGGCGCCGACCGAGGAGGCGACCGAGTGGCTGGTGCTCACCGAGCCGGTCGAGCTGGCCTTCTCCACCCACACCGAGGCGATGGCCGAGTTCTTCGCCCGCCGATCCACCGGCTGACCGGTCGCGCCGGTCAGCGGGTGGCGCCGGAGGCGCGGTCGACCATCAGGCCGGCGGCGTCGACCACCTCGAAGTCGCTGCCGCGCAGCCCGTCCAGCGCGTGCAGGGCGTCGTTGTTCCACCGGTCGTCCGGGGCGCCGGAGACGTACCAGGCCGAGCCGTGGTCGGCGACGATCAGGCCGTACCGCTGCATGGCCGTCGCGACAAGCCGGGCCTGCCGGGGCAGCCGAGAGACGTCCACGGTGCGCTTCAGCCGGAGCCGCTGGCCCAGCTGTGGCAGCGCCGGGTCGGTGGCGTCCGAGGCCGAGTGGCTCGCCGGCCAGGTCCAGCCGGTGCGGGTGCGCGGCACGGTCACCCGGATCGCGTGGTCGATCCGCCCGGCGGCCACCTCGTCGTAGCGGACCAGGCCGGCCAGGATGGACAGGCCCGCGGCGTCCGCGGAGGTCCAGCCCGCCCGGCGCAGCCGGTTGGCGCGCAGGTCGAACACCGCCCCCGAGCCGGCCCGCCAACCGGCGCCGGCCGGGTGCGCGTCGAACAGCTCGTAAGACCGGCAGGCGGCGCGATCCCAGACGATGACGTGCCGGTCGCCGTCGCCGCCCGGGCCGCCCTCGATCTTCGCGTCCGGCGGGATCGGGTACGGCCCCGGGTCGCTCTCCCCCGCATAGCCGAAGCTGACCGGGACCCGGCGCTGCCCGGCGCCCACGACGGTGACCGGGATGCCGATCGGCGCGCCCTCCCAGAGGCCGGCGCCGAAGTCGGCGTGCACGTTCGCGTCGGCGCCGATCGCCGCGACCATCGCTGCCGACCGCGGGTGCACCGGGAGCCGGGACACGTCGGCGTGCCAGACGTTGTCCGCCGGCAGCACGGTGCAGGGCTTCGCCGCCGGACGCGGCGCGGCGCCCAGACCGGCCCGGGCGGAGGGGGCGGGCGCCGGCGCGACGGGCGATCCGCTCGGCCGGACCGGCGGGCCGGAGCCGACGGACGCGGCCGGGGCGGCCGCGGCGGACGGGGCGGCGGCGGTCGACCGGTCGGTGCTGCCGCAGCCCGCGACCAGCAGCGCGGTGAGCGCGGCGGCGACGGCGCGGCGGTGGGTCGGCGGGAGCATCCCGGGCATCCTGCCGCAGCGACCCGCCCGCCGTCCACCACCCGCGCGGCTCAGCGGCCGGTGGTCGCGCCCGCGCCCGGTTCGGTGCCGGCGAGGTAGCCGCTGGCCTGCAGGTCGAACAGTTCCCGGTAGAGCCCGCGGGCGGCCATCAGCTCCTCGTGGCGGCCGTGCTCGACGAGCCGGCCGTGCGCGAGCACCAGGATCTGGTCGGCGTGCCGGACGTTGGCCAGCCGGTGGGTGATCAGCACGACCGCCCGGTCGGGGCGGCGCCCCAACTGCTGGAAGAGCGCGTGTTCGGCCCGGGCGTCCAGCGCCGCGGACGGCTCGTCGCAGATCAGCAGGCCGGCGTCGCGGTAGAGGCCGCGGGCGGCGACCAGCCGCTGCCACTGCCCGCCGGACAGGTCGTGGCCGTCCTTGAACTCGCGGTCGAGGAGCGTGTCGTACCCGTTCGGCAGGCCGGTGATCAGCTCGTGCGCGGCGGCGGCGCGGGCCGCGTCCTGCACGCTCGGCCCAGGCTGGCCGGGCCGACGGTCGTACCGGCCGATCCGGATGTTCTGCCGGGCGGTGAACGGGAACCGCCACCAGTCCTGGCTGAGCACGGCGACCTGCCCGGCGGTGTGCGCCGGGTCCAGCTCGGCGGCGTCCACGCCGTCCCACCGGATGGCGCCGCCGGTGGGGCGGTAGAGGCCGGCGATCAACTTGGCCAGGGTGGTCTTGCCGGAGCCGTTCTCGCCGACCAGCGCGACCACCTCGCCGCGGCGCACCACCAGGCTGACCCGGTCGACGGCCGGCGTGTCGGTGTCGGGGTAGCGCAGGCTGACCCCGTCGAGTTCGATCGCCTCGAAGCCCTCGACGGGCCGGCCCCGCCCGGCGGTGATCCGGCCCCGCGCCCGGTCGAGAAAGTCGCGGTAGTCCTGGTAGTAGAGGGCGTCCTCGTAGAGGTTGTTGGTGGCGAAGACGGCCACCCCGAGGCTGGTCCGGGCCGACTGGAGGGCCAGCAGGGCGGTCGCCGCGGCGGCCAGCGCCACCGCGCCGGCCAGCAGCAGGCCGCCGAGGACGGCGTACACCCCGAAGGCCGCGACGCCGCCGACGGACAGCCCGACGGCCCGGGTGGTGCTCTGCGCCCGGGCCAGCCGCAGCTCGGCCCGGGTCTCCACGGTCATCATCCGCTGGTACTCGCCGAGCAGGAAGTCGCGCATCTGGTACGCCCGCACCTCGGCCGCGGTGTGCCGGTTGGCCATCAGCTGGGCGAGCATCCACATCCGCCGCCGGCGGGTGATCCGGGCCAGCATGGCGAGGTACTGCCGGCGGGCCATCCGGACCGCGGTGACCGCCTCGGGCACCGCGGCGAGCAGCAGGCAGGGCAGCAGCAGCGGCTGGATCACGGTCACCGCGGCGGCGGTGGCCAGCACGCCGACCACCCCGGTGAGCAGGTTGACGGTGTGGTCGACGATGGACGCCGCCTCGGCCATGCCCCGGTCGCGTACCCGGTCCATCTCCTCGGCGAAGCCGGCGTCGTCGAAGGCGGCCAGCTCGACCTCGGTGGTGGCCTGGAACAGCCGCAGCTCCGCCGCGTAGTTGATCTGCGGGATCAGCCGGGCCTGGGCCCAGCCGGCGATGACCGTGAGGGTGCCCTTGGCGGCGACCGCGACCGCGGCCAGCGCCAGCGCGGGCAGCGCGGCGCGGACCCGGTCCGGCGTGGGGCCGCTGGCGAACAGTTGGCGCAGCACCCCGGTGGTGGCGAGCAGGCCGAGGGTGGTCATCACGCCGGCCGCCAGGTTGAGGCCCACCGCGGCGAGGGTGTCCCGCCGGTTGGTGGACCAGGCCAGCGCGACGGCCTCCCGGACGAGGTGCGGCAGCCGGCGGGCCACCGCGCGGAAGCTGGTGTGGGCGAACTCGGTGGCCCGGTGCATCCAGTGGCCGTCGGCCAGCTCGGGGAGGACCGGTTCGTCGTCGGGATCGCTCGGGTGCGGATCCGGACCGGGCCGGGGGCCGATCACCGTCGCCATGGGTCCTCCCGGGCCGGGGGGCGGGGGCAGCACCGAGCCTACTGTCCGCGACGGGCTGACGTCTCCTGGTGAGCGGCGTGTCGTACAGGTGTCGCAACGGCGTGTCGCCCGCCACCCGGCGGGGCCGGTCCGCCGCGTCGCGTCGCGCGGCCCGGCCGGGGGTGGCAGGCTGGAGACGAGCCGCCGCGGCCGGCGGCGGCCCGGCGACACCGTCGTGAAGGAGAAGATCGACCCGATGGCTGCCAGTGTGACCACCACCGAGGAATGGCAGGCGCTGCGCAAGCACGCCGAGACGATCCGCGGCACCCACCTGCGGGAGCTGTTCGCCGCCGACGCCGACCGGGGTGAGCGGCTCACCGGCGACGTCGCCGACCTGCACGTCGACTACAGCAAGCACCTGATCACCGACGAGACGCTGACGCTGCTCACCGCGCTCGCCGAGCGGGTGGGGCTGACCGACCGGATCGCCGCGATGTTCGCCGGGCGGCACATCAACTCCACCGAGGACCGCGCGGTGCTGCACACCGCGCTGCGGCTGCCGGCGGACGCCACGCTGACCGTGGACGGCCAGGAGGTGGTCGCCGACGTGCACCGGGTGCTGGACCGGATGGCCGCCTTCGCGCAGCGGGTCCGCTCCGGGCAGTGGCGCGGGCACACCGGCGAGCGGATCACCACCGTGGTCAACATCGGCATCGGCGGGTCCGACCTGGGGCCGGTGATGGCGTACGAGGCGCTGAAGGCGTACCGGGACGCGGGCATCACCTGCCGCTTCGTGTCGAACATCGACCCGACCGACATCCACGACAAGACCTCCGACCTGGACCCGGCGAGCACCCTGTTCGTGGTGGTGTCCAAGACCTTCTCCACCCAGGAGACGCTGGCCAACGCCAACCAGGCGAAGACCTGGCTGCTGTCCGGGCTGGACGCGGAGGACGACGCGGCGATCGCCAGGCACTTCGTCGCGGTGAGCACCAACGAGCAGCGGGTCCGCGACTTCGGCATCGACCCGGAGAACATGTTCGGCTTCTGGGACTGGGTGGGCGGTCGCTACTCGCTGCCGTCCGCGGTCGGCCTGTCGGTGATGCTGGCCATCGGGCCGGACCGGTTCCGGGAGCTGCTGGCCGGCTACCACGCGGTGGACGAGCACTTCCGGACCACCCCGGTGGAGCGCAACCTGCCGGCGCTGCTGGGCCTGCTGAACGTCTGGTACGTCGACTTCCTCGACGCGCAGACCCACGCGGTGCTGCCGTACTCGCAGTACCTGCACCGGTTCCCGGCCTACCTGCAGCAGTTGACCATGGAGAGCAACGGCAAGTCGGTGACCCTGGACGGCACCCCGGTGGACTACCCGACCGGCGAGATCTTCTGGGGTGAGCCGGGCACCAACGGGCAGCACGCCTTCTACCAGCTGATCCACCAGGGCACCGTGCTGATCCCGGCGGACTTCATCGCGTTCAGCCAGCCCAACCACGATCTCGGCGAGATGCACGACCTGTTCATGTCGAACTTCTTCGCGCAGACCGCCGCGCTGGCGTTCGGCCGGACGAAGGAGCAGGTGGAGGCCGAGGGCACCGCGGCGGACGTGGTGCCGCACCGGGTGATGCCGGGCAACCACCCGACCACCTCGATCATCGCGCCGAAGCTGACCCCGGCCACGCTGGGCCAGCTGATCGCCCTGTACGAGCACATCGTGTTCACCGCCGGCGCGATCTGGGACATCAACCCGTTCGACCAGTGGGGGGTGGAGCTGGGCAAGGTGATGGCCAACCAGCTCGCCCCGAAGCTGACCGGCGACGCACCGGACCTGTCCGACGTGGACTCGTCCACCGCGGCGCTGATCCGCCGCTACCGGGCGGAGCGCGGCCGGGCCTGACGTCCGTCGGTGAAAGGGGGTGGCCGGTTCCGGTCACCCCCTTCGTCGTACGGGAAAACTGGTCCAACCAGTTGACGGGTTGATGTGTCGCGGACCACACTGCTGCCGTGGCCTTCGTTCCCGCGCCCCGCAGCTCCGTCTCCGACCACGTCTTCGCCCAGCTCCGCGACGCGATCGTCAGCGGCCGCCACCGGCCGGGCGAGGCGCTGCCCGGCGAGCGGGAGCTGGCCGCCGAGTTCGCGGTCAACCGGCACGCCGTCCGCGAGGGGCTGCGCCGGCTGCAACAGCTCGGCCTGGTGCGGGTCAGCCAGGGCGGCGCCACCCGGGTGCTCGACTGGCGGGTGCACGCCGGCCTCGACCTGGCGCTGTCGCTGACCCAGTCCGGCGACGTGCTGCCGGTCGACCACCTGGTGCGGGACATGATGGAGATGCGGGCCTGCGTCGGCGTCGACGCGGCCCGGCTCTGCGCCGAGCGGGCCACCGCCGAGCTGCGGCGCACCGTCGTCCGGGCCGCGGCGGACTACGCCGCCCTCGCCCCGGACCTGCCCGCGATGGGCGCGGCGAACATCGCGTTCTGGCGGCACGTGGTGGACGGCTCCGGCAACACCGCCTACCTGCTGGCGTTCAACAGCCTGGTGGCCGGGGCGGTGGCGGTCGGCGACGTGCCCCCGCAGCGGCGCGCCACCGAGCTGCTGGACGTGGCCGGGCACCACCGACTGGCCGAGGTGATCGCCGACGGGCGCGGCGACGACGCGGCCGCCCAGGCGCACACGCTGCTCACCGCCGACCTGCCCTCCCCCACCACCACCCCCGGAAGGGAATGCCGAGCATGATCCCCGCCGTGCTCTACGCCGTACCGGCGTTCCTGCTGCTCATCGTCGTCGAGGCGCTGTCGTACCGGTTCGCGCCGGACGACGACGAACGCGGCTACGAGCTGCGCGACACCACCACCAGCCTGAGCATGGGCGCCGGCAGCCAGCTGATCGGTGTGCCGTGGAAGCTGCTCACCGTCGGGCTCTACGCAGCCGTGTGGACGGTGGCGCCGGTGCAGCTGTCCCCCACCAGCGTGTGGACCTGGGTGCTGCTGTTCTTCGCCGACGACCTGGCGTACTACTGGTTCCACCGGGCGCACCACGAGGTACGCCTGTTCTGGGCCGGGCACGTGGTGCACCACTCCAGCATGTTCTTCAACTTCTCCACCGCGCTGCGGCAGAGCTGGACGCCGATGAGCTCGCTGCCGTTCTGGCTGGGCCTGGCGCTGCTCGGCATCCCGCCCTGGATGATCTTCCTGCAGCAGTCGGTCAGCCTGCTCTACCAGTTCTTCCTGCACACCGAGCGGGTCGACCGGCTCCCCCGGCCGATCGAGTGGGTGTTCAACACCCCGTCGCACCACCGGGTGCACCACGGCGCCAATCAGGAGTACCTGGACCGCAACTACGGCGGCATCCTGATCGTCTGGGACCGGCTGTTCGGCAGCTTCGCGCCGGAGCGGGCCGCCGTCCGGTACGGCTTGACCAAGAACATCGCCACCTACAACCCGCTGCGGGTGGCCACCCACGAGTACGCCGCGATCTGGGCCGACGTGCGCCGGGCCACCTCCTGGCGACAGCGGCTCGGCTACCTGCTCGGCCGGCCCGGCTGGCAGCCACGGCAGCCGCTCGCCCCGGCGGTGGCCGGATGACCCCGGCCGGGCGGGCCGCCGCGACCACCCCGGCGCGGTCCGCCGCCGCGACGGATCGTGGCGGCCCGAAGGCGGCACCGGCGCCGACGAGCGGTCCGCCCGGTGCGGGCAGCGTGCCGCGGTTCTGGCCCTGGCTCTTCGCGCTGGTCGTCGCCGTCGAGCTGGTCGGCGTGGCGCTCGATCTCCCCGTTGTGCAGTGGGCGGCCAAGCCGCTGATCGCGCCGCTGCTGCTGGTGCGACTGCTGACCGTACGCCGGCGGTTCGACCCGGTGGCGGCGGGCCTGGTGTTCGCCACGGCCGGCGACGTGGCGCTGCTGCTGCCCGGCACGGCCGCGTTTCTGGTCGGGATGGGCTGCTTCCTCGGCACCCAGGTCTGCTTCCTCGCGGCGTTCCTGCGGCACCGGCGGGCGCCCGTGGCAGTGTTCGCCGGCTACCTGGCGCTCTGGGCCGGCGCGAACGCGCTGCTCTGGGGGCAGCTCGGTGACCTGCGGCTGCCGGTGCTCGGCTACAGCCTGGCGCTGAGCCTGATGGCCGCCGCCGCGGCCGGGGTGTCCCGGCGGGCGGCGGTCGGCGGCGCGCTCTTCCTGGTCTCCGACCTGCTGATCGGGGTGGGCGCGGCCCGGCTGGAGCTGCCCGGTCGCGGGCTGCTGGTGATGGCCACGTATGTGGCGGCGCTGGCCCTGCTCACCTCGGCCTGGAGTGCCACCCGTCACCGCCCGCCCGCTGCGCCTGCTCCGCCTGCTCCGCGCGCCCCGGCCGCCCTGCCCGGCAGGCGCGGTTGACGCGGGCGGCGCGATCGGCCCGGCCGGCGACCAAGATCGTGCTCAATCCATGAAGTAGTGGCCTCGGAATTTGAGCGAGGCCACTACTTCCACGATCGAGCACGATCTTGGAGCGGGGCACCGCGGACGCACGGCCCCAGCCGGGCGGGTGGTGGGTCGGGTGTCAGGGGTTCATCTCGTACGCGCCGGAGAGCGCCTCCACCTGGGACCAGACGCGCGCGGTGCGGGCCGGGTCGGCGACCGGGCGGCGGACCTGGGTGAGCGCCCAGGCGGCCTGCTCGTCGGTGGCGGTCGGCTTGCCGTGCAGCTCGGTGGCGTGGCCGGAGAAGTCGCGGACCAGGATGTCGAAGATCTCGTCCAGCAGGTCGGCGTCCACCCCGGTCAGGTCGGCCTGCTCCAGGATCAGCTGGCCGTAGACCACCAGCGCGAAGAGCTGGCCCAGGGCGAGCAGGAAGTCCAGGTCGCGCTGCTGCTCCTCGGTCGGGGCGTGCGCGGCGAGCAGCCCGACCAGCCCGTCGGCCTGCTCCCGGAACCGGGCCACGTTCGGCACGCCGGCGTGCGCGTCGTACGCGGCCCGCCAGTCGTGGAAGCGGATCGCGCCGAGGCCGCGGGCCGGGCCCTGCCGGAACAGGAACTCGTCGTCGGCCGCGTCGTGCCGGGTGGGCACCGGCGGGAACTCGGCCGGAGAGAACAGGTAGTTCGCCATGAACTTCAGGATCAGCGCCAGGTTGACGTGCACGGTGCCCTCGAGCTTCGGCAGGCCGCGGATGTCCCGGGCGGCCTTGTCGAAGTAGGTGTCCGCCTCGAAGCCCTTCGCGGCGATCACGTCCCAGAGCAGGTCGACGACCTTCTCGCCCTCGGTGGTCACCTTCATCTTGGTCATCGGGTTGAACAGCAGGTACCGGCGGTCGTCCGGGCCGGCCGAGCGGAAGTAGTCGACCGCCCGGTCGCTGAACAGCTTCATCGCCACCAGCCGGGCGTACGCGTCGGCCAGCTCCCGGCGGACGTGCGGGAAGTCGGTGACCCGGCGGCCGTAGAGCACCCGGTTGTGGGCGTGGGTGACCGCCTCGTACATGGCGTGCTCGCAGATGCCGATGCTGGCGGTGCAGAGGTTGAACTTGCCGACGTTGACGGTGTTCAGCGCGGCGTCGAAGGCGGCCCGCCCGGTGTGCAGCACGTCCTCGGCGCGCACCGGGTAGTCGTCGAGGTGGAACTCGCTGACGTACATCTGGGCGTTCACCACGTTGCGCACCAGCCGGTACGCGGGGTGCCGGCTGTCGGCGGCGAAGAACACGTACCCGTCGGGGCCTTCGACGTCGGCGCGCCGGCCGAAGACCGAGACCAGCCCGGCGACGTTGCCGTTGCCGATGTAGTACTTGCCGCCGGTGGCCCGGAAACCGCCGTCGCCGTCCGGGGTGAGCAGCAGGTCGGTGGAGTAGATGTCGGCGCCGTGGGCGCGCTCGGAGAGGCCGAACGCCATCACGTGGCCCTCGTCGAGCAGCGCGGCGGCGCGGGCCCGGGCGGCGGCGTTGTCGCTCTGCCAGACCGGGCCGAGGCCGAGCACGGTGACCTGCCAGGTGTACCAGTAGCCGAGGCCGTAGAAGCCGAGCACCTCGCTGAGCGCGGCGTTGCGGGCGGTGTCCCAGCGCTTGGCCGGGTCGCCGTCGGCGTCCGCGGCCGGGGTGAGGAAGGTGGCGAACAGCCCGCTGGACGCGGCGAAGTCGAGGAAGTCGGCGTACCAGGTGTGGTCGTTGTAGCTGGCCACCAGGGCCCGCTTGCCCCGGGTCTCGAACCAGTCGACGGTGGCGCGCAGCAGCCGGCGGGACTCGTCGTCCAGGTGGGTGGGGTCGTAGGTGTGCGGGTCGAGCAGCGGCGAGTCGGCCATCGGTTCCTCCTCAGGTGGTGGTCAGCGGTCCAGGTCACGCAGGGTGGTCAGCACGTCGTCGAGCCAGGCCAGCACCATCCGCTCGTACCCGATGCCACCGCGCAGCACGACGTGCTGCAGGGCCGCGCGGGCGTCCGGGGCGACGGGCCCGGGGAAGTCCCGGCGTTCGCCGGCGAGGTAGCCGGCGAGGACGGCCTCGTGGTCGGCGCGGTAGCGCTCGACCTCGGTGATCAGGGCGGCCCGCCCGGCCCGGTCGGTGAAGGCGGCGCCGCGGATCTTCACGGCCAGCTCGTGCCGGACCGCCTCCGGCTGGACCGGGGCGCGCAGCCAGTCGGCGAGCTCCGCCCGCCCGGCCGGGGCGGCCGACCAGCACCGCTTGTCGGGGCGACCGTCCTGGCCGACCTGCTCGGCGGTCACCCAGCCGTCCGCCTCCATCCGCTTGAGCACGCGGTAGATCTGCTGGTGGGTGGCCGTCCAGAAGCGACCGATGGAACGGTCGAAGCGGTGGGCCAACTCGTAGCCGGACGCCGGTCGCTCCAGCAGGGAGACCAGGATCGCGTGTTCGAGGGCCACGACCGGCATCCTGCTATGCAACTCGTTGCATAGGCAAGGCCGCTGCGGCGTCGGTCACACCGGCCCGGACCGGCGCGAACCCTCCCGGTGGCGGTGCCCACTGGATGCGGGAGGTTTAGCCCCGGCCGTCACCGGAGACGTTTCCCCGGAATCCACCAAGGGGGGAACCATGTCCGAGACCGACCGGCCACAGCTGCGAACAGCGCCCGCGGGGGTGACCGACACGGCCCTGTGGCGGCTCGCCACGGCGGTGGTCGAGGCCCACCAGCCGGACGAGACCGGGCAGCACTGCGACAACCTGTTCTGCCACCACCAGGAGTGGCCCTGCGCCCCCTACCGCAAGGCGCAGCGCGCGCTCGCCCTCTCCGGCGCCGAGCCCGAGCAGCCGGCCCAGCAGCCCGGCCGCACCGAGCAGCCCGGCCGCGACGACCGATGGCAGGAGCCGCAGCGCGCCGTGCCGAACCGCCGCTCCCGCACCGCCGCCTGAGCGCCCACCCGCCACCTGACCACCCCACCCGGCGGCCACGTCGACGGCCGCGGCCGGGATGCCGCGCCGCCGGGTTTACCAGGGCCTTCCCGCCGGGTACCGGCTCCGACCGGGCCGTGTTGATCACGACGCGGCCGGGACGGGCAGCGGACACGGGGGCGGTACGACGTGCGGGACAGGATCCGATCGGCCGGGGGCCGGCTGCGCCGGGGTGCGATCCCGGCGCTGGAGGCGGCGACCGCCGCGACCATCGCCTGGATCGTGGCCGCGCAACTCATCGGCCACCCCGACCCGTTCTTCGCGCCCAGCGCCGCGCTGATCGTGCTGGGCGAGGCGCGCGGCCAGCGGCTGCGGCAGACCGTGGAGATGGTGCTCGGCGTGGCCGCCGGCGTGCTCGCCGCCGAGGTGGCGCTGCACTCGCTGGAGCTGGGCACCGGCACCGTGTTCCTGGTGCTGCTGCTGACCATCGGCGTGATGCTGACCCTGGGGGCTAGCAGCACGCTCACCGTGCAGGCGGCGATCTCCGCGCTCTACCTGGTGGCGGTGGCCGCGCCGAAGGGCGCGCCGATGCAGTTCCGGTTCGTCGACGCGCTGATCGGCGGGGCGGTGGCGCTGGCCGCGAGCCAGCTGATGGTCGCCCGCGACCCGCTCGCCCCGCTGGTGGCGCAGGCCCGGCAGACGTACGCCGACCTGGCCGACCTGCTCGGCCGGATCGACGACGCGCTGGCCCGGTGCGACGAGCGGGAGATGCGCGACACCCTGGAACGGGCCCGCGAGCTTGACGACTGCGTGGAGCGGCTGCGCTGTGCCGTGGAGGCGTGCGGCGAGTCGCTGCGGCTGCGGATCCGGATGCGCCGGCACCTCGGCCAGATCGGCGAGGTGGAGGCCACCTGCCGGCAGCTGGACTACGCGGCCCGCAACATCCGGGTGCTGGCCCGCAACGGGGTGACGCTCACCCGGCTGCACACCGCGGCGCCGCCCGAGCTGAACGACGCGGTGCGGGCGCTGCGCAAGGCCGTCCGGGCCGCCGCCGACGCGCTCTCCACCGGCGTACGCGGGCGGGACGACGCGGCCGAGCACGCCGACCGGGCCGACGCCGCCGCCCTGGAGGCGGTCCGGATCGCCGCCGGGCTGCTGCGCACCGACCCGCCGCTGCCGGTGGTGATGATCGTCGGCCAGATCCGGGCCACCGCCATCGACCTGATGCGCGGGATCGGCACGGACGACGCCGCCGTGCTCGGCCGGGTCGACGAGGCGCTCGGCCTGCCGACCCCTGCCCCGGCGGGCTGAGGGCGCCCCGCGGCCCGGACGAGGCCCCGGTCAGCCTCCGATGCCCTCCAGCCACCGCTGGTGCCGGCTCAGCAGGGCCGCCCGCAGCCACCACCGGCCGGCGGACGGCAGCGGGCCGGCCTGCGTCTCCTCGGTCACCACCCGGGTGCCACCGGGCACCGGGCTCAACAGCCAACGGTGGTGGCCACGCCCACCGACGGCACGCCCGGTCCAGCCCAGCACCCGGTGCGGCTCCCAGCGGTCGACCACGCACGTCACCCGCACACCCAACGTGACCCAACGGAACCCGGTGCCGGGACCGAGCCGGTCGTCCCCGTCGGGCAGCGCCACCCGGCTCGCGGAGGCGTACCAGGTCGGCCAGTCGGCAGCCGCGACGAGGCGCGCCCAGACCCGCTCGGCGGGCAGCGGCACCACCAACTCGTTGCGCACGTACACCGGCGTGTCGACCGGATCGAGGCCCACCGGCCAGCGCGGCCCGGTCACCTGACGTCCCGCAGTCGCACATCCGGCCCGGTCAGCGCCACCTGCGGCCCGTGCACCTGGGCCGGGGTGCGGTAGCCCGGTTCGGTGACCCCCGCCGCGGTACGCGCCGACACCTCGGCCGCGGTCCGGGCGGTCCACAGGTACGGCTCCGGCCCCTCCAGCACCGCCTCGGCCCGGCGCCCCTGGTCGTCGGTCACCACCCCGTGGACGAGGCTGGCACCGTCGGCGAGTTGGGCGTCGGTCGGCCCGGCGGGGAGTCGCCGAAGCAGCGCGTCCCGAGCCCGCACCGACACGCCGCGGGTGAGCAGGCCGCGCAGCGGATATCCCAGGCGCAGCAGGGCGCGGACGGGCGGGGGCGCCGCGAAGAACGTGGCGATGTCCGGGATGCCGGTGGAGAGGCCCGCGGAGACGACGTCCGCCCGCCACGGGTTGGTGACCACCGTGCTGGTCGTGCCCTCGTGGGTGATCCGGCGGCGTTCGGCCCCGGCGCGGGTCGGGACCAGCCGGCCGTTCCGCCGCTGGACGCCCTCGGTCGGCAGTCCGGCCAGCAGGGTGCCGACCGTGCCCCGGGAGAGCCCGCCGCGGGTGACGAAGGAGAGTTCCAACCGCCGGGCACCGGGCAGCCGGCGGGCCAGGTGGACCGCCATCGCGTCGGTGGGCACCACTCCGAAACCGACTCCCGGCATGGCCATCACCCCTGCCGCCCGGCAGTCGGCGTCCCGCCCCCACGCGGTGAGGAACTCGGGCGCCTCACCCGACAGGTCCAGGTAGTGGGTGCCGGTACGCAGGCACGCGTCGAGCAGTGGCGGCTGCGTCGTCACGAACGGGCCGGCGGCGTTCAGCAGGACCGCCGCGCCGTCGAGCAGCCGGTCCAGGCCGGCCGGATCGTCGAGCTCCGCGACCCGTACCGGCAGGGAGAGAGCCTCGCCGACGGCGGCGAGCCGGGCCCGGTCCCGGCCGGCGAGCAGCGGGTGCAGCCCGCGCTCCACCGCCTCTCGGGCGCAGAGTCGGCCGATGTACCCGGTGGCGCCGTAGATGACAATGGTGGTGTCCACGAGGCCACCATGCGCCGCCCGCGCGGTCGGCGTCCAAGAGACAACTCCTCCCCCACCGATAGTGCGGGCCGATCGAGCCTGGCCACCAGCGTGGCCACCCCGTCGGCCCGTGCTCCGGGTCACTAGATTGGGCCGGTGGACCTCGACCGGGTGCGTGCCTTCGTCACCGCCGCCGACCTGATGAGCTTCACCCGCGCGGCCGAGGAGCTGGGGCTCGCCCAACCGTCGCTCTCCGCCCGGATCCGGGGGCTCGAGGACGAGATCGGCGTGGACCTGTTCGACCGGTCCCGGCGGCAGGTCCGGCTCACCGCGGCGGGACAGGTCTTCCTCGGTCACGCCCGCCGGCTGCTGGCCGCCGCCCAGGAGGCGGTCGCCGAGGCGCGGGCGGCCGCCGCCGGCCCGTCCCGCCGCCTGGCGATCACCACCCTGGCCGCCGCGGTGGAAGAGATGAAGGCCGGGGTGCTCGTCGCGCTGCGACACCGGGCGCCGGAGCTGACCGTCACGTTGACCGGGGTGCCGTTCGAGGCGCACGTGCGGATGGTGCGCGACGGCGAGGCCGACGCCGCCTACCTGTGGCCGCCGTACACCGCCACCACCCTGGCCGGCCTGCACGTCGAACCGTTGCGGGACTTCCCCCGGCTGCTCGCCGTGCCCGCCCGGCACCCGCTGGCCACCCGCGGCGCGTTACGGGTGGCCGACCTGACCGCTGCGCCCCAGGTACCGCTGCCGCCCGGCACCGACCCGCTGTTCGAGGCGAGCTGGCGGCTGGTGCCCACACCGCCGATCGCCGACGTACCGCCGGTGCGCGACGTCGCCGCCCTGCTCTCCGCGGTGGCTCACGGGGTGGGCTGCTGCCCGGTCCCGGAGCTGCTGGCCCGCACCGCCGGCACACCCGGGGTGGCGTTCGTGCCGCTCGCCGACGCCGGGCCGGCCACCCTGGCGCTGGCCTGGCGACGCGACGGGGCGGACGATCGACACGCGCTGTTGCGGACGGTCGCCCGCCGGTCGCTGCGGAGCTGAGCCGAGCGGGGCGGGCCGTGGCTCCGGCCACGACGGGCGACACGGTGACCGGCGCCCGGGCCGACGTTCAGCGGGCCCGGCGGGCGTTCAGCGGGGCCCGGGCGGCGCCGCCCGGGCGGGCGAGCGGGCGGGGCCGAACGCGGTGAGGAACCGGTCCCGGAACGTGTCCATCCGCCAGACCGGGGCGTCCGGCCCGGGGCGCAGGCCCGGCTGCCAGCCCCAACCGTCCACCCGGGCCAGCACCGCCGGGTCGCGGGCGACGATGGTGATCGGCACGTCCCGGCCGGCGTGCTCCCCGGTCACCACCGGGGCGGGCTGGTGATCGCCGAGGAAGACCAGCACCAGGTCGTCGTCGCCGTAGGTCTCCAAATAGGAGATCAGCGTGTTCAGCGAGTACTCGATCGACCGGCGGTAGCCCTCGCGTACCTGGGCGGTGTCGCGCCCGACCACGTCCTTCGGGTTCGCCGCCACCGAGGTCGGCCGGTGGTAGATCGCGCCGTCGCCGACCCGGTCCCAGTCGAGCAGTCGGGGGATCGCCGCCCAGGGCGAGTGGCTGGAGATCAGCGGGATCTCCGCCATCAGCGGGGCGTGGCCAGGCACCGCGCGCTCCCGGCGCTGGAAGGTGGCCAGGGTGTACTGGTCCGGCATCGGGGCGTAGCTGAACGCCGGCCCGCGATAGTCGAGCCCGGCCGCGTCGTGGTAGCGGTCGAAGCCGAAGAACGTCTTCTCCGGCCACGGCTGGGTCGCCGCGGGCATCACCCCGACGGTCTGCCAGCCGGCCCGCCGGAACGCCCCGTTCAGGGTGAGCCGGTCACCGGCCAGCAGGTCCGTGTGTCGCTGCTGGTTGTCGACCCAGACCCCGGACAGCAGGGTGTCGTGGGCCAGCCAGCTGCCGCCACCGGCGGTCGGCGAGGTGAGGAAGCCGCTGCGGGCGGCGAACCCGGCGGCGGCCAACCGGCGGGTCCCGCCGTCCAGCACCGCGTCGACCTGCGGCGCGAGCCCCGGGTCCTCGACCGCGGACCGGCCGTAGCTCTCCACGAACGCCAGCACCACGTCCTTGCCGCGCAGCCCGGTGAGCAGCTGGTCGCCCGGGGTGTCCCGGAAGGCGTCGGCGCCCACCTGGGCGGCGAAGGCGTCGGCGTCGCGCAGCCCGGCGCCGAGCGCGACGACGTGCTGCCGCACCAGCGCGGAGGTGGACGAGTCGGCGACCGGCACCCCGAACGCCGCGCCGACCACCCAGAGCGCGGTCAGGCCGGCCACCACCCGGACGGTCGCCCGGTCGTGCCGGGCCGCCACCCGGGTCAGTCGCAGCACCGAGCGGGTGGTCGCCGCGAGCAGCGCGACGACCAGGCCGACCAGCGCCACCGACGCGCCCACCGCGCCGGCCCGACCCACCGAGTCGCGGACGAAGCCGTACCCGTCGTCCAGCAGCACCCAGTCGATCACCAGGTCGAACGGCCGCGCCAGGCTGGCCGACATGCCCACGTCGAGCACCTTGACCACGGCCAGCGCGCCGAGCGTGACGCCGGCCAGCACCGCCACCACCCGCCGCGCCCGGCCGCGCAGGGCCAGCAGCGCCGCGGCCCCGACCAACCCCTCCACCGGTACGCGCAGGAAGGCGGCCGGGCGCAGCTGGTCGTACCGGTCGGGGGCGGTCAGCACGGCCAGCACGAGCAGCCCGGCCAGGGCCGTGGTCGCGGTGGCCACGCCGGCCCGCAGCCGGTCGCGCCCCAGCTGACGGGCGGCGGGTTCCGGCCCGGCGGGCGGGGTGGGGGCGACCGCCGGGCGGCGGCGCAGGTGCGACAGCAGCGACACTGCGAGGTCCCCTTCCTGGGGTGAACTGCGGCGGGCGGACGGTACCGCTCAGACCGGAACGGAGGCAGCCGGCACGCGCGACGCCGGCACGGGCGCGGTCGGCACCGACGGCGCCCGCCCGGGCGCCGTCGACGCGGCTCGGGCCGGCCGGCCCTCAGCGGCCGGCATCGCGGTGGCCACGGCACCGTCGGGCGCCGGCCGGGCCGCGGCGGCCGGGACCGCAGCGGCGGGCGGCAGGGCCCGGGCCGGGCGGTGCCACCAGAGCCAGCCCACGTCGTGGCCGAACGACTCCACCAGCAGCGCCAGCGCGACCGCCACCAGCACCGTGGCGGCGCCGGGCGGCAGCACGTCCGCGGCCGCGGTGAGCAGCAGCACGCCCTGCGCGGCGGCCACCACCTTGCGCCAGTACCGGGCCGGCAGGCCGCCGCGCAGCCACGGCAGCACCCGACCGGCCGCCACGTACCCGTACCGCATCGCCCCGATCGCCAGCACCCAGCCGCCGGTTGCCGGCGCCACCTGGACGCTGAGCACCAGGATCAGGAACGCGTCGACCTCCATGTCGAACCGCGCGCCGAGCGCGCTGGCCGTGCCGGTGCGCCGGGCCACCAGGCCGTCCACCGCGTCCAGCGCGAGCGCCACCGCGGCCAGCGGCACCAGCACCCGCAGCGGCGCCGGGCCGGCGACCGCGTCGACCACCAGCGCGGTCACCCCGCCGACCAGCACCGCCCGGGCCAGCGTCACCCGGTCGGCCGGCCCCAGCCCGCACGCGCGGGAGCGGCGGGCCGCGGCCGGCCGGTCGGCAGCCTCGGCCCACCCTGGACCCGACCGGTCCGCGCCGGGGGCGCGGGCCGACCGGTCCCCTTCGACCGGGTGCCCGGCCACCGTGGACCCGGCCCGGTCGCGTCGGCGCAGCCCGCGGGTGAGCGCCGCACAGAGCACCACGCCGTACCCGACGCCGGCCAGCCACCCGGCGGCGTCCAACCCGACCGTCGTGGCCAGGCCGGCCAGCAGCACGATCTGCGCGCCCAGCCCGATCACCGGACCCGTTCGAACCCTGGACACCGCGCCTCCGTGGTTATGATCGACGGCCTCGACAGGAAACACGGACCGGACGGCCGTTCGGTTCGGCTCCGCCGCGAGATGGAGGAGAAGCCGTGGTACGCGCCGCCCGCGCCTGCTGGCTCCGCTCCCCCGGGCAGGCCGAGCTGCGGCCGGTGACGCTGCCCGAGCCGGGCCCGGACGAGGTGCTGGTCCGGACACTGCACTCCGGGGTGAGCCGGGGCACCGAGACGCTGGTGTTCACCGGCGGCGTACCGCGCGACCAGTACGCGGCGATGCGCGCCCCGTTCCAGGAGGGCGACTTCCCCGCCCCGGTCAAGTACGGCTACCTCAACGTCGGGGTGGTCGAGGCGGGCCCGGCGGCGCTGCTCGGGCGTACGGTCTTCTGCCTGTACCCGCACCAGAGCGCGTACGTGGTGCCGGCCTCGGCGGTGACCCCGGTGCCCGAGGGCGTGCCGGCGCGGCGGGCGGTGCTGGCCGGCACGGTGGAGACCGCGGTCAACGCGCTGTGGGACGCCGCCCCGCTGGTCGGCGACCGGGTGAGCGTGGTCGGCGGTGGCATGGTCGGCTGCTGCGTCGCCGCCCTGCTGGCCCGCTTCCCCGGGGTACGCGTCGAGCTGGTGGACGCGGACCCGGCGAAGGCGCGGGTCGCCGCCGCGCTCGGGGTCGACTTCGCGGCGCCGGACGCGGCGACCGGCGGACGGGACCTGGTGGTGCACGCCAGCGCCACCGACGCCGGCCTGCAGCGCTCCCTGGAGCTGCTCGCGCCCGAGGGCACCGTGGTCGAGCTGAGCTGGTACGGCGACCGCGAGGTGCGGCTGGCGCTGGGCGGGTCGTTCCACTCCGGCCGGTTGACCATCCGGGCCAGCCAGGTCGGCACAGTCTCCCCCGCCCGGGCGTCCCGGCGCTCCTACGCCGACCGGCTGGCGCTGGCCCTGGAGCTGCTCGCCGACCCGGTGTTCGACGCGCTGCTGACCGGGGAGTCCCGCTTCGCCGAGCTGCCGGACGTGCTCGACCGGCTCGCCGCGGGCCGACTGCCCGCCCTCTGCCACCTGATCAGCTACGACGGGGAGTGACGCCGTGTTCAGCGTGACCGTACGGGACCACATCATGATCGCGCACAGCTTCCGGGGGGAGGTGTTCGGGCCGGCGCAGGCGCTGCACGGCGCGACGTTCGTGGTGGACGCGACGTTCCGCCGGGCCGACCTGGACGCCGATGGCATCGTGGTCGACATCGGCCGGGCCACCGAGGAGCTGCGGGCGGTGCTGGGCGGGCTGACCTACCGCAACCTCGACGAGGACCCGGCGTTCGCCGGGCAGAACACCACCACCGAGGTGCTCTGCCGGGCGATCGCCGACCGGCTGGCCGAGCGGGTGCACGCCGGTGGGCTGGGTGAGGGCGCCCGGGAGCTGGCCGGGATCACCGTGACGCTGCACGAGTCGCACATCGCCTGGGCCAGCTACGAACGGTCGCTGTAGCCCGTGCCGGCGGTGCACGTCGTCCTGCCCGGCGACATCGACGACCCGGCGACCCCGAGCGGCGGCAACAGCTACGACCGGCGGGTCTGCGCCGGCCTCGCCGCGACCGGCTGGACGGTGCGCGAGCACGGCGTACCCGGGGACTGGCCGCGGCCGGACGGCCCGGCGCGGGCGCGGCTGGCCGGGCTGCTCGCGGGGCTGCCGGACGGCGCGCCGGTGCTGCTAGACGGGCTGGTCGCCTCGACCGTGCCCGAGGTGCTGACGCCGGAGGCGGACCGGCTGCGGCTGGTCGTGCTGGTGCACATGGCGCTGGAGGACGCCGCCGAGGGCGCCGCGCTGGGTCGCGCCGCCGCGGTGGTCACCACCAGCGAGTGGACCCGGGACCGGCTGCTGGCCCGGTATCCGTTGCGCCCCGAACGGGTGCGCGCCGCGGCGCCGGGGGTCGACCCGGCGCCGCTCGCCGCGGGCACCGCCGGGGGCGGTCGGCTGCTCTGCGTCGCGGCGGTCGGCCCGCACAAGGGCCACGACGTGCTGGTGACCGCGCTGGCCGAGGTGGCCGACCGGGAGTGGACGCTGGACTGCGTGGGCGCGCTCACCCGCGATCCGGCCTTCGTCGCCACGCTGCGCCGCCGGATCGACACCGCCGGGCTGACCGACCGGATACGCCTTCCCGGCCCGCTGACCGGCCCGGCGCGGGACGCCGGGTACGCCGCCGCCGACCTGCTGGTGCTCGCCTCCCGGGGGGAGACGTACGGGATGGTGCTCACCGAGGCGCTGGCCCGGGGCGTACCGGTGCTGGCCAGCGCGGTGGGTGGAGTGCCGGAGGCGGTCGGCCGGGGCGCCGATGGCCGGCCGCCCGGCCTGCTGGTGCCGCCGGACGACCCGGGGGCGCTGGCCGGCGCGCTGCGCCGCTGGCTGGACGACGCCGGGCTGCGGGACCGGCTGCGCCAGGCGGCCCGGGAGCGCCGGGACACCCTGCCGGGCTGGCCGGCCACCACCGCGATCGTCGCCGACGTGCTGAACGGAGTGAGGACATGACCGACCACCCGACCGACCCGTTCGCCGCCTGGCTGCGGCTGCGCGAGCCCGCCGACGCCGACGCCCGCGCCGGTGACCTGGTCGACCGGCTCCGCGACCGGCTCGCCGCCGACCGCCCGCTGGTGGTGCACGACCTGGGCAGCGGCACCGGGTCGATGGCCCGCTGGCTGGCCCCCCGGCTGCCCGGCCCGCAGCGCTGGGTGCTCTACGACCGGGACCCGGGCCTGCTGGAGCGGTCGCGGGCCGAGCCGCCGCGGGACGCCGGCGGCGCGCCGGTGACCGTGGCGACCCGGACCGCCGACATCACCCGGCTGACCGCCGCCGACCTGGCCGGCGCCGACCTGGTCACCGCGTCCGCGCTGCTGGACATGCTGACCGCCGAGGAGATCGACCGGATCGTGGCGGCCTGCGCCGGGGCGGCCCGTCCGACGCTGTTCGCGCTCACCGTGACCGGCGGGGCGACCCTCGACCCGGCCGATCCGCTGGACGCCGAGGTGGCCGCCGGCTTCGACGACCACCAGCGGCGCAGCACCCGCGGCCGGACGCTGCTCGGGCCGGACGCCGCCGACCACGCGGTGGCCGCGTTCCGCCGGCACGGCGTCGAGGTGACCGTGCGGCCCAGCCCGTGGCGGCTCGGCCCGGAACGGTCCGCGCTGACCGCCGAGTGGTTCACCGGCTGGCTGGACGCCGCGGTGCAGCAGCGCCCGGAGCTGGCCGGGCCGGCCCGGGCGTACCGGGGGCGACGGCTGGCCGAGGCCGGGGCGGGCCGGCTGGGCGCCGTGGTTGGGCACGTCGACCTGCTCGCCGGGGCGGAGTGAACCGTTCCGCCGCCGGCTACGTGGTAACCGGGTGACGATCTTCCCAGGAGGCGCCCCGTGGCCGAGCCCGCCGCACCGACCCGCCCGAGCCGGGCCTGGCTGAGCAACCTGGCGGGCGTCGCGCTGGTGGCCGGGCTGCTGTACTGGCTCGGCGCCGGGCCGGCGCTGGCCGCGCTGCGCCGGATCGACGCGCCCGCCACGGCGACGGCGCTGGCCCTGGGCGCGCTGACCACGATCTGCTGCGCCTGGCGGTGGCGGCTGGTCGCCGAGGCGCTCGGGGTCCGGCTGCCGCTCGGCGCGGCGGTGGCGGACTGCTACCGCGCGGTCTTCCTCAACGCCACCCTGCCCGGCGGGGTGCTCGGCGACGTGCACCGGGCCGTCCGGCACGGGCGGGACGCCGGTGACCTGGGTCGGGGCGTCCGGGCGGTGCTCTGGGAACGCACCGCCGGGCAGCTGGTGCAGCTGGGGCTGGCGGTCGGGCTGCTGCTCGTCCTGCCGTCCCCGGTCCGGCCGTACCTGCCGGCGGTGACCCTGGCCGTCGCGGCCGGCGCCGCCGCGCTGGTGCTGGCGCTGCGTGCGCTACCGGCCGGCGGGCCGTTGCGCCGGGCACGGGCGCTGCGGGCGGCCGCCGCCGACCTGCGGGCCGCCCTGCTGGACGCCCGGACCGGGCCCCGGGTGGCGCTCGCCTCGGTGATGGTGGTCGGCTGCCACCTGGCCACCTTCCTGCTGGCCGCCCGGGTGGCGGGCGTCACCGCCCCGGTGGCGGTGCTGCTGCCGCTCACCCTGCTGGCGCTGCTGGCCATGGGGCTACCGGCCAACGTGGGCGGCTTCGGCCCGCGCGAGGGCGTCGCCGCGTGGGCGTTCGGCGCCGCCGGCCTGGGCGCCGCCCAGGGGGTGTCCACGGCGCTGGTGTACGGCGCGCTGGTACTGGTCGCCGCGCTGCCCGGGGCGGCCGTGCTGATCGTCCGACGGAACCGGTCGGGCCTGCGCCCACCGGCGGCGGCCCGTACGGTGGGGAAACAGGGTGGTTCCGCACCGGTCCCCGCCGCCGGGCTGGCCGGTAGCGCCTGACGGAGGAGACGCATGTACGAGGGATTGCCGGTCGCCACGGTCCGCACGCAGGTCACCGTCCCGCTCCGTTTTCCCGACGGGTACGCCACGTCGGCCCGGGTCTTCACCTTCGAGGGCCTGGTCGACGGGCGGGAGCACCTGGCCTTCGGGCTGGGCGAGTGGACGGCCGCGCTGGAGCGGCACGCGGCGGGTGGTGCGGCGCCGCTGGTGCGCCCGCACAGCGAGTGCCTGACCGGGGACGTCTTCGGCAGCCAGCGCTGCGACTGCGGGCCGCAACTGCGCGAGGCGGTCGAGCGGATCAGCGACGCCGGAGGGTTCCTGCTCTACCTGCGGCAGGAGGGGCGGGGCATCGGCCTCTACCCGAAGCTGGACGCGTACGCGCTGCAGGACGCCGGGCTGGACACCTACCAGGCGAACGTGGCGCTCGGGCACGGCGAGGACGAGCGCGACTACCGGGTCGCCGCGCAGATGCTGGCGGTGCTCGGCGTCGACGCGCTGCGGCTGCTGAGCAACAACCCGGAGAAGGCGGACCAGTTGGACGCGCTCGGGCTGACGGTCACCGAGGTGGTGCCGACCGGGGTGTACCTCTCCCCCGCCAACGCCGACTACCTGGCGGCCAAGGCCGGCCGGGCGGCCGCGCACTCCGTCGACCAGCCGTCGCTGAACTGAGATGGGCGTCGTACCGGCGGCCACCACGGCCCCGCGGGTGGCCACCGCGCCCGCCCGGCCGTACGTGCTGCTCAGCTGCGCCACCTCGATCGACGGGTACATCGACGACGCGACCGAGCAGCGGCTGCTGCTGTCCAACGCCGAGGACATGGAGCGGATCGACGAGGTCCGGGCGGCCTGCGACGCGATCCTGGTGGGCGCCGGCACGGTCCGCCGGGACGACCCGCGGCTGGTGATCCGCTCGGCGGCGCTGCGGGCGGCCCGGGAGGCGCGCGGGCTGCCGCCGTCGCCGGTGAAGGTCACCCTGACCGCCCGCGGCGAGCTGGACCGGGCCGCCCGGTTCTTCACCGTCGGCACCGCCGACCGGGTGGTCTACTGCCGCAGTGGAGCGGCCGGGCACACCGCCGAGCGGCTCGCCGGGCTGGCCACCGTGGTGGACGCCGGTGACCCGGTGGACCTGCCGGCGGTGCTGGCCGACCTGGCCGCCCGGGGCGTACGGCGGCTGATGGTGGAGGGCGGTGGCACGGTGCACGCCCAGTTCCTCACCGCCGGGCTCGCCGACGAGCTGCACCTGGTGGTCGCCCCGTTCTTCGTCGGCGACCCGCGGGCGCCGCGGTTCGTCGGGGCGGGCGCCTTCCCCTGGCACCCGGGCCGCCGCGCCCGGCTGGCCGAGGTGCGCCGGATCGGCGACGTGGTGCTGAGCCGGTACGCCCTCTCGGAGCGCTGCCCGGACGAGTGACGCCCGCCCCCGGCCGGTGAACCGCGCCGGCCCGTCGGCCGTACCACCTGCGGAGACGCGACGGGCATCTACTACGCTTCGTCGTACGTTTGGTGGACGGGCGCGCGACGGGAGGCCGGGACGTGGTGGACCAGGACGACGAGCAGGTCACGGCGTGGGCGCTCGCCGCCGGCACGGGCGATCCGCAGGCGCTGGCCGCGTTCGTCCGGGCCACCCAGCCGCAGTGCTGGCGGTTCCTGCGGCACCTGCTGGCCGACGCGGAGACCGACGACCTGGTGCAGGAGACCTACCTGCGGGCGATGCGCTCGCTACCCCGGTTCGCCGGCCGGTCCACCGCCCGCACCTGGCTTTTCGGCATCGCCCGCCGGGTGGCCGCCGACCACCTGCGCGCGGCGGGTCGCCGGCCGGCCACGGTCGCCCTGGACGCGTACGACCCGCCCGCGGCGGGCCGGTTCGAGGCCGGGGTGGCGCTGGACGCGCTGCTGCGGGAGCTGCCCGCCGAGCGCCGCGAGGCGTTCCTCGCCACCCAGGTGCTCGGCCTGTCGTACGCCGAGGCGGCCCGGGTGTGCGACTGCCCGGTGGGCACCATCCGGTCCCGGGTGGCGCGGGCCCGGGAGGACCTGGTCGCCGCCCTCGCGGAGCATCCCGGCCGGCCCGGCGTGCGGGCCGGCTGAGGTCGCCGGACGTAAGCGGATCGCAAGCTTTCGCCGCGCTGCGGCGGGGCCGCACGGGGCTACGCTGACCGGCACGACAGGGGGAGGCAGGCGTGGCCCAGCGGGTGCTGGTCGTCGACGACGACCGGACGGTCAGCGACGTGGTGTGCCGTTACCTGGAGCACGCCGGCTACCAGGTCGACCACGTCGGGGACGGCGCCGCCGCCCTGGCCGCGGTGGCCGCCGCGCCGCCGCAGCTGGTGGTGCTGGACGTGATGCTGCCGGTGCTGGACGGGCTGGAGGTGTGCCGGCGGCTGCGGGAGCGGCCGGACGGCGTACCCATCGTGATGCTGACCGCGCGCGGCGACGAGGCCGACCGGATCCTCGGCCTGCAACTGGGCGCGGACGACTACCTGAGCAAGCCGTTCTCGCCCCGGGAGCTGGTGCTGCGGGTGGGTTCGGTGCTGCGCCGGGCCGGCGGCGGCGAGCCGCCGGACGCCGCGGCGCAGGTGCTGACCGACGGCGGCCTCACCGTGCTGACCGGCCCCCGGGTGGCCCGGCTGGACGGCCGGGAGCTGGCCCTCACGCTGCGCGAGTTCGACCTGCTGGCCCACCTGATGCGGCACCCGGCCCGGGCGTTCCGCCGGGCGGAGCTGCTGGAACGGGTGTGGGGATGGCGGTTCGGCGACCAGTCGACGGTGACCGTGCACGTGCGCCGGTTGCGGGAGAAGATCGAGGTCGACCCGGCCGACCCGCGCCGGATCGTCACCGTCTGGGGCGTCGGCTACCGGTACGAGCCGTGCGATGCGTGACCTGGCGCTGATCTTCGGGGCCGCGCTCGGGGCGGCCTGCGGGGTGGGGCTGCTCGGCGCCGGCACGCTGCGGCTGTTCCGCGGCCGGTCGATCCTGGTGCACATCGTCGTGCTGCTGGCGATGACGGTCGGCGCGGTGGTGGCCGGCGTGGCGGTGATCGCCGAGGCGATGTTCCTCTCCCCGCACGACCTGGAGGTCGTGCTGATCACCGTCTCCGCCGCGGCGGCGGTGAGCCTGGCGGTCGGGTGGTTGTTCGGCCGGCGGCTGGCGGCCGCGGCGGTCTGGGCCGACCAGGCCCGGGAGCGGGAACGCACCATCGAGAAGGGCCGCCGGGACCTGGTCGCCTGGGTCTCGCACGACCTGCGTACGCCGCTGGCCGGGCTGCGGGCGATGGCCGAGGCGCTGGAGGACCGGGTGGTCGCCGACCGGGCCACGGTCGCCGAGTACCACCGGCGGATCCGGGTGGAGACCGACCGGATGACCCGGCTGGTGGACGACCTGTTCGAGCTGTCCCGGATCAACGCGGGGGCGCTGCGGCTGTCGCTGTCGGCCGTACCGCTGGGGGACGTGGTCTCCGACGCGCTGGCCGGCACCGCGCCGCTGGCCGCGGCCCGGCGGATCCGGCTGGAGGCGGCCGAGTCGGGCTGGCCGACGGTGACCGCGAGCGAGCCGGAGCTGGCCCGGGTGGTGGGGAACCTGCTGCTCAACGCGGTGCGCTACACCCCGGCGGACGGCACCGTCCGGGTGGCCGCCGGCCGGGACGGTGACGACGCCTGGCTGTCGGTCGCGGACACCTGCGGCGGCATCCCCGAGTCGGACCTGCCGCGGGTGTTCGACGTGGCGTTCCGGGGCGAGCCGGCCCGTACCCCCCGCGCGGGCGACGGCGGGGTGGCCGGCTCCGGCGGGCTCGGCCTGGCCATCGTGCGCGGCCTGGTCGAGGCGCACGGCGGCCGGGTCGAGGTGCGCAACGTCGCCGGTGGCTGCCGGTTCGTGGTACGCCTGCCGCTGGCGGCCTGACCCCGCGCCCGGCCCCGCTGCCCGGGCTGCGCCGGGCCGGACGGGCCGGCATCGGCGCGCCGGGCGGCGCTCAGGGTCGGGTCAGCTCGGCGAACCAGCGGCGGCCGGTGCGGAACAGCTCGCGGACGGCCAGGCCGGCCTCCGCAGCGGGCCCGACCACCGCCCGGGTGTCCAGCCGCGCCCAGTGGAAGCTCGGCCCCCGGTGCGCGCCGGAGACCACGTGCGCCTGGCCTCGCCAGGCGCCCGTCCCGGGCGGGTCCAGCTCGACCAGCAGGGTGCCGGCCGGGTGCAGCAGCGCCCGGCAGCGGCGCAGCAGCGCGGCCGGATCGCCGCCGATGCCGATGTTGCCGTCCAGCAGCACCAGGTGGGCCCACCGGCCCTCCGCCGGCAGCGGGTCGAACAAGTCGGCCTGCACGGCGGCCGCGCCCCGCGAGCGGGTCAACGCGACCGCGCGGGCGCAGATGTCCACGCCGAGCGCGCTGAGCCCGGCGCGGGCCAACGCGACCGTCAGCCGCCCCGGCCCGCAGCCCAGGTCGAGGGTCGGGCCGGCGCACCGGCGCACCACCGCGGCGGTGGCCGGCTCGGCCGACCCGTGCCAGCGGTCCACCGGCAGCCGGCTGCGCCCACCGTCGGCGCGCACCAGCCAGTGCGCGCCCGCGTCCCGCCCGCCCAGCACGGCGCCGAAGCCGTCCGCGCCGGCGGGGTCGGTCTCGCCGGCGCGTGGGCGGCCGGTGACGGTGCGGCCGGCGGCGAGGCCGGCGAGGTCGGTCACCGGAGCACCCCGGCGACCGGGCCGCGTCGCAGCGCGGCCACCTCGCGGGCGAACCGGCTCCTCGGGGCCGCGGCGGCCACCGCGAGGGCGTCCGCGAGGACGTCCACGTCCCGCAGCACCGGCAGCGGCCGGAGGCGCAGTCCGCGGTCGGCCAGCGCCGCCCAGGTCAGTCGCCCGGTGTCCGGGGTGGACATGGGCACCGTACGCAGCGCCTGTGCCTGCCGGGGGTCGCGCAGGCCGAGCGCCCACCAGCCGCCGTCGGCCGCGGGGCCGAGCACCGCGTCGACGTCCGGCGCGCCGAGCCGGCGGACGGCCGCGGCCAGCCGCCCGGCGGTCAGCTGCGGGGTGTCCATGCCGATCTGCAGCACCGGCCGGCCGGGGTACGCGGCCGCCACGTCGGCGTGCGCGTGCGCCAGTCGGGCGGCGAAGTCGACGCCGCGCTGCGGCAGGACCGGCCAGCCGGCGAGCGCGGCGGCCAGGTCCACCCCGTCCGACGCGTCGGCGAGGGCCCCGGCGAGGCAGAGCACCGGCAGCACCCCCGGGGTGGCGGTCACCGCGTCGAGGGTGTCGCGCAGCGCGGCGGCCGCGATCCGGGCCGCCTCGGCCGGGGTGGCGGGCGGGCAGAGCCGGGTCTTCACCAATCCGGGCACCGGCGCCTTGGCCACCACCAGCAGCACCGTCACCGTCGACCGTCCACGCTGCGCAGCACCGCCGCGAAGTCGCGGGTGGCGCGGAACGTGCCGCGTACCGAGCCGGACACCTTGGAGCGGGTGCCGGCCGTCCGCGGCGAGTACGTGACGTCCCGCTCGTGGATCCGCCACCCGGCGGCGGCGGCCCGGATCAGCAGCTCCAGCGGGTAGCCGAAGGCGCGGTCGGTGACCCCGAGGGCGAGCAGGTCCGCGCGCCGCGCGACGCGGATCGGGCTGAGGTCCCGCAGCGGCACCCCGCGCTGGCGCAGCAGGGCGGCCACCAGGGCGGTGCCGGCCCGGGCGTGCCACGGCCAGACCCCGGCGCCGACCGGCCGCCGCCGGCCCACCGCCAGGTCGGCCGTCCCGTCGGCCACCGGCGCGACCAGGGCCGGCAGCTCTCCCGGGTCGAACGAGCCGTCCGCGTCGAGCACGCACACCAGCTCCGTGCCGGCCGCCTCGATCCCGGCGTGCACCGCCGCGCCGTACCCCCGACGGGGTTCGCGCACCACCCGGGCGCCGTGCCGGGCGGCCACCTCCGGCGACCCGTCCCGCGAGCCGTTGTCCACCACGATGGCCCGGTAACCGGGCGGCAGCGCGGTCAGCACGCCGGGCAGGGCGGCGGCCTCGTCCAGGCACGGCAGCACCACGTCGATCTGTGTCGGCATACCGCCGACGCTAGGACCGCGGGCGGCCGCGCAGGCCCCGATCGGCCTTACGGAACCCTTACCGAGCAAGGATTTCTTACCGTCCGGTGACGGGCCGCCGGTTCGGCTGACGGGCGGCCGGGGCAACCCGTACCGTCCGGTCGTCATGAGAGCCGCAGCCACCCTCCCCCGCTCCCCCGTCCCCGGCCGGGCACCCGCCCGCGGCCGGGGCGACCTGCTCGTGCTGGCCCTCGAGGCGGTGCTGCTGGTCGCCGCGGTGGTGGTCGGCGCGGTGCTCAACCGGCGCGGCGCCGGGCTGCACGCGGACGCCGCGCCGCTGTACGCCACCTGGCTGCCGCACGTCGGCTGGGGCACCCCGGCGGCGGTGCTGGTCGCCGCGGTGGTACTCGGCCCGGGCCTGGCTTGGGCGCGCACTGCCCGGTGGGGGCCGCTGCTGGCCGCCGGCTGGCTGGCGGCGGTCGCCTGGACGCTGTCCCTGGCGCTGGTCGACGGCTGGTCCCGGGGGCTGACCGAGCGGCTCACCCCGCAGGCGGAGTACCTGCACGAGGTGCCCGGCGTGGGCGACGTCCGGGCGACGCTGGCCGGCTTCACCGACCGAATCCTGGATTTCCGGCCGGACTCCTGGTCCACCCACACCGCCGGGCATCCGCCGGGCGCGCTGCTGGTCTTCGTCGGGCTGGACCGGATCGGGCTGGGCGGCGGCACGGCGGCGGCGCTGTGCTGCGTGCTGGTGGGCGCCACCGTGGCGGTGTCGGTGCCGGTCACCCTGCGCGCGCTGGGCGGGGCCGACGCGGCCCGGGCGGTGCTGCCGTTCCTGGTGCTGCTGCCGGGCGCGGTGTGGGTCGGCGCCTCGGCCGACGGCGTGTTCGCCGGGGTGGTCGCCGCCGGCCTGGCCCTGCTGGCCGTCCGGGGGCCGGTCGTCGCGCTGGCCGGCGGGCTGCTGCTCGGCTTCGCGCTGCACCTGTCGTACGGGTTCGTGCTGGTCGGCGCGCTGGCGCTGGTGGTGCTGGCGCTGCGTCCGGGTCGCCGCCGCGCGGCGACGCTCGCCGCGACCGCCGGGGTCGTCGTCGTGGTCGGCGCGTTCGTGCTGGCCGGCTTCCGCTGGTGGGAGGGGTACGACCGGGTCGTCGAGCGCTACTACCAGGGCTGGGCGGCCGACCGCCCGTACTCCTACTGGGTGTGGGCCAACCTGGCCGCGCTGCTGCTGTCGGCGGGCCCGGTGCTCGGCCCCGCGCTGCGCCGCGCCGCGCTCGCCGCCCGGGCGACCTGGCGCCCGGCGTCCGCCACGACCCCCACCCTCGTGCCTGGAGGTCGGCGTCCGGCGGTGATCGCCCACCGGGTGCGCGCGCTCGGACCGACGGTGCTGCTGCCGGCCGCCGCCGCGCTCGCGGTGCTCGGCGCCGACCTGTCCGGGATGAGCAAGGCCGAGGTGGAGCGGATCTGGCTGCCGTTCGCGGTCTGGCTGCTGGTCGCCACCGCGCACCTGCCCGCGCCGACCCGCCGCTGGTGGCTGGCCGGGCAGGCGCTCACCGCGCTGGCCGTCAACCACCTGCTGCTCACGGTCTCCTGACGCCGCGCGCCCACCCCGAGCGTCAGGTCCCTGGGCTGGTCCTCCGGAGGCTACGAACTTGATGACCCGCGCGAATCAGGCTCAGCTACGGCGAGAGGTCTGTCCCGTCCGTGCGGGGACTTCGGATGATCAAGGCTGTGAGCAGCGATCCGGAAGGTAGGTCCGGACAGTCGGGGCCCGAGTTGTTCGGACCTACTCTTCGGAATGGAATGAGCTTTTGGACAGCCCGGCGGCTGCCTGGGCCCGAGCCGTGCGGTGCCGGTCCCCGATTCGTTCAGGTCATCAAGTTCGTAGCGTCTGGCCACCACCCTCGGGAGCTGCCGGCCGCGAGCCGGGCCGGATGCCGACAGCGGCGACGAGGGCCGCCGGCCGGGGACGGGGTAAGACGGCCGGGGACGGGGGATGCTCCTATGGATGTCAAGGTGTGGCCGGTGGTGGTTGGGTGGGGTTGGTGAGGACCTCGTAGACCTCGCGGGCGATGTATCGCTTGAGGC
>NZ_JBIAZT010000010.1:0-255044 GCF_042899365.1 Micromonospora sp. NPDC000089
CTCGGCACGCTGGGGGCTAGGGCCCCCCCCCGCCCGGCCGGGGGGGGGGGGGGCCCGGCCGCGGGGGGGGGGGCGCCCCGCCGCCCCGCGGGGGGGGGGGGCCCGGGCTTCCGGCCCCCCCCCCCCGCGGCGTTGGTAGGGATCTAGCGGATGCCCAGATCGTGAGCCGACCGGCTGCGGCCGGCCATGGCGACGGTACGGGCGGAACGGGTTGCCTCAGTGCTCGTGGTGGTACGACCGGCCTGAGGCCGGCGCATTCGAGCCCTGGTCAACGCTTCGTGGAGTAGTTGCATCTCGGTTCCGTTCGGCAGGAGCAGCATCGTTGTCAGCTTTCGTGCGGCCGGTGCGGGCACCGGCGGGACGTGTGGAACGGGAGTTGTCAGGCCGCCAGCCGGACGGCGTTACGCGAGGTGGCCACACCACTGGCCGCCAGTCGCGCCTCGGCCTCGACCCGGAGCGCCGCGTCGCGGGCGAGGTCCTCCTTGCGTGGCCGGCCACGGGGCCGCTTGCGCGGGACGACCGCGCCACGCTCGAAGATCTCGCCGCCCCAGACGCCCCAGGGCTCGGCCCGCTCCACCGCGCCGGCCAGGCACTCGACGCGCAGCGGGCAGTCCCCGCAGAGCGACTTGGCCAGCTCGAGCTCGGTGGGCGAGTCGGAGAACCACAGGTCGGGGTCGACCTTCCGGCAGGGCAGGTTCGCCTCCAGCTCGACACTAACGTCGAGGGGGGCCAACGCCAGACTCATCGCCCGGTCACCTCTCTCTCACTTCGATCTCGTGGATCGCATTCCGACGTACTTCGACGGGATAAAAAAACTGAGGCCGCGGATCCCGGTGTGCGGGTTCCGCGGCCTCGAGGTGAGCCGGTGGTCTGTGGATCAGACCGGTCTCCCTCGAGGTGGAACGCCGCGGACATCCAGCCGCTTCTTGGCGCCATCGATGCCCATGCCCGTGAAGCCACTGGTGGCGTCGACTCCGGCATTCGGCGCAACGGTCAAGGTCAGCTCGGCCTGAACCTGGACCTGGTGCACCTGCGAAACCGACGGTCGCGCAGCGGCAAGGGCCACCCGGACAGTCGACAGCGGAGCGCAGGCAGCTGGCAGCGCCGCCGGACGCTCATAGGTGAAGATCTCCATTGGGGCCACCTCCCTCACGTTCCTCGATGTCAACTCGGACTCAACCCCGCTGAGCAGCCGGAATGCGCCGCTCGGTGAGGTGTGTCCTGAGGCTATTCCTCGCCACGGGGCGAGGGCAAACGAATTTACGACGAGATTTCGAAAGTTTTCTGCGGGCCGATCTCGTCCACCGTCGCGCCGCCCACCAGCGCCAGCACCGCCTCGCCGTACAGGCCGAGTTTCCGGGGCCCGATGCCGGCGATGGCGATCAGCTCCTCGACCCGGGCGGGCCGCCGCTCGGCCAGCGCGGTCAGGGTGGCGTCGGTGAACACCACGTACGCCGGGACCTTCTGCGCGTCGGCCACCCGGGCCCGCCAGTCGCGCAGCCGCTCGTACAGGGCCTCGTCGATGTCGGACGGACAGGTCGGGCAGCGGCCGAGCTTGCGGTCCGGGCCGGCGAGCAGGGTCGCGCCGCAGATCCGGCAGGAGACGATCTGGGTGGCCGGCCGCCGGGCAGCCCCCCGCTTGGCGACGCCCCCGCCGGCCCGCTCGCCGCCGCCGGAGCGGTCCAGCTGGGGCAGGAAGCGCGACGGCCGCCGGGCCCGACCGCCCGGCGAGCGGGCCGCGGCGTACGACAGCCAGAGCCACTCCCGGGCCCGGGTCACCCCGACGTAGAGCAGCCGCCGCTCCTCCTCGACCTGCTCCGGGGTGCGGGCGTACGAGGTGGGCAGGGTGCCCTCGGAGAGCCCGACCAGGAAGACCGCGTCCCACTCCAGGCCCTTGGCCGAGTGCAGCGAGGCCAGGGTGACCCCGTCGACCGTGGGCACGTGCTGCTGGGCGGCGCGGCGGGCCAGCTCGTCGTTGAAGTCGGTCAGGGTGACTTGGCGCTCCACCGCCGCCGCCTCGCCGATCGGCAGCACCTCGGGGGTGGCCGCGTACTCCTCGGCGAGGCCGACCAGCGCGGCCAGCGCCTCCCAGCGCTCCCGGGCGGCGCCACCGGGCGGGGCGGCGTCCGGGGCCCAACCGACCGCGGCGAGCGCCTCGCGCACCGCCAGCGGCAGCGGGGTCTCCCCCGGGATCGAGCGGGTGGCGGCCCGCAGCGCGACCATCGCCTGGCGCACCTCGACCCGCTCGAAGAACCGCTCCGCGCCCTGCACCACGTACGGCACGCCGGCCTCGGTCAGCGCCTTCTCGTACGCCTCGGACTGCGCGTTGGTGCGGAACAGCACGGCGATCTCCCGCGCCGGGACGCCCCCGCCGACCAGCGCCCGGCAGCGGGCCGCCACCGCGGCGGCCTCGGCCGGCTCGTCGGTGAAGATCCGCAGCTCCGGCTCGGGGCCGGGCGGGCGCTGGCCGTGCAGCTCCAGCCGCAGCCGGGCCTCGGCGCCCCGGGCCTGACTGATCACCGCGTTGGCCAGCCCGACCACCTGCGGGGTGGAGCGGTAGTCGCGGACCAGCCGGACCACGGTCGCGCCGCGGTGCCGGCGCGGGAAGTCGACCAGGTACGACGAGGTGGCCCCGGTGAAGGAGTAGATGGTCTGGCTGGCGTCGCCGACCACGGTCAGGTCGTCCCGGCCGCCCAGCCACGCCTCCAGCAGCCGCTGCTGCAGCGGGTTGACGTCCTGGTACTCGTCGACGACGAAGTGCCGGTACTGGCCGCGGACCTGCTCGGCGACGTCCCGGTGCTCCTCGATCCCCCAGACCGCGGCGCGCAGCATGTCCTCGAAGTCGATCACCCCGTTGCCGCGCTTGAGCCGCTCGTACGCGGCGAACACCTCGGCCACCTTCGCCGGCTCGTACGGCGTCTCGCGCAGCGCCTTGGCCGCGGCCACCGGGTACTCGCCGGGCTCGACCAGCGACGACTTGGCCCACTCGATCTCACCGGCCAGGTCCCGCGCGGCGGCCCGGTCGGCGCGCAGGCCGACCTTGGCGGCGGCCAGGGTGACCACCCGGACCTTGCTGTCCAGCAGCTCGGGCATGGCCCGCCCGTCGAGCAGCCGGGGCGCGAAGTAGCGCACCTGGCGCAGCGCGGCGGCGTGGAACGTCCGGGCCTGGACGCCGGCCACGCCCAGCGTGCTGAGCCGGGCGCGCATCTCGGCGGCGGCCCGGGCGGTGAAGGTGACCGCCAGCACGTGCCGGGCGGAGATCTCCCCGGTCAGCGAGCGGTGGGCGATCCGGGAGGTCACCGCTCGGGTCTTGCCGGTGCCGGCGCCGGCCAGGATGCAGACCGGGCCGGCCGGGGCGGTCACCGCGGACCGCTGCTCCGGATCCAGCCCGGCGAGCACGAGCTCCGCCGCCGAGTGAACCACCACAGCGAGGAATCATCTCAGCTCCCGCCGACGTTGCACTGGTTAGCCTGGCCTGAACCGACCGGGTGTACGGCGAGACCCTCTGGAGGATTCGACCATGTTGACGATGTATTCCACCCCGTGGTGCGGCTACTGCCACCGGCTGAAGTCGCAGCTGGACCGGGAGGGCATCGGTTACCAGGTGGTCGACATCGAGCAGGACCCGAAGGCGGCGGAGTTCGTGATGAGCGTCAACGGCGGCAACCAGACCGTCCCCACGCTCCGCTTCGCCGACGGCAGCGCCCTCACGAACCCGTCGATCACCCAGGTCAAGCAGCACCTCGCCACCCTCCCCAGCTGACCTTCCCCCTCCCGAAGAGCGGCCGCCCCACCCGGGCCGGCCGCTCTTCCCCTTCCCACCCCGCCGCCCCGCCTCGCCGATCTAGGGATTGATGCTGCTAGTCGATCTCCATCAGCAGCAACGGTCCCTAGATCAGCGAGGCGGGGGCGCGGCGACGGGGGCTGAGGGAGGGGCGGGGGCCGGGGATGGGCGGCGGGGGGACGGGATGCGGGTGGGTGCGGGTGCGGGTGGGGGTGGGGGTGGGGGTGGGGGTGGGGGTGGGGGTGGGGAGAGGGCGCGGCCGCGCCAGAGCCAGGCGCCGGCGGCCGTGGTGATCAGGCCGACCCCGACGAAGAGCAGGCGGTAGTCCAGGACGCTCACCAGCAGCGCGCCGGTGCCGATGGAGATCGCCTGCGGCCCGCTCACCACCGCCTCCGAGGCGGCCGCGACCCGGCCGAGCAGCGCCGGCGGGGTACGCCGCTGGATCAGCGTGGCCAGGCCGACCATGGTCAGCGGCAGTGACACCCCGGCCAGCAGCAGCGCCAGCACCCCGAGCCGCAGGTCCGGCCAGGCGAGCGCCAGCGCGGCCGGCCCGAAGAAGCTCACCCCGGCGGCGAGCGCGCCGACCTCACCGACGCGGCGCACCACGCCCGCGGAGAGCAAGCCACCGACCAGGCCGCCCACCCCCTGCACGGCGACCAGCACGCCGACGAACGCGACGTCGCGGCGCAGCCCCTGGTCGACGTACGCGAAGATCAGCGACTCACTGAAGCCCATCACCAGCGAGCCCAGCCCGTAGCCGAGCAGGGCCCGGCGCAGCGCCGGCTCGGCGGCCAGGTGCCGTAGCCCGGCCCCCAACTCGGCCGGCCAGCGCAGCGCGGCCGGCGCGGCACCCGGCTCGGGCACCCGCAGCGTCGCCACCACGGCGGCGGCCGTGACGAACCCGGTCATCGCCAGCGTGGTCAGCAGCCACCCGCCGACGGTCGCGTAGAGCGCCGCCCCGGCGAGCGGGCCGCCCAGCCGTAACCCCTGCCGGACGGTCTGCAGCGCGCCGTTGGCCTCGGCCAGCAGCTCGCCGGGCACCAGTTGCCGGATCAGCCCGCTGAGCGTCGCACTGAGCGTGAGGTACGACAATCCGTAGAGCGCCGCGACCACGTAGATGATCCACACGTCGGCCCGGTCCCGGACGGCGAACAGCGGGGTGAGCAGCAGCGCGGTGCCGAGGTTGGCGGCGACGAAGAACGGCTGGCGGCGATGCCGGTCGACCACCCAGCCGACCAGCGGGGCCAGGGTCATCGGTGCGATGATCGCGAAGATGGTCGCGCCGGCCAGCCCGTCGGAGCCGGTCAGGTCCTTGACCCAGATGGCCAGCGCGAGCAGCAGGATCGACTCGGCGGCCATGCTGGCCAGCAGGGCGACGAAGAGCAGACGAAAGTCGGGACGGCGCAGGACGGTGCGCATGGGGTTCCCTCCGGCGGGGGTGGCAGGAGCGCCCGACCGGCCGTGACCTCGTCGTCCAAGCCGGTGGAGCACCTTCCACAGTCCTCTTTTTGTCGCAGGACACGCCGCGCCGGAACCTCCGGCACCGGTCGCGACGTCCATACTGACCGTGGGGGGCGAATTTCATACAGTTACCGTCGCGTCCGCGGCGGTCGACGGGAATCGAGGACACCGTGCCTCCTGCCGTACCGAGTCCGATCCTGCGCCGGCGCAGGCTCGGCATCGAACTGCGCCGCCTGCGGGAAGCGGCGGGCCTCACCGGCGATCAGGTCATCGAGCGGATCGGCTGGGCGTCCGCGTCGAAGCTGTCCCGCCTGGAGAACGGCCGCAGCCGCCCCGACCCGGACGACGTGGCGCTGCTGCTGGAGCTCTACGGCGCCGACCCCGACGTCCGTACCGACCTGCTCGGCATCACCGAGGAGGCCGGCGACATGCGCGCCTGGCGGCGGTCGTACCCGGTGATGACCCAGCAGCAGCTCGGCTGGGCCGAGCTGGAGGCTGGCTGCGCGGATATCCGGGAGTACAACCCGGTGCTGGTGCCAGGGCTGCTGCAGACCGCCGGGTACGCCCGGTTGCGGATCGTCTCGGCCGACCGGGCGGCCACCCAGGCCGGCGAGCCGGACGTGGCCGACCCGGAGACCGAGGTGCAGGCGCGCCTGGCCCGGCAGCGGCTGCTGGACCGCACGGACGGCCCCCGCTACACCGCGGTGCTGGAGGAGGCGGCGCTCGGCCACCGCGCCGGCCCGCCGCAGGTGCTGCACGAGCAGTTGGTCCAGCTCTGCGAGCTGGCCATGCTGCCCAACGTGACGCTGCGGCTGCTGCTGCGGGACACCCGGATCGGTGAGTTCTACCTGCCACCGACGGCGTTCTCGCTCTACCGCTTCGCCGACCCGCAGGATCCGGAGACGCTCGCCATCGAAGGTGGCTTCATCGACGCCATGTCCACCGAGGCAAATACGGTAAACCGCTATAAAGTGACATTCGAGTGGCTATGTTCGGCGGCGCTCTCCGCATCGGACACCCTGACCTGGCTCTTCGTGGCAACGGGACGGCTGACCGAAACGGCGGTTCCGCCCACGGCGACCCCGGGCCCGGCAGCGGCGCCGACCCAGCGCCGCCGCCCCTCCGGGCGACTGACGGATCGGTGATCCACACCGGACCGTCAGGTTCGGGCGGGCGTCACTCGTTCCCATCAGAACAGCTCAGGACCAGGAGCAGACCCATGACCGAGATCCGCAACCTCGTCACCGCCGGCCAACTGACCGGCGCGCCGTGGCGCAAGAGCACCCGCAGCCAGACCTCCAACTGCGTGGAGGTGGCGCCGCTGGGCGCCGCCCCGGGCCCGATCGCCCTGCGGGACAGCAAGGACCCGGACGGCCCGGTGCTGCTGTTCGACCGGGCCGGCTGGCTCGGCTTCATCGGCGGCACCAAGACCGGTCGGTTCGACCTGAGCTGATCCGGTGACCGGGCGGGGCCGTCGGCCGTCGGCCGGCGGCCCCGCGTCGTTCCCACCACCTCGACCGACCCCGTCGCCCTCCCCCGATCGGTCGGGTAGTGGACCCAGCACCGCGTTTCCCTTGCCCGGGGTCTCACCGCGCGTAACATGACGTCTCAGTGACGTGGAAGTTCCACTGCGTACTCGTCCGTCGCGGTCCATCCGGAGACAGCCATGCGTTTCCTGATCGTTCGTACCGACATCCGTGCCGCCGCCGACAACGACATCCTGGCCGCCTGGGCCGGTGGAGGCCGGCTGCGCGACGAGACGACCGCCCCCGAACCCCGCCGCCAGATCGTGCACGCCGAGGACCGGGACGCCGCGTTGCTGCTGGCCCGGGCGTTGGCCACGGTGGGCGCGGTGCGCGCCGGCCGGCAACGGGTCAAGGTGCTGCCGCTGGACGACCCCGGGCAGTACGCCTACTGGGACGCCCCGCCCCCGCCGGAGCGACCGGGTGGCCCCTACGGCTGACCGCTCCCCGACGTCCGTCGTGGTCGGATCGGCTCCTCGCCGCGTTCCTCGCCCCGCCCGCCCACGACGGTCCGTGTTCCCGGCCCGTGACCGCCGCGGCAACGACGGTCACGGGCCGGGGCCGCGTCCGGGCCCGGCCAGTCAGCAGTGGCCGTCGAGTCAGCAGTGGCCGTCGAGCCAGCGGTGGATCAGGAACAGCGCGATCGACGACGCCGGCGGCAGCACCAGCCGGGCGCCGTCGCCCACGTCGACCGCCCGACCGGCCAGTGCCGCGCCGATCTCCCGGCGGGTGAACCATCGGGCGTACGCGATCTCGACCGGGTCGACCCGGATCGGCGCGCCCGGGTCCGCCTCGGCCAGGAAGCCCAGCATCAGCGAGCCGGGAAACGGCCACGCCTGGCTGCCCACGTACCCGATCCGGTCGACCGCGACGCCGACCTCCTCGCGGACCTCGCGCAGCACGGCGGCCTCGGCCGACTCGCCCGGCTCGACGTAGCCGGCGAGGCAGGAGTAGCGGCGCTCGCCCGGGCTCTGCGGCCAGGTGGCGTTGTTGCCGAGCAGGCAGCGCCCGTCCATCCCGTCCACCCCGTCGTGAACCAGCACGATCATCGCCGGGTCGGTCCGCGGCCAGGCCCGGTGGCCCTCCGCGTCCACCCGGGACCAGCCGCCCTCGTCGATCGTGGTGCGGTGCCCCGTCCGGGGCGACCAGCCGTGCCCGCGGTGCCAGTTGACCAGCGCCAGCGCGGTGGTGAACAGGCCGGCGTCCCGGTCCGGCAGCAGGTGGCCGATCTCCCGCAGGTTCGCCGGCTGGGCGCCGGGCAGCTCGGGCAGCGGCGCGTCCACGGCGAAGACCGGCACGCCGTCGGGCTCCACACCGAGGAAGAGCGGCACCGACTCGCCGGTCGACCCCACCTCCACCGCGTCCCGCAGCACCAGCGTCGGCGGGCTGGTGTCGGTACGCACCAGCGCCCGGCCCTGCCGCCCGGAGTCCAGCACCAGCACCCGGGCCCGCCGCCACGCCTGGGCCAGCCACTCCGGGTCGGTGCGCCGGTGCGCCGCCCGGTCCAGGGTGGAGCGGGCCAGCGGCGGCGCTGTCTCGCCGGTCACGGCGCCTCGACCTCGACCGGGGTGAGCGCCGACAGCTGGGCACCCACCCGCTCGGCGTCACCCAGCACCACGGTCACCGCGTGCGCCGGCGCCAGGTAGCGGGCCGCCGCCGCGGCGACGTCGTCGATCGTCGCCGCGGCCAGCCGGGCGGAGTGCTCGGCGAGGAAGTCCAGGCGCAGCCCGTTGCCCGCGTACGCGCTGGTCAGCGACGCCAGGCCGGCCTGGGTGGACATGCCGAGCTGGAGCGTGCCGAGGGCGTACTGGCGGGCCTGCTCCAGCTCCTCCACCTTGGGCGGCAGCGTGGCCAGCCGGCCCAGCTCGTACGTCGTCTCGACCAACGCCGGGCCGGTCACCTCGGTGGCCACCTCGGCGGAGGCGACCAGCACCGAGCCGGCGACCGAGTGCTCGATCCCCGAGTACGGGCCGTAGGTGTAGCCCTTGTCCTCGCGGATGTTCTCCGTCCAGCGGGACGAGAAGTAGCCGCCGAAGATCAGGTTGGCCAGCTGCAGCGCGGCGTGCTCCGGGTGGGTGCGGGGCACCGCGGGCAGCGCGACGCGCAGCGACGACTGCACCGAGCCGGGCCGGTCGACCAGCAGCAGCGGCCCCGGTCGCAGCGCCGGGGCGGGCGGCAGCTCCACCGCGTGCCCGGCGCCGTTCCAGCCGGACAGCGCCGCCTCGGCCGCGTCCAGCGCCTGCTCCGGGCGCACGTCGCCGACCAGCACCAGCACCGCCTCGGCCGGGTGCACCCGCTCGCTGTGCAGGGCCCGCAGCGTGTCCGGTGCGACCTGGCGCACCTCGTCCGGTTCGGGGGTCTGCACGGCGTACGGGTGCTCGCCGTAGACCCGCTTGAGCAGCGCGGTCCGGGCCAGGTGGCTGGGCTGGCTCTGGGCCACCTGGATCCGGTCGACCAGCCGGTCCCGCTCGGTGCCGACCTCGTCCCGCGGATAGCTGGCGCCGGTCAGCACGTCGGCCAGGATCTCCAGGGTGCGGTCCAGCCCGGTGACCAGCCCGGCGCCGGAGAGCATCAGCCGGTCCGGGTCGATCCCGGCGGAGAGCCCGCCGCCGACCCGTTGCAGCTCGGCGGCGATCTGGATGGCCGACATGGCCTGCGTACCGGAGAGCATGGTCTGCGCGAGCAGCGCGCCGTCGGCCAGCGGGGCCCGGCCGAACGGCATCCACAGCCGCAGCTCGACCAGCGGCACGGCGGGCCGGCGTACCGCGATCACGGTGAGCCCGTTGGCCAGCGTCCGTTCGGCCTGCTCGGGCAGGTTGAGCCGGGGGTTCGGGCCGAGCGGCGGCAGGGCCCGCCCGGTGGCGGGGGCGGTCGTCGTCATCGGGCACCTCCGGCCACGACCTCGACGCAGGCCCGGCGCTCGGGGCGCAGGGTGGCCGCGGCGGCCCGCACCTGCTCGTCGGTGACCTCGCCGACCAGCCGGGGCAGGTCGTTGAGCAGCCCCGGTTCGCCGCGTTGCTGTTCCAGCACCGCCATCCGCAACGCCCGGCCGAGCACCGCGTCGGTCTCGCGCAGCAGGTGGGTCGCCATCCGGGCCTGGGTGCGCGCCAGCTCGCCGTCGGCCAGCCCGTCGGTGGCCAGCCGGTCCAGCTCCTCGTCGACGGTGCGCAGCACCTTGTCCACGTCGCCGCCCGGCGGCAGGTGCGCCTGCAGCAGCAGCGCGGTGGGGTCGCGCACGTCGAACGGGTCGCCCATGAAGCCGAGGTAGCCGGCCAGGGCGGTGACCGTGCGGTCCCGCTGGACCAGCCGGTCGACCAGCCGGGACGCGTCGCCGTCGGTGAGCACCTCGGCCAGCACCACGTACGGCAGGTAGCCGGCGAAGTCGCCGATCGGGTCGGGCACCCGCCAGGCCCCGGCCACCGCCGGCAGCGGCGCCAGCTTGTCGGTGTACGAGGTGCGCCGCTCGGCGGTCAGGTCCGGCTCGGCGAAGTCGGGGCGCTCCGGGGCGGGCCGGGCCGGCACGTCGCCGAAGTGCCGCTCGATCAGCGTGGTCGCCTCGGCCACGTCGAGGTCCCCGCTGACCGCGAGCACCGCGTTGCCGCTGGCGTAGTACCGGCGGAAGAAGTCGGCGGCGTCCGCGACGGTGGCGGACTCCAGGTCGACGAAGGACCCGTACCCGTCGTGGGCGTTGGGGAAGGTGTCGAACATGACCGGCGGCAGGGTCAGCCAGGGGAACCCGCCGTACGGCCGGTTGAGCACGTTGACCCGGATCTCCTCCTTGACCACGTCGACCTGGTTGCGCAGGTTCTCCTCGGTCAGCCTGGGGCCGCGCATCCGGTCGGCCTCCAGGAACAGCGCCCGTTCCAGGGCGTTGCTCGGCAGCGTCTCGAAGTAGTCGGTGTAGTCCAGGTGGGTGGAGCCGTTGAAGGTGCCGCCGGCGCCCTGGACGTGCCGGAAGTGGGCCAGCTTCTCGAGATTCTCCGAGCCCTGGAACATCAGGTGCTCGAAGAGGTGGGCGAAGCCCGTCCGACCCTCCGGCTCGGAGCGGATGCCGACGTCGTAGACGACGGCCACCCCGATCACCGGGGCGCTGCGGTCGGGGGTGAGCACCACCCGCAGGCCGTTGTCGAGGACGAACCGCTCGACCGGGTATTTCGTCGCTGGAATTGTCGCTCTCCGCGTCGGCACGAGACCGACCCTAGCGCGTCGGCCCGCTCGGCACCGGCGACCTCGCGTCAGCGGCCCCGAGCCGTCCCCCGTCCCGGATGGTGGACCGGTCTTGACGGCCGCGCCACCGGTGACCCAGTCTTCCTATCAACTAAGTAGGAATACTGCGGATTGGACGAACGATGAGACTCCCCTACCGTCGGCTGGCCTCCCTCGCCACCCTCGCCGTGATCGGCGTGGCGACGATGGGGACCACCGCGGCGTGCGGCGACGACGACAGCGCCGACGCCGGCTCCGGCCCGGTCACCCTGCGGCTCGGCTACTTCCCCAACATCACCCACGCGCCGGCGGTGGTCGGCGTGGAGAAGGGCATCTTCGCCGAGAAGCTGGGCAGCGACGTCAGGCTGGAGACGAAGACCTTCAACGCCGGCCCGGCCGCCGTCGAGGCGATCTTCTCCGGCGCGCTCGACGCCACGTACATCGGTCCGAACCCGACGGTGAACGCCTTCTCCAAGTCCAACGGCGAGGCGGTCCGGGTGGTCTCCGGCGCCGCCTCCGGCGGCGTGGCCCTGGTGGTCAAGCCGGGCATCACCTCGGTGGAGCAGCTGCGAGGCAAGAAGATCGCCACCCCGCAGCTGGGCAACACCCAGGACGTGGCGCTGCGCTACTGGCTCAAGGAGAAGGGCCTGAAGACCACCAAGGAGGGCGGCGGCGACGTCAAGGTCGTCCCCCAGGAGAACTCGCAGACCGTGGAGACCTTCTCCAGCGGCGCGATCGACGGCGCCTGGGTGCCGGAGCCGTTCGTCTCCCGGCTGGTCAACGCCGGCGGCAAGGTGCTGGTCGACGAGCGGGACCTCTGGCCGGACAAGCGCTTCGTGATCACCAACCTGATCGTCAGCACCAAGTTCCTCAAGGCCCACCCCGACGTGGTGAAGAAGCTGGTCGCCGGGCAGGTCGCCGCGAACGAGTTCGTCAACACCAAGCCGGACGAGTCGCAGCAGGCCATCTCCGACCACATCGGCAAGATCACCGGCAAGCCGCTGGACGTCAAGCTGATCAAGCAGGCGTGGCCGACCCTGGAGTTCACCGACGACCCGATCGCCGCCTCGCTCAAGACCGGCCTGGACCACGCCGTGGCGGTGGAGCTGACCAAGCCGACCAGCCTGGACGGGCTCTACGACCTGAAGTACCTGAACGAGGTGCTGAAGGAGCAGGGCAAGGCCGAGGTCGCCCAGCCATGACGTCGACCACGACGACGCCACGCAGCGCGACCGGCTCGGTCGCGCTGCACGGCGTGACCAAGGTGTACGGGCGCGGGGCGAACGCCGTCCTGGCCCTGGACGGGCTCTCCCTCGACGTCGCGCCCGGCGAGTTCGTCTGCCTGGTCGGCGCCTCCGGCTGCGGCAAGAGCACGCTGCTCAACCTGGTCGCCGGCCTGGACCGGGCCAGCGCCGGGCGGATCGACCTCGGCGACGCCGAGCCGGGGCTGATGTTCCAGGAGCCGGCGCTCTTCCCGTGGCTGACCGTCGAGGGCAACGTCGAGGTGCCGCTGAAGCTGCGCGGGCTGCCCCGGGCCGCCCGCCGCGAGCGGTCCGCCGAGCTGCTGCGCACGGTGCACCTGGCCGACTTCGCCCGCAAGCGCCCGCACGAGCTCTCCGGCGGCATGCGGCAGCGGGTCGCGCTGGCCCGCACCCTGGCCCTGGACACCCCGGTGCTGCTGATGGACGAGCCGTTCGGCGCGCTCGACGCGATGACCCGGGACATCCTGCACGACGAGCTGGAACGGATCTGGACCGAACGGAAGCTCACCGTGCTCTTCGTGACCCACAACGTCCGCGAGGCGGCCCGGCTCGCCGACCGGATCGTGCTGCTGTCCAGCCGGCCCGGCCGGATCATCTGGTCCACCGAGGTGACCGCGCCCCGGCCCCGGCGGATCGACTCCCCCGAGATCGCGGCGATCGCCGCCGAGGTCACCGACCGACTCCGTTCGGAGGTGGGCCGTCATGGCCGCTGACACCCTCGCCACCGACTCGCGTACCGACACCGAGATCTCCGGGCTGGACGCGCTGGAGATCGCCGGCCGGGAGCGGGAGACCAGCCGGGGCGCCCGGCTGTGGGCGGCCACCTGGCCCAAGCTCGCCGCGCTGGTCATCGCCATCGGGCTCTGGCAGGTGGTGGTCTGGAGCGGGTGGAAGCCACCGTACTCGCTGCCCGGGCCGGTCACCGTCGGCGAGGAGCTGCTGCGCCAGGCCCGCGGCGCCCAGCTCTGGGACGGCCTGGCCACCACCCTGCGCCGGGCCGCGCTCGGCTATCTCTTCTCGGTCGCGGTCGGGCTGCTGCTCGGCTTGGCGGTGGCCCGCTCGAAGATCCTGCGGGCCGCCCTCGGCTCGATGATCACCGCGCTGCAGACGATGCCGTCGATCGCCTGGTTCCCGCTGGCCATCCTGCTGTTCGAGCTGAGCGAGAAGGCGATCTTCTTCGTGGTGGTCCTCGGCGCCGCCCCGTCCATCGCCAACGGGGTGATCTCCGGGGTCGACTACGTGCCGCCGCTGCTGCTGCGCGCCGGGCGCAACCTCGGCGCCCGCGGGCTCAACCTCTACCGGTACGTCATCGCACCCGCCGCGCTGCCCGCCATCGTGGCCGGGCTCAAGCAGGGCTGGGCGTTCTCCTGGCGCAGCCTGATGGCCGGTGAGCTGCTCGTGGTCGGCATCTCGCAGACCTCACTGGGCGCCCAGCTGACGTACGCCCGGGAGCTGTCCGACGCACCGTGGCTGATCGCCACGATGATCGTCATCCTGGTGGTCGGTCTGGCGGTGGACGCCGCGTTCGGGGCCGCCGACCGGGCCATCCGCCGCCGCTGGGGCGTGCTCGACTCCGCCGGCGCCTGATCCGTGTACGTCTCCGCGCGCAGCGACTACGCCCTGCGGGCCATGCTGGCGGTCGCCGCCGGGGCCGACCGGAGCGCCACCCCCGGCGCCCCCGGCCCTGGCGGCCCCGACTCCGGGGGTCCGGGCTCCGGCGGCCCGGATCCCGGCGAGTCGGTGGGTGGCTGCGGCGGGCTGGTCAAGGCGGCCACGCTGGCCGACGCGCAGGACATCCCGCTGAGCTTCCTCCAGGCCATCCTGCTCGACCTACGCCGGGCCGGGCTGCTGCACAGCCACCGGGGCACCGACGGCGGGTACGCGCTGACCCGACCCGCCGACCAGATCACCGTCGGGGACGTGCTGCGCGCGGTCGGTGGCTCGTTGACCAGCGTCCGGGGGCTGCCGGTGGAGGACGCCGGCTACCACGGCGTGGCGACCGGGCTGCGGGACGTCTGGCTCGCGGTCGACGGGGCCATCGCGGTCGTGGTGGACCGGACCACCCTGGGCGACCTGCTGGTCCGTCGCCGGCAGTCGACGGCCGGCTGACCGCTCAGCGGGCCGGGGCGGACGCCTCGAGGAACGGCAGCAGCAGCGCCACGGTCTCGTCGGGGAACTGGGTGTGCGGGTAGTGCCCCGCGCCCTCGATCACCTCGAGCCGGCCGACCCCGCCCGGCAGTGCCGCCACGATCGCCTCCCCCTCGGCGCGCGGGTCGGCCCAGTCCGGGTCGAGGGAGCCCTCGACGATCAGCGCGGGGCAGCGGACGTTGCCGAGCTGCGCCCCGGCGTCGACGGGCGCGGAGCTGCCCATCCGCTGCAACGCCCGCATCCGGCCGGGCTCCCCGAGCATGGCCGCGTTGCGCCGCAGCTGCTCGGCCCAGTCGGCCGGCCGACGCCCGGGGAAGGCGACGTCGAGGTAGCGGTGCCACCACTTCACACTGCCCAGCAGGCCGGCCGCCAGCAGCCGGGTCATGCCGGCGCGGTAGCGCCCGACCCGCAGGTCGCCCGCGCGGACCGACTGCCGCCGGGTGAACGGGGCGAGCTCCACGACGCCCGCGACCAGCTCCGGCTCCCGGGCCGCGGCGATGGTGACCGCGCCGCCGGAGATCGAGTGCCCGACCAGCACGGCCGGGCCACCGAGGTGCCGCACCAGCGCCACCAGGTCGCCGGCGATGTCGGTGCGGGTGTAGGACGGCCACTCGGCGCTCGACTCGCCGCAGCCGCGCAGGTCGACGGCGGCCACCCGGTAGCCGGCCGCGACCAGCCGGGGAACCACGAACCGGTACGACGCGCGGCTGTCGCCCATGCCGTGCGCCAGCACGACCAGCGGACCGTCGCCGGTGACCTGGTAGGCGATCGTGCCACCGGCGACGGCGAGAAGTTCGGACATGACGACCTCCGGGCTTAGCTAATGTGGTTAGCTTAAAGCTAACTCAATTAGCCAAGCCCGTCAACGGGGTCAGGCGGTGCGGGGCCGGCGCGGCCGGCGGGACCGGCCGGAGGCCCGGTGCGCGGTGCGCGGCGCGCCCTCACCGGTACGCGGCCGGGCCGGCGCCTGCTGCGGGGCGGCGATGGTGACCGCCACGCCGGACGGCTCCCGGGCGCCGGTCACCCGGGCCAGCGCCTCGTCACCGGGGCGGACCTGGATGGTGTGCGGCCGGAGGCCGGCCACGCTCATCAGCCGGGAGACGTCCCGGCGCTGCTCCGGCAGGACCAGGGTGACCACGGTGCCGGACTCCCCGGCCCGGGCGGTCCGCCCACCGCGGTGCAGGTAGTCCTTCGCCTCGGTCGGCGGGTCCACGTTCACCACCATGTCCAGCCCGTCGACGTGGATGCCGCGGGCGGCCACGTCGGTGGCGACCAGCGCGGTCACCTGGCCGGTGCGGAACTGCTCCAGGATCCGGGTGCGCTGCGGCTGGGACTTGCCGCCGTGCAGCGCGGCCGCGCGTACCCCCCGGGACAGCAACTGGCGGGCGACCCGGTCGGCGCGGTGCTTGGTGGCCATGAACAGGATGGTGCGGCCCTCGCGGGCGGCGATCCGGGCCAGCGCGTCCGGCTTGTCGGCCGCGTCCACGTGCAGCACGTGGTGGGTCATCGCGGTCACCGTGGCGGTGCCCGGGTCGACCGAGTGCGACACCGGGTTGGTCAGGAAGCGGCGGACCAGCTTGTCGACGCCGCCGTCCAGGGTGGCCGAGAAGAGCATCCGCTGGCCGTTCGGGGCGACCTGCTCCAGCAGCTTGGTGACCTGCGGCAGGAAGCCCATGTCGGCCATCTGGTCGGCCTCGTCCAGGACGGTGACGGTGACCTGGTCGAGACGGGCGTCACCCCGGTTGATCAGGTCGTGCAGCCGGCCGGGGGTGGCCACCAGCACCTCGGCGCCGGCGCGCAGCGCGTCCGCCTGGCGCTGGAGGGAGAGGCCGCCGACCACGGTGGCGCAGCGCAGCCCGAGCGCCCGGGCGTACGGGGCCAGGGCGGCGGTGACCTGGGCGGCCAGCTCACGGGTGGGCACCAGCACCAGGGCCAGCGGCCGGCGGGCACCGGCCCGGCGACCGGCGGTGCGGTGCAGCAGCGGCAGCCCGAAGGCGAGCGTCTTGCCCGAGCCGGTACGACCCCGGCCGAGCACGTCCCGGCCGGCCAGCGAGTCGGGCAGGGTGGCCGACTGGATCGGGAACGGCTCGTTGATGCCCTGCGCGGTCAGCTCGGCGAGCAGCGCCGGGGCCAGGCCGGTGGCGGCGAAAGTGGGCACGGTCATGGTCATGCGGAATGCCTTCCTCGACGCGGCACGTGTCGAGGGAGGGCGCCGGGAGACGGCGCGGTCGCCGGCGGCGGGCCGCCGGGACTCACAAGCACGAACCGAAGGGGTACGGGCCGGTCCGCCGCGGCGCGTGCCCCCCGCCGGAGCGGGGGGCGGCGCGACGGACCGGTCCCGTCACCACGCCCGGAGGGCGCGGTGGGTGTTACCGATGGATCCGAAGATCAGAGCGGGCGGATGTTCTCCGCCTGCGGGCCCTTCTGGCCCTGGGTCACCTCGAACTCGACCCGCTGGTTCTCGTCCAGGCTGCGGTAGCCGGAGGACTGGATCGCCGAGAAGTGGGCGAAGACGTCCGCGCCGCCGCCGTCCGGGGTGATGAAGCCGAAGCCCTTGTCAGCGTTGAACCACTTGACGGTGCCAATAGCCATTTGTTTCGTCTCCTTGACGGAACGTCGAACCCGCACCTGTTGCAGGCTCGAAGAGGAGCGCGCCGCAGTTCACGGCGCACCTGTCGCTGCTGGTCGCCCCGCCCGGAGAACTCCGGACACAACAAAGAGCGCCTGGGGCCACAATCCGCCAGGCGCACACAGAGTCTCTGGAAACCAAAACTGCAACAAGACCAAGTTACCACGGATCGGCCCGCGCGCAACCCCCTACCCGGAAACGGGTTCGCCGGCCGGCGGCACACCGCCGATCAGCGCGGCGAGGCCGTCGTCGTCGAGCAGGTCCGCCGGCCGGACCGTGACGCCGTCCCGGACGTAGTGAAACGCCGCGCCGACCCGCTCCACCGGCACCCCGGCCAGCTGCGCCCAGGCCAGCCGGTAGACCGCCAGCTGCACCGCTGCCGCCTCGGCCTCCCGGCCGACGGGTCGCCGGCCGGTCTTCCAGTCGACCACGTCGTACCGGCCGCCGGGGCGGGCGAAGACCGCGTCCATCCGGCCTCGGACCACCACCCCGGCGAGCACCGTGGCGAACGGCACCTCCACCTCGGCTGGCGCCCGGTCGGCCCACTCGCTGGCCAGGAAGCGCTCCTGGAGCTCGGCCAGCGCCTCATCGGGCGCGGCGTCCGCGTCGGCCGCGCCCGGCAGCTCATCCACGTCCAGCAGCCGGTCGGCGCCGAACCGCTGCTCCAGCCAGGCGTGGAAGGCGGTGCCCCGGCGGGCGTACGGGTTCGGCTCGGTCGGCATCGGCCGGCGCAGCGTACGGGCCAGCGCCTCCGGGTCGCGGCGCAGCGCCACCAGCTGGGTCACCGACAGGTGCCCGGGCAGCGCCACCTCCACCGCCTCGGCCTGCCGCAACAGCTCGGCCCGCTCGGCGAGGAGCAGATCCGCCTCCCGCCGCCACCGGGCCACCTCGGCGTCCTCACCGGGCGCCTGCCGCGCGGTCGCCGATTCCCTCCCGGCCACGTCAGCATCGGCCGACGATTCACGCCCGGCCAGGTCAAGATTGGCCGACGATTCACGCCCGGCCACGTCAAGATTGGCCGAGAGTTCACGCCCGGCCGGCGCAAGATCGGCAGGCGGCTCACGGCGGGCCGCGGCGGGGTCGGCGAGGAAGCGGCGGACCAGCGCGGCGGCCTCGGTCAGCGCCGGGCGGCGGGCGCCGAGCGGGTCGGCCGGCCACTCCGCCCGCAGCACCACCTCGGTGGTCGGGTTGACCGCGTCCCCGGCCGGCTCGGGCGCCCACGCGTCGACCAGGTGCCCGTCGGCGCCGTCCAGGCAGGCGTCGTGCACCTCGCGGAGCAGCACCGAGGGCCCGCGGAACCGCTTGGTCCCCTCCCCCCACCAGTAGCCGGAGCAGAGCAGCAGCCGCCGCGGCCGGGTCACCGCCACGTACGCCAGCCGGCGCTCCTCCCGCTCGTCGTGCGTCCGCCAGGCGTCGGTGAAGTCCTCCACCGCCCGGGCCAGCCCGCGCTGGTCGGTCACCTCGGTCAGGTCCAGCTGCGGCAGGCCGTCGGCGTCCCCGCGCAGCGGGAACGGCAGCACCCCCAGCCCGCCCAGCCAGTGGTCGGAGTTGCGCACCGGCCCCGGCCAGACGCCCCGGGTCAGCCCGGCGACCGCCACCACGTCCCACTCCAGGCCCTTGGCGGCGTGCGCGGTGAGCACCTGCACCGCGCCCTCCACCACCTCCACCTCGCCCGGGGTGAGCCCGCGCTCCTCGTCCTCGGCGGCGGCCAGGAACGCCAGGAAGCCGGCCAGCGTGGCGCCGGGCGTCTCGCCGCCGAACCGGGCGGCCACGTCACCGAGCGCGTCCAGGTGGCCCCGGGCCAGGCCGGCGTCGCCGGTGCCGTCCCGGCCGGCCCGCACGGCCACCTCCACGTCCAGGCCGATGGTCCGCTCGACGTCCGCGATCAGCTCCGGCAGGGTCTGGTCCAGCCGGTACCGCAGCAGCGCCAGCTCCATCCCGTACGACCGCAGCCGGGCGTAGCCTTCCGCCGAGTACGCCTGCGCCGGGCCGAGATCCGCCAGCGCCTCGACCAGCGTGGCCTCGTCCAGCACGTCCACCGCGATCTCCGGCTGGTCGTCCCCGGTGAACTCCCGACGGGCCCGGGCCAGCGCCCGGGCGCGGCGGTGCAGGGCCACCAGGTCGCGCGGCCCGATCCGCCAGCGGGCGCCGGTGAGCAGCCGTAGCAGCGCCGCCCCGTCGGTCGGGTCGGCGAGCACCCGCAGCGTGCAGACCACGTCGCGTACCTCGGGGGTGTCCAGCAGCCCGCCCAGCCCGACCACCTCCACCGGCAGGCCCCGGGCGCGCAGCGCGGCCTCGATGGCCGGGATCTGGCTGCGCAGCCGCACCAGTACCGCGGTGGTCGGCCGGTGCGGTACCGGGATGTGCTCGGGCAGCGCACCGGGCATCCCGGCCGCGCCCCGCCAGGCGGCCAGCACGCTGTCCGCGATCCAGTCGGCCTCGTCGGCGTACGTCTCCAGCAGCGCGCAGTGCACGGTGCCGGCGGCCCGCCCACCGGGGCTGCGGTGCGGGATCGGGTCCCTGACGCTGAGCGCGGCGTGCAGCTCGGGGACGCTGGCCCCGGCGGCCCGCAGCGGCACCGACAGCGCGTTGGCCACGCCGAGGATCTCCGGCCGGTTCCGCCAGCTGGTGGTGAGGCCGAGCACCGCCGCCGGGCTGCCGTCCGGGCGGGCGAACTCGGTGGGGAACCGGTCCAGCGTGCCGGCGCTGGCGCCCCGCCAGCCGTAGATCGACTGGCAGGGGTCGCCGACCGCGGTGACCGGGTGCCCACCGCCGAACAGGTGGTTGAGCAGCACCACCTGGGCGTGGCTGGTGTCCTGGTACTCGTCCAGCAGCACCACCCGGAAGCGGTCCCGCTCGATCGCGCCGACGGCCGGGTGGTCGCGGGCCACCCGGGCCGCCCGGGCGAGCTGGTCGGCGAAGTCCATCGCCTCGAAGTCGTCCTTGCGCCGCCCGTACGCCCGGACCAGCGGCAGCAGCTTCAGCCGGGTCTGCTGCAGCTGAAGCGCCCGGCGCACGTCGGCGTAGACCCGGCCGGGGCGGGACTGCACCTCGGCGAAGAACCGGCCGGTCCAGGCGGCCAGCTCGTCCGGGTCGACCAGGTGCTCATCCAGCTCGCCGGCGAGGGCGAGCACGGCGTCGGTGATGGTGCTGGGCATCCGGTCGACCGACGACATGTCCCCGTCGTAGTTGCGCACCAGCAGGTCGACCAGCTGCCAGCGGGACGCCTCGGTGAGCAGCCGGGTGCTCGGCTCGTACCCGGCGCGCAGGCCGTGCTCGGTGACGATCCGGCCGGCGTACGAGTGGTAGGTGGAGACGGTCGGCTCGCCGGTCAGCGAGGTGTCCAGCGGGTCCCGGCCGCGCCGGCCCAGCCGCCGCACCAGTTGGTCGAGCCGGGTACGCACCCGGTGCGCCAGCTCGCCGGCCGCCTTGCGGGTGAAGGTCAGGCCGAGGATCTGCTCCGGCCGGACGTACGCGTTGGCGACCAGCCAGACCACCCGGGCGGCCATCGTCTCGGTCTTGCCCGACCCGGCGCCCGCGACCACCAGCAGCGGCTCGACCGGCGCCGCGATGATCGCCGCCTGTTCCCGGGTGGGCGCCGGCAGCCGCAGCAGCTTCGCCAGCTCGACCGGGGTGTAGCGGGGCCCGGCGTCGGCGGCGCGCGGTGCGGGGGCGGCCGTGCTGAACAGGGTCGGCTGGGTCACCCGGCCGCCTCGGTGCTCACGGTCACGCGTCCTGGAGGTCTGCGGGTGGCCGGCGGCTCGACGACCTGCCGACCCTGGCCGGAGACCGGGCAGCTGGTGCGCACCGGGCAGACCCGGCACTTCGAGTTGGCGACGGCGGCGAAGGTGGCGGCGGCCATCGTATCGGCGGTGCGCCGGACCAGGTCGGTGGCCCAGCCCGCCTCGGGGCCCTGGCCGGCGGCGGCCTGGGTCTGCTCCCGGGCGTCCTTCGCCCCGGTGCCGAGCTGCACCAGCGCCGCCCCGCCGGACTCCTCGCCGTAGTCGGCGAACGCGCCCGCCTCGACCGCCGCCTGGTACGCCCCGAGCTGCGGGTGCTCGGCCACCTCGCGCTCGGTGACCGCGGTGGACTTGCCGGTCTTCAGGTCGATCACCACGAGCCGGCCCTCGGCGTCCACCTCGAGCCGGTCCACCCGGCCGGTCAGCTCGATCGGGCGGCTCGGGTCGTCCAGGCGCACCGCGAACTCGTGCTCGATCGCGAGCAGCCGGCGCGGGTTGCCGGCCAGCCAGCGCAGCAGCTTGTCCACCATGGCCTCGGCGCGCTCCCGCTCCGGGCCGACCATCCACCGGGCGGCCAGCTCGATCGCGTCGAACCGGGCGGCCACGTACTCCAGCAGGGCCGTCCGGTCGGCGCTGGCGTCCTCGGCGAGCATCGCCGCGGCGTGCACCAGGTTGCCGACCCCCTGGGCGGTGCTGGCCGGGCCGCTGCCGCCGTGCCGCTCCAGCAGCCAGCGCAGGCTGCACCGCAGCGCGCTCTCCATCGCCGACGGGGTGACCCGGACCGGCTCGCCCTCGTCGACCAACGGCCGGTCGTCGGAGAGCCCGCGCAGGCCCCACCAGTCGTCCGGGTGCGCGCCGGGAATGCCGGCGGCGGCCAGCCGGGCCAGCTCGCCCGCCGCCGCGCGCCGCCGGGCCACCGGCGCCGCCGGGTCGGTGACCGCGGTACGCAGCTCCGCCACCAACGCGGACAGGGTGAGCGCCCGCGGCGGCCGGCCGACCGGCAGCTCCCGCGGGTCGTCGAACTCCTCGTCGCCGTCACCGTCCCCCTCGACCGGGTCACCCGCGCGGGACGCCGGCGGCCCGGGTTCGACCGGGCCGGCGCCACCCTGCGGACCGGGACCGACGGCCGGGCCGGGACCACCCGTCGGGCCAGGACCACCCGTCGGGCCGGGACCCTTGGAGGGCGGGCCGGGAGGCGTGGGTGGTTCGCCGGCGCCCAGCTCGTGCAGGAAGCGGCTCGGTTGCTCCTCGTGGTCGTCGCCGCCCACCGCGGCGGAGGCGACGGCGGTGACCAGCAGCCGGTGCCGGGCCCGGGTCACCGCGACGTGGAACAGCCGACGCTCCTCGTCGAGCAGGGCGGAGGTCTGCCCAACCAGGCCGGCCCGCACCCCGGCGCCGTCGGCCCGGCCGGCCAGCACGTCGACCAGCCGTTCCGAGCCGAGCAGGCTGCCGCGCAGCCGCAGGTCGGGCCAGATGCCCTCCTGGACGCCGGCGATGGCGACCAGGTCCCACTCCAGGCCCTTGGCGGCGTGCGCGGTGAGCAGCCGGACCGCCTCGCCCCGGTCGGCGCTGGCCGCCAGGGTGTCCGCCGGCAGGTCCTGGCCGAGGACGTGGTCGAGGAAGACCTCGGTACGCGCGCCGGGCAGCCGGTCGGTGAAGCGCGCGGCCGCGTCGAAGAGCACCATCACGGCGTCCAGGTCCCGGTCGGCGGCCTCGGCGCGCCAGCGCTGCGCGGTCTCGTGCTCCCCGGTGGCGACCCGGCCCCGGTTGATGGCGCCGGCCCACCGCTCGGCGAGCCCGCTGGCCCGCCACACCGCCCAGAGCACGTCCTCGGCCGTGGCGCCGGGTACGGCGGCGGCCCGTCGGGCGGTGTCCAGCAGCTCGGCCACCAGCCGGGCCGGCTCGACCCAGCGCCGGTCGATCGCCGCCAGGCCGACCGGGTCGCCGAGCGCCTCGACGATCAGCTCACCGGAGGGTCGCCGGTCGCCACCGGCCAGCGCGAGCGCCCGCAGCCCCTGGCGCAGCCGCCGCTCGGCCAGCGGATCGGCCCCGCCCAGCGGGGAGTGCAGCAGGGCGACCGCCGCCTCCTCGTCCAGCCGTTCCGGCTCCAGCGCGCAGCGCAGCAGGAGCAGCAGCGGCGCGACCGCCGGCTGCAGGTGCAGCGGCAGGTCCTCGCCGTGCACCACGGTCGGCACCCCGGCGGTGTGCAGGGCCCGGCGCAGCGTAGGCAGGTGCAGGTGGGTCGAGCGGACCAGCACCGCCATCCGCGACCAGGGGACCCCGTCGAGCAGGTGCGCGGCGCGCAGCGCGTGGGCCAACCAGGCGGACTCGCTGGTGCTGGAGCGGAAGGTGCGCACCTGCACGGTGCCGGGCGGCGCGCCGGGCAGCGGGCGCAGCTGCCGGTGCGCCGCCGGACCGCGCAGCCGGCGGGCCAGCCGGCCGGTGGCGGCCACCAGCTCGGCCCCGGCCCGGTACGAGGTGGTCAGCACCACCTGGGCGGCGGGCGCGCCGGAGGCCGTCCGGAACCGGTGCGGGAAGGTGGCCACCACGCTCGGATCGGCGCCCCGGAACGCGTACGTGGAGGAGTCCGGGTCGGCGAAGGCGACGAGCGAGGCGCCCCCGCCGGCGATCACCGCCAGCAACTCCTGCTGGGCCGGGTCGGTGTCGGCCAGCTCGTCGACGTAGACGTGGGCGAGCCGACGGCGCTCGGCGGCGAGCAGCTCCGGGTCGTCCAGCAGCATCCCGGTGGCCGCCCGGACCAGCTCCGCCGGGTCGTACCCGATGGAACCGCGGTTGGCGACGTCGCGCAGCGCGAGCACGGCGACGTACTCGCGCAGGAAGCGGGCCGCGGCCGGCCAGTCGGCGCGGCCCAGCTTCTCGCCGAGCCGGGCCAGCTCGACCGGGCCGACGCCACGCTCGGCCGCGCGCATGAGCAGGTCGCGCAGCTGGCCGGCGAAGGCCCGGGTACGCAACGCGGGCCGCAGGTCCTCCGGCCAGCCGACCGGGTCGTCGTCGGGCTCCTCGCCGACCACGTCGAGCAGCTCGCGGATGATGAGATCCTGCTCGGGGCCGGTGAGCAGCCGGGGGGACGGCTCGCCGCGCTCGGCGGCGGCCCGGCGGAGCAGCCCGAACGCGTACGCCGGGACGGTGCGTACCAGCGGCTCGCGCAGCACCCGGTGCCCGTCCGCGGCGATCCGCGCCTCGATCCGGTGCCGCAGCTCGGTGGCCTGCCGGCGACCGAAGGTGAGCACCAGGACGCGTTCCGGGTCGACCCCCTCGGCCACCCGGGCGGCGGCGGCTTCGATCAGGGTGTGCGTCTTGCCGGTGCCTGGACCGCCGACGACCAGCATCGGCCCGTCGGTGTGCGCCACGATCTCGGCCTGGCGCGGATCGACCGGGTACGCGCCATCGCCCGCCGACCCCCCGGACCGCGGCTCCCCCTCGGCGCCACCGTCCGCCCGCCCGACCCCGTGGGCAGGCGCGCCCGGCCGGCGCACCAGCCGGTACCCCTGCATCCCCTCATCCCACCACGCCGGTACGACACCCGTCGCGCACCACCCCGCCGTCACCGCACCCCCCGCGAGCACGGCGAAGCGCGGACCGCGCGGCTGGGGCGGGCGTGGAGGACGGTGGCGGGCGGACCGCACGCCCGTGGCGGGCGGTCGCGGAACCGCGCGGTGCGCAGCGGGCAGCACGAACCGGGCAGTGGGCGGGGCGAACCGGCACAGTCGGCGGGGGCGGCGGGAGCGGCGGGAGCGGCGGGAGCGGCGGGGGCGGCGGGAGCCGCACGGTGGGCCGGTCCCAACGGCGGTAGCCGGGGCGACGAGGAAGGCGATGTCGCGGAGAGCGATATGACGCTCAGTCATGAATATGACGCACCGTCATACCGCTCCCCAGAGGATCCATCCGCGCCGACGACACGCCCGGGTCGGCGCCACGACCATCGAGCGTCGAGCCACCGCCGACGACCCGCCGGCCGAGCCATCGCCGACCGACCCACCCGCCGACCGACCCATCCGCCGGCCGACCCATCCGCCGGCCGACCCGCCGGCCGACGGCGGAACGGCCGGCCGACCCGCCGGCCGACGGCGGGACGACGCCACAGCAGGGTGAGCGCCGTCAGCCGAGCCGGGACTCCAGCGCGTCGAGTGCCGCCGGGACCGAGTCGACGACGGTGACCAGCGCGCGACCGGCCGGCTTGAGGAAGCGCCGCTCGCCGAGGTCGTCCAGCCAGTCGAGCAGCGGACGGTAGAAGCCGTCCGCGTCCACCAGCACCATCGGCTTGGCGTGCATGGCCAGCGTGGCGGTGGTCCACACCTCGAACAGCTCGTCCAGGGTGCCCAGCCCGCCGGGCAGGGTGAGGAACGCGTCCGACTTCTCGATCATCAGCGTCTTGCGGGCGGCCATGGTGTCGGTGACCAGTAGCTCGTCCGAGGACAGGTCGGCGACCTCCAGGTCGACCAGGGCCTGCGGGATGACGCCGAGGGTACGGCCGCCGGCAGCCCGCGCGCCGTCGGTGACGGCGCCCATCATGCCGACCCGGCCACCCCCGCTGACCAGGGTGTGCCCCCGGCGGGCGAGCTCGCGACCGGTCTCGGTCGCCAGCTCCAGCCAGCGCCGGTCGAGGGTCCGCGAGGAGGCGCAGAAGACGCAGACGTTCGCCACCGGCTCAGCTCCCCCCGTCGTCGGCCCGACCCGGCGACCTGGCAACGTCGTCGTCGGCCTGCCGCGCCGCGGCCTGGCGGTCGGCGGCGGTCCGGGCGACGGCCTCCTCGCGGATCGCCTCCTGCTCGGCGGAGAGGGCGGCCTCGGCCTCGACGATGTGCCGCACGGCGTCCTGCACGTCGTCCGTGACCCGGATCAGCTCCAGGTCGACCGGCCCGATCTTGCCGTCGGCGGCCATCGTGTCGCGCAGCCAGTCCAGCAGCCCCCGCCAGTACGCGGTGCCCATCAGCACCACCGGGAACCGGGTCACCTTGCCGGTCTGCACCAGGGTGAGCGCCTCGAACAGCTCGTCCATCGTGCCGAAACCGCCGGGCAGCACCACGAACGCCTGGGCGTACTTGACGAACATGGTCTTGCGGGCGAAGAAGTAGCGGAAGTCGATGGCGAGGTCGACCCAGTCGTTCAGGCCCTGCTCGAAGGGGAGCTCGATGCCCAGCCCCACGGAGAGCCCGCCGGCCTCGCTGGCCCCCCGATTGGCCGCCTCCATCACGCCCGGGCCGCCGCCGGTGATGACCGCGTACCCGGCCCGGGCCAGCGCCCCGCCGAGCTCCTCGGCCGTGCGGCACTCCGGGCTGCCCGGCGCGCTGCGGGCGGAGCCGAAGACGCTGACCGCCGGCGGCAGGTCGGCCAGGGTGTCGAAGCCCTCGACGAACTCGGAGAGGATCCGCAGCGCCCGCCAGGCGTCCTTGGTCTTCCAGTCGCCGCGCCCGCGGGAGTCCAGCAGCCGCTGGTCGGCGGTGCTGGTGGGGATCGAGCCACGGCGCAGGGTGACCGCGCCGCGGTGCCGCTCCGGGTCGCGGCCCCGTCGCCGCCCGTTGCTGTCGGTCATGGGAGCAACCGTAGTGGAGCGGCACCCCGGGAGTGACCTGGCCGACGTCCCGGCAAGAAAAGTTCCGATCTTGGGCAACTAAATGTGTCGCCCACACGTCCTACTATTCACATACCGGGTATGGCCCGGGCGCGCGCCTTCGGGGGAGGAGCAAGCGTGATCAACAACAACGAGCGGATGCGGATCCGCCGCCAGATGCAGCGACGGATCAGGGACGTGGTGGCCGAGCGCCGCCGCGCCCGCCAACTCGAGTCCCCGGCGGCGGCCGCCACCGACCCCACCGAGCCCGACGACACCGCCCTGCTGACCACCGTCTGAGCGACTTCCGGCCGCCCGGGCACGCCCCGCCGGCCGGCACCCGACGTCCGCCCTCCCGGAGCTCTCCCTCCGGGAAGGGCGGACGTCGTCGTCATGGACGCTCCGGCAACGGCGGACGTCGCGGCACCCCGCAGGGTGGGCGTCAGGCGTGCGGGGAGAGCCAGCGGTGCAGCGTCGCGGCGCCGTCGCGGATCTTCGTCAGCTCGACGTGCTCGTCCTTGTGGTGGGCGAGGTTCGGGTCGCCCGGGCCGAAGTTCAGCGCCGGGATGCCCATCGCGGCGAACCGGGCCACGTCCGTCCAGCCCAGCTTGCCGATCGGCGCGGCGCCCACGGCGGCCAGGAACTCCTGCGCAGCCGGCGACTCCAGCCCGGGCGCGGCGCCGGCCGCCGCGTCGGTCACCCTCAGGTCGTAGCCCTCGAACACCTCGCGCAGGTGCGCCTCGGCGGCGGCCGGGTCGCGGTCCGGGGCGTACCGGTAGTTGAGCTCGATCTCGCAGTGGTCGGGGACGACGTTGCCGGCCACCCCGCCGTTGATCCGGACGGCGTTCAGCCCCTCGCGGTAGTCGCAGCCCTCGATGGTGACCCGGCGGGCCTGGTACTCGTTGAGCCGGCGCAGGACTTCGCCGGCGCCGTGGATGGCGTTCACCCCGTGCCAGGAGCGCGCGGCGTGCGCCCGCTCGCCGTGCGTGGTGAGGACCGCCCGCATGGTGCCCTGGCAGCCGGCCTCGACGATCCCGTACGTCGGCTCCAGCAGCACGGCGAAGTCGGCCTGCAGCCACTCCGGGTGCGCCTCGGCGACCAGGGTGAGGCCGTTGTACTTCGACTCGATCTCCTCCGCCTCGTAGAAGAAGTACGTCACGTCGAAGCGCGGGTCGGGCAGGGTGACCGCCAGGTGCAGCGCGAACGCCACCCCGGACTTCATGTCGGAGGTGCCGCAGCCGTACATCAGGTCGCCGCGCATGGTCGACGGGAAGTTGTCGTTGAGCGGCACGGTGTCCAGATGGCCGGCGAGCACCACCCGCTGGTCACGGCCGAGGTCGGTACGCGCCATCACGGTGTTGCCGTGCCGGTAGGTGGTCAGGTGCGGTACGCCCCGCAGCACGTCCTCCACACAGTCCGCGATCGCCTTCTCGTTGAGGGAGACGGACTCCATGTCGACCAGGGCGCGGGTGAGCGCCACCGGGTCTGCCAGTACCTCGGGGGTCAGCGGGTTCTGCATGGTTGGCACGGTACCGTCATTTCCGGTGGGTGCGCGGGGTGAGCCTCCCGGCCCACCGGCCGCGCAGAACGAAAGGTGAAACCGTGACGTCCGCACCATCCGCCTGGGGCATCGGCCTGGCCACCGTCACCGGCGACGACCAGGTGCTGGACACCTGGTACCCGACCGGCAAGCTGGGGCTGGGCGAGTTGCCGCTGGTCGCCGGCGAGGATCAGGCGGACGTGCTGGACCTGCCGCCCGGCGCGATCGGCGAGCGGGCGCTGCCCGGGCTGCGTACCGTCGAGGTGGTCACCGTGATCGGCTCGCTGGACGACCCGATCAAGGACGCCGCCGACGCGTACCTGCGGTTGCACCTGCTCTCCCACCGCCTGGTGCGGCCCAACGAGCTCAACCTGGACGGCATCTTCGGCAAGCTGGCCAACGTGGCCTGGACCTCGGCCGGCCCGTGCCCGCCGGAGCGGGTGGACGAGCTGCGGGTGATCGAGCGGGCCGCCGGCCGCCACCTGGCCGTCTACGGGGTGGACAAGTTCCCCCGGATGACCGACTACGTGGTGCCCGCCGGGGTGCGGATCGCCGACGCGGACCGGGTCCGGCTCGGCGCGCACCTGGCCGCCGGCACCACCGTGATGCACGAGGGCTTCGTCAACTTCAACGCCGGCACGCTGGGCACCTCGATGGTGGAGGGCCGGATCGTGCAGGGTGTGGTGGTCGGGGACGGCTCCGACATCGGCGGTGGCGCTTCGATCATGGGCACCCTCTCCGGCGGCGGCACCGACCGGGTCCGCATCGGTGAGCGGAGCCTGATCGGCGCGAACGCCGGGGTCGGCATCTCGCTCGGCGACGACTGCGTGGTCGAGGCGGGCTGCTACGTCACCGCCGCGTCAAAGATCACCCTGCCGGACGGCCGGGTGGTCAAGGCCCGCGAGCTGTCCGGCGTCGACGGGCTGCTGTTCTGGCGCAACTCGGTCACCGGGGCGCTGGAGGCAAAGCAACGTACCGGTAAGGGCATCGAGCTGAACGCGGCGCTGCACGCCAACTGACGTTCACCGCGAGGAGTGGGCCGGGTCTGCGGGCTCCGCGGTCGCGAACGCCAGTCGACACCGACCGGCCCCGCCGGGTCCGCGGCACCCGCCGCGGACCCGGGGGTACGGCTCACCGCAGGCGGTACGCCTGGATGATCCGGGTGCTGGTCGTGCCGCCGTCCGACAGCCAGGCGGTGGCCCGCAGGGACGCGTACCCGGTGCCGGCCGGATGGCGCAGCACGGCCGCCCAGCCCCGGCCGCCCAGCCGGACCACGCCCGCCGGGTGCCAGGTCCGGCCGCCGTCGTACGAGGCGTCGACGGTGAGCCGGCGGACCGTGGCGGCGGGTGCGCCGGGCTGCCGGCGTACCTGCACCGGCACGGCGAAGACCCGGCCCGCCGGGGCAGTGTTGTCCACCCGCAGCGGCGGGGTGAAGCCGATCGCCGACAGCGGCAGCCGGGCCGGGGTCGCCCCCGACACGTGGCCGGAGCGGAACGTCCAGCGCGACTCGACCTCGGTGCTCAGGTCGGTGAAGCTCCGGGTCGCTGAGGCGGTGAGCGTGTAGTCGCCGGCGGCGGGCGGCACGGCGAACTCGCCGTACCCGGGGGTGTCGGTCTCGCCGACCAGCTTGCCGCCGCGGCGCAGCGTCGTGCGGGCCCGGTCGGTGATCGAGCCGCCGGGGTGCCCGGCGGCGTCGCCGAACATCGGCACGCCGACCGTGACCGTGTCGCCGGCCCGGGTGACGCTCTGCTCGGGCCACTCCGGCTGCGGGAAGGACGGCCCGTACGGCGCGGCGTTCCAGGTGTCCTCCCCGACCGTGCCGGCCCGATAGGCGCGCTGCGGTGAGTCCAGCACCGCCCGGCCGTCCAGCCAACCGTCCGGGTCCGGCACCCCGAACAGCAGCTCGGAGCCCCACCGCACCCCGGCGTTGCGGTGCTCGACCCGGCGGCCGGGCACCTCGGTGGGCAGCACGATCGACCAGCCGTCGTTGTCGGACCAGACCGACCGCGTGGCGGAGAGGCCGGGATAGCCGCCCCGGAACCGCTGCACCACGGTCGCCAGGTCGCCGCGCCGGTAACTCCGCACGAATCCGCTGGGCAGCCGGCCGAGCACCTGCTCGCTCAGGGTGTACAGGTAGGGGCTGCTGGCGGCCTCGAGATCCGCCCACTGGCTGGTGAAGGTGGAGCGGAACCGGGTGCCGGGCACCGGGTGGCCGAGCTGCCCGGTGGCCAGGCCGCCGAAGGACCCGAAGCTGAGCAGCCCGAACCCGAACAGCCCGCCGTCGTCGGTGGTGAACTCCGCGCCGGTGACCGCCAGCGCGACCCGGGCGTCGGCCTGCGGGACGGTCATCCGGAACGGCTTGGCCCGGCGCAGGTCGATGGTGAGCCGCTGGTCGTGGTCGACCACCAGCTCGGGCTGAGCCAGCTGGGCCAGCCCGCCCGGCCCGCCGCCGGGAGCGCTCTCGAAGAAGACGCTGTTCACGCCGTACCGGCCCTTGGGCACCCGGACCTGGACGACGCCGTCGGCCTCGAACACGTCCCGCAACAGGAACGCGTCCAGCCCGATCAGCGTGGTGGCGTAGTCGGCGAACGGCCGGCCGTCGCGACCCAGGTGGGTCAGGGTGAGGTTGTAACTCTCCACCTCCCGGTGCACGGCCAACGGGGTGACCGCGACCGCCGCGCCGGCCCGGGCGACGACCCGCCCGGTCCAGTAGCCGTCGACGCCGAGCCGGGTGTTCGCGGTGACGGTCGTCGCCGCGGTACCGCCGGCCGGCACGGTGAGCCGGGTCGCGCCGAGGGTGAACATGCCGGCGGGCGCGGCCTTACCGCCCGGGCCGGTGACCTCCAGGGTGAGCGCGACGGTGACCGGGGCGGTGCCGGCGTTGTGCCAGCGGACGGTGCGGGTGATCGGCGCGTCGTCGCCGTGCGGCCAGAGCGCCCGCCCGAAGGAGACGCTCGCCGGCTCGCTGGTCAGCTGCTGGCCGATCGCCCGGGCCACGTCCACCCGGCCGGCGCCCTGCTGGTACGCGGTCTGCGCCGGGTGCGGCTTCGCGGCGGCCATCAGCGTCGCTTTGAGCTGCCCGGCCTTCCAGCCGGGGTGCTCCTGGGCGAGCAGCGCCGCCGAGCCGACCACGTGCGGGGTGGCCATCGAGGTGCCGGAGAGGGCGACGTAGCGCTCCCCCACCGGGTCGCCGATCTGACCGTCGGCGGAGCGGGCCGCGACGATGTCCACGCCGGGGGCGGTGATGTCGGGCTTCAGGCCGTCGTCGCCGACCCGGGGGCCGCGGCTGGAGAAGTCGGCCAGGTTGTCGTCGCGGTCCACCGCGCCGACGGCGAGCGCGGCGTCGGCGCTGGCCGGTGAGCCGACCGTGCCGTCCGCGCCGTCGTTGCCGGCGGCGGTGACGAAGAGCGTGCCGGTCTGCGCGGTGAGCGTCTGCACCGCCAGCTCCAGCGGGTCGACGTCGGGGGTGTCCGGGCCGCTGAGGCTCATGTTGACCACCGTGGCGCGCTGGTCGACGGCGGCCCACTGCATGCCGGCCAGGATGGCCGAGTCGGTGCAGCCGAAGTCCTCGCAGACCTTGCCGTCCAGCAGCGTCGCGTCGGGCGCCACGCCCCGGTAGCGGCCGCCGGAGGCGGCGCCGCTGCCGGCGATGGTCGAGGCCACGTGGGTGCCGTGGCCGACGGTGTCCCGGCCGTCCGGCGCCTCGGTGAAGTTGCGCTCCCGGGCCACCCGGCCGGCCAGGTCCGGGTGGGTGGCGTCGATGCCGGTGTCGAGCACCGCCACCGTGACCCCCTTGCCGGTCCAGCCGGCCGCCCAGGCGGCGGGAGCGCCGATCTGCGGCACGCTGTGGTCGAGGGTGACCGCGCGCCGGCCGTCCAGCCAGATCCGCTCGACGCCCCCCGCCGCGTCGAGCCGGGCCCCGGCGGCACCGCCGCCGAGCGCCGTCCAGACCGCGCCGGCGGACGCCTTCCCGGCGGTCAGCGCGGCGCCGCCGATGGCCGGCAGGTCGCGGGTCACCCGGGTGCCGGGCAGCGCGGCCGCCGCTCGCCGGGCCGCCCCCGGGGCGTACGCCACCAGCAGCGGCACCGTGTCCCGGTGGGCGTCGTCGTAGCGGGCGGCGACCAGGCCGGTGACGTCGAACAGTCGCCGGTCGACCCGGCCGGAGCGGACCAGCGGCACCGCGTCGGTGGGCAGCACGGACAGGTGGCCGCGTTCCCGGCGTACCAGGAAGCGGATCTTCTCCCGGCCGGGACCGGGACGGACGGCCGCGCCGGTGCCGGCGCCGGTGCCGGTCCCGGTCAGGGTGACCCGGTCGCCGGTGATCAGGGTGACCGTGGTCGGCGGGGCGGCCGCCGGCCGGCCCGCGGCGGGCGCGGCGGTCGGCGGTACGACGGCCGGCGCGGCGCCGGCCGCCCGAGCGGGTGCGCCGAGGGCGGTGCCGGGTGCGCCGAGCGCCAGCCCCAGCACGAGGCCGAGCGCGGTGATTCTGCGGTGTGCTTGCAACGAATCCTCCTCGTCGAGCGTCTTCATTAACGGGAGTCGCATTGACAACCCAGAATTGCATACCGGGTATGCAAAGTGAAGTACGGAAGATGACGGACCCACTACGTTCCGCGGCGCCGATCGGGCATGATCGACCGGTGACGTCCATGCGGGAACGAATGCTGGCCGGCGAGCTCTACCGCGCCGACGAGCCGGAGACCATCGCGGACCGCACCCGGGCCGCGCTGCTGATGGAGCGCTTCAACTCCAGCTCCGCAGCCGACCTCGGGGGTCAGCTCGCCGCGCTGCGCGACCTGCTCGGCTCGCTCGGCGAGGACACCTTCGTCCGCCCGCCGCTCTACTGCGACTACGGCTGGCAGATCCACATCGGCCCGCGCAGCTTCGTGAACTACCACGCGGTCTTCCTGGACGTCGCCCGGATCACCATCGGCGCGGACGTCCAGATCGGACCGAACGTCCAGCTGCTCACCCCGACCCATCCGGTCGAGCCGGGGCCACGGCGGGACAAGTGGGAGGCGGCGCAGCCCATCACGATCGGTGACAACGCCTGGCTGGGCGGCGGCGCGATCGTGCTCGCCGGGGTCACCGTCGGGGAGAACACGGTGGTCGGGGCCGGCGCGGTGGTGACCCGGGACCTGCCGGCCAACGTGGTCGCGGTCGGCAACCCGGCCCGCCCGGTGCGCTCGGTCGAATAGCCGCTGAGCTGGGAAAAGTTTCTCACCCCAGGGGTAGCCAAAGCCGAGCCGGAGGAGCACTCTAAGTAATTAGACGGTTACTTGGAGGCACCGATGGCCGGACGGGTGCTCGAACTGCGGGTCCACGGCGTGTCCAACACCCCACCCGGCCAGCTCCTCGGCCTCCGCCCCGAACCGGGCGGCGCGGGACCCCAACCGTGGTTGGTCGCCGGCGGCGAGGTAACCGGCTTCTACCGGTCCACCGCCGTCAACGCGGACGACCCGATCGTCGTCGAGGCGTACAGCTGGGGGCAGTTGACCTCGGGCGCGCGGACCGCGCGGGACGTGGAACGCGCGCTGTGGACGGTGCTGCTGCCGTTCACCCTGGCCAACGTTGCCCTGCACGCCCGACCCGGCATCCCGGCCGACCCGGACCGGGAACGCTGGGGCAGCCGCTCCGGCATCGCCGCCTGGCTGATCCGGCTGTTCTGCCTGAGCCTGACCGGCACCCTGGTGCTCACCAGCGTCGGCGTCGGCGTCGACCTGATCGGCTGGCAGTGCGTCGACCGGGACTGCCTGCGCCGGCTGCCCGGCCCGTGGGAGTTCCTCGGCCAGGGCTGGTGGCAGCAGGGCACCAGGCCACTCGCCGTCGGCCTGCTGCTGCCGCTGGCCATGCTCACCGTGCTCGGACTGGTGGCCTGGCGCACGTACCAGTACGAGGCGGAGATGCCCGCCCAACCCCGGCCCCGGGACGATCCGGACCGGGTCGAAACGGCCGAGCCGGCGCCGCTGGCGAACCCGTTGCAGGACCCCACCTTCTGGTGCGGCGAGGGCCAGCTGCGCCGCGCCGCCGTCCTGCACCTGTGCACCGGGGCGGCGATCGCCGCGGCGGTGCCGCTGGGCGCCGCGCTGGCCGCGGACCCGCCGCGCGGAGCCCGGACGGCGCTGGCCTGGCCGACGGTCGTCACGCTGGCCGCGGTGGTCACCATCGCCGTGGTCGCGGTGGGCCGGCCCTGGCTGACCCGGCGGGCCGGGGACACCCCGCTCGGCCGGTGGAGCGGCACGGTGGCGGTGCTGACCGGTGCCGCCCTGCTCGGCACGTTCCTGTACCTGCTGCTGCCGGACGGGCCGGCCGGGGTGCCGCTGGCGCGGCTGCGGCCGCCCGTCGGGTGCGCCGGCGACGCCCGGCTGCCCGGCTGCGGCACCGACCGCTCACTGCCCGGGTACGACGCCGTGGTCGCCTGGTTCGCCACGTACCAGGTGCTGCTGCTCGTCGCGATCGGCGCGGTCACCCGCTCCGGCCGGCGCGCGCTGGCCGCCCCGGTGACCGCCGCGGCGCTGCTGCCGCTCGGCGCGGCCTGGCTGGACGGCCGGCTGCCCGCGCTGCCACCCGCACCGGGCGGCCCGGCGGCGTGGCTGCTGTACGGGTCGGCCGTCGCGCTCGCCGCCACCGGCCTGCTGCTGCCCCCGGTACGCCCGGACCCCACCGCGGAGCCGCCGGCCGCGCACGCCGAGCTGGCCTGGGGCGGGCGGGGCGCCGCGCTGATCGCCGGGTTCGGCTGGGTGCTGGCCATCGGCTACAGCGCCGGCCTGCTCTACTGGGTCACCGACCGGCTGGACGGCGGCGGCAGCCCGGACGGCCCGTCGACGATCGTCCCGCCGCTGCCGGTGGCCTGGGCGGGGCTGGCCTTCGCGACGGCCGGGCTGGGCGTGCTCGGCACCGGGCTGCGTGCCGGCTGGCTGTTCCGCCGGTTGCGGCGGGCCGAGTACGCGGCGCTGACCACCCCGGTAACCGTCCGGTCCGCCCACGACCTGCGCCGCTGCCGGGACGTGAGCGTGTTCCGCGCCCTGCACCGGCTGGTCGGTGAGCACGCCGTCCGGCTGGTCGGCTGCTACGCCACCGGGGCGGCGGTGCTGGTCACCTGCTGCTGCACGGCGGCACTGAGCGGGGCGCGACCCGTGCCCCCGGGCACCACCGGCGGGGCTGCCGTGGTGCGCACCGTCGCCGACCTGGGCGACCTGCTGCTGGGGCTGCTGCCGGTGGCGGTCGCCGGGGTGGGGCTGCTGGTGTACCGCAACGACACGGTCCGCCGGACCGTCGGGGTGCTCTGGGACGTCGGCACCTTCTGGCCCCGCGCCGCGCATCCGCTCGCCCCGCCGAGCTACGCCGAGCGCGCGGTGCCCGAGCTGCAGACCCGGGTCGCCGGCCTGCTCGCGCTGGCCGACCAGGACCCGCGCCGGGTCGACGGGGTGATCCTCTCCGGGCACAGCCAGGGCGCGGTGATCTGCGCCGCCACCCTGCTGCACCTGCCCGAGCGGTGGCGACGGCGGATCTGGTTCTTCTCGTACGGGTGCCAGCTCACCCGGCTGTACGGGCGGGTGTTCCCGGCGTACTTCGGGCCGGGCCGGCTACGGGTGCTGGCCGACGCCGTGACCTGGCCCGCCGGTCACGTCGCCTGGACGAACTTCTGGCGGGACACCGACCCGCTCGGCTGGCAGGTCGGCGTGGGCGAGCGGGACGTGCCGGTGGCCGACCCGGAGGCCCTGCACCCGGTCGCCGGTGAGGTCGCCGACCCGCCGATCCGCAACCACGGCGGCTACCCGGACGCGATCGAGTTCCAGCGCGAGCGGGCGGTGGTGGCCCGGCTGCTGCGCCGGGCGGTGCCCTCACCCCGGCAGCGGGTCGGTTAGCCGGACCACCAGGTCGGCGCGGTCCGCCGTGCCGGCGACCAGGCTCGCGTTGGCCTCGTCGCTGCCGTGCGCCCAGGCCGCGGCGTCGGCCGGCGACCGGCCGTACGCCTGGTGCCGGGCGACCAGCCGGCGCAGCCGCAGCTCCGCGTCCAGGTCGAGGAACCACGCCTCGTGCAGCAGCGGGCGTACGTCGTCCCAGGGCGGGTCGGCGAGCAGCAGGTAGTTGCCCTCGGTCACCACCAGCCGCACCGAGGGCGGCACCTGGATCGCCCCGGCCACCGGCTCCTCCAGGTCCCGCCGGAACTGTGGCGCGTACACCGCGCTGGGCTCCAGCCGGTGCAGGCGGCGCAGCAGCGAGACGTACCCGTTGGCGTCGAAGGTGTCGGCGGCGCCCTTGCGGTCCGCGCGGCCCTGCCGGACCAGCTCGGCCTGGGCCAGGTGGAAGCCGTCCATTCCGACCAGCCGGGCGGCCGGGCCGACCTCGGCGACGATCCGCTCGGCGAGGGTGGACTTGCCGGCACCGGGCGGCCCGGCGATGCCGAGCAGCTGGCGGGGGCCGGCCTCGGCCAGCGACCGGGCCCGGGCGATCAGGTCATCGAGCGAGAGCGGGCGCGCCACCCACCCACCCTAACGGCGCAGCGGATGCCGCGCCGGACCGCGCGGGTTTCCGCGGCCGCACCGGTTCGCGGGGAGGCGGGTCAGCGCCCGGCGGAGTCGTGCACGCCGGCCACCGCGGCCAGCCGGAGCCGGGTCTCGTCGTCACTGCCCGGCGCCGCGGAGAGGATCACGATCTTCAGCTCCCGGTCGCCGTCGGTCAGCACGTCGCAGTCGACCCGGACCGCACCGACCGACGGGTGCTCGACGACCTTGTGGTCCTCTCGGTGCGCGCCGACCGTACCGGCTGCCCACAGCTCGGCGAACCGCTCGTTGCCCTCGATGAGGTCGCGGACGAGCCGCGCCAGCCGCCGGTCGGCCGGAAAGCGGCCGGTAGCTCGCCGGAGGTCGGAGACGACCGCCAACCGGGTGGCCTCAGCGTCCAGGGTGAGCACCGGCCAGCGTGACATCGCCGGCTCGTCCGAGGCGACCGGGAACGTGTCGCGGGCGAAGTTGCGCCGGGCCGGTGGGGACGCCGAGGGATCACCCAGCAACGCCGCCCACCACCGGTTCCACCAGATCACCTGCCAGTCCGCCGCGAAGACGGCGACGGCAGCGTCACCGAGACGGCCCACCACCCGCTGCACGCCCGGCGGGAGGTGGTCGCAGATCTGGTCGTCGGCCGGGGGCATCAGGTTGGCCAGCCGGAACAGGTGGTCGCGTTCGGCGGTGCTCAACCGCAGGGCGCGCGCGATCGCGGCGGTCACCTGTGCCGACGGGGTCGTGGCCCGGCCCTGCTCCAGTCGTACGACGTAGTCGACCGAGACGCCGGCCAGCTCGGCGAGTTCCTCCCGACGCAGCCCGGCGGCACGGCGCCCGTGGCCGACGGGGAGCCCGGTGGCGGCCGGCGACAGCCGGTCACGCCACGCCCGGATCGTCGTGCCCAGTCCCGTCGCCCGTGTCGTCACCGCTCGATTGTCCCGCGCCGCGCCGGCACCGAGGTGGTACGGCTGGTCCTACCGTGAGGGCGTCCCTGGCAGCCGCTCGCGCGCCGGCCAACGATGGGCGCATGACGATCACCTTCATCACCGGCGCCAACAAGGGCCTGGGTCACGAGACCGCCCGCCGACTCCTCGCGCTGGGGCACACCGTGCTCGTCGGAGCCCGGGACCCCGAACTCGGCGCCAAGGCGGCGAAGAGCCTCGGCGCGCGTTTCGTCCCGATCGACGTCACCGACGACGCCTCCGTCGCCGCGGCCGCCGCCGACGTCGAGCGGCACGAGGGCCACCTGGACGTACTGATCAACAACGCCGGCGTGCACGGGCCGATGGGCGATCCGAGCGAGCTGACCGGCGGTGACCTGCTCGCCGTCCTCGACGTCAACGTCGCCGGCGTGGTGCGGACGACCACCGCGTTCCTGCCGCTCCTGCGCCGCTCGTCCGACCCGGTGATCATCAACGTGAGCAGCGCGATGGGGTCGCTGGCAGCCACCCACGACCCGACCCGCGCCGAATCGCACGTGGTCGCCCCCGTCTACACGTCGTCGAAGGCGGCGCTCACCATGCTGACCACGCAGTACGCCAAGGCGCTGAAAGATGTTCGGATCAATGCCGCCGACCCCGGCTACACCGCGACGGACCTCAACGGCCACAGCGGCCCGCAGACCGTCACGGAGGGCACCGACGCGATCGTCGCCCTCGCGACCGAGGGGCCGGGGCACGGCTCGGGACGGTTCGTCGACCGGCACGGCGAGATCGCCTGGTCCTAGGCGGAGGTGCCGCCGGCGGGCATCCGGCCGGTGTAGGTCACCGCCCCGGCGTCCACCACGCACCCGGTCAGGTGCCCGCCGGCCTCACCGACCGACTGGACGAACGCCAGCTCGGCGGCGGGGTCGGCGGCGAGATCGAAGCTCCGGTGGACGGCTCCCCAGCGGTCCACCCCGCCCGACCGCACGATTCGGGCCCGTTCGTAGCGGGCCACCAGCGCGGGCCGGTCCTCGTCGCGTACCGCCTCGGTCAGCTCGTCCAGCGCCGCCCGCACCCCGGCCAGCTGCCGCAGCACCTGCTCCCGGTTCGACAGCAGCATGTCGGCGGTACGGCGGGCCGGGGTGCTCGCCACCCGGGTGCCGTCGCGGAAGCTGCCCGCCGCCAGCGCGAGCACCGCGTCGCGCACCGGCGAGTCGGCGGCGGCCCCGGCAAGACCGCCGGCCAGCAGGTGCGGCACGTGCGAGGAGAGGGCGACGACGCCGTCGTGCACCGCCGGCGACATCGGTACGACGTGCGCGCCGAAGACGTCCACGACCAACCCGACCAGCGACCGGAACGACCCCAGCCCGTCGACGCTCGGGCAGAGTACCCAGGCGGCGTCCGTGAAGAGGCCCGCCTGCGCGGAGACGAGGCCGGCCCGTTCGGCGCCGGCCATCGGGTGGCCGGGAACGAACCGGCCGGTCAGGCCGTGCGTGGCGGCGAACCCGGCGACCGCCGCCTTGGTGCTGCCCACGTCGGTCAGCACGCACTGGCCCGGGGTCAGCGCGGCGACCGCGAGCAGGGTCTCCGGCAGGCTGGGCAGCGGACCGGCCAGGAAGACGACGTCCCGGTCGCCGACCGCGTCGGCCAGCTCGTCGGGGAGGTCCACCCCCCGGCGTCGACCCTCCGCCCGGGTCGCCGGGTCCGGGTCCCAGCCGGTCACCCGAACACCGGTCTGGTGCAGGCGCAGCAGGATGGAGCCGCCGATCAGGCCGGTGCCCACCACGGCGATCCGTGGCCGGTCGACGGCGTCACCCACCGGGTCGCCCGCTACGGCTGGGCGAGTCGCTGCGCGACCGCGGCGACGTGCGCGTCGGACTCGGTCAGCGCGGCCCGGACGTGCCGTTGGCCGCCGGGGCCGTAGAAGGCGCCGGCGGCGACCAGGATGCCGCGCCGGGCCAGCCAGTCGACGGTGTCCCAGCAGTCCTCGTCACGGGTCATCCAGAGGTAGAGCCCGGCCTCGGAGTGCTCTACCGTGAAGCCGGCGCCGGTGAACGCGGCGAGCAGGGTCTGCCGCCGGGCCCGGTAGCGCTCCCGCTGCTCGTCGGCGTGTGCCTGGTCGCCGAGGGCGGCCACCATGGCGGCCTGGACCGGGGCGGGCACGATCATGCCGGCGTGCTTGCGGACCTTGAGCAGCTCGGCCACCAGCGCGGGATCGCCGGCCACGAAGCCGGCCCGGTAGCCGGCCAGGTTGGAGCGCTTGGACAGCGAGTGCACCGCCAGCACCGAGTCGTACGACCCGCCGCAGACCTCGGGCGCGAGCACCGACACCGGCTGGGCGTCGGCCGACCAGCCCAGCGGCAGGTAGCACTCATCGCTGGCCACCACGGCACCGCGCTCGCGGGCCCAGTCGACCACCTTGCGCAGGTGGGCGGCGGGCAGCACCCGACCGGTCGGGTTGCCGGGCGAGTTGACCCAGACCAGGCGCACCCGGGAGGTGGGCCCCACGGCGGTGAGCGAGTCGGCGCGGACCACCTCGGCACCGGCGAGCGCGGCCCCGTCGGCGTACGTCGGGTAGGCGATCGACGGCACCACGACCACGTCGCCGGGGCCGATCCCGAGCAGGGTGGGCAGCCAGGCGACCAGCTCCTTGGAGCCGATCGTGGGCAGCACACCCAGCCCGTCCACGCCCGCCCCGCAGGCTCGGGCCACCCAGCCGGCGATCGCCTCGCGCAGCGCCGGGGTGCCCGCGGTCAGCGGGTACCCGGGCGCGTCGGACGCGTCCGCCAGCGCCTGCCGGATCACCGGGGGCACCGGGTCGACCGGGGTGCCCATGGAGAGGTTGATCGGACCGTCCGGGTGCGCCGCGGCCAGGGCGGCCGCGGCGTCCAGGGTGTCCCAGGTGAACTCGGGCAGCCGAGCCGAGACCGGCGCGGGCCGGTTCAGCGGCCCTCTTCCCGCGGCGGCTGGGCGGCGACGAAGGTCGCGTCCTTCTCCACCTTGCCGATCTTCGAGGCGCCACCCGGGGAGCCCAGGTCCTCGAAGAACTCGTAGTTGGCGCCGGTGTAGTCCTTCCACTGCTCCGGGACGTCGTCCTCGTAGAAGATGGCCTCCACCGGGCAGACCGGCTCACAGGCACCACAGTCGACGCACTCGTCGGGGTGGATGTAGAGCATCCGGTTTCCCTCGTAAATGCAGTCGACCGGGCACTCCTCGATGCATGCCTTGTCGAGCACATCCACGCACGGCTCGGCGATGATGTAGGTCACCGGTCTTCTCCTCCGCAGACTCGTCGCGATCACCCGCGACGGTAAGAGCCTAGTATCTCGCCGGGGGGAGGTCGATCGTGCTCCGACAGCAGGACGTGGGCCACCGGATCGTGGTGCGCCGCATTGTGGGGATTCGTGAGGGCCGGCCGCTCTTCTCGGACGCGCTGGGCGAGCTGGTGGAGCTGACCGAGACCCACCTCACACTGACCACCGCGCAGGGCCGGCTGCGGGTGCCGGTGGCCGAGGTGCACCGGGCCAAGCGGGTGCCGCCGACCCGCCGGCCGACCGCCGCCGCGGTGGTCGCCCTGGAACTGGCCGCCGACGAGGCCTGGCCCGCCCCGGTCCGCGGACGGCTCGGCGACTGGCTGCTGCGCTGCGCCGACGGCTGGACCGGCCGGGCCAACTCCGCGCTGCCGGTCGGCGACCCGGACCGGCCGCTGCCCGCGGCGATCGACGCCATCGAACGCTGGTACGCCGAGCACGGCCAGCCGGCGATGGTGAACACCCCGCTGCCGCTCGCCGCGCCGGTCGGCGCCGAGCTGGACGCGCGCGGCTGGACCGCCCGCCCGCCGGTGCTGGTGCAGACCGCCGCGCTCACCGCGCTGCCGCCGGCGCCGCCGGTGCCCGCCGACGCGCCGTCGGTCGAGCTGGCCGACGCGCCGTCGGCGGACTGGCTCGCGGTCGCCGCCGGCCGCAAGGGCAGCCTCCCGGACGCCGCCCGGCACGTGCTCACCGCGGTGGACCGGGTCCGCTTCGCCCACGGGTACGCCGACGGCACGCTGGTCGCGATCGGCCGGGGCACGATCACGGGCGAGGGACGGTGGCTCGGGCTCAGCCTGGTCGAGGTGCTGCCGCAGGCGCGCCGCCGGGGGCTGGCCGGCCGGGTGATCCGCTCACTGGCCGACTGGGCGGCCGGCGAGGGCGCGTCCCACGCCTTCCTCCAGGTGGAGCAGCGCAACACGGCGGCGGTGGCGCTCTACCAGGGGCTGCGCTTCACCACCCACCACACGTACCTGACCCGGATCGCCCCGCACTGAGCCGCCGGGCGGCCGGCCGCGCGCCGCCGCCCGGCCAGGGCGATCAGCGGCGGACGACCCGGCGGGGCTTGGCCGCCTTGATCTCCGCGTACCGCTTGAGCATCCGGGAGCGGTGGTCGCGGCCGAGCGCGGTGAGGATCAGATACCCGACGGCCACCCCGGCCAGCGCGGCGGCGAGGTAGAGCCAGATCTGGGCGAAGAACAGGCCGGCGCCCCCGCCGAACGGGTTGTCGCCGACCAGCAGCGGACCGACCAGCACGGTCAGCGCCAGCGCCACCGCGACCGCACCGGCCACCTCGGGGGCCCAGCGCCCCACCGGCCGGGTCGCGCCCTCGCGGAAGACGACCACCGCGAGGATCAGCCCGACGAGCAGGAACATGCCGAGCGACACCCGGTCGGTGCCGGCGTCGTCGCCCGCGAAGGCGAGCTTGGCGATCACCCGGGCCACCACGTTGACCGCGAACAGGGCTGCCGCGAGCACCCCGATGGTGCGCCACCGATTCGTCATCGCACGCCTCCCGCCGTACCGCCCGCCCCGACGGCGGGCCTTCCCGCAGGAATATGTACCACCGTTACCTGTGTGCCGTCATCACCCGTCGTGACGACGCTGCGGCGGGCCGAGGATCTGCCGGAACGCCATCACCGCGAAGGTCATCGCGCCGGTGGTGATCATGGCGAGGCCGACCCAGTTGTCACCGGCCAGCAGCAGGTCGCCCTCGGTGGTCCGGACGGCGGCCACCGCCATCAGCGCGAACCAGGGCAGCGCCGGCAGCGCCACCGCCCACTTCCGGCCGACCGTCGCGTACGCGAACCAGCTCAGCGCGATCGCCGCGCCGATGGTGACCGGCACGGACACCCCGATCAGCTGCCCGCCCAGCCGGACGGTGGACAGCAGCAGCCCGATCAGCCCGGTGAGCACCCCGCCGACCACGGCGACCAGGCCACCGGCCACCCGCAGCGCGACGTCGAGCAGCCGTGCGCCCCGTCGGGGGGCCGGCGGGCTGGGCTCCTCCTCGACGACCGGCATCGGCGCGACGGGCGAGGTCACCGGAGACCGGCCGTCGCGACGGGTACGCGGTCCGACCCGTCCACGGCCAGCCCGGCGAACAGGTCGTCCTCCCAGCCGTACGGGCCGGCGCCCGGGCCCTTCTCCCCCGCCGCGAGGGTGAAGTACTCCACGCCCATGAACTCGGCGCCGAAGTTGCCGGCGATGGCGTAGAGCCAGGAGTTGGCCGGGATCTGGGTGGCGTGCGCCCGCATCGCCGCCTCCTTGGCGGCGTGCTGGTCAGTGCCGTCGACCCGCGCGGCGATCTGCGGGTCGGGGGTGCCGAAGGGCAGGTCGCCCGCGTCCTCGATGCCGGCGAACGGGTTGTCGGCGGACTCGGCGAAGCTGTCCATGCCGGCCTCCAGGACGGACAGCGGCAGCGCCGTCCAGTAGACCTTGGCGGGGGCGCACCCCTCGGCCGCCGCCAGCTCGACCGCGCGCATGGCCACCCGGTGCGCCTGGATGTGGTCGGGGTGACCGTAGAAGCCGTTCCCGTCGTACGTGATCATGACCTGCGGGCGGACCTCGCGCATGATCTCCACCAGGTGCCCGGCGGCCTCGTCCAGGTCGGCCTGCCAGAAGGCCCGGGGGTGCTCGTTGGTGGCCAGCCCCATCATCCCGGAGTCGCGGTAGCGGCCGGCGCCGCCGAGGAAGCGGTGGTCGGTGACGCCGAGCGCGGCGCAGGCGTCGGAAAGCTCACCGATCCGGTACCCGCCGAGCTGGTCGGCCTCGGCGGCGGCGAGCCGCGCCAACGCCGGCACGTGGATCTCGCCCTCCTCGCCGAGGGTGCAGGTGACCAGGGTGACGTGGGCGCCGGCCGCGGCGTAGTGCGCCATCGTCGCGCCGGTGCCGATGGACTCGTCGTCGGGGTGCGCGTGGACCAGCAACAGGCGGCGGTCGGGCAGCGTCGTCACGACGGTCACTCTAACCGGCGGTGCCGGCCGCCCGAGGCGTACGCGTCCAGGCAGGTCGGCCACATCACGCCCGACGCCGCTCTACGATCCGGATTGTGGACTTTCCCGAGCTGGCCGCCCGTACCCGTCGGTTCAGCCACGGGGCGCCGCGCGCCGTCTCCGTGGCCGACGACGGCTCCCGGGTGGTCTTCCTCCGCTCGGGCGGACCGGACGATCCGGCGGACGCGCTCTGGTCGCTGGAGGTCGACTCCGGCGAGGAACGGCTGATCGCGGACCCGGCGGTGCTGCTCGGCGCGGACGCCGGCCCGGCGGCGCTCGCCCCCGGCGAGCGGGCGCTGCGCGAGCGGCGCCGGCTCAGCGCCGGCGGGATCGGCTCGTACGCCCTGGACGCGGCCGGCCGGGTGGCGGTCTTCGCGCTGGCCGGCCGGCTGTTCCGGGCCGACCTGGTGCACGGGGACGTGGTCGAGGTGACCACCGTGGGGCCGGTGATCGACCCGCGGCCGGACCCGACCGGGCAGCGGCTGGCCTACGTCACCGACGCCGCCGACGGGGTCCGCCGGGGCGAGCTGCGGGTGGTCGAGGCGGACGGCACGGACACCCTGCTGGCCGGCGAGGACGGGCAGGTCACCTGGGGGCTGGCCGAGCACGTGGCGGCCGAGGAGTTCCACCGGTTCCGCGGCTACTGGTGGGCCCCGGACGGCAGGATGGTGCTGGCCGCCCGGGTGGACGAGACCCGGGTGCCGCGCTGGCACCTGCACGACCCGGCCGACCCGGCGAGCCCGCCGACCACCCTGGCGTACCCCCGGGCGGGTGGCCCGAACGCCGAGGTCAGCCTGCACCTGCTCGACCTGGACGACGGCTGGGTCGACGTGCACTGGGACCGGGAGACCTACCCGTACCTGGCGTCGGTGGACTGGGCCGACGGCGCCCCGCTGATCACCGTGCTGCGCCGGTCCCAGCAGCACGGCCTGGTGCTGGCGGTCGACCCGCGTACCGGGGAGACCCAGGTGCACGCCGAGCTGGCCGACCCGCGCTGGGTGGAGCCGATCCCGGGCACCCCGGCGCACCTGCCGGACGGGCGGGTGCTGGTCGGCGGGGAGCTGGCCCATGACGGGTACGACGCCCGCTGCCTGTTCGCCGACGGCACCCTGCTCACCCCGCCGTCGCTCTACGTGCGCCGGGTGGTGGGCCGGCTGCCCACCGGCGGCGGGCCGGCCGACCTGCTGGTCGAGGCGAGCGAGGGCGAGCCCAGCCAACGGCACCTCTACCGGGTGCGCACCACGATCGGCGGCGGGGTGGACAGCCGCCGGATGAGCGGCAGCCCCGGCTGGCACACCGCCGCCGTCGGCGGGAACGTGCTGGTGGTGGGCACCGCGTCGCTGGACGAGCCGGGCACCAACTGGTCGGTCTGGCGCGGCGACCGGGAGGTGGCGCAGCTGCGCTCGCTCGCCGCGATCCCGCCGTACGCGCCGCGCCCGATGCTGGTCCGGGTGACCGACCGGCGGCTGCCGACCGCGGTGCTGTACCCGACCGACCACGTCAAGGGCACCCGGCTGCCGGTGCTGGTCGACATCTACGGCGGCCCCGGGCACCAGGAGGTGGTGGCGGCCCGGGCGGCGTGGTTGGAGCGGCAGTGGTGGGCCGAGCAGGGCTTCGCCGTGGTGACGATCGACAACCGGGGCACCCCCGGGGTGGCGCCGTCGTTCGAGAAGGCCATCCACCGGCGGGTGGCCGACGTGATCCTGACCGACCAGGTGGACGCGCTGACCGCGCTCGCCGGCAAGCACCCCGACCTGGACCTGGAGCGGGTGGCGATCCGCGGCTGGTCGTTCGGCGGCTGGCTGGCCGGGCTGGCGGTGCTGCGCCACCCCGAGCTGTTCACCTGCGGCATCGCCGGCGCCCCGGTCACCGACTGGGCGCTCTACGACACCGCGTACACGGAACGCTATCTGGGCCTGCCGGACGACGGCATGGACGTGTACGACCACCACTCGCTGGTCGAGCTGGCAGCGGAGCCGATGATCAGCGCGCAGGAGGCCCGGCCGCTGCTGCTGGTGCACGGGATGATGGACGACAACGTGGTGGCCGCGCACACCCTGCGGCTGTCTGCGGCGCTGCTGTCCACCGGCCGGCCGCACTCGGTGCTGCCGCTGCCCGGGGCGAGTCACATGGCGGCGAGCGGCGTGTCGGAGCGGCTGCTGAAGCTCGAGCTCGACTTCCTCCGCACCCACCTGGGCTGAACGGTCTCGCCGCTGCCCTCGGGGAGGGCGACCTCGTTCATTCGTAGTGGTAGCGACACTGGGCGATCTGCACCGTGTCCTCGACGATCCGGTACACCAGCCGGTGCTCCTGATCGATGCGTCTCGACCAGAACCCCGCCCAGTTGCCTCGGAGCTGCTCCGGCTTGCCGATGCCCTGGTGGCCATTGCGCCGGATGTCCTCGATCAGGGTGTTCACCCGCTTGAGCATCTGGCGATCCCGTTGCCAGGTCAGGTAGTCCTCCCAGCCCCGGCCGGCGAACTGCACCTTCACGCCGCCGACGCCTCGCCCGGTCGGGCGTCCGGGTCGATCAGGTCGTGCATCTCCCCGCCTCCGTTGCGCAACTCATCGACGGCCTCGTTCAGCCGGCGTGCGTTGGCCGGGCTGGCCATCAGGTACGCCGTCTCCTTCAGCGACTCGTACTCCCGCAGAGAAATGATGACAGCGGCCTCGCGGCCGGAGCGGGTGACCACCACCTCCTCCGCGTCATCGACGACATGATCGAGCATCTTCGCGAGGTTCTGCCGGACTTCCGAGTAGGGAACGGTGCGCATGCTGCCTCCCAACGAAACGTACAATAAATTGTACAATACTCGCCGATGCTGCTGTTGAAGGAACTCAGGCCGCCCCGACGTTGCGCTGGCGCTGCCCCTCCGGCAGGCGTGCGATGCCATTACGGATCTCGGCGACCGTGACGGCCGTGGTGTGCAGGCCGGCGCCGGAACTTCGCCGAAGCCACGCGAGCACCACCGGCGCGGGCTCGGCCGGCATGAGTCCGGAAACGACGTCCGTGTCGAGGATGGTGATCACTCGGCCAGGCTCGCCGCGCCGGGTGGGGTGGAACGGGCAGACAGATCCAGCTCGACACCGCCGAGCCTGGCGAATCGCTCGGCGAGCGCGCTGAACAGGTCGGTTTTCGGGACGTCCTCGGCAACGGCTGCGCTGAGAATGTCCCGGATCTCGGCCTCCATGGACTTCCCGTGCTGCGCGGCGCGGATCCGCAATTTCTCGCGGACTCCGTCGTCAAGATCTCGGATGCTGACAGCAGCCACTGCTGCTCCTCCCCGACCTCCACCGAATGACAGCGATGCTAGACCGGCTCAGCTGGCAGCCTCCGTCAATCACCGGCGCGCGGGTCTCCTTGGCCGTAGTCAGGCGTCGGGGTCGAGCGCGGCCAGCCCCTGACCGGTCTGCGGGTCCCACGGGATCGACTCGTGGTCGTGCACGATGAGCCATCGCCCGTCCCGCTTGCGGCACACCAGGGTCGCGCGCACCCACATCGACACTTCGTCGCCGGACCGCAGTCGCCCCGTCACGTGGTACAGAAACGCGCAGTAGCCGAGGTCGCCGTCGGCGTCCACGTGCAGGTCGCGGATCTCGTAGCCGGGTCCGCTGGCGTAGCTGTCGAACCATGCCTCAGTCTGCGGCGCCACCTGGTCAGCGCCGCGCAGCTGCAGCGGCGGCAAGACGTTGAAGGCGAGCACGTCGTCAGCCTGCCGGGCCGCGAGCGCCGCCGCGTCGCGACGCGCCACGGCGGCCACCCGCTCCTCGATCAGTTCCCGCAGTTCCTGCTTCGCGCTGTCGCTCGACATGCCTCTCGATACCCCGGTCACCAGCAGCGCTAACGACAGCGGCTCGCCTATAGCTCCACCTATAGTTCAACGCGATCCCGGTCGCCGAGGTCGAGTACGAGGGATGGCTCGCCTTCGAGAGGAAGCGGAGAGAGGGCTGATGAGCGACTTTCACGACTGGGACGACATCCGATCCGAGCTGCACGACGGTGACGACGCCGCGCTCGACGCGGAGCGCGCCCGTACCGAGGCGTGGATCAGCGCGTTCCACCCGGCAGAGGCTGGGAGCCCGGATGCGGATCATCTTCGACTACGGCAGTGACCTCCGGCAGATCGCCTGACACAGTCACTCGGTCCGGGGTCGGCTCCCCTGGTCCAGCCGAGGAAGCGGCGGTGCAGCACGCCGGCCGGTGTCCAGGACAGGTCCGCGGTCGCCCGCACGAGATGCGAGCCGAGGTACAGCGCCAGCGACACCGGCGCGCCCGCGTACTCCGCCCGCAGCTCGCGCCGCCGGGTCGGGCACGGCCACGGCAGGCCGCAGCCGCCACAGCTCCAGGCCGGCACGACCGGCCCGTGGGCGGTCACTGCCGGCCGGCCAGGAAGCGGGCCGTGACCGCCCGGGCCTGCCGGCTGGTCGCCCACTCCACCTGCCAGCACGGGTACGGCACCAGCCGCGACCACCACGCCCGGCAACCGGCACCCATCCCGTCGAGCCCGGGTACGTGCACCGCGAGGATCGCCTCCTCCCGGGTCACCGGTCCCCCTCCGCCGGCCAGTGCCCCCGGTTGATCGGGATCCGGTGCCGGGCCCGGCACGGCAGCTCGACACCGCACCGGCAGACCCACCGCCACCGCCGCCAGCACCAGACCGGCCGATGCCGGCGGGCCAGCGTCAGCGCGGTGGCCGACAGGTACTCGTCGTACGAGACACGCCGCGCCGGCTGTCTCGTCGGTGCGTTCGCTGGTACGCCTGCCGGCTCCGGGTCACCGACCATTACGCCACCGCCGATCCGGGACTGCCCGGGTCGGATCGTCCAGCGGTACTCGCTCCGCCTCGGCCTGCGCCAGGATCCGCTGCTTCGCCGCTTCCCGTTCGATCGCCTCCGACCGCTCACCCCGACTCACGGTCGAGTTCTCGTCGTCACCGCGCATCAGCACTCCGTCCACTTGGGGCGCGGCATGACGGCCGGCACCGCGCACCAATCACGGTGACGCCGATCTGTCACCGAGCGCGACGGCACAAGACCCGACAAGGCGGTCACATGGGGGGCGACATTGAGACGACGCGCGGCTACCGTGACGAGGGTGACCGCCCCCAACACGGCACTGCGCGCCGTCCGCACCGGGATGCGCATGAGCCAGGACGATTTCGCCCGCGCACTCCAGGCCGCCGGCCACCGCGTCGGCGAACCGAACGACGCCAACAAGAGGCTCGTCCAGCGCTGGGAGTCAGGCGCGATCGCCGCACCACGGCCCGTCTACGCCCGCGCGCTGGAGGTCGTCACCGGCCTGCCCATCTCGCTGCTCGGCTTCGCCGCGCTACCCGACGGCACCGTCGTCGACGACCAGCGCGGTGGTCACGACCTCGACTCGCCGATGTCCAGCCTGGCCACGCCGACGCCGAGACCGGCCGCGGTCCACGGGTCATACGAGGGCGTGTGGCTCAGCCGCTACCAATACCATTCCAGCGGCCGGGGAGAGTCATTCGCCGGGCAGCACTTCGTGGTGGTGCTCCAGCACGGTGACCGGCTGACCGTGCGCAGCCTGCCCGGCTCGGCGGCCTCGTCGCTGTCACTGGACCTCACCGTCGACGGCGCCGTCGTCACCGGGACCTGGGTGGAGCAGACCGACCCCGCGGGCTACTACCGGGGCGCCCGGTACCACGGGGCGATCCAACTCATGGTGGAGCCCACCGGCCGACGGATGGCCGGGAAGTGGGTCGGGTTCGGCAAGGACATGGACGTCAACACCGGTCCGTGGGAGCTGACCTTTCAGGACGCCTCGACCTCCAAGGCCACCCTCGACCGGTACAACATGTCGCCCGAGTAGTCGGAGATGGCCGTGTACCGGCCGCCTCGCCCCGTCGCGTGAGGGAGCACTGGGTGAGATCGTGCCTCGATCTCCAGACTCAGCGCTGCAGACCGTCCCACGACCAGTGCGGGATGACCAGCCCCTCGGGGACGTCGTCGGCGGACTCGTGGTACCGCGACATGGTCGTGGTGGTGGCGTACGCGAAGTAGTCGTGAAGCACCTGCCGGAGCGGCTCGGCGGTGAGCCCCACGTCCACCAGGGCCTGGTCGAAGCAGGCGATGGCCCGGCGGTCCATCTCCTCGTGCGGGCCGTTGCCGCTGTGCGCCCGCACCACCGACGTCTCGTCCCCGTACGACTCGGAGAAGGTGGCGGGTCCGCCGAGGGCCTCGGCCCAGTACGCGGCGAGCCGCTCGGTGTGGTGCGGGTGGACGCCCTGGTGGAACGCGTGGCTGACGATCTCGTCGGCCATGACGCGGTCATGCCACGCCGCGGCGAGGCGGCGCAGGGCCGCCATGCCACCGGCAGCCTCGTAGACGCTCGGCATGGTTGAACTATCCCAGATCGGCGGTGTCCACGGCGTCCGTGCCGGCCGGCACGTCGTCTCACCTCATTGAGCGATATGCCTACCAGTCATAAATATGGGTCTTGTGACGTGTCTGTGGGTGGTTGGGCGCGTCGTTTGTGGCGCACGCCGTTGTCCTGCCTAGGTTCTGGCTTGTCGAAGGTCAGAACTGTGTGGGCGGGAGAACGGCGTGCGTTCTGCCAGCGTATGGGCTGGGCTGCTCGGGGTCGAGCAGGCGGTGGTTGAGGGTGTGGAGTTCGATCCGGTCGAGTCGGTGGTGGTGGCTCGGGTGCGGGTGCGTAAGGGCGCGTCGCGGCGGTGTCCGTATTGCCGGCAGCGGTGTGCCCGCTATGACGCTGGAGTTCGTCGTCGGTGGCGGGCGTTGGATCTAGGGACGGTCCGGGCGGTGATCGAGGCGGATGCGCCCCGGGTCTCTTGTCGTGTGCATGGGGTGGTCGTGGCGGCGGTGCCGTGGGCGCGTCATGGGGCGGGGCATACCCGAGCCTTTGACGCGACGGTGGCGTGGCTGGCTGTGCATACCGCGAAGTCGGCGGTGTCGCAGTTGATGCGGATCGGGTGGCGCACTGTCGGGGCGATCGTGGCTCGGGTGTGGGCCGACACCGGTGGTGTGGTTGACCGGTACGACGGGTTGCGCCGTATCGGGATCGATGAGGTCAGCTACAAGAAGGGCCACCGGTATCTGACGGTGGTCGTGGATCATGACACCGGTCGGCTGATTTGGGCCGCGCCCGGCAAGAGCGCCGCCACGTTGCATGCGTTCTTCGACGAACTCGGTCCCGACCGGGCCGCGGCGATTACCCACGTGTCGGCCGACGGCGCCGACTGGATCTCCGCAGTGCTGCGCCGCCGCTGCCCGGACGCGGTCCGCTGCGCCGATGCGTTCCACGTCGTGGCATGGGCCACCGATGCCGTGGATCGGGTCCGCCGCCAGGCCTGGAACGAGGCCACCGGTCGTGGGGCCGGTCGTCGGGGTGTCGCTGTCGGCGCGGCCAGGCAGCTGAAGAACACCCGCTGGGCGTTGTGGAAGAACCCGGAGAACCTCACCGACGCCCAGCAGGCCAAACTCGCCTGGATCGCCAAGACTCATCCCCGCCTGCACCGGGCCTGGGCGTTGAAGGAGGGCCTCCGACTGGTCTTCACCCTGGCCAAGATCAGCCCGACAGCCGCGGTGGAAGCCCTCGACCGGTGGATCGGGTGGGCTCGCCGCAGCCGCATCGACGTCTTCGTCGACCTGCAACGACGCGTCACCCGTCACCGCGATCAGATCATCGCCGCGATCGAACACGGCCTATCCAACGGCCGCATCGAGTCCGTCAACGCCAAGATCCGCCTCATCACCCGGATGGCCTTCGGCTTCCACTCACCCGACGCCCTCATCGCCCTGGTCATGCTCAGCCTCGGCGGCCACCGACCCCAACTCCCCAGAAGATGATCACCAACGACCCACGAACCCAGCACAAGACCCATAAATATGACTCGTAGGCATACCGCTCGAACTCAAGCTGCTCGCGAGGGCGATGACGGTCGGTGACGGCCACGACGATGGAAAATCGTGCGGCGTACGCCGGGACGGTGGCTAGGCTGCCGGCCGTGGGAAGAATCGTGTCGGTCAATCTGGCGGTGCCGGAGCCCAACCCGGCCAAGAGCGTCGGCATCACCGGCATCAACAAGCGGCCGGTCGACCACCTGGTGCAGGTGCGGGCGCCGGGGCCGAAGACGACCGGCCTGCACAGCGGCCTGGTCGGCGACCAGATCTTCGACGTCGAGCACCACGGCGGCGACGACCAGGCGGTCTACGCGTACGCGCGGGAGGACTACGACTGGTGGCAGGCGCGGCTGAGCCGCCGGCTCGCCAACGGGCTGTTCGGCGAGAACCTGACCACCGAGGACGTGGACGTCAACGGGGCGGTCATCGGCGAGCGGTGGCAGATCGGGCCGCGGTTGGTGCTCCAGCCGACGTTCGGCCGTATCCCCTGTGCGACGTTCCAGCACAAGATGGGCGAGCCCCGGTGGACGAAGACCTTCACCCGGGCGAACCGGCCGGGCGCGTACCTGCGGGTGCTGGAGCCGGGCGAGGTGTGGGCCGGCGATCCGCTCGTGGTGGCCGACCAGCCGGCGCACGGGGTGACGATCGCGCGGGCGTTCCGGGCGTACCTGAGCGAGCCGGAGCTGCTGCCCGAGCTGCTCGAGATCGACGGCCTGCCCGACGACCTGCGCGAGACCCTCGCCGAACGACTACCCCGTCGGCGCTAACCTGCCGTCATGGGCACCGCCGAGTTGGATGAGTTGGTCGTCGCGGACGCCGCGGCGCTGCGCGAATGGTTGTCGGCGAACCACGCCACCTCGCCGGGCGTCTGGCTCGCCCTGACCCGCAAGGGCGGCACGGTCACCACGCTGACCTGGCAGCAGGCGGTCGACGAGGCGCTCTGCTTCGGCTGGATCGACGGCCAGGCCCGCAAGGGAGACGAGCACACCTCCTGGATCCGGTTCACCCCCCGCCGGGCGCGCAGCGCCTGGTCGCAGCGGAACGTCGCGCACGTGGCCCGGCTGGAGGCGGAGGGCCGGATGACGCCCGCGGGCCGGGCCGCGGTGGAGGCCGCCAAGGCGGACGGGCGGTGGGCCGCCGCGTACGCCCCGCCGTCCGAGGCCGAGGCGCCGGCCGACCTGCTCGACGCGATCGCCGCCGTCCCCGCCGCCCAGGCCATGTTCGACGTGCTCACCAAGACCAACCGGTTCGCGCTGATCTACCGGCTCAACTCGGTGAAGCGGGCGGAGACCCGCGAGCGGAAGATCGCGGAGTTCGTCGCCATGCTGGCCCGGCACGAGACGATCTACCCGCAGAAGGCCCGGCCCCCGGCGTGACGCGCCGGATCACCGCCGGTCAGCCGGCGAGCTGGTCGCGGCGCCGGCTGAGATAGGCCCGTTCGGCCGGGTTCCCGGCCAGGCCGATGGCCCGGTCGTACGCCCTGCGCGCCTCGCCGCTGCGCCCGAGTCGCCGCAGCAGGTCGGCCCGCGCGGCATGGAAGGCGTGGTAACCGTCCAGCGGCTCGGCGAGCCGGTCGATCTCGGCCAGCCCGACCGCCGGGCCGTCCACCTCGGCGAGCGCGACCGCCCGGTTGAGCCGCACGATCGGCGACGGGTCGAGCCGTACCATCCGCCCGTAGAGGGCGGCGACGGCGGACCAGTCGGTGTCCCGCGCGGACGGGGCGTTCGTGTGGACCGAGCTGATCGCGGCCTGCAGCTGGTAGCGCCCGGGCGGGTCACCGCCGGCCGCCACCGCCTCGATCCGTTCCCGCAGCAGCGTGTTGGCCTCGCCGATCAGGGTGCGGTTCCAGGCACCCCGGTCCTGCTCGTCCAGGGTCACCAGCTCCCCGGTACGGGACAGCCGCGCCGGCCGGCGGGCGTCGGTGAAGAGCATCAGCGCGAGCAGGCCGGCCACCTCACCGTCGTCCGGGAGCAGGTCGCGCAGCAGGCGGCCGAGCCGGATCGCCTCGTCGGTGAGGTCCACGCGCAGCGGGTCGTCGCCCTCACCGGCGAGATAGCCCTCGTTGAAGATGAGATAGACGACGGCGAGCACACCGGCGAGCCGCTCCCGCACGTCGCCGGCCGACGGCACCCGGTAGGGGATGCGGGCCGCCCTGATCTTCGCCTTGGCGCGGGTGATCCGCTGCGCCACCGTGGTCTCCCGCACCAGGAAGGCGCGGGCGATCTCGGCGACGGTGAGGCCGCCGAGCAGCCGCAGGGTGAGCGCCAGCCGGGCCTCCATCGCCAGCGCCGGGTGGCAGCAGGTGAAGACCAGCCTGAGCCGGTCGTCCTCCACCGGGCCGGTCGGCTCGGGCGCGCTGTCGTCGTAACTGATCCGGGCGGCCAGGTGCCGGGCGTCGCGCTGCGACTCGCGGCGGAGCCGGTCGATCGCCTTGCGGGTCGCGGTGGTGGCGACCCAACCGCCGGGATTGGCCGGTACGCCCTCGCGCGGCCAGCGCCGCACGGCCACCGCGAACGCCTCGGCCGCCGCCTCCTCGGCCACGTCGAGGTCGCCGAAGCGGCGCGCGAGCCGGGCGACCACCCGGGCCCACTCCTCCTGGTGGACCCGGGTGATCGCCTCCTCGACGGTCGAACCGGTCACCGGCCCGACCGGGTCCCCGCTCACCCCCGCCCGGAGCGGCCGTGCCGGTCGATGCCGGGGCCAGGGAACCGGTGCACCTCCTGGGGCCAGTCGAGCGCGGTGGCGAGCCGGCCGGCCCAGTAGCGCGCCGCCTCGTCGTCCGGCACGCCCACGACGGCGAAGCCACCGAGGTGCTCCTTGGTCTCGGCGTACGGGCCGTCGGTGAAGACCGGTTTCCCGTCGACCGCTTCGACGCTGCACAGCGCCGTGGACCGGTCGAGCGCGCCGTTGCTGAAGATCAGGACGTCCGCGGCCCGCATCTCGTCGATCACGGCCCGGACGGCGACGTCCTTCTCCCGGAGCTGCTCCTCGGTGTGGCGCGGCACCCACTCGTCGTTGAAGGTGATCAGGTACTCCGGCACGCTCGCTCTCCTCTCGGTCCCGGGCGGCCCTGTCCCGAAGCCCGGTGTGCGGTGGCCCGCCGTCGGTTCCACGAACGGCGACACCCCGATACGACACCACCGGTCGGCCTTCCGCTCAAGCGTGCCGGCCCTGAGTCAGTGCTGCGCCGCCCGGCGTACGGCGCGCTCGTGGCGGTCGACCGCCCGGGCGTGCGCGACCGCGAGCAGCCGGTCCACCTCGGGCAGCAGCTGCGGCCCGGGCATCACGATGCTGCCGAAGCCGTGCAGCGCGTACCCGGGGTGCGGCACGAGGGTGTCCAGCCGGGCGAAGTCGTACTCGTGCCGGTGGGCCTCGAACTCCCCGGGCGGAAAGCCGAAGGCCCGCTCGAACTCGGCCCGGCCCAGGTCGAGGTTGAGCCGGAAGACGCCGGGCCGGTCGAGCTGGGAGGCCTCGTCGAAGCCGGGCACGTCGTGCTCGACGATGGTGGCGAACGGCTGGCGGCGATCGGGGCCGACGTAGAAGAACCGGTCGCCCCACGCGCCCTCGGGTGCGCCGTTCTCCTCGCTCGCGACCAGCTGCTCGACGCCGGGCAGCGCCAGGATGCGCGCGGCGAGCACGCTCGCGTCCACGCCGGTCGGGACGTGCAGCACCGCGTCGGCGTGCGCGACGGTGGCCTGGTCCAGCGGGAAGTAGCGGTAGTCGTGCGTCCGCCGATCGCCCACCGTCAGCTCGGCCGCGCGGACGTACCGGGGCAGGTCGTTCCGCTGCCCGAGCCTGCCCTCCCAGGTGGACGGGTCGGGCGCCGCGATGCCCAGGGCGGGGCTCGCGCCCAGGCTGCCGACCACCACCGCGTACCGGTCGCCGAGCAGCGCGGCGACGATCGCGCCGGCGCCGGCCCAGGACACCTCCGTGCCGCCCATCGTCATGCTGCTGCGCTGCCGTTGCAGGTGGGTGTTGTGCGCGAAGACCAGGGTGGGCCCGCGGTGCGCCTCTACCGACCGGATGGCCAGTAGGTTTTCCGCCATCAGCGCGTCCCGGACGGCGGCCAGCCGGGCGAAGCGCTCCGGCGGCGCCAGCGGCGCGGCGGCCGCCGCGTGGTAGCGCAGCACCGCGACCGCGGAGGTGGCCCACACGTACGCCGCCGGCCAGCCCTCGGCGCGGCCGGGCGCCCGCAGGTACAGCTCGGTCAGCAGGTCGTCGGCGAGCACCCGCAGCCGCTGCGCGTCGGCCGATTCCCCGACCGACCGGCCGGGCTCCCAGATCGCGGCCGAGTCGCTCCATCGCGCCTCGTCGCCGACCAGGTCGTCGATCTCCGCCGACCGGTCCAGGCCGAGGAAGTCGCAGACCCGCAGCAGGTACCGCCGGGGGCTCGGGGCACCCTCGATCTCCAGCGGGGCGTCGAAGCCGTGGAACGTCAGCCGCTCGGGCGCCGGCCGCCCGGCGTTCCACTCCCGCATCCGCAGCAGCAGGTCCCGGTTGGCCGGGGAGGCGCCCCACCCGTGGCTGAACCCCTCGCCGAGCGCGCGGTCGAGGGTGACGGCGGTGCAGCCCTGGACGAACTCGTCGGCGAGCAGCCCGGCGGCGCGGTCGCTCTCCACCGCGATCGACCGGTAGCCGTGTTCGGCCAGCGACAGGAGGGTGTCGTTGCGGAGCTGGAGGAAGGCGGATTCGCCGTGCGTGGGCTCGCCGAGCGCGAGCAGGGTGGGCGACCCGGCGAGCAGGTCGAGAACGGTCGTCATTGCATCAACCGTATCGTTGAACCTGCGATTGAGACTTTGCCGCTAGGGAGCACGGTGAGCACTGCGAAACCCTCAAACCCGGGGGTACGCCGGCCGGTCGACCTCGCGCGCCGGCACGGCCTCTCCGCGCAGGCCGTACGCAACTACGAGCGGGCCGGCGTGCTGCCGCCGGCCGACCGCAGCCCGACCGGCTACCGCCGGTTCACCGAGGCGCACGCCACCGCGCTGAGCGCCTACCTCGCGCTGGTGGCGGCCCACGGCTACCCGGTCGCCACCGAGGTGATGCGGGCGGTCGTCCGGGGCGAGCTCGACGCGGCGCTGCGCGCGATCGACCGAAGCCACGCCCTGCTGCTGCGGGACCGGGAGACCCTGGACGCGGTGCAGGAGGCGGTCGCCGTGCTCACCGCCGCGCCGCCACCGGCACCGAGCGGGACGCCGCTGTCGATCGGCGCGCTGGCGCACCGACTCGGCGTACGCCCGGCGACCCTGCGCAAGTGGGAGCGGGCCGGGATCCTGCGACCGGTGCGTGACCCGACGACCCGTTACCGCGTCTACTCCCCGCACGACGTCCGGGACGCCGAGCTCGCCCACCTGCTGCGCCGCGGCGGATACCGGCTCGACCACATCGCTGGCGTGCTGCGTCGGGTACGCGAGGCCGGCGGCGCCGACGCGCTCGCCGCGTCCCTGCGTCAGTGGCGGGACCGGCTCACCGCCCGCGGCCGGGCCATGCTCACCGGGGCGGCCCGGCTCACCGAGCACCTCGACGCCGACCCCACCGGACGACCGCGCTGAGGGCCGCGGGTGGGAACGCGAAGGGCCCCCTCCCGACCACGCTGTCGGAAGGGGACCCGGTCCCGCGACGGACCGCCTCAGCGGCGGGTCACTGCTTGACGTACGCGTTGACGAACGACGGGTAGCCGAACACGCTGGAGATGAAGACCCCGCCGGCCTTCGAGCCGTGCACGTGGTAAGCGACGTCGACGAAGAGCGGCACCACCGGGGCGTGCTCGGTCATGATCCGCTTGTCGAGCTTGGCCCACTCCGGGCCCTGGTCGGCCGCCGGCAGGGCCTGGATGCGGTCCATCTCGGCGTTGATCGCCGGGTCGTTGAAGTACGACTGGTTGCTGTTGCCCGTCGCCTTGATGGTGCGGCCGTCGTAGAGCACGGGCAGGATGGACGCCCCGCTCGGCCAGTCCGCCGCCCAGTTGCCGATGTAGAGGTCCCAGGGGTTGTCCCGCTTCTTGATCTCGTCGAGCTTCGCGTCGTCCGAGATGTTGCGCAGGGTGATCTTGAAGCCGGCCCGCTCCAGGTTCGCCTTGAGCTGGGCGCCCTGCTGCTGCTCGGTCGAGTTGTCCGCGACGCCGAGGACCAGCGCGGGGGTCTGCCCGCCGAGCAGCTCCTTGGCCTTGTCCGGGTTGCCGTTGGCGCCGGCCGGGTACGCGTCGTACGCCTGGTAGCCGATGGTCGACGGCGGCATCAGCGTGGTCATCGGCGCGGCGACGGTCTGCCCGCCCATCGCCTTGATCAGGCCCTCCCGGTCGATGGCGTAGTTGAGCGCCTGCCGGACCTTGAGGTCCTTGACCCGCTGGACGTTGATGACCAGCTGGTTCGCGCTCGGCGTCGGCGAGAGGATCGTGCGGTCCTTCAGCGCGGCGTCCCCGGCGACCTTGGCGACCAGCGAGGCGGGCACGGTGTTGAAGGCCAGCGCGCTCTGGTCGGCGCCGTTGTCGGCGATCACCCGGTTGTTGGCGGCGTCGGCGGTCGGGCCGAAGGTCCACACGAACTGGTCCGGGTACTGGTGGCGGACCGGGTCGGTCTTCGGGTCCCAGTTGGGGTTGCGGTCCAGGGTGAGCTGCACGCCGACCTGGTTCTTGGCGATCTTGTACGGCCCGGAGGAGAACGGCTTGGTGTCCAGGTTGACGCCGGTGTCCTTGGCCGGCGGCAGCGGCGCGGCGGTCGGCAGCGAGGCCGCGAACGGCAGGTCGCAGCGGGGCTTGGCGAACTCGAACCGCAGGGTCTTGGCGTCCGGCGTGGTCAGGCCGGGCGGCAGTGAGGTCTTGTTCTTCTTGAAGTCCCACTTGGTGTCGAACTGCGGGCTGTCGGCCAGCCACTCCTGCAGGTAGGTCGGGCCACCGGACAGGTCGGGGTCGAACGAGCGGGCGATCCCGTACGCGATCTCCTTGGATGTGATCGGGCTGCCGTCCTCGAACTTCACCCCGTCCTTGACGGTGAACTCCCAGACCTTGCAGTCGTTGTTCACGTTCTTGCCCGGCGTCTCGGCCAGGTCGCCGACCAGGACCAGGCCGCCCTTGCCGTCGTCCTTCCAGGTGGTCAGATAGCGGGCGAAGAGCGGGTTGGTCATCAGACCCGCGAACGAGTACGTCCGCTGCGGGTCGAGGTGGGAGATCGGCGACTCGCGGATGATGGTGAAGGTGCCGCCCTTCTGGGCGCCCGCCACCTCGGCCGCCGGACCCTGCGAGTCCTTGGGGTCGGTGGCGATGACCCCGGTCTGCTGCCGCTCGGTGTCGACAGTGGTGCCCTCGCCCGTGTTCTTCGTGCACGCACCCAGCGCCACCACCAGGGCGAGCGCGCCGCCTGCGGCAGCCACCACGCGTGGTCTCATGAAGTACCTCCTCGAATGGTCGGAATGTCGAACGACCCGGCTCAGCGCAGCCGGACCCGCGGATCGATGGCCGCGTAGAGCAGATCCACCAGTACGTTCGCCAGCACCACGAAGACCGCCGCGATCAGCACGGTGGCCATGATCGTCGGCAGGTCGCCGGAACGGACCGCGTCCACCGCGGTACGCCCCAGCCCCTGGATGCCGAAGGTGGTCTCGGTGATCACCGTGCCGCCGAGCGCCCCGCCCACGTCCAGACCCGCGATGGTCACCACCGGGGTGATCGCCGCGCGCAGCGCGTGCCGCCCGTACACCTGGGGTTTGGTCAGGCCCTTGGCCCGTGCGGTGCGGACGAAGTCCTCCGACAGCGTCTCCAGCATCTGCGCCCGGGACAGCCGGGCGTAGATGGCGGAGAACAGGAAGGCCAGCGAGAGCCAGGCCAGCACCAGGCCGGCGGCCCACTTGATCGGATCGTCGAGGAGCGGCGTGTAGCTGGGCACCGGCAGCCAGCGCAGCTGGTAGACGAAGACCAGCAGGAGCACCGCGCCGACGAAGTAGAGCTGCAACGAGGCCCCGGTCAGCGAGAAGCCGATGGCGACCCGGTCCAGCCAGGTGCCCCGGCGCAGCGCGGAGACCATGCCGAGGCCCACCCCGAGCAGCAACCAGAGCACGGCCGCCGGGAGCACGATGCTCAGCGTCACCGGCAGCACCCGGGCGATGGTGTCCGACACCGCCTCGTTGGTCACGTACGACCAGCCCAGGCAGGGCGCGTCGCACCGGCCGCCCTGGGCGCTGCCCAGGTCCCGACCGGCGACGATGCCCTTCATGTAGCCGGCGTACTGGCTGACCAGCGGGTCGTTCAGGCCCAGCTCGTCGCGGATCCGCTCCAGCCGCTCCGGGCTGCAGTTCTTGGGGCAGATGCCGCTGACCGGGTCGCGCGGCAGCGCGAAGAACATCAGGAACGTCAACACGCTCACCGCGAACAGGGTCAGCGCGGCCGAGCAGAACCGTTTGATCAGGAAACGCGCCATGACGGACCCCTACCGGGACGACTTCGGGTCGAGCGCGTCACGCAGCGCGTCGCCGAAGAGGTTGAAGGCGAACACCAACGCGAAGATCGTGATGCCCGGGAAGAACACGTACGCCGGGTCGGTCTGGAGGAAGTCCAGGCTGCGGTAGATCATCCGACCGAAGCTCGGGGTCTCGTCGCTGAGCCCGACGCCGATGAACGACAGCGCCGCCTCGCTGGTGATGAACTGCGGCACCGCCAACGAGAACGAGACCAGGATCGGCGCCCAGATGTTCGGCAGCAGCTCCCGGAAGAGCATGTGCCCCAGACCGGCGCCGCTGGCCCGGGCGGCCTCGACGAACTCGCGCTCGCGCAACGCGATCACCTGCCCGCGCACCAGCCGGGCCGTGCCGGTCCAGCCGAAGACGGCGAAGACGGCGATCAGCACGCCGACCCCGAAGGCGGACGACACCTGCCCCCGCTCGCCGTAGAAGCGCAGGGTGAGGGTCGGGGTCAGGGCCAGCGCGATGATCAGGAACGGCATGGCCAGGGTCAGGTCGGTAATCCAGGTGATCACCGCGTCCAGCCAGCCGCCCAGGTAGCCGGCGAGCGCGCCGAGCACGATGCCGATGGCCGCGGTGATCAGCGCGGCGGCGATCGCGATGAACAGCGAGGTCCGCAGCCCGTAGACCAGCCGGATGAAGATGTCCCGGCCCAGCCCCGGCTCCAGCCCGAACCAGTGGCTCCCGCTGACCCCGCCGGCGTAGCCCAACGGCATGCCGAACCCGTCCAGCAGCTGCTGGAACTGCTCGCGCGGGCCGACGCCGTACGCCAACTCGATCAGCGGCGCGGCGAGCCCGAGCAGCATGAAGAAGACCAGCAGCACGCCGCTGACCGTCGCCGTCCGGTCGCGGCGCAGCCGCAGCCAGGCGAGCTGCCCTGGTGAGCGCCCGACGACACCCCTGCCCGTCGGCCCGTCCGGGTTCGCGCCGGCTTCGATCTCGGCGAGCGCCACCCCCTCGACCGGCGACACGCTCATCCGGACACCTCCTCGACGCTCGCGCCCGGCGCGGCGACGAGCCCGCCGTCCTCCGGGAAGTGGCAGGCCACCGCCTGGGCGCTGCCGTCGCGGGGCACCAGGGCGGGTTCGTCGGTGGCGCAGACCTCGCGGGCCTTCGGGCAGCGGGTCCGGAACCGGCAGCCGGACGGCGGGTCGAGCGGGGTGGGCACGTCGCCGGCCAGCCGGATCCGCGGGCCGCGGCCGGCCAGGTCGGGCACCGCCGACAGCAACGCCCGGGTGTACGGGTGCCGGGGCCGCTCGTAGATGTCGGCCCGGTCGCCGATCTCCACGATCTTCCCGAGGTACATCACCGCGACCCGTTGCGAGAAGTGCCGCACCACGGCCAGGTCGTGGGCGATGAACACGAACGCCAGGTCCAGGTCGCGTTGCAGCCGGCGCAGCAGGTTCACCACCTGCGCCTGGATGGACACGTCCAACGCCGACACCGGCTCGTCCGCGACGATCAACTTCGGTCGCAGGGCCAGGGCGCGGGCGATGCCGATCCGCTGCCGCTGCCCGCCGGAGAACTCGTGTGGATACCGGTTGTAGTGCTCCGGGTTCAACCCGACCAGCTCCAGCAACTCCCGCACCCGGGCCTTCACCCCGCCCGGCGGGTCGATCCCGTTGACCCGCAACGGCATCGCCACGATCCGCCCGACGGTGTGCCGGGGGTTCAACGACGCGTACGGGTCCTGGAAGATGATCTGCAGCTCCTGCCGCAGCGGCCGCAGCTCGCGCCGGCCCAGCCGGGTGATGTCCCGCCCGGCGAACTCGACGCTCCCGGCGGTGGGCTCCAACAGCCGCACCAGCATCCGCCCGGTGGTCGACTTCCCGCAGCCGGACTCCCCCACCAGCCCCAGCGCCTCCCCCGGCCGCACGTCGAAGTCCAGCCCGTCGACCGCCCGCACCAGACCCCCGCTACGGAAGCCGGTGCGCACCGGGAAGTGCTTGCTCAGCCCGCGCACCCGCAGCAGCGGCGTGCTCTCCTCGCTCACCGGACCACCTCCACCTGGGCCGCACCCTCGGCGCGCAGCAGCGTCCGCTGGTCGGCGGAGAGGTGGCAGGCGACCAGGTGACCGGCGGCGCCGGCCGGCCGCAGCTCGGGGACCTCGGTGCGGGAGCGGTCGCCGTTGCGACCGGCGTACCGGCAACGCGGGTGGAACGCGCAGCCCGACGGCAGGTCGATCAGCGACGGCGGGTTGCCGGGCACGGGCACCAGGTCCGCGTCGGCGTCGCCGTGCAGCGACGGCACGCTGGCCAACAACCCCCAGGTGTACGGATGCTGCGGCCGCCGCAGCACCTGCTCCACGCTGCCGCGCTCGACGGCCCGCCCGCCGTACATCACCAGCACGTCGTCGGCCACCTGGGACACCACCCCGAGGTCGTGGGTGATCAGCACGATCGCCGAGCGGAACTCCGCCTGCAGGTCGGCGAGCAGGTCCAGGATCTGCGCCTGCACGGTCACGTCCAGCGCGGTCGTAGGCTCGTCCGCGATCAGCAGGTCCGGGTCGTTGACCAGCGCCATCGCGATCATCACCCGCTGCCGCATCCCGCCGGAGAACTCGTGCGGGTACTGGTCGTACCGCCGCGCCGGCTGCGGGATGCCGACCCGGCCGAGCATGTCCACCGCCCGCCCGCGCGCCTCCCGCCGGCCCGCCTTCGGATGGTGCGCCCGGTACGCCTCGGTGATCTGCCGCCCCACCGTGTAGTACGGGTGCAGCGCGGACAGCGGGTCCTGGAAGATCATCGCCATGTCCCGGCCGCGCAGCCGGCGTACCTCCTCCTCCGGCAGGCCGACCAGCTGGCGGCCGCCGACGGAGATCTCGCCGGTGACGGTGGCGCGCTTCGGGTCGTGCAGGCCGAGGACGGCCAGCGAGGTGACGCTCTTTCCCGAGCCGGACTCGCCCACGATGCCGAGGGTGCGGCCACGCTCCACGGTGAACGAGACGCCGTCGACCGCGCGGACCTCACCGTCCTCGGTCCGGAACCGCACCCGCAGGTCCTCCACCCGCAGGTAAGGCCCGTCGTTCGGACTGTCCACGGCCACCTCCCCTGAGCCGTAGAGAACCTACAACAGAATCAAGGAGGTGAAAATAAGCTACAGCTGCCGGAGCTGCCGCGGCACAGCCTAGCGGCTCGACACCGCCACCGATGCCCGCCCGCCGTCGCCCGGTCGTAACCTCGTCGTCACACCGGGAGTGCGACCATGGCAGTGGCGACCGCGTGAGAATGCCCAGCGACACGAGGTGGAGGTGACCATGAGCGCGGCAGTGTTCGACAGCCACGTCGGCCCGTGGACCGAGGAGGAGTACCTCGCCCTCGGCGAGACGTCCCACCGCGTCGAGCTGTTCGACGGGAGCCTGCACATGACCCCAGCCCCCACCCCACGCCACCAGCGGATCTCCCGCAAACTCGGCAACATCCTGGAAGCGGCGACCGAGCCGGTCGATCTGGAGCTGCTGGAAGGGGTGAACGTCCGGCTCAATCCCGGTCGCATCGCGATTCCCGACCTCGTCGTCACCGAACCGGTGGACCTCGACAAGCTGATGATCGACGCCCCCGCCGTCCGGCTCGCCTGCGAGATCATCTCGCCGAGCAACGCCGCCACGGACAAGGTGCTCAAGATGCACTACTACGCGGCCGCCGGGATCGAGTGGTACCTGCTGGTCGAGCAGGAGACCGGCGCCATGCGGCTGTTCCGCCGGCGAGGCCGGAACTACGCCGAGCACGCGGCCGTGAAGCGCGGTGAGACCCTGGAGTTGACCGAGCCGGTGCGCGCGACGATCCGGCCCGAGGATCTCGTCCCCTGACAGATGTCGGTGGGCTCGCCTAGGGTCGGGCCCATGAGTGACCCCAGGCGAACGACCCGTCACCGTGGACCCGTGCCGGCATGAGCGAGTTCGATGCGGCGTCCGCCGCCGTGCAGGCCGCGCTGGACGCCGGGGCCCGCTACGCCGACGCCCGGGTGATGCACCGCCGCTACGAGTCGATGTCGGCCCGCAACGGGGCGATCGAGGAGCTGACCCAGGACGAGAGCGTCGGGCTGGGCGTCCGGGCGCTGGTCGGGTCGAGCTGGGGCTTCCACGCCGTACCGGAGCTGTCGGACGCCGCGGCCCGCGACGCCGGCCGGCGCGCCGCGGTGATCGCCGCCGCGAGCGCGCGGGTGCCGGGCCCGCCGATCGACCTGGTGCCGTCGGCGCCGACGGTGGCCAGCTGGGCGTCCGGCTGCGAGATCGACCCGCTCGGGGTGGCCCTGTCCGACAAGGGCGACCTGCTGGTCCGGGCCACCGAGACGATCCGGCAGCACGGCGCCGACCTGGCCGAGGGGCTCTACCAGATCTGGGACACCGCCAAGTGGTTCGTCTCCAGCGAGGGGCACCGGATCGACCAGCGGATCCGCGAGTGCGGCGGCGGCATCTCGGCCACCTCGATCGGCGACGGCGAGACCCAGCGCCGGTCCTGGCCCAGCTACCGCGGCCAGTACGGCACCACCGGGTGGGAGCTGGTCGAGTCGCTGGAGCTGACCGAGCACGCGGCCCGGATCGCCGAGGAGTCCCGCGCGCTGCTCACCGCGCCCGAGTGCCCGACCGGCGAGACCGACCTCATCCTGGGCGGCGAGCAGCTGGCCCTGCAGATCCACGAGTCGGTCGGGCACGCCATCGAGCTGGATCGCATCCTCGGCTGGGAGGCCGCCTTCGCCGGCACGTCCTGGCTCGACCTGGCCCAGCTCGGCTCGCTGCGCTACGGCTCGGAGCTGATGAACGTGACCATCGACCCGACCATCCCCGGCGCGCTGGGCAGCTTCGGCTTCGACGACGAGGGGTCCCCGGCGGTCGCCCGGGACGCGGTCCGCGAGGGCCGCTGGGTGGGCGTGCTCGCCGGCCGGGACTCGGCCGCCGTCGCCGGCCTGGACTACGGCGGCAGCGTACGGTCCGACGGCTGGGCCCGGCTACCGATGGTGCGGATGACCAACGTCGGCCTGGAGCCGGGCCCGCACACCCTCGACGAGATCATCGCCGCCACCGACGACGGGGTGCTGATGGACATCAACCGGTCCTGGTCGATCGACGACAAGCGACTGAACTTCCAGTTCGGCTGCGAGATCGGCTGGGAGGTCAAGCGGGGTCGGCGCGGCCGGATGCTGCGCAACCCCACCTACACCGGCATCGGCCCGCTCTTCTGGCGCTCGATGGACATGCTCTCCTCCGAGATCACCCCCTGGGGCACGCCGAACTGCGGCAAGGGCCAGCCCGGCCAGACCGGGCACACCGGCCACCCCGCCGCGCCGGCGCGCTTCCGGGGCGTCCGGGTGGGGGTGCGGGCATGACCGAGCTGGACATCGCCGCGCAGGTGGTGGAGCTGGTGCGCCGGCTCGCCGGGCCGCACGCACAGGCGGAGGTCGAGGCCGTCCGGCACGACCTGGCGCTGACCCGGTTCGCCAACTCGGCCATCCACCAGAACGTCGCCGAGTCCGGCGTCGCGGTGCGGCTGCGGCTGCACGTCGACGGCCGGACCGCGGCGGGCGGCGGCAGCCTGGTCGACCCGGACGGGCTGCGCGCCCTGGTCGAGCGCACCCTGGCCGCCGCCCGGCTCTGCCCACCCGACCCGGCCTGGCCGGGGCTCACCCCGCCCACGCCGGTGCTCTCCAGCGGCGTGCTCGACGAGGCCACCGCGCACGCCGAGCCGGACGCCCGGGCCGAGCGGGTACGCGCCTTCGTGGACGCGGTGGGTGGCCTGGAGGCGGCCGGCTACTGCCGCACGTCGTACCGCTCCGGCGCGTTCGCCAACTCGGCCGGCCACTCGGCGCACGGCCGGGCGGTCGAGGCGGCGATGGACGGGATCGCCCGGGCCGGCGGCGCGGACGGGGTGGCCCGGCTCTGCGCCGACCGGCTGGCCGACCTGGACGGTGTCGCGCTCGGTGCCCGAGCTGCGGCCAAGGCCCGCGCCGCGGCCGAGCCGGTCGAGCTGCCGCCGGGCCGCTACCAGGTGGTGCTGGAGCCGGCCGCCGTCGCCGACCTGCTGCACAACCTCGCCTGGTACGGCTTCAACGGCAAGCGGTACGCCGAGCGGCAGAGCTTCGCCGAGCTCGGCGCCGCCCAGTTCGACCCGGCGGTGACCCTGGTCGACGACCCGCTGCACGGCGCCGTCCTGCCGTACGACCTGGAGGGTGTCCCGCGCCGGGCGCTGACCCTGGTCGAGGCGGGCCGCACCGCGGCGGTGGCGCACGACCGGCGCAGCGGCGCCGAGGCGGGCACCGGCTCCACCGGGCACGGCACGGCGGGCGCCGCCACCTTCGGCCCGATCCCGCAGAACCTGCGCCTCCTCCCCGCCACCGAGGCGAGCACCGGCACCGACCGCCCCACGACCGGCGGCACCGCAGGGCCCGACGCGGCCGGCGGCACGGCCGTCGACGCCGGAGGGCCCGGCGCGGGTGCGGCGGGCGCGGTGGCCGATCCGGACACCGCCGCCCTGGTCGCCGGCGTGGAACGCGGCCTGCTGGTCAGCGACTTCTGGTACACCCGGGTGCTTGATCCGAAGAGCCTGGTCATCACCGGGCTGACCCGCAACGGGGTGTGGCTGGTGGAGGACGGGGTGCCGACCCGGGCGGTGCGGGACTTCCGCTTCACCGAGTCGTACCCCCGGGCAATGGGACCGGGGGCGGTCACGGGCATCGGCCGGCGGGCGGTCCGCCAGCCGGACCGGATGCCCGGCGCCTGGTGGGACGCGCCGCCGCTGCGACTCGCGGCGTGGAACTTCACCGGCGGCGCGTCCGGCTGACCGCCGCCGACGGCCCGACCGGGACCCGTCCACATATTGATCATGGCGGAGGTCTTTCCAACCTGCGGGACACACGGGACACTGCGTTGCGCGGCCCCGGCCGTGGAGATCGGCGTAACGTGTGTCACTTAGCTGCGCCGATCTCTCGGTGCGGTCGTTGGTGCGCACAGACGTGGCAGTGGACCCGTGTCCCCACCGGTCCGCTGGCCGACCGGAACGTGATCCGCCGCCCGCGAGGGCCCCGTCAGGGAGACGACGCGAATGACATCAACGGCAACGAGGCCGCGGGGAGCGCGGGCGCGCGCCGCGATCGCGGCGAAGACGTTGCGGACGGACCGGTGGTGGTTCGCCCCGCTGATCACCGTCATCGGGCTCAGCGCCTGGGTGGCGTACGCGACGGTCCGGGTCTTCATGCACAGGTGGTACTGGGTGGACCAGTACCACTACCTGACGCCGTTCTACTCCCCCTGCGTCACCGAGCGGTGCGTCGAGGGCTCCTCGCACTTCGGCAGCTTCCTGCCCGGCTGGTGGATCATCCCGGACGCGGCCCTGACCCTGCCGTTCCTGCTGCTGTTCCGGCTGACCTGCTACTACTACCGCAAGGCGTACTACCGGTCGTTCTGGCTCTCGCCGCCGGCCTGCGCGGTGCCGGACGGGCACCAGTCCTACAGCGGTGAGACCCGGTTCCCGCTGCTCGGTCAGAACCTGCACCGCTACTTCTTCTACGCCGCCGCGATCATCTCCCTGATCAACACCTGGGACGCGATCTACGCGTTCCACTCGCCGAAGGGCTTCGGCTTCGGGCTGGGCAACATCGTCCTGCTGGTCAACGTGGTGATGCTCTGGGCGTACACCATCTCCTGCCACTCCTGCCGGCACATCATCGGCGGCCGGCTGAAGCACTTCTCGAAGCACCCGATGCGCTACAAGGCGTGGACGGGTGTCTCCTGGCTGAACGTCCGGCACATGCAGCTCGCCTGGATCACCCTCGGCACCCTGGCCCTCACCGACTTCTACGTGATGGCCGTGGCCGCCGGCTGGTTCAACGACCTGCGGTTCATCAACTAGAGGGCGCGGCGGACATGACCACTACCACTCGGATCGAACGACACCACTACGACGTCGTCGTGATCGGGGCCGGCGGCGCCGGCCTGCGCGCGGCGATCGAGGCCCGGCTGGCCGGCAAGAAGACCGCGATCATCTCCAAGTCGCTGTTCGGCAAGGCGCACACGGTGATGGCCGAGGGCGGCGCGGCCGCCGCCATGGGGAACGTGAACAGCCGGGACAACTGGCAGGTGCACTTCCGCGACACCATGCGCGGCGGCAAGTTCCTGAACAACTTCCGGATGGCCGAGCTGCACGCGAAGGAGTCGCCGCAGCGGATCTGGGAGCTGGAGACGTACGGCGCGCTCTTCGACCGGACGAAGGACGGCAAGATCTCGCAGCGCAACTTCGGCGGCCACGAGTACCCGCGGCTCGCGCACGTCGGCGACCGGACCGGCCTGGAGCTGATCCGCACCCTCCAGCAGAAGATCGTCTCCCTCCAGCAGGAGGACAAGCGCGACCTGGGCGACTACGAGGCCCGGATCAAGGTCTTCGCCGAGACCACGATCACCGAGCTGCTGCTCGACGGCGACCGGGTCGCCGGGGCGTTCGGCTACTACCGGGAGTCCGGCGAGTTCGTCCTGTTCGAGGCGCCGGCCGTGGTGCTGGCCACCGGGGGCGTCGGCCGGTCCTACAAGGTCACCTCGAACTCGTGGGAGTACACCGGGGACGGGCACGCGCTGGCGCTGCGCGCCGGGGCGACGCTGATCAACATGGAGTTCCTCCAGTTCCACCCGACCGGCATGGTCTGGCCGCCCTCGGTGAAGGGCATCCTGGTCACCGAGTCGGTCCGGGGCGACGGCGGCGTCCTGAAGAACTCCGACGGCAAGCGGTTCATGTTCGACTACGTCCCCGACGTCTTCCGCAAGCAGTACGCGGAGACCGAGGAGGAGGCGGACCGCTGGTACACCGACCCGGACAACAACCGGCGCCCGCCGGAGCTGCTCCCCCGCGACGAGGTCGCCCGCGCGATCAACAGCGAGGTCAAGGACGGCCGGGGTACGCCCGCCGGCGGCGTCTACCTGGACATCGCCTCGCGCCGTTCGGCCGAGGAGATCCGTCGCCGACTGCCGTCGATGTACCACCAGTTCAAGGAGCTGGCCGACGTCGACATCACCGCCGAGCCGATGGAGGTCGGGCCGACCTGCCACTACGTGATGGGCGGCGTAGAGGTGGACCCGGACTCGGGCGCCGCCTTCGGCCACGTCCGCGGGCTGTTCGCCGCCGGTGAGGTCTCCGGCGGCATGCACGGCTCCAACCGGTTGGGTGGCAACTCGCTGTCCGACCTGCTGGTCTTCGGCAAGCGGGCCGGCGGCCACGCCGCGTCGTACGCCGATCAGTTGACCTCGCGCCCGCGGGTGCCGGTCGACGCGGTGGAGACCGCGGTGGAGACGGCGCTGGCGCCGCTGCAGCGGGACACCGGCGAGAGCCCGTACACCCTCCAGCAGGACCTCCAGGCGGTGATGGGCGACCTGGTCGGCATCATCCGGCGCGAGGGTGAGCTGGTCGACGCGCTGAGCCGGCTGGCCGAGCTGCGCGAGCGGGTGGCCAAGGTGAGCGCGGCCGGCGGTCGGCGCTACAACCCGGGCTGGCACCTGGCGCTGGACCTGCGCAACATGCTGGTGGTCTCGGAGTGCACCGCCAGGGCGGCGCTGGAGCGGCAGGAGTCGCGCGGCGGGCACACCCGGGAGGACCACCCGGCGATGGACCCGAAGTGGCGCCGGGTGAACCTGGTCTGCTCGCTGGACGGCGACACCGTACGCCTGGAGCACAAGCCGCTGCCGAAGATGCGCGCCGAGCTGATCGGGCTGTTCGACCGCGCCGAGCTTTCCAAGTACCTGACCGACGAGGAGCTCGCGGAGTTCGACGCCCTCGCTGAGGAGGCGAGCAACTGATGGGGACCAAACGGGAGTTCCGCGTCTGGCGCGGCGACGAGACCGGCGGCGACCTGCGGGACTACACGGTCGAGGTGAACGAGGGCGAGGTGGTCCTCGACGTGATCCACCGCTTGCAGGCCACCGAGGCCCCGGATCTAGCCTGCCGGTGGAACTGCAAGGCCGGCAAGTGCGGCTCCTGCTCGATGGAGATCAACGGCAAGCCGCGGCTGAGCTGCATGACCCGGATGTCGACCTTCGAGGAGACCGAGACCGTCACGGTCACGCCGCTGCGCACCTTCCCGGTGATCCGGGACCTGGTCACCGACGTCTCGTTCAACTACACCAAGGCCCGGGAGACCCCGGCGTTCGCGCCGCCGCCGGAGCTGGCCCCGGGCGACTACCGGATGCAGCAGGTCGACGTGGAGCGCTCGCAGGAGTTCCGCAAGTGCATCGAGTGCTTCCTGTGCCAGAACGTGTGCCACGTGATCCGCGACCACGAGGAGAACAAGCAGGCGTTCTCCGGCCCGCGGTTCTTCATCCGCGCGGCCGAGCTGGACATGCACCCGCTGGACGTGAAGACCGACCGCAAGGAGTACGCGCAGCAGGAGCAGGGCCTGGGATTCTGCAACATCACCAAGTGCTGCACGGAGGTCTGCCCCGAGCACATCAAGATCACCGACAACGGGATCATCCCCATGAAGGAGCGGGTCGTCGACCGCAGATATGATCCCCTCGTGTGGCTTGGTAACAAGATCTTCCGACGGGGTGACACGCCCCAGAGCACCGCGGGCAGCGCGGGGAAGGAGTCCGTGGTGCACAGCAGCGCTCACAAGGCTGGGAGTCACCCGCACAGCGGCGGTTCGCACAACGTCGCCGCCGAGGTGGAGGTCCAGAAGGGCGTGAACTGGCAGCGCGAGGTGCCGCACCCGACCGCCCCGGCGGTCGACGACAGCGGCAAGCTGCCCCTGACGGAGCTCACCTTCGACCGGGCGGCGGCCCCGTCCCCGTTCGGCGACGACGTCACCTTCCCGATCCCTCCGGAGCACCTGAACTTCGCCCACCCGAGCCAGGACGACCGGCACTGAGCACCACGACGACAACGACGACGGGGGCCGCGGCGAAAGCCGCCGGCCCCCGTCCCGTTTTCGCCTCAGGATCCGGTTCCGCGAACGCGGGTCAGCGCAGCAGTGGGCGCAGCGCGGCGACGATCGGGGCGTCGGCGGGCAGCCAGGTGACCGAGTCCAGCTCCGCTGCGGGCAGCCAGCGCAGCGCCTGGTGCTCCAGGGCGCGCGGCTGGTCGCCGTGCAGCAGCCTGGCGGCGTACACCTTCAGCACCGAGCGGCCGTGGGCCATCCGTACGTCCCGGCCGATCCGGTCGCCGATCTCCACCCGTACGGCGAGCTCCTCGGCGCACTCGCGGATCAGCGCGGCGACCTCGTCCTCGCCCGGCTCGACCTTGCCGCCGGGAAACTCGAACATGCCGGCCACCTCGGGCGGCGCGGACCTGGCGCAGGCCAGCACCCGCCCGCCGGAGATGATGGCCGCGCCGACGACGACCTTCGGGGCACGCCGCTCGGCCTGCCCGCTCTCAGTAACCCGTTCGGTCCGCACGGGCGTCCAGCGTGCCAGATCAATCGTCGGTTCGGGTACCTGACCCGGCCATCAGGTCAGGAAGACCCGGAAGTGTGGGCGTGGACACACAGCCCGTCCGCCGGGAAGACTGTATAACACCACGAGGACACGGGACGGCGACGATTTGGCCACGAGCCGGGAACGACGCCTGGGAGGTGCGGTTATGCGCGTGCTGTTCAGCAGCCGAGCCAAGCACGACTACCTCAGTGACGCGCTCACGCTGCTCACGGGCTGGACCCGCGAGGGCGAGCAGATCCGACGCACCCTGGTCATCGACGACACCCAGCACGCGGCGCTGACCGAGCGGGTCAAGGTGGTCGCGGACGCGCTCCGGCTACGGCCCGAGATCAGCCGCCGCGACTCGGAGACCCAGATCCGGGTCGGCCACGGCCACGGCGAGCCGCTGAGCGACGGCGAGGTGCTGCTGGCCGCCCGCATCGAGGACGCGTACCGCGCGGTCGCTGAGAGCTGAGACCAGCCGCCCGGGCGGGTACGTCGAGCCGTCATCGTCGACCCCCGTCCGTCCGTGCGCGCCGCGTGGCGTCACCCCAGCCTAGGGCCGCGCGTGGCCCGGGACGCTCCCCGGATCGTCCGGTCTCCCCCGGTCCGACCGGTCATGGCACCGGCTCGCCGGTCGGTTCAGCGGACCGGGTCGCCCGGCACGACGGGCAGCCCCAGGGCCCGGCGTACGGCCTGCTCGGTCGCCGGGGTCGGGTGCCGTTGGGCCTGCGTCACCACCGGCAGCACCTGCGCCGGGGCGGTCGCCCGGTCGGCGTCCCGCCAGGCCGGCTCGGACTTCTCCATCTCGCTCACCAGCGCCGCCATCGCCGGTCGTGCCGGCTCCGGCCAGGTTCGGCCGCTCAGCCGCAGCCACATCCGGGTGTGCGCGGCCTCCGTCCGGCGGACCGCCTCCCGCAGGGCCTCCAGCGAGGCGGTCGGCGCCTGGGCGACCAGGGCGTCCCGCTGCGCGACGTACTCCCGAGTGGCGTCGAGGTAGGCGAGCTGCTCGGGGCGCAGCACGGTGGCGTCGGCGCGCAACGGGCGGGTGAGCGGGGTCGCGCCGCCGGTGAAGTAGCAGGTGATCGTCGGTGAGTCGGCCCACCGGAGCCGCGACGGCAGGTACCAGCGCAGCCGCGCCTCGGCCGGCAACGCCAACGGGTCGAGCACGTAACTGGACTGCCGGGGCTGGCACCGGTCGGCCGCCCGCCGGGACAGCTCCGCCGCCCCCGGGTATGCCTCGTCGGCGTACCGGTCGTAGGCCGGGAGGTGGTCGACCAGCTCGCCGTCGTGCGGCTCGGTGCAGGCGACCCGGCTGATCCGCGCGGGCGCGGTCTGCGCGCCGGACGGGTCGCCGCCGCGGAAGCACTCGCCCACCCGCAGCGCGTCGACCCCGGCGTCCGGCTCGGACCGCAGCGCCGGCACGACGAGCGCCAGCACCGCCACCAGCACCCAGACCCCGAACAGCACCAGCCCGGCCACGGCCAACCGCCGACCACGGTCGCCGGTGCGGCGGATCCGACGCAGCGCGACCACCGCGACGGGCGGCGCGAGCAACCCGCCGAGCAGCCCGAGGACGAACGCGGCGAGGGCGGTACGGCTCAGCCGCCCGCGCACCGGCTCCGGGCGGGACCACGGCTCCCATCCCTCGTCGGCGACCTCCAGCAGACCGGCGGCCGGTCGCCGTGGCGCTCGCTCGTCCTCGGCCGGCCGGGAGCCGGCGCCGTCCGTGGTCATCTCTGCCTCCCCCGCGTGCCCGTGCGCCGAGCAGGGTAGCCCACTCGGCTGACACCCGGGGCGTCTCTCCATCGTGACCGGTGGTGGCGACGGCCGCGAGCGGCGGGCCGGTTGGCGCCGCCCACCTACCGTGGACCGCATGACGCAGCCGACGTATGACCGCAAGGAACAGTTCCAGCAGATCCAGAGCGGCCTGCTCGACGGGGAACAGATCATCGCCGTCTACGACGCCGTCGGCACCGGCACCGGTTTCATCGGCCTCACCGACCGGCGGGTCATCATCCAGGACCGCTCCTTCGTCGGAAAGCGGTACGCGATCACCAGCATCCCGTACTCGAAGGTCACCAGCGTGAGCGTGGTCAGCAACAAGTCGTGGGGCGGGTCGTTCTTCTCCACCGGGTCGATCGCGATCCACGTCGGCGCGCACACCTACGAGGTGGAGTTCCGCGGCGCGCAGAAGAGCCACCACGTGCACAACGTGATCCTGCACCACATCTCCTGAGCGGGTAATCCGGTTGCCGGGTCGCCGGTACGCCGGTTGGCTGGCTCGTAGCCGAGCGGAGGGAGCGCCGAGATGCCTCACCCATCGATGTCCATTCAGGTCGGAACCACCATCCACCCCATGGAATCGAGGCACTGTGAGCACGTCGAACACCCCCGCCGGGAAGCGCCCCGGCACTGACCGGTCCGTCCTGGACGACCCCGGCCTGTTCGGCCGGCTCTGGGCGGAGGACTACGACGGGCCGGGCAATCCCGACCCGACCGACGCGGTGGACTTCCTCGCCGAGCGGGCCCGGGGCGGGCCGGTGCTGGAGCTGGCCGTCGGCACCGGGCGGGTGGCGCTGCCGCTGGCGGCGCGTGGCCTGACCGTCGAGGGCGTGGAGGCGTCACCGGAGATGGTGGCGAAGCTGCGGGCCAAGCCCGGCGGCGACCGGATCCGGGTGGCGATCGGTGACATGGCCGACGTGCCGGTCGACGGCCCGTACCGGCTGGCGTACCTGGTCTTCAACACGCTGTTCAACCTGGTCCGGGCGGAGCGGCAGCAGGACTGCTTCCGCAACGTGGCCCGGGTGCTGGCGCCGGGCGGCGAGTTCGTGATCGAGACGTTCGTGCCGGACCCGGCCGACTTCGACCGGAACGAGCAGGTGCAGATGCGGTCGGTGACGGAGGATTCGGCCACCATCCGCCTGCACCAGTACGACCGGGCGGCGCAGACCTTCGTCCGGCAGCTGATCACGTTCGACGCCGAGGGCGTGCACCTCAAGCCCTTCGCGATGCGGTACGCCTGGCCGGAGCAGATCGACGAGATGGCCGCGGCGGCCGGGCTGCGGCTCGTCGACCGGTACGCCGACTGGCACCGGCGGCCGTTCGAGGCGACCAGCCCGTCGCACATCTCGGTCTACCGGAGGTGAGCGGGTGGTCTCCGGCGGCGGGCGACCGCCGCCGGAGACCACCGTCCCGCCGGCGCACCGGGTCGTAGGTCTGCTGGGACGCTGTGGAGCTGATGACGTGAACGATTCAGCGAACGGGTCGACGGGCATGAACCTCCCATGAGACGGATGCGCAGGAGCAGCCTGATTCTCCTCACCGTGGCGGTCGTGCTGCTGGTGGGCGGCGTGGTGCTGAAGGCGACCGGCGACGGCGTCGCCCAGACCATCGGTGGGATCGCGCTCGTCGTGGCCCCGGTCTGCGGCATCGTCGGACGATCCTGAACTCCTTCGAATCCCGCCGCTGACACCCGGTGCTGGGGCAGCGGCGGACGGTACGGGGCACGTAGCCTCGGTGGATGGAGCTGATGCCGCTGATCGCCGCCGAGCGGCGCCGAATGGCCGATCTGGTCGACACGCTGACCCCCGAGCAGCTGGCCGCACCGAGTCTCTGTACGCAGTGGACGGTCCGCGAGGTGATCGGGCACGTGCTCGCACCGCTGGTCACCAGGCCGCTGTCGACCCTGCCGCTGCTGGCGCGCAGCGGCTTCCGACTGCACCGGTTCAACGCGGAGCTGGGCCGCCTGGTCGGCGACCGGCCGCCCGGCGAGCTGGCCGCCGCGCTGCGGGCCCAGGCGGAGAACCCGTTCGCGCCGCCGGTCGTCGGCCACTTCGGTCAGCTCACCGACCTGCAGGTGCACCGACAGGACATCAGGCGTCCGCTCGGCCTGCCGGCCGATCTGCTCCCCGAGCCGCTGAGGGTCTCGCTGGGCTTCGTGATGAGCCGGCGCGCGGTCGGCTTCACCGATCGCCGTCGGGTGGCCGGCCTGCGCTTCGAGGCCGCCGACCTGGACTGGGCGCACGGCACGGGCCCGACGGTGCGCGGCACCGGTGAGGCCCTGCTGATGGCGCTGACCGGCCGGCCCGTCGCGCTGACCGATCTCGGTGGTGACGGGGCGGCCGTCCTCCGGGGCCGGGTGGCCCGCTGACCGTCCCGGCTCGCGGGGATCAGGCGTTCTCCTGCAGCCAGAAGACGGAGACGGCGAGGAACTGGTCGGGCCCGTCGTTGCGGACCTGGTGCGGCACCATGGTCTCGAACGCCGTGACATCGCCGGCGTGCAACACCGCCGTCCGATCCGCGCAGGTGAGGGTGCCGGTCCCGGCGATCACGACCCACACCTCGCGGGACCGGTGGACGTCCAGGTCGTTGGCGGTCCCCGGGGCCACCGCCCAGCGCGCGACCTCGAACGGCGCCGGCGCGCTCGCCGGAAACGGCAGCAGCGCCCGGTGCACCGGACCGCCCTCGGTGAAGTCGTACCAGTGCTCGAACGCCACGCGACCAGTTGTCACAGGTGTCTCGGTAGGCATGCCGTCCAGTTTGCCGGCCGTACCGCCTCGGGTCTGGCGGCCATCGGACCTGGCGTTGTGTCAACGACCCGGGCGGCGGGCGCACGGCCCGTCGTGGTCGGCCGGCAGCGGGCAGCGCCGGCCGTCGGGCATGCGGCGGTCACAGAACGCGCGATGGCGTACGCCCTGCTCGTCCTCGGCCGACACGGTGGTCTCCCCCGGGTCGGCGCAGCCGAGCACGTTCGCCCACCGGGCCACCACCCGGGCCAGGCGCACCGCGCCGGGCAGGTCGGCGGCGAACACCGGCAGGTGCACCACGTACCGCTCCCGGCCGGTCATCAGCGCCGCTCCGCGGCGGCCCGCTCGGCCTGCTCGCTCTGCCACCGGCGCAACGCGTCCCGGATCCGCGCGGCCTCCGCGCGGCTGGCGCGCAGCGCCCGGTAGGCGTCGTCGAGGTCACCGGCCGCCCGGTCCAGGAAGGCGTGCACCTCCGCCGGGTCCAAGCCACGCCGGACCAGCCGGAACCGCCGTTCCCGCAGCTGCCAGGGCAGCAGCGGCACGTACGCCGAGGAGCGGTAGTTGCCCGCCGGGCCGGCAGGCCGGGTCGGTCGCTGGTTGCGGTCGGAACGCCGGAACAGGGCACGCACCGCCTGACCCCCTTCGGGTACGGGTTGGAAGGGGTGGCCGCACCCGCCCGCCGCGCACGGGCCGGCCACCCCGCCCTGCCACCGCAGCTTCCGATCAGCGGTACGACAGCAGGGCCGCGCGGCGCAGTCGAGCGATCCGAGCGTTTCCGCCCGAGCACCGACTGCCACTGCGACGATACGACGAAAGCAACATTGGCACAAGGCCTTATGGCCATATGGCCACGAGGCGTGAGGGCCATCAGGCCACGAATTGTTGAGCCATGACGATCGATCCGCGTTCCCACACGCCCGTCTACGTGCAGCTGGCCGACCTGCTGCGCGGTCGGATCGAGTCCGGTGAGCTCGCGGCGGGCGCGCCGGTCGGGAGCGAGACCCGATTGGTGCAGGAATACGGCATCGGCCGGGACGCAGTCCGGATGGCGATCTCGATCCTGCGCTCGGAAGGACTGGTCACCACCAGTCGCAGCCAGGGCACGAGGGTTCGCGAGACTCCGGAGCGGCGGCAGGTCGAGTTGGCGCCGGGGGCATCGGTGGTGGCGCGGATGCCCAGCGGCACCGAACGACGCACGATGCAGCTCGACGAGGGCGTACCCGTGCTGGAGGTGCGCGACGCGCACGGTGAGGTCGAGGTGCTGCCCGGCGACGAGGTCGAACTGACCCGCCCGCCGGCGTGACCTGACCCGCTAGAGCAGCTTGCGCATCTGCATGCGGGTGACCTCGTAGCCCATCTCCTCGTAGAGGGCGCGGGCGCCGAGGTTGTCGCCGAAGACGGCCAGGCCGATCGACACCACCCCGCGCTCGCGGCAGATCTGCTCGGCGGCCCGCATGATCGTCCGGCCGTACCCCTTGCGGCGCAGCTCGGGGAGCACCTCGAAGTCGTACCCGAAGGCGTGCGGGCCGTCGGACTTCTCCTCGAAGTGCAGCCAGACCATGCCGACCTCGTCGTCACCGTCGTACGCGGTCCACAGCTGGTGGCCCTCGCTGGCCAGGCCGTCCGGCAGCAGCCGCTGGTAGTCCTCGCGGGCCTTGTCCCGCGCCTCCGCCGGCGGCATGCTGCCGGAGTCGGTGAGGTTCTGCGCGTAGTCGGCCTCCGCACTCTCGCGGTAGCGCTGGTACTGCTGCTCGGTCATCGGTACGAGTCTCAGCGTCGACACCGCCTCACCGTACGTCCGGTCGGTCGTCCTGCGCCGCCCCCGCGAGGCGAAACCGGGGCGAACCGGTTGGCGGGCGGCCGGCGCCGACGCCGGGCGGTCGGGGCAGAGCCGGACCGCGCCCAGGGCGTACCGTCGCTGGATGGAGCTGATGCCGCTGATCGCGGCGCTGCGGGCCCAGGCTGAGAACCCGTTCGCTCCCCCGGTCGTCGGCGGCCCTGCTGATGGCGCTCACCGGCCGGCTCGTCGCGCTGACCGACCTCGACGGTGACGGGGCGGCCGTCCTCCGCGAACGCTCGGTCGGCTGACCGCGGACGGTCAGGCCACCCGGCGTCGCGAGCGGAGGGCCGCCACCAGGGCGACGCCGACGACCGCCAGCACGAACTGGACCAGCAGCTCCAGCCAGTCGACACCCTGGGTGTCGCCAATGCCGACCAGGTTGGCCAAAAGCGAGCCCAGCACCATGGCCGCCATCCCGATCAGGGGCGCGGCCCAGATCGGCACGTTCCGACGGCCGGGCACGACGAGGTACGCCAGTCGGGTGACCGGATCAGCGCCGGACCCACCGCCGGGTGTCAGAGCGCGAGCATCGCCTCGGCGACCTCGCCCACCGCCGCATCGGGGATCGACGTGGCGGCATTCTCAAGGACCAGCAGGCGCGCCCCGCGGATCTCACGCGCGATCGCCTCGCCGTTGCCGACCGGGAAGAACCGGTCGCGGCGGCCGTGCACGACGAGGGTGGGGAGGGCGATCTCGGGCAGGCGCTCCCGCCAGCGCGGGGTGCAGTCGAGCCTGGCGAACACCGTGCCCAACTGGTTGGCCAGCTGGACCGGGCCCGCGGTGCCGGGCGTCCGGTCCCAGATGCGCCCGGCGGTGACGCGCGCGGCGGCGGGATCGTCGCCGCGGATCTCCGCGCCGGCGGCGGCGAACTCGGCGACCGCCGCGCGGTCGGCCCAGTCGGGCATCGGGCGCGCGAACAGCCGAGCCATCGTCGCCCCGTCGTGGTCGGGGAGGTCGTCGTCGGGCGGGCCGGGGGCGATCGGGCGGGTGCCGACCAGGGTCAGCGCGGAGAACGAACCCGGGTGGTCGAGCGCGGCGACCTGGGCGACCATGCCGCCGACGCCGATGCCCGCGAGGTGCGCGGGCACGCCGCCGAGGGCGTCGGCGAGGGCCGCCGCATCGGCGGCGAGGCTGCGCAGGGTGTACGAGGGTGCCTCCGGATCGGTCATCGTCGACTCCCCGCTGTCGCGCAGGTCGTAGCGCACCACCCGGCGCCCACCGGCGGCGAGGCGCGCGCAGAGCGCGTCGGGCCAGGAGAGCATCGTCGTGCCGCCCACGAGCAGGACCAGTGGCGCGGTGTCGGCACCGAACGACTCGACGCCCAGGGCGATTCCATTGATCCTGACAGTGCTCACCGGACCACCGCCGAACGTCGTGGGTCAGGTGCGTCGGTGTCGGGGTTGATTCGCGTCATGCCGGGCAGACCCGATCCACCGCCCGGACTCATCGCTCGGTTCCGCCGAAAGCGCGCGGGCGATTCCGCGGCTAGGCTGCTCAGCCATGGGTGATCTTGGCGGCACCGTGGCGACCGCGGTCGGCCTCTTCGCCGGCACCAACGTCGACGACATCATCGTGCTGACGGTGCTCTTCCTCTCCGCCCGGGCCGCGGGGCGCCCGCGTCCGTGGCAGATCTGGGTGGGGCAGTACGCCGGGATCGCCGTGCTCGTGGCGGTCTCCGTGGTCGCCGCCCTCGGGCTGACCGTCGTACCGGATCGCTGGGTGGGTCTCCTCGGCCTGGTGCCGTTCGCCCTCGGCGTGCGTGGCCTGGTCCGCGCCGTTCGGGCCCGCCACGACGCCGAGCCGCCCGCGCCCGCGGTGGCGACCGGCGTCCTGTCGGTCGCCGGGGTGACCGTCGCCAACGGCGCCGACAACCTCTCGGTCTACTCACCGGTGTTCCGCACCATCGGCCCGGCCGGCAGCCTCGCCACCATCGCCGTGTTCGCCGTCGGCGTCGCCGTGTGGTGCCTCGCCGGGGCCTGGCTGGGCTCGCACCGCCGGGTGATCGAGGTGGTCGAGCGCTGGGGGCACTGGATCGTACCCGTGGTCTTCATGACCATCGGCGCCGTGATCGTGGCCGGCGCCGGCCGCTGAGCCGGCGCCGGCCCTGCCGCCCCTGGACCTGACACGGCCGCCCCCGGGCCGGCCGGATGAGGGGCGGCCGCTCACGGCCCGGCCTCGTCATTCGCAGGCGACTCCGTCGCCGTCCCGATCCAGCTTGCGCGAGTAGCCCGGCTCGCCGCGGTGGATCGGGGCGGCGCCGGCCGCCCGTACCGCCGAGCAGTTCGCGTAGTAGACGTCGCCGACCGGCGCGGGGCCGGTGTCACCGTTGCCGCCGGCCGACTCGCAGGCCTCACCGTCGCCGTCCCGATCGAGAGCCGGCCGGAACCCCGGGTCGCCCACGTGCAACGGGGCCTTGCCGGCGGCCCGCACCGCGTCACAGTTGCGGTAGTAGGGCGCCTTCGGCTTCGGCGCGGTGGTGGCCGGCTTCGGCTTCGCGGTGGCCGGCTTCGGCGCGGGCACCGCGGTCGTCGTGGACGGCGCGACCACGACGCTCGGAGCCGCGCTGACCACCGCCGGCGGCTCCGCGATTGAGACCTTGGCGGGTGGCGCGGCCGACGGGCTCGACGATGCGCCGGCCTCGGGCTTGTCGTCTCCGACGAGAGCGCCGAGCCCGGCGAAGCCACAACACGCCAATAGAACGCCACCCACGACGATCGCCGCGATCCCCTTGGGCCCCGGCTTCTTCCTCGCCTGCGTCAGCGGGTAGGTCGGCACCTGCGTCGTGACGGACGGGTCGGGTCGTGATGCGGCCCACGGGTCCTGGGGCGGGACGGCGTTCATGATCGAGAGTCTGCCGAGGCAGTCCCGTGAGCCGTACCGGCTGATCGGAGGATCTTGTGTCGGCAAGCCGACTTCGCAGGTCAGTACCCTTGCGCTGTGTCACGCAATCGGGACACGTGGCGACGAAGCGCCGGAGTCGCGCGGATAATCCGGGTGCTCGGGACGCCCCTCGCCGGCACACTCGGCTGGTCTTCGACTTCGGCGTCTCGGGCGGTCGGCCCGGTGGAGAGGGAGCCACGGTGACTGGTCACGAGTTCCGCGATCGGCAGGTGAGGTCTCCGGACGGCACCCGCCTGGTGGTCCGCCGCACGGGCGCCGGTGACCCGGTGGTGCTGGTGCACGGGTCGGGAGGCGGACTGGATTCCTGGGCCACGGTCGCCCCCCGACTCGCCCCGCACCACGAGGTGTGGATGCCGGCCCGGCGCGGATACGGCCCCAGCGACGTGCCGCCGGGAATCAAGACGTTCGCGGACGAGACGGCCGACCTGACCGCGGTCATCCGAGCGGCGTACGAGTCATCGGGTACGCCGGTGCATCTCGTCGGCGCCTCCTACGGCGCGATCCTGGCGCTGCACACGGCGGTGACGCGGCCGCCCGGCCTGCGCTCCCTCGCCGTCTTCGAGCCCCCGCTCTTCGCCGCCGGATCGGCGACCGTACCCCTGGTCGACCGGTACCGGGCCGCCTTCGAGCGGGACGACGCCCGAGCGATGGCCGCGGTCCTGAACGAGGTGACGCGGGTTCCGGCGGAGATCGTCGCCGCGCTCGCCGCGACGGCAGGCGACCGAACGCCCGACCTGGTCGAGGCCCGGCGCTCGGCGATCGGCTGGCTGCACGACCTCGAAGCGCTCGCCCGGGACGACACGGACGTCGACCGCTGGGCCGCCGTCACCGTGCCGACCCTGCTGATGCAGGGCGCCGACACCTGGGAACCGATGCCGAGCACGATGGACGCCCTCGCGGCGTCACTGCCCGGGGTACGCCGGGTCAGCTGGCAGGGGCAGTCGCACTTCGTCACCATGACGGCCCCCGGCCTGTTCGTGGACGCCCTGCGCGAGTTCTTCGCCGACGTCACGGGGCAGCACGGCCGTTGAGGGACAATCGCCGCTCCCACGTCCTCCGCCAGCCAGGGCGCCGCCGGTGGCCAGGGCGACGCCGGTGGCCAGGGCGGCGCCGGTGGCCAGGGCGGCGCCGACGGCGAGGATGACAGTGGGCTGCCCGTGACTGGCACCGATACCGCGACCGTGGCCGGCGTCGGTGGGGCGCTCCTCCTCCTCGGCGGCGCGGGCTTCCTGATCGGACGCCGACGCCGTTCCCGCTTCCTGGCACAGCTCCCTCGACGCGCCCGACCCGATGCTTCGTCGGTGCCGGGCGCGTTCGGCCCTGTGCTCGGCGAGGTTCGTCGCGGCCCCCACTCGCCGACGCGCTCCGTGCAGGGCGCAGTGTCAGACGTTGAAGCGGAACTCCACCACGTCGCCGTCCTGCATGACGTACTCCTTGCCCTCGATCCGGACCTTGCCGGCGGCCTTGGCCGCCGCCATCGATCCGGCCGCGACCAGGTCGTCGTAGGAGACCACCTCGGCCTTGATGAAGCCGCGCTGGAAGTCGCTGTGGATCACGCCCGCGGCCTCCGGCGCGGTCGCGCCGACCGGGACGGTCCAGGCCCGCGACTCCTTGGGGCCGGCCGTGAGGTACGTCTGGAGGCCGAGGGTGCGGAAGCCGACCCGGACGAGCTGGTTCAGGCCGGGCTCGTTCTGCCCGATCGACTCCAGCAGCTCGCGGGCCTCCTCCTCGGGCAGGTCGACCAGCTCGGATTCGATCTTCGCGTCCATGAAGACCGCCTCGGCGGGGGCGACCAGGGCGCGCAGCTCGTCGAGGAACTCGGCGTTGGCCAGCTCGGCCTCGTCGACGTTGAAGACGTAGAGGAACGGCTTGGTGGTGAGCAGGTGCAGCTCCCGCAGGTGCTCCAGCTCGATCTTGGCGGCGGCCGCCCCGGAGTACAGGGTGGTGCCGCCGTCGAGGACCTCGATCGCCTTCTTCGCGGCCTCCACCGCGGCGGCTCGGTCCTTGCGGAGCTTGGCCTCCTTCTCCAACCGGGGCAGCGCCTTGTCCAGCGTCTGCAGGTCGGCGAGGATCAGCTCGGTGTTGATCGTCTCGATGTCGTCGGACGGCGAGATCTTGCCGTCGACGTGCACCACGTTCGGGTCGGAGAAGGCGCGCACCACCTGGCAGATCGCCGAGGCGTCGCGGATGTTCGCCAGGAACGCGTTGCCCCGGCCCTGCCCCTTGGACGCGCCGCGCACCAGGCCGGCGATGTCGACGAACGACACCGGCGCGGGCAGCACCTTCTGCGAGTCGAAGATCTCGGCCAGCTTGCCCAGCCGGTCGTCCGGCAGCCCGACCACGCCGACGTTGGGCTCGATGGTGGCGAACGGGTAGTTCGCCGCCAGCACGTCGTTCTTGGTCAGCGCGTTGAACAGGGTGCTCTTGCCGACGTTGGGCAGGCCGACGATGCCGATGGTGAGACTCACGACGAGCCAGCTTACGCGCCCCGCCGCCGGCCCCGGGAGGCCGGCCGGGAAAAGCGACATCCGGTACGCCGGGGGCGCCCCTCGGGCCGGTTCAGGCGGGTCGGGCGGCCGGCAGCAGCCGGGGCTCGATCCGGGTTTCCCGGACCGTGCCGTCCTCGGCGCGGCGCACCTCGTACGCCGCCACACCCGGCCGGTCGGCGACCGCCTCGACCAGCTGGGTCCCCCGGTAGACCAGGCCCACCCCGTCGTCGGTGCAGTGGCTGACCGGCAGGGTGCCGTCGCCGACCAACCGGTGCATCAGCGGTCGGCGCTGCTCCTCGCTGTCGTAGTGCACCCCGTTGCCGTACGGCAGCCAGCCCAGCCCGTCGGTGTAGGCGCGCAATGTCGGCCCGAAGCTGTCGGTGGCGCCCCCGGTGTGCCAGCAGATCGACCCGGCGGAGACCCCGCCGAGCACCACGCCGGCCTCCCAGCACTCGCGGAGGATGTCCGTCAGGCCGTGCGCCCGCCACACCGCGCAGAGGTTCGCCACGCTGCCGCCGCCGACCCAGATCACGTCCTGGGCCAGCAGGTGCGCCCGCACGTCGTCGACGTTCGGCATCGGGAACAGCGCCAGGTGCGACGCCCGGAACCGGGTGCCGGCGAACGCGCCGTAGAAGCCGGCCAGCGAGGTGGGTTGGTCGCCGACCGCCTGGTTGAGGTAGCAGATCCGGGGCACGTCGGCCTCCGCCAACTCGGCCATCAGGTCGAACACCGGGCCGGGTCGGGCGTCCCAGGGGCCGTGCCCGCGGGAGAGGAAGCCCATGCTGGTGGCCACGATCGTCGGTTCGCTGGCGGGCACGCCGAGGTCCTCTCGTCGGGTGGTCAGGGCTGCGGCTGCGCCGCGGCGAGGAGCGTACGCCGCGGGCCGCGGCTCAGCCGGCCAGGCGCCAGCCCGACCCGGCCGCCGAGCCGTCGGGCCGCGGCCCGGCCGCCGGGTCATCGGACGGCTTCTCGGCGGGCCCCGCGTCCGCGGGCGGCGCCGGTGGTACGTCGGCGGGCAGCGCGTCGGGGGGCAGGCCGGCGGCGGCGGCCACCGGCAGCGTGAGCCGGCCCGGCGTCCCGGCGCCCACCCGGGCGGACTCGCCGAGCATCCAGCGCACCTCGTCGGCCGTCCAGCCCAGCCCGCCCAGGGCGGCGACCTCCCGCACCAGCCGCAGGCCGACCCGGGTGTCGTCGTCGTAGTGCCGCATCACCCAGTGGTGCGCCCACATGCCCAGGGCGCGCAGCCCGGCCCGGTCGAGGGAGGCGGCCAGCCGGCCGCAGGCGGTGTCGGCGAACGGCCGGGCCGCGTCGTCGGCCCGGTCGCGCTCGAGCGCGCCGAACGCGGCCGGCGCCACCCGCCGCATCCGGTCGTAGAGGCCCTGCGCCACCGCGCGATCGACCCCGGCCCACTCCGCCCGGGAGGCACCTCGCCCCGCCATCGCCGCCACCCCTTCCGCCATTGGGTGCGGACGTTACCCACCACTACCGACACTTTTTCACGTCCGACCGCCCGATCGTCCGGTACGGCCAGGTCCGATTCCCGCGAGCCACCGGCCCTGAGCTGCGGGCATCATCGACGGCGTGGAGTTGGACTTCGAACGGTGCTACCGGGCCGTGGACAGCCGCGACCAGCGCTTCGACGGCTGGTTCTACACCGGCGTCACGTCGACCGGGATCTACTGCCGGCCGTCCTGCCCGGCGATGACGCCGAAGCGGCAGAACGTGCGGTTCTTCCCGTCCGCGGCCGCCGCCCAGGGGGCCGGGTTGCGGGCCTGCCGACGCTGCCGGCCGGACGCCTCGCCGGGCTCGCCGGAGTGGGACGTCCGGGCCGACGTGGTGGGCCGGGCCATGCGGCTGATCGCCGACGGGGTGGTCGACCGGGACGGCGTGCCGGGGCTGGCCATCCGGCTCGGTTACACCGAGCGGCACCTGCACCGGATGCTCCGCGCGGAGCTCGGGGCCGGGCCGTTGGCGCTGGCCCGGGCGCAGCGCGCGCAGACCGCCCGGACGCTGATCGAGACCACCTCGCTGGGGCTGGCCGAGATCGCGTTCGCGGCCGGGTTCGGCAGCGTCCGGCAGTTCAACGACACGGTCCGCGAGGTGTACGGGGTCGCGCCGTCGCAGCTGCGGTCGGCGCGGCGAGCGCCGGCGGCGGGCGGGGCGGGGACGATCACGCTGCGCCTGGCGTACCGGCCGCCGCTGCACGCCGACGCGCTGCTGGACTTCCTGGCGGTGCGCGCGCTGCCCGGCGTGGAGGAGGTGCGCGACGGGACGTACCGCCGGGGGTTGCGGCTGCCGCACGGTGCCGCCGAGGTGGCGCTGACCCCGGCGGACGGCCACGTCAGCGCCACGCTGCGGCTGGCCGACATGCGCGACCTGGCCCCCGCGGTGGCCCGCTGCCGCCGCGTCTTCGACCTGGACGCCGACCCGGAGGCGATCGACCAGACCCTGGCCGAGGATCACGCGCTGGCCCCCCTGGTGGCGAAGGAACCCGGCATTCGCCTCCCCCGAGCGGCCGACGGCTTCGAAACCGCCCTCCGCGCCCTCATCGGCCAACAGATCTCCCTGGCTGCCGCCCGTACCACCCTCACCCACCTCCTCACCGCCGCCACACCCGCAAGAACTGTTGATCAAGGAGTTTGCGTCCGGGAGAGCGCTTCCGCCAGACGCAAACTCCTTGATCAACGACAGCAGCCGGGCGGCGACGCCCCGGCCGGGGGTGGGGGGTTGCGGGGGTTTCCTCGGGCGGAGGAGGTTCTGGGGTTGCCGGATTCGGCGTTTCGGATGCCGGGGGCGCGGCGGGAGGCGGTGCGGGGGGCGGCGCGGGCCGTCGCCGCCGGGGAGGTCGATCTGGAGCCGGGTGGGGATCGGGAGGAGACCGTGCGGCGGCTGGTCGCGCTGCCGGGGGTGGGGACGTGGACGGCTGGTTACGTGGCCATGCGCGCGCTCGGCGACCCGGACGTCCTGCTCGCCACCGACCTCGCGGTCCGCCGGGGCGCCGCCGCGCTCGGCCTGCCCGCCGACCCGAAGACCCTGCACGCGTACGCCGACCGCTGGCGGCCCTGGCGGTCGTACGCGGTGATTCGACTCTGGAGAGCAGCATGAGCATCGACAGCACCCTCGTCGACACCCCCGCCGGCCCGCTGAGCATCCTGGCCGGCCCGGACGGGGCGGTCCGCGCGGCCGGCTTCACCGCCGACCCGAGCAGCCTCCTGCCCCTGATCCACCCCAGCCTGCGCGGCGCGCCGCGACATCGGGCCGACCTCGGGCCGATCACTCTGGCCGTGCGGTCCTACCTCGACGGTGAGCTGGACGCGATCGACGCGGTGCCGGTGACCCAGCACAGCGGCGGCCCGTTCATGAGGCACGCCTGGGCGGTGCTGCGCGAGGTGAAGCCGGGCGAGCCGGTGACGTACACCGGGTTCGCCGGGCTGGCCGGGCGGCCCCTCGCCGTGCGCGCCGCGGCCGCCGCGTGCGCGCGCAACGCCGCCGCCCTCTTCGTGCCCTGTCACCGGGTGCTGCGCACCGACGGCGGTCTCGGCGGGTACCGGTGGGGGCTGCCGGTCAAGACGTGGCTGCTCGATCACGAGCGGCAAGTGACGGCAAGCTGACAGCGGCAGTACTCCCATTTGACGCTACCGTCGGGTAGTGCCTGGGCAGAGCGACGGCGACCCCGCCACACCGGCGAGCGTCCCGCGGCACCCGCTGGGCAATCTGTGGCGGCTGCGGCACTACCTGCGCCCGTACACGGCGGAGTTCTGCTGGCTGTTCCTCGCCGGCTTCGCGGCGACCGCGGCGGGCCTGGCGGTGCCGCTGGTGGCGCAGCGGGTGGTCGACGGGCCGGTCGCCCGGCACGACGCGGGCGGCCTGCTGCGCCTCGGCGGCCTGGCGTTGCTGCTCGGCCTGGCCGAGGGCGTGCTGATCTTCATCCGGCGGTGGACCCAGTCGTCCTCCTCGGTCGCCATGGAGGCGGCCATCCGGGCCGACCTGTACGCCCACCTGCAGGCGCTGCCGGCCGGCTTCCACGATCGCTGGCAGTCCGGCCAGCTGCTCTCCCGGGCCGTCACCGACCTCTCGGCGATCCGCCGGTTCCTCACCTTCGGGCTGTTCTTCCTGGTGCTCAACGTGGTCACCTACCTGGCCGTGGTGGTGCTGCTGATCCGGCTGCACGGGCCGCTGGGGGTGCTCGTCGCGGTCAGCGCCGTGCCGCTGTTCCTGATCAGCCGGCGGTTCGCCCGGCAGTACCATGCGGCCTCCCGGCGGATGCGCGACCAGCAGGGCGACGTGGCGACGCTGGTCGAGGAGACCGCGCAGGGCCTGCGCACCATGAAGGCGTACGGGCGGGGGCCGCAACTGGCCGAGCGGTTCGCCGCCCGGGCGCGGGCGCTGCACGACACCGGGGTGGGCAAGGCGCGGCTGCTGGCCCGCACCTCGGCGCTGTTCGACCTGGTGCCGAACCTGACCCTCGGCGTGGTGCTGGTCTGCGGGGCGACCCTGGTCGCCCGGGACACGCTGACCATCGGCCAACTGGTCGCCTTCGTCAGCCTGCAGCTGATGCTGACCTGGCCGGTGCAGTCGCTCGGCTGGATCATCGCCAACGGCCAGGAGGCGGCCACCGCGGCCGACCGGATCCACGAGGTGCTGGACACTCCGCCGTCCATCGTGGACGCACCGGACGCGGTGTCGCCGGCCCGGGGCAGCGTACGCGGCCGGTTGGGCTTCGAGGGGGTCTCGTTCCGCTACCCCGGCACGGCGGCCCCGGTGCTGCGGGACGTCGAGCTGACCGTCGAGCCGGGCGAGACGCTGGCCCTGGTCGGCGCCACCGGCAGCGGCAAGAGCACGCTGCTGTCGCTGGTGCCCCGGCTGCACGAGGTGACCGCCGGGCGGATCACCCTCGACGGGCGGGACCTGCGGGACCTGCGGCTCGGCTCGCTGCGCCGGCTGGTCGGGGTGGCCTTCGAGGAGCCCACGCTGTTCTCCATGTCGGTCTGGGAGAACCTCACCCTGGGCCGCCCGGAGGCCGACGAGGACGAGGTGCGCGCCGCGCTCGCGCTGGCCCAGGCCGACTTCGCGTACGACCTGCCGTGGGGGCTGGCCACCCGGGTCGGCGAGCAGGGGCTGTCGCTCTCCGGTGGGCAGCGGCAGCGGCTCGCGCTGGCCCGCGCGGTGCTCGGCCGGCCGGCCCTGCTGGTGCTGGACGACCCGCTCTCCGCGCTGGACGTGCACACCGAGGCGCTGGTCGAGGCGGCGCTGCGGCGGGTGCTGCGGGACAGCACCGCGCTGCTGGTGGTGCACCGGCCGTCGACGGTGGCGCTGGCCGACCGGGTGGCGCTGCTCGAGGACGGCCGGATCACCGCCGTCGGGCGGCACTCCGACCTGCTCGCCACCGTGCCCGCGTACCGGGCGGTGCTCTCCGCCGAGCCGGCCAGCCCGGACCGCGGCCTGGTGCGTTCGTGACACCGCGGCTCCCCCGTCCGCGCCGGGCCGCGGGCGGGCAGCCGGACCCGGACGCGCTGCCGAATCTGGCCCGCTGGCGCGGGGTGGCGACCGACCCGGACGCCGACCGGAGCCGGGCCGAGGACACCTCCGCCGAGGCGGTGGCCCGGCTGCGCGGGCGCAGTCGCGCGCTGCTGGCCGACCTGCTGCGCCCGCACCGCCGCCGGCTCGGGCTGGCCGTCGCCCTGCTGCTGGCGCAGAACGCCGCGGCGATGTCCGGGCCGTACCTGGTCATGGTGGGCATCGACCGGGCGATCGGGCCGCTGCGGGCCGGCGACGCCCGGCCGTTGGCGGCCGTCGCCGCCGCCTTCGCCACGGCCGCCACCATCGAGTACGCGACCCGGCGCGGCTTCCTCAACCTCGCCGCCCGGATCGGCCAGGCCGTCCTGCTGGAGCTGCGCCAGCGGGTGTACGGCCACTTCCTCAGCCTGTCGGTCGGCTTCCACGAGCGCTACACCTCCGGTCGGGTGATCTCCCGGCTCACCAGCGACCTGGACTCGATCGCCGAGCTGGTCGACGGCGGCATCGACAGCCTGGTGGTCGCCGCGCTCTCGGTGCTCTCGGTGGCCGGCATCCTGCTCTGGCTGGACCTGCCGCTGGCCGCGGTCACCCTGCTGGCCTTTCCCTTCCTCTACTGGCTGTCCCGCTGGTTCGCCCGGGCCTCGGCCGACGCGTACCGGCGCGGCCGGGAGGCGGTGGCGCTGGTGATCGTCCACTTCGTCGAGTCGCTGCGCGGCATCCGTGCGGTGCAGGCGTTCCGCCGGGAGCGGCGCAACCAGGAGATCTTCGTCGCGGTCAACGACGAGTACCGGCGGGCGAACGTGCGGGCGTTCCGGCTGATCGCCACGTTCTCCCCCGGGATCAAGGTGATCGGCAACGTCACCGTCGCGGTGGTGCTCGGGTACGGCGGCTGGCGGGTGCTCGGCGGCGGGATGGCGGTCGGTGTGCTGGCCGCCTTCCTGCTCTACCTGCGCCGATTCTTCGAGCCGATGCAGGAGCTCAGCCAGTTCTACAACTCGCTGCAGTCCGCGACGGCGGCGCTGGAGAAGCTGGCCGGGGTGCTGGACGAGCCGCCGGGCGTGCCCGAGCCGGCGTCCCCGCAGCCGTTGCCCGCCGGCCCGGGGCACGGCCGGGTGACGTTCCGGTCGGTCTCGTTCGGCTACCGGCCGCAGGCGCCGATCCTCACCGACCTCGACCTGGTGGTGCCGGCCGGGCAGACGGTGGCGCTGATCGGGCCGACCGGCGCCGGCAAGTCCACCGTGGCGAAGCTGCTGGCCCGCTTCCACGACCCGGACTCGGGCGTGGTGGAGCTGGACGGCGTGGATCTGCGCCGCCTCGCGGACGCCGAGCTGCGCCGCGCGGTGGTGCTGGTGACCCAGGAGAACCACCTGTTCAGCGGCACGGTCGCGGAGAACATCCGGTTCGGCCGGCCGGACGCCGACGACGCCGCGGTGCGGGCCGCCGCGCGGGCGATCGGCGCGGACGACTTCATCGCCGCCCTCCCCGACGGGTACGACACCGAGGTGCACCGGCGCGGCGGCCGGCTGTCGGCCGGCCAGCGGCAGCTGGTGGCGTTCGCCCGGGCCTTCCTCGCCGACCCCCGGGTGCTGATCCTGGACGAGGCCACCTCCTCGCTGGACGTGCCGACCGAGCGGCTGGTGCAGCGGGCGCTGGCCACCGTGCTGCGGGACCGCACCGCGCTGGTCATCGCGCACCGGCTCTCCACCGTGGAGACGGCCGACCGGGTGCTGGTCCTCGACGGCGGCCGGGTGGTCGAGGACGGCTCGCCCGCCCGGCTCACCACGACCGGCGGTCGGTACGCCGCCCTGCACCGACAGTGGCGCGACTCGCTGATCTGACTGTCCCCGCCCCGCTCTGCCGCCCTCGACGCGACGCACCCCGCGGCCTGCTCCCTGGTGGCCGGGCTGGCCGCGGGTGGGTAGCCCGCGCGGCAGGGTGCTCCCCGGCGCATCCGACGGCAGCCGGCGGCGCGTCGGGGGCAGCCGGCGGGCGGGTGACGCGGTTAGACTGCCGACCGTCGATCGGCGTCCGCCCGTCGGCCGGCGGTCGCCGGCCGGACGGAGGAGGGGACGGCCGGTCAGGCACAGCCGAACACACGGGGAGGTTACGGCGTGCGGATCAGACGACGGGCTGTCATCGCGGCGGCACTGGCGCTCACCACGGCCGGCGCGGCCACGATCGCGGTCGGGTGGCGGGGCACGGACCGCGCACCGGTGACGGCGCCGGTCGCCGCCGAGTGGTCGGTCGCCGAGGCGGCCGCCCCTGCCGACCCGGCCGCCCCGACGCCCGGCGCGGCCAGCGCCCTGGGCAGCCGCGCCGGCACGCCGTCCGCCTCCGCGTCGGCCACCGCCCGACCGGTGACCGCCGCCGCCCGACCGGCCACCGAGGTGGCGAAGGCCGCGCCGGTCTCGGTCGGCTACCTGGCCGGCCGCTACCGCGTGACGCCGCAGGAGGCGGGCCGCCGGCTCGCCCTGCAGGACCTCTCCGCCCCGCTGGCCGAGAAGCTGGCCGCGCGCTTCCCCGACTCGTACGCCGGCATGTGGCTGGACCAGGACGGCGGCGGCGTGCTGCGGATCGCGGCGACCGACCCGGCGCCGGTGGCCACCGCGCTGGCCGGCGTGCCGGACGCCGCGCACGTGAAGGTCGTCCGGGTGGCCCACTCGCTGCGCGCGCTCAGCACGGCGGCCGGCACGGTGGCCGCGGCGCTGGGCGTGACCGCCGGGGTCGACGTGCTCGCCGACGGGCCCACCAACGAGATCGTGGTGCTGACCGGCGACGCGCTGCGGGCGGACGACTCCCGGCTGGCCGCGGCGCTGGCGTCGGTCGGCGTGCCGACCCGCGCCCAGCCTCGGGAGCGGGCCGGCACCATCCTCAAGGCGTGCGACCCGCGCTACTGCGCCACGGCGCCGATGCGCGGCGGCATCCGGCTGGACGTTCCCCGCGACGACGGCACGGTCGGCGGCTGCACCACCGGCTTCAACCTGCGCGACCGGTCCGGCAGGTACTACGTGCTCACCGCCGGGCACTGCGTGGTGGGCATCCGCCACCAGAAGGTCGACCTGACCTGGCACCAGTACCTCGGGCCGAAGGTGCCGGTGGGCATCGAGTCGACCAGCCCGGTGCTGGCCGAGAACGACGCCCTCCCGAACGACTACGCGGTGCTGCCCTACCAGGACGGCGCGCTGAGCCGGTGGTCGTACCGGGGCGGGTCGGGGCCGAGCCTGGTCAACTACTGGTGCGTGTCGGACAATGCGGCCTGCGCCACCAAGGGCAGCCACGACGTGCCGGTCACCGGCTACACGGCGTACAGCGCGGTGCAGGTCGGCTGGGTGGTCTGCGCGACCGGTTCGGCGTACACCCCGAAGGCCGGCGAGCGGTACGTCGACTCCGGCGCCGGCGCCGGCTACGTGCCCGGAACCCGCTGCGGCACGGTGACCGGCAAGACCGGCGGTGGGATCGACGTGCGGATCTGTGCCCGCCCGGGCGACAGCGGCTCGCCGCTGTTCACCGAGTCCAACGGTCGGGCGCTCGGCATCCTGCACGACGGGGATCCGGGCCTCGGTCCGTGCACGAAGCCGGACGAGAAGAACTACTACGCGCCGGTCTCGTCGATCCTCGACGTGGTGAACGGCCGCACCGGCCTCGGCCTGCAGGTCGCCACCCGCAGCCCGGCCATCGTCGCGGTGGGGGCCAGCCACCGTTGACCGGCAACCCGGTGGAGGCGGCGACCGCGGCTGCCTAGGATCGACGGATGACCGACACGGCGAGGACGGCCCGCACCGGCGTCCCCGAGCGTCCGACCCTGGACGGCCTCGAGGGCAGCTGGGCGCGCCGCTGGCAGGAGGACGGCACGTACGCGTTCGACCGCACGAAGCAGCGGTCGGACGTGTACGCGATCGACACCCCGCCGCCGACCGTATCGGGCGAGCTGCACATGGGGCACGTCTTCTCGTACACGCACACCGACACGGTGGCCCGGTTCCAGCGGATGCGCGGCCGGACGGTCTTCTACCCGATGGGCTGGGACGACAACGGCCTGCCCACCGAGCGCCGGGTGCAGAACGTGTACGGGGTGCGCCCCGATCCGTCCCTGCCGTACGACCCGGCCTGGACGCCGCCCGGCCGCCCGGTGAGCGAGGACGCGCGGAAGAACCCGACCGCGATCTCCCGACGCAACTTCATCGAGCTCTGCGAGCAGCTAACCGTCGAGGACGAGCGGGTGTTCGAGGCGCTGTGGCGGCGGCTCGGGCTGTCGGTCGACTGGTCGCTGACGTACACCACGATCGGGCGGGTGGCCCGGGCGACCAGCCAGCGGGCGTTCCTGCGCAACCTGGCCCGCGGCGAGGCGTACCAGGCGGAGGCGCCGACGCTCTGGGACGTCGGCTTCGCCACCGCGGTCGCCCAGGCCGAGCTGGAGGACCGGGAGCGGCCCGGGGCGTACCACCGGCTGCGGTTCGCCGCCCCGGGCGGGCGCGAGGTGCTGATCGACACCACCCGGCCGGAGCTGCTGCCCGCCTGCGTGGCGCTGGTCTGCCACCCGGACGACGAGCGCTACGCGGACCTGGTGGGCTCGTCGGTGCGTACCCCGGTGTTCGGGGTGGAGGTGCCGGTGCGCGCGCACCCGCTGGCGGACCGGGCCAAGGGCACCGGCGTCGCGATGGTCTGCACGTTCGGTGACCTGACCGACGTGACCTGGTGGCGCGACCTGGAGCTGGACACCCGGGTGGTGATCGGGCGGGACGGCCGGCTGCTGGCCGAGCCGCCGGCCGGCGTGCTGGCCGGGCCGTACGCGGCGCTGGCGGGGCAGACCGTGAACGCCGCCCGGCGGACGCTGGTGCAGCTGCTCGCGGACGCCGGTGACCTGGTCGGCGAGCCGCGCCCGATCACCCACCCGGTGAAGTTCTACGAGAAGGGCGACCGGCCGCTGGAGATCGTCTCCACCCGGCAGTGGTACCTGCGCAACGGCGGTCGCGACGACGACCTGCGGGCGGAGCTGCTGGCCCGGGGGCGGGAGCTGCGCTGGGTGCCGGAGCACATGCGGCACCGCTACGAGCACTGGGTGGGCGGGCTGACCGGCGACTGGCTGGTCAGCCGGCAGCGCTTCTTCGGGGTGCCGGTGCCGGTGTGGTACCGGCTCGACGACGCTGGCGAGCCGGACTTCACCCACCCTCTCACACCGGACGAGGCGATGTTGCCGGTCGATCCGTCCAGCGAGCCCCCGCCCGGGTACGACGAGTCGCGGCGCGGCCGGCCCGGCGGCTTCGTCGGCGACCCGGACGTGCTGGACACCTGGGCCACCTCGTCGCTGACCCCGCAGATCGTCGGCGGCTGGGAGACCGACCCGGACTTGTTCGCCCGGGTCTTCCCGATGGACCTGCGCCCGCAGGGGCAGGAGATCATCCGGACCTGGCTCTTCGCCTCGGTCGTCCGCGCCCACCAGGAGCACGGCACGCTGCCCTGGCGGGACGCGGTGCTCTCCGGCTGGATCCTCGACCCGGACCGCAAGAAGATGTCCAAGTCCAAGGGGAACGTGGTCACCCCGATGGGGCTGCTGGAGCAGCACGGCTCGGACGCGGTGCGCTACTGGGCGGCCAACGGCAAGCCGGGCATGGACCTGGCCTTCGACCCGGCGCAGATCAAGGTGGGCCGCCGGCTGGCCACCAAGCTGCTCAACGCGTCCCGGTTCGCCCTCGGCCTGGGCGCCGCCGACGCGTTGCGCGCGCCGGCCACCGCGCCGCTGGACACCGCCATGCTCGCCGAACTGTCCGGCGTGGTCGCCACCGCGACCGCCGCCTTCGACGGGTACGACCACACCGCCGCCCTGATGGCGACGGAGGCGTTCTTCTGGCGGTTCTGCGACGACTACATCGAGCTGGTGAAGGACCGCGCCTACGGCACCGGGCCGGCGGCCGACTCCGCCCGGGCGGCGCTGGCCACCGCCCTGTCGGTGCAGCTGCGGCTGTTCGCGCCGGTGCTGCCGTACGTGACCGAGGAGGTCTGGTCCTGGTGGCGGTACGGCTCGGTGCACCGCGCCACCTGGCCCACCACGTACGAGGTGGACCGCGCGATCCAGGCGCCTGGTGCCCCGGAGCTGCTGCGGCTGGCCTCGGACGCGCTGGGTCAGGTGCGCCGGGCCAAGTCGGAGCGAAAGCTGTCGATGAAGGCGGACGTCCCGCTGGCCGAGGCGCTCGGCCCCGCCGCCCTGCTCGACCAGCTCACCCTGATCGCCGACGATGTGCGGGCGGCCGGCCGCATCACCAAGCTAGACCTCCTCCCCGACCGCACCCCCGAGCTCGTCATCGCCTGCGCCTTCTGACCCTGCGCGCACTTTCACGGAAAAGAGTGGCCTCCCGCACCCGGGAGGCCACTCTTTCCGTGAATCAGCGGGGTCGGGTCAGCTGGTTTCGCCGGCTACCGAGAAGGAGCGGAGGCGGTCGATGGCGAGGATGGTGAAGCCGATGCTGACCAGGGCCGTCAGCACGGCGGCCACCGGGACCGAGACGGTGGTGGAGAGCAGGCTGGTCGGGGCGATCCGGTCGGCGATGGCGATCACCCACTGCTGGACCGAGAGCACCTTGGTGCCCTTGACGAAGTTCCCGAGCAGCCCCTCCCAGATCAGCACGTACGCCAAGCCGAGCAGCACCGGCCGCTTCGTGAGCAGGCTGAGCGCCAGGAACAGCGCCGAGTACGCCAGCGCGCCCAGCGCCGACGCGACGGCGAGCGCGAGACCGAGGCGTACGGAATGGGCGAGCACGCCCGCGACGTAGAGCGGGACGGCGACGGTGACCGCCGTGACCCCGGTGGCGACCGCGAGCTTCGGCAGCACGATCTGCCAGCGCGGCAGCGGCTTGGTGAGGATGTGCACCACCGTGCCGTCGTCGATCTCGGCGCCGAGCACGCCGGTGCCGACGATCAGCGCGACCACCGGCAGCACCACGGCCAGGCCCAGGCCGACCAGCACGGCCGGCCCCCACTGGCTCGGGTCGACCCCCACCGACCGGCAGAGCACCGCGAGCCCGACCAGCACGAGCGGCAACGGCAGCAGCATCAGGAACCGGCGGCGGCCGAACAGCCCGCGCGCGGTGATCCAGGAAACGGTGGACATGTCAGCCTCTTTCGTTCGCGACTGCGGGGCTCACTCGCTGCGCTCGTTCACTCCTCGCGCGCACGGTCATGCCTCCACGAGGTAGGAGAAGACGCTCTCCAGCGACTCGTCCTCCGGCAACAGCTGCCGGACCCGGATGCCCTTGGCCAGCGCGATCCGCGGCAGCGCCCGGGTGAAGGCGCCGTAGTCGCCGGCCCGGACGGTCAGGCCGGTGCGGTCCAGCTCGACGCCGCCGACCGACTCCTCGGCCATCAGCGCCACCGCGAGCGCCCGGTCGTCGGTGGAGCGGACGGTGAACACGTGCGGCCGGTTGGTCATCAGCCGGCGGATGGTGCGGAAGTCGCCGGAGGCGGCCAGCCGGCCGGCCACCATCACCTGGACGGTGCCGGAGACCTGCTCGACCTCCTCCAGGATGTGCGAGCTGAACAGGATGGTCCGGCCGGCGTCGCCGAGGCCGTGCAGCAGCGACATCATGTGCAGCCGCTGGCGCGGGTCCATGCCGTTGAACGGCTCGTCCAGCAGCAGCACCTGCGGTTCGTGCACCAGCGCCGCGGCCACCCGGGTGCGCTGCCGCATGCCCTTGGAGTACGTGCCGATCCGGCGGTCCTGCGCGTCGGCCATCTCGACCAGGTCGATCGCCCGGCGGGCCGCCGCCTCCGGATCGGGCAGCCGGTGCAGCTTGGCGCTGGCCAGCACGAACTCGTACGCGGTGAGGAAGGCGTGCACCGCCTCCCGTTCGCTGACCAGCCCCAGCCGGCGGTAGACGTCCGGGTGGCGCCAGGTCGGCTCGCCGTCCAGGGTCACCGTGCCCCGGGACGGGGCGAGGAATCCGGCCATCATGTGCAGCAGGGTGGTCTTGCCGGCGCCGTTCGGGCCGAGCAGGCCGGTCACCCCGGCCCCGAGCCGCATGGTGATGTCGTTGACCGCCACCACGTTGCCGTACCAGCGGGACACGCCGGTCAGGTCGAGGGTGCTGGTCGCGGTGGCCGGCGGGGCGCCGGCGTCGAGCGTGGTCATCGGGCGGCCACCTTCCGGTATCGCAGCAGCAGCAGGGTGACGCAGGTGGCGACCAGCAGCACGGCGGCGACCCCGTAGACCGGGCCGAAGTCGCCGATCGGGATGCCGCCGACCCGGCCGTCGGGGACCAGCAGGTCACCCAGCGCCCAGGTGCCGACGGCGCCCACCAGCGTGGAGGGCGAGGCGAGGAAGGCCAGTTCGTTGACCGTCCGGGACGGCATGATCGACAGCACGCCGACGATCGGCGCGGTCATCAGGAACACCGCCACGATGCCGCCGGCGGCGAACGCCCGCTTGCCGGTCAGCGAGGCGATCAGCAGCCCGATCGAGGCGAAGACCACCGCCCACAGCGCGGCGTAGAGCAGGCCGGGCAGCAGGTCGAGCAGCTCGTCCCAGACGCCGCTCATCCCCTTGTCGGTGGTGAACGCCGCGCCGAGGAACATCACCAGCTGCGGGCCGCCCAGCAGCAGCCAGAGCGCGGTCATCAGGCTGAGCAGCTTGGCGATCGCGTAGTCGCCGCGCGGCAGCGGCCGGGAGAAGTACAGCGGCAGCACGCCGCTGCGCAGGTCCCGGGAGACCAGCTCGGGCGCGGCCACCGCGACGAAGAAGATGACCAGCCAGCTCATCCCGTCGGCGAACTGGGCGTACGTCCACACCACCTGGCCGATCTGGCTGCGTACCGCGGTGATCCCGGCGGCCACCACGGTGACGATGCCGACCACCAGCCAGGGGAAGATCTTCGCCTTGGCGCTGCGCCCCAGCCCGAAGGCGGTCCGCAGGCCGTGGCCGTAGAGCGCGCCGAAGACGTGCCAGCGACCCAACCGGGGGCCGGTGTAGCGCTGGTAGCCGATGTCGTGGATGACACCGGTCGGCTCAGACATGGCTCGGCTCCCTCGTGGCGAAGAGTTCGGCCACCCGGTGCCGGCGCTGGTCGAGCCGGTGCAGTGGCAGGTCCAGCTCGGCAACAGCGCCGAGGATCTGGTCGTACGTGGCGTCGTCGGCGAGCGGGACGAGCAGCATCCGGCCGTCCCTTGTGACCGGCAGGGCGAGCGCGGCGAGCCGGGCGGCCAGCTCCTCGGTGCCCTCGCTGACCTCGACCGCCAGCACGTCGGTGGCGGAGGTCATCGCGGAGATCCGGTCGGCGCGCAGCAGTCGGCCGCCGTCGATCGCCACCAGGGTGTCGCAGATCCGTTCCACCTCGCCGAGCAGGTGCGAGCAGACCACCACGGAGATGCCGAACTCGGTGCCGATCCGGTGGATCAGGGCGAGCATGGCGTCCCGGCCGGCCGGGTCGAGGCCGTTGGTCGGCTCGTCCAGCAGCAGCAGGTCCGGGTCGTGCACCAGCGCCTGGGCCAGCTTCACCCGCTGCTTCATGCCGGTCGAGTAGCCGCCGACGGCGCGGTGCCGCTCCTCGTGCAGGCCGACGTGGCGCAGCGCCTCGGAGGCGCGTTCCCGGGCCACGGTGCGCGGCAGCCCGCTGATCCGCCCGAGGTGGGTGACCAGCTCGGCGGCGGACAGGTCGGGCGGGAGCGCGTCGTGCTCCGGCATGTAACCCACCCGGGCGCGCACCGCGGCCGAGTCGGTGGTGGGGTCGAGGCCGAGCACGGAGACCCGCCCGCTGGTCGGGGCGAGCAGCCCCAGCAGGATCTTGATCAGGGTGGACTTGCCGGCGCCGTTCGCGCCGACCAGGCCGATGATCCCCGGCTCCACCGCGACGGTCAGGTCGGCCAGCGCGGTGACCCGACCCCCGTACGTCTTGGTCAGCGACTCGGTCGCGATCAGTGTCACAGCGGTCAGCCTAGGCTCGTCGCGCACGTCCAGGTATCAGGCACGCCCCTGAGCCGGCCAGTAGGGGTAAGGAAGTCGTAAGCCGGCGCTTGCTGACCGGACCGGGTCGGGCGATGAGACTGGGTGAGTGATCTCCCGCCTGCTGCGCGCCCCGCTGACCTGGCTCGTCATCGCCGTCCTCGGCGTCGGCGTCGCCCTCGGGCTGTACTGGTTCCAACCCTGGAAGCTCGTCACCGACAACCGGGTGGACGAGGAACTGTCCGCCGTGGCGGCGCCGACGACGACCCCGGCCGCCCCGGTCGGCACCGCCGGGCCGACGGCCGCGCCCGGGCCGACCGTGACCGGGCCGAGCCTGGTCCGCCGAGGGGAGTTCGTCAGCCACGAGCACGACACCGCCGGCACCGCCCGGATCGTCCGGGGCGCCGACGGCGGGTACCGGCTGGAGCTGGTCGGGCTGGCCACCTCCAACGGGCCGGACCTGCGGGTCTGGCTGACCGACCAACCCGTCCGTGCCGGCCGGGCCAGCTGGGACGTCTTCGACGACGGCCGCTGGGTCGAGGTGGGGCGACTCAAGGGCAACCGGGGCGACCAGGCGTACCCGATCCCCGCCGGGGTCGACCTGGCCGGGCTGACCAGTGTGGCGATCTGGTGCAAGCGGTTCGGCGTCTCGTTCGGCGCAGCCCCGCTGACCCCCGCCAGCTGACCCGCCGGACCCGCCCGTACGCCTACGGTGGAGTGGCGCTCTCGACCGATCGGCGGTCGGCTGCGAAACTGTGTGCCGGTCGGCGAGTGAGGGGTACGGATGAGCAACGGGTGGGTGCTTCCCGACGAGATGCTTCGGGACGCGCCGGCGTACACGCCGCGCCCGGGGGAGCTGGCCGATCTGGAGCTGTTGCTGAGCGGGGCGTACACCCCGCTGGCCGGCTTCATGACCCGGGCCGACCTGGCCTCGCTGCAGCGTCGCGGGCGGCTCGCCGACGGCACGCCGTGGCCGGTGTCGGTGACCCTCCAGGTGCCGACCGCCCTGGTCGAGGGGCTCGACCCGGGCGACCCGGAGCGGCGTGCGCTGCTGCTCACGGACGGCGAGGGTGCCCCGGTGGCCGCGCTGGAACTGACCGACGTGTGGGCCGTCCGGGACGGGGTGGCCGGCGTGGGCGGCCCGGTACGCCGGCTCGGCGACGGCGGGCACGGCCCGTTCCAGCGGCTGCGGCGCAGCCCGGAGGAGGTGCGCGCGCTGCTGCCCCCGGGTCGGGTGCTCGGGGTGATCGCCGACCGGCCGCTGCACCGCCCGCAGCTGGCCCAGATCGCGCACGCCGCCCGTACCCTGGCCGCCCACCTGTTGGTGATGATCCCGGTCGGGCCGGACGGCGCCGGCGGTCTGCCGCCGGAGGCGCTGGTCCGCACGGTCTTCGCGGCGCGGGACCGGATGCCCCCGGCGACCATGGTCGCGGTGTCGATGCCGCGCGGCCGGGACGAGATCGGCGACGCGCTGCTGCGGGCCCGGATCTCCGCCGCGTACGGGGTGACCCACCTGCTGTCCACCGACGGGATGCTCTCCGGCGCCGGGCTGCGGGTGCTGCTCCCCCGCGAGCTGGCCTACGACAACCGGGACGGCCAGTGGCGCGGGCGGGACGACATCCCGCCGCGCAACCGGCGGCTGGCGCTGCGCCAGGAGGAGATCGACGACCTGCTCGACCGGGGCTTCCCGCTGCCCGAGTGGCACACCCCGCCGGCGGTGGCCCGGGAGTTGAGCCGGGCCCGCCCGGCGCGCCGGTTCCGCGGGCTGGTGGTCTTCCTGACCGGCCTCTCCGGCTCGGGCAAGTCAACCATCGCCCGGGGCCTGGCGGACGCGCTGCGCGAGCAGGGCGACCGGACGGTGACCCTGCTCGACGGCGACCTGGTGCGCCGGGGGCTCTCCGCCGGGCTGGGCTTCAGCAAGGCCGACCGGGACGCGAACGTGCGCCGGATCGGCTGGGTGGCGGCCGAGATCGCCCGGCACCGGGGGGTGGGCATCTGCTGCCCGATCGCCCCGTACGCGGCGGCCCGGGCCACCGCCCGGGAGATGGCCGTCGCGGCCGGCGCGGGCTTCCTGCTGGTGCACGTGGCCACCCCGCTGGAGGTGTGCGAGCAGCGCGACCGCAAGGGCCTGTACGCCAGGGCCCGGGCCGGCCTGCTCACCGGGATGACCGGCATCGATGACCCGTACGAGGCGCCGACCGACGCCGACCTCGTGATCGACACCACCGACCTGACCGTCGAGGAGGCGGTGCAGGCGGTGATGCACCAGCTGACCGAGACCGGCTGGGTCGAGCCGCGCCTGCAGTCCGCCTGATTCCCCGGCTGCGCCTTCCGTCGGTGCCGCCTGCGCGCTAGTGTTCGGATCTGTTGGATTACGTGTGAGCGCGTGGGGCCTGGAGGTGGGTGGATGCTGGCGCGGCAGCGGCAGGCGGCCATCCTGGACCGGGTCCGGGTCTCCGGCGGGGTCCGGGTGACCGAGCTGGCGGCCGAGTTCGGCGTCTCCGACATGACCATCCGGCGCGACCTTGAGACGCTGCACGACCAGGGGCTGCTGGCCAAGGTGCACGGCGGCGCGACCACGGCCGGTCCCGGCTCCACCGACGAGCCCGGCTTCCGCGCCAAGTCCGTCCGGCAGGCCGCCGAGAAGGCCGCCATCGCGGCCAGGGCCGCCGAACTGGTACGCCCCGGCGCGGCGATCGCCCTCTCCGCCGGCACCACCACCGCCGAGCTGGCCCGCCGGCTGGTCGACGTGGCCGGCCTGACCGTGGTGACGAACTCGCTGCCGGTCGCCGAGATCCTGCACACCGCCGGCCGCCCCGACCAGACCGTGGTGCTCACCGGCGGGGTGCGCACCCCGTCCGACGCGCTGGTCGGGCCGCTGGCCGTGGCGGCGATCCGCACGCTGCACCTGGACCTGCTCTTCCTCGGCGTGCACGGGATCACCGAGCGGGCCGGCTTCACCACCCCCAACCTGATGGAGGCGGAGACCGACCGGGCCCTGGTGGCCGCCGCGGACGGGCTGGTGGTGCTGGCCGACCACACCAAGTGGGGCACCGTGGGCATCTCGTCCATCGTCGGGCTGGACGCCGCGGACACGCTGATCACCGACGGCCGGTTGACGTCGGACGCACGACGGGTACTCGACGAGAAGGTGGGCCGACTGGTGATCGTGCCGGCCAGCGAGGAGGCGCAGTGAAGCGTACGCGGATCGAGCTGGCGGACGGTCGCGAGCTGATCTACTTCGACGAGCACGACGACGCCGTACGGGACCAGCCGGACCGGCGCGACCTGCCGCCGCCCCCGCCCGCGTCCCAGCTGCGCTACGACCCGCTCACCGACGAGTGGGTGGCGGTCGCGGTGCACCGGCAGACCCGCACCTTCCTCCCGCCGGCCGACCAGTGCCCGCTCTGCCCGTCCCGGGAGGGCCGGCTCAGCGAGATCCCGGCGCCCGACTACGACGTGGCCGTCTTCGAGAACCGGTTCCCCTCGCTGAGCCAGCGGATCGCCGAGGAGCCGGCCGAGATCACCCCGTTCACGCCGGTCCGGCCCGGGCAGGGGCGGTGCGAGGTGGTCTGCTTCACCGACGACCACGACGCCTCCTTCGCCAGCCTCTCCCCGCAGCGGGTCCGGCTGGTGGTCGAGGCGCTCGCCGACCGCACCGCGGCACTGTCCGAGCTGCCCGGCGTCGAGCAGGTGTTCCCGTTCGAGAACCGGGGCGTGGAGATCGGGGTGACCCTGAACCACCCGCACGGCCAGATCTACGCGTACCCGTTCGTCACGCCGCGGACCCGGTCGCTGCTGGCCGCCGCCCGCCGGCACGCCGAGCGGACCGGCGGCGGCAACCTGTACGCCGACGTGCTGGCCGCCGAGCGGGCCACCGGCGACCGGGTGGTCGCCGGCAACGAGCACTGGACCGCGTACGTCCCGGCGGCCGCCCGCTGGCCGTTCGAGGTGCACCTGGCCCCGCACCGGCCGGTGCCGGACATCCCGGCGCTGTCGGACGAGGAGCGGGACGCCTTCGGGCCGCTCTACCTGGACGTGCTGCGCCGCTTCGACGGGCTGTTCGACCTGCCGATGCCGTACATCGCGGCGTGGCACCAGACACCGGTGCGGATCGACCGGGAGCTGGGCCACCTGCACCTGCAGCTGTTCAGCATCCGCCGGGCGAAGGACAAGCTGAAGTACCTCGCCGGCTCCGAGTCGGGGATGGGCGTCTTCATCAACGACATCGCGCCCGAGCGCGCCGCCCAACTGCTGCGCGAGGCCTGAGCCGCCGTCGCGGCGCCCGCCGGACAACAGGGCGCGGGGGGCCCGGGACTGGGCCCCCCGCAGGGAAGGGACGGCTGGACGAGACTGGCATCGCGTCCACCCCGTCCAACGACCGACCACCCTCTCCGGTGACGCCCCAGCCGCCCCGACCGCGCCGACCGCGCCGACCGCGCCGACCGCGCCGACCGCGAGATCGTGCTCGATCCTGGATGTAGTGGCCTCCAGGGCGCGGTGAGGCCACTACATCCAGGAAACAGGGCGGTCCGCCGGGGCGCGAGCCGGCTCCGGGTACGACGGAGCCCGCCGGCGGGGCCGGCGGGCTCGTCGGTGGTGCGGGGGTACGGGATCAGGCGGAGAGCTTGCGCGCCAGGTTCTCGTCGAGCGCGTTCATGAACTCGTCGGTGGTCAGCCACGGGGCGTCGCGCGAGATGAGCAGCGCGAGGTCCTTGGTCATCTGGCCGCCCTCGACGGTGTCGACGATGACCTGCTCCAGGGTGTTGGCGAACTCGGTGACCGCCGGGGTGCCGTCCAGCTTGCCCCGGTGGGCCAGGCCCCGGGTCCAGGCGTAGATCGAGGCGATCGGGTTGGTCGAGGTCTTCTCGCCCTTCTGGTACTGCCGGTAGTGCCGGGTGACCGTGCCGTGCGCGGCCTCGGCCTCGACGGTGCGGCCGTCGGGCGAGAGCAGCACGGAGGTCATCAGGCCGAGCGAGCCGAAGCCCTGCGCGACGGTGTCGGACTGCACGTCACCGTCGTAGTTCTTGCAGGCCCAGACGTAGCCGCCCTCCCACTTGAGCGCGGCGGCGACCATGTCGTCGATCAGCCGGTGCTCGTAGGTGATGCCGGCGGCGGCGAAGTCGGCCTTGAACTCGGCCTCGAAGACCTCGGCGAAGAGGTCCTTGAACCGGCCGTCGTACGCCTTGAGGATGGTGTTCTTGGTGGACAGGTAGACCGGGTACTTGCGGTCCAGCCCGTACCGGAACGAGGCGCGGGCGAAGTCCCGGATCGACTCGTCGTAGTTGTACATGCCCATGGCGATGCCGCCGCCGGGGAAGTTGGCGACCTCCATCTCCATCGGGGCGCCGCCGTCGGCCGGGGTGTAGGTGATGGTCACCTTGCCCGGGCCGGGGACCACGAAGTCGGTGGCCTTGTACTGGTCGCCGTGGGCGTGCCGGCCGATCACGATCGGCTTCGTCCAGCCCGGCACCAGCCGCGGCACGTTGGACATGATGATCGGCTCACGGAAGACGACGCCGCCGAGGATGTTGCGGATGGTGCCGTTCGGCGACCGCCACATCTTCTTCAGGCCGAACTCCTCGACCCGGGCCTCGTCCGGGGTGATGGTGGCGCACTTGACGCCGACGCCGTGCTCCTTGATCGCGTTGGCGGCGTCGATCGTGACCTGGTCGTCGGTCGCGTCGCGGTTCTCGATCGACAGGTCGTAGTAGTGCAGGTCGACGTCGAGGTAGGGCAGGATCAGCTGCTCCCGGATCTGCTTCCAGATGATCCGGGTCATCTCGTCGCCGTCGAGCTCCACGACCGGGTTGTTTACCTTGATCTTCGCCATCGACCGGCGCTCCTCTCGGGGTGACTCGTGCTCAACAGTACGAGCGTACTGGAAACCGGCCGGGGGTGCCCGGCCGGCCTCCAGATGCCACGCCGCGAGCCGACGCCGACCATGCCAGGTAGGCGTCGGCCGGTCAGCCGACCTCGGCCGGGGCGTGCACCCACTGCACGAACTGGTAGATCACCCCGTTCGGGTCGGTGATCTGGAAGAAGCGCTCCCCCCAGGGCTCGGTCTGGATCTCGGTGGTCACCGGCACGTCGGCGCCCTGGATCCGGGCGTACTCGGCGTCGATGTCGTCGACCTCGAAGACGACCAGGATCCCCTGCGCCCGCTGGCGCTTGAGGATTTCCGGCTGGAGGGTCTCCAGCCCGGTGCGCAGGAAGATCAGGTTGAACGCGACCCCGTCGCGGGCGAGCGACACGAACCCGTCGGCGGACATCTCCTCCCGGAAACCGAAGTGCTGCTGGGCGAAGGCGGCCGCCGCCGGGACGTCGTCGACGTTGAGCGAGATGGCCGTCTTGGTGATCTGCACGGGTACCTCCGAGTGAGCCGGGCAACTATCCCGTACATTGTACAACGTACGGCGTACGGAATAGGGGGTGACAGTATGGCGTCCGTGCCCACGTACCGCAGCGGCGCCGGCGACCCGGTCCGCACCCTGGAACTTCTCTGGCCCCGGCCGGACGACGGCCCACGCAAGGGCCCGCGCCCCGGCCGCTCCCTCGACGACATCGTGACCAGGGCGGTCGAGGTGGCGGACGCCGAGGGGCTGGACGCGGTGACCATGCGCCGGGTCGCCCAGGCGGTCGGCGTCGCGCCGATGACCCTCTACAGCTACCTTCCCGGCAAGGCCGAGCTGCTCGACCTGATGGTCGACGGGCTCTACGCGCGGATGCCCCGGCCGGGCCGCGCCGGGCAGCCGTGGCGCGAGCGGGTGGCGGCCGTCGCGCGGGACAACCGCGACCTGTTCACCGCGCACCCGTGGGCGGCCGAGGTGGCGACCGGCCGCCCGCCGCTCGGGCCGGGCCTGATGGCGAAGTACGAGTACGAGCTGCGCGCCTTCGACGACACCGGCCTGGACGACGTGACGCGGGACGCGGCGCTGACGTTCCTGCTGGACTTCGTCCGGGCGGCCGCCCGCTCGGCCGCCGAGGTGCGGATCGCCCGGCAGGAGAGCGCGCAGAGCGAACGGCAGTGGTGGGCGGCGAACGCGGAGCTGCTGGCCCGGGTGCTGGACGAGCGGGCGTACCCCACCGCGGTACGGGTCGGCAGCGCCGCCGGCGCGGCCCACGACGCGGCGTACGACCCGGACCACGCGTACCGGTTCGGGCTGGAGCGGGTGCTGGACGGCCTGGCCGTGCTGGTCGACGCCGCCGGCGCGGCGGCCGACCAAGGAGTCGGGTCAGCCGACGGCCGGGCCGGCACGGCGGGCTGAGCCGCCGGGCACCGCGACGGCCCGGTGAACGCGGAAGCGCCCCGCGGCCTGGCGGTCGCGGGGCGCTCCGACGGAACGGATCACATGCTGGAGATGTCCGCCTGCTTCGCGCGGACGGCCTCGGCGGCCTCCTTGAGGCTGGCCAGCTCGTCGGCGTCCAGGTCGGTCTCGACGACCCGCTTGACGCCCTCCGCGCCGATCTCGGCCTCGACGCCCAGGTAGACGCCGGAGATGCCGTACTCGCCGTCCACCCAGGCGCAGACCGGCATGACGTCGCCGGAGTCCTCCGCGACGGCCTTGGCCATCCGGGCGGCGGCGGCCGACGGGGCGTAGTACGCCGAGCCGGTCTTGAGCAGCGCGACGACCTCGGCCCCACCGTTGCGGGTCTTGACGACCAGCTCCTCGATCTGCTCGGCCGGCATGGCCTCGCGCAGCGGCTTGCCGTTCACCGTGCTCTTCGAGGGCACCGGCACCATGGTGTCGCCGTGCGAGCCGAGGGTCAGCGTCTTCACCGACCTGACCGGCACGTTCAGCGCCTCGGCGACGAAGTTGGTGAACCGGGCGGTGTCCAGCATGCCGGCCTGGCCGAGCACCCGGTTCTTGGGGAACTGGGTGGCGAGCTGGGCCAGCGCGGTCATCTCGTCGAGCGGGTTGGAGACCACGATGACCACGGCGTTCGGGGCGTACTTGGCGACGTTCTCGGCGACCTGGCGGACGATCTTGGCGTTCGTCTCCAGCAGGTCCATCCGGCTCATGCCGGGCTTGCGGGGCAGGCCCGCGGTGATCACCACGACGTCGGAGCCCTCGATGGCCTCGTAGCCCTCGCCGTTGCGGCCGGTGGTGACGCCGACGACCTTGGTCTCGAAGCCCTCGACCGCGCGGGACTGGTTGAGGTCCAGCGCGAGACCCGCCGGCTTGCCCTCCACGATGTCGGTGATGACGACGGTGTCGAAGACGTCGTACTCGGCCAGGCGCTGTGCGGTGGTGGAGCCGTAGAAGCCGGCCCCGACGACAGTGACCTTCTTACCCATGGTCGTCCCACTCCCTGATACCAGTCGGTTTTCCGGACCGTATCAGTCATCCTGGCACCGATCGGGCCAGGGGCGGCGACCATCGCCGGGATGGGGCGCACGTCACCCGCGCCCGATTCAGCCGCGCTCGGCCCGCTCCACCACGTTGGTCAGCAGCATCGCCCGGGTCATCGGGCCGACGCCGCCCGGCATCGGGACCAGCTTGCCGGCCACCTCGACGACCTCCGGGTCGACGTCGCCGGTGTACCGGCCCTTGCCGTCCGCGCCCACCACCCGGGTGATGCCGACGTCCACCACGGTCGCCCCGGGGGTGACCAGGTCGGCGGTGAGCAGGCCGGGGACGCCGGCCGCGACGATCACGATGTCGGCCGCGCGGGTGTGCTCGGCCAGGTCGAGGGTGCCGGTGTGGCAGAGCGTCACGGTGGCGTTCTCGCTGCGCCGGGTGAGCAGCAGGCCGAGCGGTCGACCCACCGTGTTGCCCCGCCCGACCAGGGCCACCTTGGCGCCGCGCAGCGGCACGTCGTGCCGGCGCAGCAGCTCGACGATGCCGCGCGGGGTGCAGGGCAGCGGGCCGTCGTAGCCGAGCACCAGCCGGCCCAGGTTGACCGGGTGCAGGCCGTCGGCGTCCTTGTCCGGGTCGATCATCTCCAGCGCCCGCTGGGTGTCCAGGTGGCCGGGCAGCGGCAGCTGGACGATGTAGCCGTGGCAGGCCGAGTCGGCGTTCAGCTCGGCCAGCACGTCGTCCAGCTGCTGCTGGGTGGCGTCGGCGGGCAGCTCGCGGCGGATCGAGGAGATGCCCACCTCGGCGCAGTCGCGGTGCTTGCCGTTGACGTACGCCTGGGAGCCGGGGTCGGCGCCGACCAGCACGGTGCCGAGGCCGGGGGTGATGCCGCGCTCCGCGAGCGCCTTCACCCGCGCCCGGAGCTCGTCCTTGATCTCCGCCGCGGTCGCCTTGCCGTCCAGGATGGTCGCCGTCACCCCCCGATCGTCTCACGCCGCCGGGCGCGCTCGGTGGTGACGGGCGGCGGTGACGATCCGTTACGTGCGTTAAGTCACGGAGGGTGATCAGTCAGGGGTCGGGCCGTCGGACATCGCACCCCGTCACCGCCGTCGGCGGCACGGAACGGACGGCCGGGAGGATGCGACCCGCCGGGCCGCTCGGGAGGATCGGGAGCCCAGCAGACCACCGAGGAACCGCCCATGCGCAGGGAAAATGCCGTCCCCCGCTAGCACAGCCGGCGGCACCCGGCAAGGGTGGGGTGCGCCATCCGTTACCCCATCGCAACGCTCCCGTTGTCGACGGCCCGACCGCGACTTACCGTTGCGACTCGTTGCGCAGCGTCACCCAGCGCCGGGTCCGACCGCGCAGCGTGAGGAGATGAGGAGACCCCCATGCGTGTTCGCAGGCTCGCTGCCTGGACCGCTCTCCCGCTCGCGGTGACCCTGGGCCTGGCGGCCTGCGGCTCGGGCGGCAGCGGATCCGGCCAGAGCGACCCCAACGCGGCGGTGCGGATCGAGATCGCCGAGCCGCAGCACCTGGTGCCGACCAACACCAACGAGACAAGCGGTTCGCAGGTGCTCAGCGCCCTGTTCAGCCCGCTGGTTGACTACGACAAGGCGAACAAGCCGGTCGAGGTGGCGGCGGAGTCGGTGACGTCGTCGGACAACAAGGTCTGGACGATCAAGCTGAAGGACGGCTACACCTTCCACAACGGCGAGAAAGTCACCGCCCAGAACTACCTCGACGCCTGGAACTACGGCGCGTACGCCCCGAACGGCCAGAACTCCAGCTACTTCTTCGAGAAGATCGCCGGGTACGACGCGCTGCAGGGCGAGAAGCCGACCGCGAAGACGCTGTCCGGCCTCACGAAGGTCGACGACCTGACCTTCACCGTGACGCTGACCGAGCCGTACAGCGAGTTCAAGACGATGCTCGGCTACACGGCCTTCTACCCGCTGCCGAAGGCGGCCTTCTCCGCCCCGGGCGTCCTGGCGGAGGGGTACGAGCAGGCGCCGATCGGTCAGGGCCCGTTCAAGATCAAGGGCTCCTGGCAGCACGACGCCAAGGTCGAGGTGGAGCGGTACGACGCCTTACCGGGCGAGAAGCCGAAGGTCGCCGGCGTCGAGTTCCGGATCTACCAGCAGCCGACGGCCGCGTACGCGGACGTGCTCTCGGACAACCTCGACGTGATCAAGACGATCCCGACCGAGAACCTGTCCACCGCCGCCACCGACCTCGGTGACCGGTTCCAGCAGAGCCCGGCCTCGTCGCTGCAGGTGCTCTCCTTCCCGACGTTCCAGAAGGAGTTCAGCAACCCCGAGGTGCGCAAGGCCATCTCGATGGCGATCGACCGGGACGAGATCACGAAGTCGATCTTCAAGGGCTCGCAGCAGCCGGCGCGCTCCTTCGTCTCGCCGGTCGTGGCCGGCTACCGGGAGAACACCATCGGCGAGGCGGGCACGTTCGACCCGGCCAAGGCCAAGGCGATGTACCAGGCCGCGGGCGGCCCGGCGCGGATCGAGCTGTCGTACAACGGCGACGGCGGCCACAAGGACTGGATCGACGCGACCTGCAACCAGCTCAAGGCCAACCTGGGCGTGGAGTGCGTGGGCACCGCCGAGCCGAAGTTCGCGGACCTGCTGACCAAGCTCAAGGCGAAGCAGCCGGTCGGCCTGTTCCGGATGGGCTGGGTCATGGACTACCCGTCCATGGAGAACTACCTCGGCCCGCTGTACAGCACCAAGGGCTCGTCGAACTACTACGGCTACAGCAACCCCGAGTTCGACAAGCTGCTCGCCGAGGGCGCCAGCGCGCCCAACGAGGAAGCGGCGATCAAGAAGTACCAGGCGGCGGAGGACCTGCTGGCCAAGGACATGCCGGTGATCCCGCTGCGGTTCGGCCAGAACAACTTCGGCCACTCGACCAAGGTCAAGAACGTGGAGATGGATCTCTTCGACCGGGTCAACCTGCTGAAGATCGAGGCCGTCAAGTAACACCCCGGTACGACGGGTCGGGCCATCGGCGGACGGTGGCCCGACCCGCCTACCTATACGCCCCTTTTCAGAGAGACTGCCAAGTATGTTCCGCTTCATTCTGCGGCGTCTGCTCCAGATGGTCCTCGCCTTCTTCGGGACCACCCTGATCGTCTACGCGCTGATGTTCGCCGGCCAGGGCGACCCCATCCAGGCGCTCGCCGGCGAACGCCCGGTCACCGCGGCCCAGCGGGCATACCTCACGCAGAAGTACCACCTGGACGCCACCGGCGTCGGCGGCTTCTTCTACCGCTACTTCGACTACCTCAAGAACCTGCTCCGGGGGGACCTCGGCCAGTCGCTCACCGGCCGCTCGATCGGCGACATCCTGGCCGCCGCCTGGCCGGTGACGGTGAAGCTCGCGCTGATCGCGATGGCGGTGACCATCCTGGTCGGGGTGACCGCGGGCGTGCTCGCCGGCATCCGCCGGGCCAGTATCTTCGACAACTCGACGCTGGTGCTCACCCTGCTGGTGCTCGGCATCCCGACCATCGTGCTGGCCCCGCTGGCGCAGTACTTCCTGGGCGTGAAGTGGCAGCTCTTCCCGCCCACCGCCGGCGCCCAGCCGGACCTGTACGCGCTGCTGCTGCCCGGCATCGTGCTCGGCTCGCTGTCGCTGGCCACCGCGCTGCGGCTGACCCGTACCTCGGTCGCGGAGAACCTGCGCGCCGACTACGTCCGGACGGCCCGGTCGAAGGGGCTGGTCAGGCGGCGGATCGTCAGCGTGCACGTGCTGCGCAACTCGCTCATCCCGGTGGTCACCTTCCTCGGCGTCGAGCTGGGCAACCTGATGAGCGGCGCGATCATCACCGAGGGCGTGTTCAACATCCCCGGTGTCGGCTTCAACCTGTTCCGCGGCATCCGCACCGAGGACGGCCCACTGGTGGTGGGCATCGTCAGCGTGCTGGTCGTGGTCTACCTCGTCGCCAACCTGGTGGTGGACGTCCTGTACGCCGTACTCGACCCGAGGATCCGCTATGAGTGATTTTGAAACTGTGGCGGCGACGGAGAACCAGGCCGCGCGGCGGGGGGTGTCCGGCGAGCCCGGGGCGCCCAACCAGGTCGGGGTGCCGCAGAAGCCGCGCAGCCTGGCCGGCGACGCCTGGCGGGACCTGCGCCGCAAGCCGATCTTCTGGATCAGCCTGGTGCTGGTCCTGCTGGTCACCGCGATGGCCGCCGTGCCCTCGCTGTTCACCGCGAACGACCCGCGCGACTGCGTGCTCTCCCGCCAGCACGCCGGGCCGTCCGGCGGGGCCATCTTCGGGTACGACTTCCAGGGCTGCGACACGTATGCCCGGGCGGTCTACGGCGCCCGGGCCTCGCTGCTGGTCGGCGCCCTCTCCGCGCTGGTCACCGGGATCATCGCGCTGGTGGTCGGGATGCTGGCCGGGTACTTCGGTCGCTGGGTCGACGCGGTGCTGTCCCGGGTGATCGACATCGTGCTCGGCATCCCGCTGCTGCTGGCCGCGATCGTGCTGCTCAAGCGGGTCAGCACCAGCAGCGACAACGTCCGGCTCTTCGCGGTCATCTTCGTGCTGGCGGTGCTCGGCTGGACCACCGCGGCCCGGGTGGTCCGCTCCTCGGTGATCACCGCCAAGGAGCAGGACTACGTGGCCGCGGCCCGGATGCTCGGGGCCGGCAACGGCCGGATCATGTGGCGGCACATCCTGCCGAACGCGCTCGCCCCGGCGATCGTGGTGCTGACCATCGCGCTCGGCTCGTTCATCGCCGCAGAGGCCACGCTGAGCTTCCTCGGCATCGGCCTCAAGGCGCCGACCATCTCCTGGGGCATCGACATCGACGCCGGTCGGGTGCACATGCGCGAGTCGGCGACGCCGCTGGTCGTACCGTCCGCGTTCCTGGCGCTGACCGTGCTGGCCTTCATCATGCTCGGCGACGCGATCCGCGACGCCTTCGACCCGAAGCTGCGGTGACCCTCTCATGCGAGCGCGAGGAGTGAGCGAAGCGAGCCCCGCAGTCGCGAAGCGAAGGGAAGCACAGTGACCCAGTCCGCCGTCCAACCCACGCCGGCCTCCCCCACCCCGCCGGGCGGGCACCTGCTGGAGGTACGGGACCTGCACGTCGAGTTCCGCACCGGCGAGGGGGTGGCCAAGGTGATCAACGGGGTGTCGTACCACCTGGACGCCGGGGAGACCCTGGCGGTGCTCGGTGAATCCGGCTCCGGCAAGTCGGTGACCGCCCAGGCGATCATGGGCATCCTGGACACTCCCCCGGCGTACGTGCGCTCCGGCCAGATCCTCTACCAGGGCCGGGACCTGCTCACCCTGCCCGAGGAGCAGCGCCGGCAGGTGCGCGGCAAGGAGATCGCGATCATCTTCCAGGACGCGCTCTCGGCGTTGAACCCGGTCTTCCCGGTCGGCTGGCAGATCGGCGAGACGCTGCGTCGGCGGGAGGGGATGTCCCGCGCGGCCGCCCGCAACCGGGCGATCGAGCTGATGGACCTGGTGAAGATCCCCGCCGCGGCGCGCCGGATCGGCGACTACCCGCACCAGTTCTCCGGCGGCATGCGGCAGCGCGTCATGATCGCGATGGCGCTGGCGCTGGACCCGAAGGTGCTGATCGCCGACGAGCCGACCACCGCGCTGGACGTCACCGTGCAGGCCCAGATCATGGACCTGCTGGCCGACCTGCGCCGGGACCTGCACATGGCGATGATCCTGATCACCCACGACCTGGGCGTGGTGGCCGGCGTCGCGGACCGGATCGCGGTGATGTACGCCGGCCGGATCGTCGAGCACGCCGACGTCCGCTCGCTGTACCGGGCGCCGGCCCACCCGTACACCAAGGGGTTGCTGGAGTCGATTCCCCGCCTGGACGTGCGCGGCCAGGCGCTCTCCACGATCAAGGGGCTGCCGCCGAACCTGATGCGGATCCCCTCCGGCTGCCCGTTCCACCCCCGGTGCCCGTACGCGCAGCAGGTCTGCGTGGACGCGGTGCCGCACGACCTGGTCCTCGGCGACGGCCGGACCAGCGCGTGCCACTTCGCCCAGGAGGTCCGCGATGACAGCGCCCGCTAGCCCGACCAAGGTCCGCGGCGAGACCATCCTGTCGGTCGACAACCTGGTCAAGCACTTCCCGATCACCCAGGGGGTGGTCTTCCAGCGGCAGACCGGCGCCGTCCGGGCGGTCGACGGGGTCAGCTTCGAGCTGCGCCGCGGCGAGACCCTCGGCATCGTCGGCGAGTCCGGCTGCGGCAAGTCCACGCTGGCCCGGCTGCTGATGCGGCTGGAGACGCCGACCTCCGGCCGGGCCACCCTGAACGGCCGGGACCTGTTCCAGGCCAAGGGCGGTGAGCTGCGCCGGGTACGCCGCAACATGCAGATGGTCATGCAGGACCCGTACACCTCGTTGAACCCGCGGATGACCGTCGGCGACATCATCGGCGAGCCGTTTGAGATCCACCCGGACGCGGCGCCGAAGGGCAGCAAGACCAAGCGGGTGCAGGAGCTGCTGGACGTGGTCGGGCTCAACCCGGAGCACGTCAACCGCTACCCGCACCAGTTCTCCGGCGGGCAGCGGCAGCGCATCGGCATCGCCCGGGCGCTGGCCCTGCGCCCCGAGGTGATCGTCTGCGACGAGCCGGTCTCCGCGCTGGACGTCTCCATCCAGGCGCAGGTGATCAACCTGCTGGAGCAGCTCCAGGACGAGTTCGGGCTGTCGTACATCTTCATCGCGCACGACCTGTCGGTAGTCCGGCACATCTCCGACCGGGTCGCGGTGATGTACCTGGGGCGGATCGTGGAGATCGGCACCGAGGACGAGATCTACGAGCGGGCCACCCACCCGTACACCCAGGCCCTACTCTCGGCCGTGCCGGTCCCCGACCCGGAGGCCCGGGAGAACCGGAACATGATCCGGCTCACCGGAGACGTGCCGAGCCCGGCCGACCCGCCGAGCGGCTGCCACTTCCGCACCCGCTGCTGGAAGGCCCAGGAGATCTGCGCCCGCGAGGCCCCCCCCACCGTCCCCCGCCCCGCGGACCCCCACCCCTCCGCCTGCCACTTCGCCGACCTCCGTCCCCCCGTCTGACCCCCGCCGATCTAGGGCCGATCGTCGTCAGTGGATCTCCAACAACGACACTTGGCCCTAGATCGGCGAGAGCGGGGGGGCGGGGGGCGCCGGGGGGCGCTCCGGGGGCTAGTGGAAGAAGTGGCGGGTGCCGGTGAGGTACATCGTCACGCCGGCCTCCTTGCACGCGGCGATGGTCTCCTCGTCGCGGATCGAGCCGCCGGGCTGGACGATCGCCCGCACGCCGGCGTCGATGAGGATCTTCGGGCCGTCGGCGAACGGGAAGAACGCGTCCGACGCGCAGACCGAGCCGCGGGCCCGGTCGACGCCGGCCCGGTCGACCGCCAGTCGAGCCGAGTCGACCCGGTTGACCTGTCCCATCCCCACCCCGACGGTGGCGCCGTCGCGGGCCAGCAGGATCGCGTTGCTCTTCACCGCGCGCACCGCCCGCCAGGCGAACGCCAGGTCACGCAGGGTCGCCTCGTCGGCCGCCTCCCCGGTGGCCAGCCGCCAGTTGGCCGGGTTGTCGCCCTCGGCGTCGACCCTGTCCCGCAGCTGCACCAGCACGCCGCCGGTGACCTGCCGCCACTCGGCCGGCAGCGGCGCGTACGCGGGGGCGCGCAGCAGCCGGATGTTCTTCTTGGCCTGCAGGATCTCCGCCGCGCCCTGGTCGTAACCGGGGGCGACCACCACCTCGGTGAAGATCTCGGCCACCTGCTCGGCCAGCTCCACGGTCACCGGCCGGTTGACCGCGATCACCCCGCCGAACGCGGAGACCGGGTCGCAGGCGTGCGCCCTGCGGTGCGCGTCGGCCACGTCCGCGCCGACCGCGATCCCGCACGGGTTGGCGTGCTTGATGATCGCCACCGCCGGCTGGTCGGGGAAGTCGTTCGCCGCCCGCCAGGCCGCGTCCGCGTCCACGTAGTTGTTGTAGGACATCTCCTTGCCGTGCAGCTGCTCGGCCTGGGCCAGCCCGGCCGGGCTGGACGGGTCGAGGTAGACGGCCGCGTCCTGGTGCGGGTTTTCGCCGTAGCGCAGCACCGCCTGGCGGCGCAGCGTCAGCCCGGCGAACTCCGGCCACCACTCGTCGGCCGGGGCCAGCTCCTGGGCGCACCACTCGGCCACCGCCACGTCGTACTCGGCGATCACCGCGAACGCGCGGGCCGCGAGCACCTTGCGCTGCGCCAGCGTGAAGCCGCCGTCGCGCAGCGCCGCCAGCAGCATCGGGTACGCGGCCGGGTCGGTCACCACCGCCACCGAGGCGTGGTTCTTCGCGGCGGCCCGGACCATCGCCGGGCCACCGATGTCGATCTGCTCCACGCACTCGTCCTGGCTCGCGCCGGAGGCGACGGTGGCCTGGAACGGGTAGAGATTGGACACCAGCAGGTCGATGCCGGCGATGCCGTGCTCGTCAAGCTGGGCGGCGTGCGAGTCCTTGCGTAGGTCGGCCAGGAGCCCGCCGTGGATCTTCGGGTGCAGGGTCTTCACCCGGCCGTCGAGGATCTCCGGGAAACCGGTCACCTGCTCGACCGCGGTCACCGGCACGCCCGCGCCGGCGATCGTGGACGCGGTGCTGCCGGTCGAGACCAGCTCCACCCCGGCGTCGTGCAGGGCCCGGGCCAGCTCGACCAGCCCGGTCTTGTCGTAGACGCTGACCAGGGCCCGCCTGATCGGGCGGCGTTCGGTCTGGGGCTCGCTCACGGCACGGTGACCTTTCTTCCGGTGATCGTCCAACCGGCACGGACCAGCCGGCCGACCTGCTCGACGAGCTGGCGTCGCTCGGCTTCCTTGATGCGTTCGGTGAGCGTCTCCTCGTCGTCGTCGTCGCGCACCGGCACGGCGACCTGCGCGACGATCGGGCCGGTATCCATGCCGGCGTCGACGAAGAAGAGGGTGGCGCCGGTGACGCGTACCCCGTAGGCGAGGGCGTCACGCGGGCCGTGGATGCCGGGGAACGCCGGCAGCAGGCTGTTGTGCGTGTTCAGGTAGCGGTCGCCGAACGCGGCCAGGAACCGCGGCCCGACCAGCTTCAGGAAGCCGGCGGAGATGACCAGGTCCGGCCGGTGCCGGGCGACCTGGTCGGTGAGCGCCGCGTCCCACTCCTCGCGGGTCGGGTGGTCCTTCACCCGTGCCACGAAGGTCGGCACCCCGGCGGCCGCGGCCCGGTCAAGGCCGGCGATTCCGTCCCGGTCCGCGCCGACCGCGACCACCCGGGCACCGTACGCGGGGTCGGCGGCGGCGTCCAGGAGCGCCTGCAGGTTGCTGCCGGAGCCGGAGACCAGGACGACGAGGCGGGCGGCGGACGCGGGCTCGGTCACCGGGCAACCCTATCGGGCAGGTCGGGACGCCCGGTGGGCGGGCGGCGGCGATTCGGATGATCACGAAGATGGACCGGGCACGATACGCTGCCGGTCGCTCGGCGGCCGGCACGCCCGCCGCGGCGACCCTTCAGCCGAACACCGGCACGCCCCGACAGGGCGTGCGCCTGGACGAGGAGCGACACCCGATGCAGCCCGGTTACCCGAACGCCCCGCAGCCGCAGCCGATCAACAACAACATGACGATGTCCATCGTGGCCATCTTCTTCTTCTGGCCGCTGGCCATCCCGGCCATCATCAACGCCTCCAAGGTCAACCCGCTGATCCAGCAGGGCGACTACGCGGGTGCACAGGCCGCCGCGGCCGAGTCGAAGAAGTGGTCCAAGTGGGCGCTGATCATCGGCATCATCGGCTGGGTGATCTCCCTCGTGTGCTGCCTCGCGGGTGGCCTCGCCGGCATGATGAACTCGAACCCCAGCACCTACTGACGGATCACCGACGCTCAGGAGCATCGCCACATGCAGCCCGGACAACCCGGTCAGGACCCGTACGGCCAGCAGCCCGGCCCGGGGCAGCCCTACGGCCAGCCGCAGGATCCGTACGCCCCGCCGCCGGCACCGTACGGCCAGCAGCCGCCGTACGGGCAGCAGCCGCACGATCCGTACGGCCAGCCACCGCAGGAGCCCTACGGCCAGCAGCCCGGCTACGGCCAGCCGGGCTACGGGCAGCCTGGCCCGGGGCAGCAGCCCTACGGGCAGCCGGGCTACGGGCAGCCGACCTCCGGGCAGCCGTACCCGGGACAGCCCTACGGGCAGCAGCCGGGACAGCCCTACGGGCAGCAGCCGGCCGACCCGTACGGTCAGCAGCCGTACGGCGGGGCGTCCTACCCGGGGGCGGGTTACCCGGGGACGCCGGGCCAGCAGAACACCCTGGGCCTGGTCGCGATGATCCTCGGCATCGCGTCGATCCCGCTGGCCTGCTGCCAGCTGGGCATCCCGCTGGGCATCGCCGCGCTGGTCACCGGCTGGCTGGGCCGGCAGAAGGCGGCCCGCGGCGAGGCCGGCAACGCCGGGCAGGCGCAGACCGGCCTGATCTGCGGCGGAATCGGCCTGCTGCTCGGCATCCTGGTCGTCGTGGCGACCGTCGGGATGAACCTCAACCTGCCGGGAACCTGACCCGCGAGCACCGCACGAAGGGGCGTCCGGCGCGACCGGGCGCCCCTTCGCCGTTCCTGGCGACTCCGCCGCCCGCCCGCTCCCACCTACCCGCCCCGGCCACCGGGGTGCAGCAGCCCTTGATCGGATACGCCTCAGCGGCGCTCCGTCGGCGTGTCGTGCCGCTCAGCCGTAGACGATCATGGCCGGGGTCGGATCAACCACGGCGGGGGTCAGCTCCGGCGGGTCAGCCGCGGGCCGGGCCCGGGTCGGCCGGCGGGCGGGGGCGAGGAGGACGCGCCGCCCGGGCCGGGCCGGCGGTGGCCCGGGCCGCGGCGGCGCCGAGCAGCGCCCCGGTCATCACCACCGCGGTGGAGACCGCGCCGACCTGCCAGGGCACCGGGCCGATCTCGGCCAGCCGGCCGCCGCCGAGCGGGCCACCGGACGCCGCGGCGGCGAGACCGACGAGCAGGCCGACCACCGGGCCGGCGAGCGCGGCCGGCCCGAGCAGCGCCGGCCAGCCGGACTCGGCCCGCTCACCCGCCCCGGGGCGGGCGTGTTCCGGCGAGGTCGGGCGGGACAACCGCCGGGCGAGCAGCCAGCCGGCGGCCATCCCGGCCAGCACCGGCACCGCGAGCAGCGCGGCGCCGAACCCGTCGACCGGGCCGCTGGGCAGGCCGGCGAGCAGCGGTACGGCCGGCAGGGCGCCGACGGAGACCTCGCTGGTGCGTACCGCCGTGCCGGTGCCGACGGCGAACCCCGGCCCGAGCAGGTAGGCGGTCGACCAGACCGTGGCGTTGGGCGCGTAGGCCAGGCTGACCAGGGTGACGCCGGCCTGCCCGGCGACCCCGGTGCGGTAGGCGCCGATCATGTCGGCGGCGTCCCCGCCCCCGGTCGCCACGGCCAGCCCGGCGGCCCCGGCACCGGCGCCGAGCAGCAGCAGAGCGGCGACCAGGCCGGTGCGGACGCCGTCGCGCAGCACCACCGGCGCCCGGGCGGCGAGCAGGCCGGCCACGCCGGTGGTCCGCGCCGCCCCGACCAGCGCCGCCAGCGCGCCGAAGACCGCGCAGGTGAGCCCGGCACGGATCGGCGAGACCCGCAGGCCACCGGTGCCGGCGAGCAGCGCGGCCAGGGCGCCGATCAGCGCGTACGCGATGCCGACCGCGCCCGCGACGGTCAGCGCCTGCCGCGGCGAGCGCCCGCCGCGGGCGCCGATCGCCCGGCTGGCGTGCACGCCGGCCCGGGCCAGCCGCCACAGCGCCAGACCGGACAGGGCCAGCGGCACCAGCCCCAGCGGGCCGGCGGAGGTCCGCAACGGCACTCCGTGGCCGAGCAGCCAGCCGGCCAGGCCGGCGCGCAGCGCGCCGGCCACCGACGCCGAGTCCTCGCTGAACTGCGCCAGCCCGAGCACCACGGCCACCGGCAGGTACGACGTGAGCGCGGCCCAGCCGGCGGCGACAGCGGCGGCCACCGCGAGCGGCGCCCGGGACGGCTCGGGCCGGCGGGGCGGGGGCACCCGGGGACCCGGCGCGGCACGGCCGGGCGGCCGTGCGTCGGCGCGGACGCCGGCGGGACGGCGGGGCTGATCAGGGGTGACCGGGGACATCGCGTCTACTCTGGCACGCCGGGCGGGCGGTGGCTGTCCGCCGGTGCGGCGTGGCACCGGCGAGTTCCGTGATCCACCGACCCGCGGACCCGGATCCGGTTTAGCCTCGGCCCAGGGCGTGACCTCCGTCGCGGCCCCGAGAGCTGGGAGAACGTCGTGAACGCTCCGTACCCGCCACCTCCGCCGCCGCCCGCGGCGGGCCGTGACCGCACCACGCTGTGGGGCGTGCTCGGCATCGTCCTCGGCCTGATCTGCTGCGGCATCCTGGGCATCGTCTTCGGCTACCTGTCGATCCGGGACGCCAAGCGGTACGGCAAGTCACCGGTGCTCGGCTACCTGGCCATCGCCTTCGGCGTGATCAACATCATCGGCACCGCGATCTGGCGGGCCAGCGGCACGTACCCGCTCTGGAACAACAACTGAGGGGACCGACCGTCTCCGGTCGGCCCCCTCAGCAGGTCTGATCAGCGGCGGACAGTGCCGCTCTCCGACCGCTCAGCGGCCGACAGTGCCGCTCCCCGACCGCTCAGCGGCCGGACATGATCTCGCGCATCAGCTTGGCGGTCTCGGTCGGGGTCTTGCCGACCTTGACGCCGACGGCCTCGAGCGCCTCCTTCTTGGCGTCGGCGGTGCCCGCCGAGCCGGAGATGATGGCGCCCGCGTGCCCCATGGTCTTGCCGGGGGGCGCGGTGAAGCCGGCGATGTAGCCGACCACCGGCTTGGTGACGTTGGCCTTGATGAACTCGGCGGCCCGCTCCTCGGCGTCGCCGCCGATCTCACCGATCATCACGATGGCATCGGTCTCCGGGTCGGCCTCGAACGCGGCGAGGGCGTCGATGTGCGTGGTCCCGATGATCGGGTCACCGCCGATGCCCACGCAGGTCGAGAAGCCGATGTCCCGCAGCTCGTACATCATCTGGTAGGTCAGCGTGCCGCTCTTGCTGACCAGGCCGATCCGGCCGGAGCCGGTGATGTCGGCCGGGATGATGCCGGCGTTCGAGGCGCCCGGCGAGGCGATGCCGGGGCAGTTCGGCCCGATGATCCGGGTCTGCTCGCCCTTGGCCACGTTGTACGCCCAGAACGACGCGGTGTCGTGCACCGGCACGCCCTCGGTGATCACCACGGCCAGCGCGATGCCGGCGTCGATCGCCTCGACCACGGCGGCCTTGGTGAACTGCGGCGGCACGAAGATGACCGTGACGTCCGCCCCGGTCTCCTTCATCGCGTCCGCGACGGAGGCGAAGACGGGCAGCTCGGTGCCGTCGAAGTCGACGCTGGTGCCGGCCTTGCGCGGGTTCACGCCGCCGACCACGTTCGTGCCCGCGGCGAGCATCCGTCGGGTGTGCTTCGAACCCTCGGAACCGGTCATCCCCTGCACGATGACCTTGGAGTCCTTGGTCAGCCAGATAGCCATTGTCTACACCCCCGCAGCTGCCAGCTCGGCGGCCCGCTCGGCCGCGCCGTCCATGGTGTCGACCCGCTGGATCAGCGGGTTGTTCGCGCCGTCGAGGATCGCCCGGCCGGCCTCCGCGTTGTTGCCGTCCAGGCGGACGACGAGCGGCTTGGTGGCCTTCTCGCCGCGCTGCTCGAGCAGCGCCAGCGCCTGCACGATGCCGTTGGCGACCGCGTCGCAGGCGGTGATGCCGCCGAAGACGTTCACGAAGACGCTCTTCACCGACGGGTCGGAGAGCACGATCTCCAGGCCGTTCGCCATCACCTCGGCGCTCGCGCCGCCGCCGATGTCGAGGAAGTTGGCCGGCTTGACGTTGCCGTGCCGCTCGCCCGCGTACGCGACCACGTCGAGGGTGGACATGACCAGACCCGCGCCGTTGCCGATGATGCCGACCTCGCCGTCGAGCTTGACGTAGTTGAGGTCCTTGGCCTTGGCGGCCTGCTCCAGCGGGTCCACCGAGGCCTGGTCGACCAGACCCTCGTGGTCCGGGTGCCGGAAGCCGGCGTTCTCGTCCAGGGTGATCTTGGCGTCGAGCAGCAGCAGCTCGCCCTCGCCGGTCTTCGCCAGCGGGTTCACCTCGACCAGCGTGGCGTCCTCGGCCACGAAGGCCTTCCACAGCCCGACCGCCACGTCGACCACCTGGTCGGCGACCTCGGCCGGGAAGCGGGCCGCGGTGACGATCTCGCGGGCCTTCGCCTCATCCACGCCCTTGACGGCGTCGATCGGGGCCTTGACCACCTTGTCGGGGGTCTCCGCGGCGACCTGCTCGATGTCCATGCCGCCGGCGACGCTGGCGATGCAGAGGAAGGTGCGGTTCGCCCGGTCGAGCAGGTACGAGAAGTAGTACTCCTCGGCCACGTCCGCGGTCACGGTGATCATGACCTTGTGGACGGTGTGACCCTTGATGTCCATGCCGAGGATGTCGGTGGCGCGGGCCACCGCCTCATCCGGGCCCTCGGCCAGCTTGACGCCGCCGGCCTTACCGCGGCCACCGACCTTCACCTGCGCCTTGACGACCACCCGACCGCCGAGGCGTTCGGCGATCGCGCGGGCCTCCTCCGGGGTAGTGGCGACGCCGCCGGCCAGCACGGGCAAGCCGTGCCGCTCGAACAGGTCCCGCCCCTGGTACTCGTACAGGTCCACGATTGCGCGTCCCGTCCCGTCTCCGCGGCGCGCCGTCGCGCCGCCACCAGCGTTGTGGAAACTCTCTTGACGCCTGTCATCAGTTGAAACAGGCCGTTGGCCGCAGCCTAGCGACGTGCGTACCGGCGGCAACCGAGCGGGTGCGTCGTGTGCGGTAATGCACAGCGCGCCGGGGCCGACTCGCCGGTGGTACGCGCCGGTCCACAGGTTGTCCCGCGACCGGCGTAACCCCGCCGTGGGGGCGTCGTTGAGTCTGATGTCGGAGCGCTGATTCAGCGCGAGGACGGGAGCGGCCGATGCCCTGTCGGTCGAGGGGTGGCGGCGGGGCATCGTGCATAGAGGGGCCGGGCGTGTGAGGGGTGCGTCCGGCCCTTCCCCCCTGCCCGGATTCGGTTGCGGGTGAGCCCGTTCAGCCGGCAGCCCCGCCCCGTGCAGCGCCGGCGGCGCAGCCCTGAGCCCGACCGTCAGGCGACGGCCTGGGCGACGTTCGCCCGCACCCACTCCACGATCGACTGGGTGGTCGCGCCCGGAGTGAAGATCGTGGCCACACCGAGCTGCTTCAGCTCGGGGATGTCGGCCTCGGGGATGATGCCGCCGCCGAACACCACGATGTCCCGGGCGTCCCGCTCACCGAGCAGCTCCAGCACCCGGCGGAAGAGCGTCATGTGCGCCCCGGAGAGCACGGAGAGGCCGACCGCGTCGGCGTCCTCCTGGATGGCGGTCTCCACGATCTGCTCCGGGGTCTGGTGCAGCCCGGTGTAGATGACCTCCATGCCCGCGTCGCGGAGGGCGCGCGCGACCACCTTGGCACCCCGGTCGTGACCGTCGAGGCCAGGCTTGGCGACGACGACCCGGATACGAGAGCTCATCAGCACACCTTCCACCGGTCACGGGCGACTTCCCACCTGAACGAACGGTAACCCGACCGGGTGGGTGCCGGAAATCCACCCCGCACCCCTACCGTTCCGGCCGACCCCGAGAAAGTCGGACACCTCCGCCGAACGGTCACCGTCCGCGACGAATGGGCAGTACAGGGGACGTCCGTCCGGGGTGCTGAGCTATGACAATGGCGGACGGAAAGGGACAGAAAGCACCACCAGTTCGGCGCTTCAGCTTGTGACCGGGCCGGACCTTGGCTACCGTGTCCACGGTTGTCATCAGGTCCACCGACGGGTGACGACGCGGCCAGCCGAGCCCGACCGGGCAAGGCCGACCGCATCGGATCCCCGACAACGGAGGGTGTGCGTGCGCCAGCGCCTGTCGTCTGAGCCCGATAGATATCGCGGCCGTCGCCGCGTACCCACCCCCCCGCGCAGCCGGTACGCGGCGGTCGTCACGACCGCGTTCGTCGGCGCCGGCGTCGTCGCGCTCGGCGCGGGCGCCCTCCCCGACGCCAAGAGCGTCAGCCCGTCGGTGCTCGACGAGCTCAAGCAGGCCTCGGTCACCAGCCAGGACGCGGCGGCCCGTGCCGACGACGCCGGCCGCGCGACGCGTGCCAACGACCGCTCCGCGGCCGCCGAGTCCACCGAGCAGGACCCGTACCTGCTCCCCCTGCAGGGGTACGACTTCAAGTCCCCGTACGGCATGCGCTGGGGCAAGCTGCACAGCGGCATCGACCTGGTCGCGCCGGAGGGCACCCCGTACGTCGCCATCCACGCGGGCATCGTCACCAAGGCCGGCTGGTTCGGCGGGTACGGCTACGCGGTGATCGTCCAGCACGCCGACGGCAGCGAGGCCATCTACGGCCACTCCTCCTCGGTCAGCGTGCAGGAGGGTCAGCAGGTCAAGGCCGGCGACCAGCTCGGCCTGGTGGGCAACACCGGCCACTCGTACGGTTCGCACCTGCACCTGGAGATCCATGTCAAGGGGCAGCCGCTGGACCCGGTGCCCTGGCTGCAGGACCGCGGAGTGGACATCAAGCTGCAAGTCGAGGCATATTACAGCGAAGCAGCGGGTTCCTGACCCTGCGTAACGCCCGTTGACCGCCCGGATCGATCGATCCGGGCGGTTTCTCGTATCGCGGGGTCTGCTGCGTCACAGCCCAAACTGTGAGCGGTGCCACCTCGCACGGCGGCGACGAGCCGGACACCGCGCACCGGAGCGGGACACACCTCCACGCCCGCGCGGGCAGCGGCCGGACGGACGTCGACACCCGTACCCGTCGACCAGCACTTCCACACCCAGGATGGTTCGGTCTCCCGTCCCCTGAAGTGTGTGAAGGTCCGCCGTGCAGAACGACAGCTCCTCCTGGAACGACCCCACCCCGGACGCCCCGGCCCGGCACCGCCGGCGGCTGCCCCGGCGCGGACGCGCCCTCGTCGTCGGTGCGGTCGCGCTGGTCGGCCTCGGCCTCGCCGGCGCCTCGGTGGTCGCCCTCGACCGCCACGACGCCCCGGGCACCACCGCCGTCGCGCTGGACGCCGAGGCCCGCGCCGGGGCGGCCGCCCGCGCCGACCGCTCCGCCCGCGAGACGCCCAGCCCGTCGGCGACCCCCAGCCCGAGCACCGCCGGCCCCACGGCGAGCCCGACGCCCACCGCGACCCGCAAGGCCACGCCAACGAAGAAGGCCACCCCGACCCGCAAGGCGAGCCCGAAGCCCGCCCCGAAGAAGACGGCCAAGCCGCAGCCCGCCTGGGTGATCCCGATGAAGGGCGCCGAGATCACCTCCTGCTACGGGCAGCGCTGGGGCACCCTGCACGCCGGCATCGACTTCGCGATGCCCGCCGGCACCCCGATCCACGCCGCGGCGGCCGGCACCGTGGTCAAGGCCGGCGACGCCGGCGACGGGTACGGCAACTCGGTCTTCATCGACCACGGCAACGGCTACCTCACCCACTACGCCCACCAGAGCAGCCTGAAGGTCTCTGTGGGCGAGAAGGTCGCCGCCGGCGAGGTGATCGGCTACGAGGGCGCCACCGGTGACGCCACCGGCCCGCACCTGCACTTCGAGGTGCACCAGGGACAGATGTGGAACCAGATCGACCCGGCGCCGTTCCTGCGCGCCCGGGGCATCGACGTGGCCTGCTGACTCACCCGCACGTGCCCGAAGGGCCCGGTCCGGCGGTTCGCCGGGCCGGGCCCTCGTCGCTGAACTCAGAGCTTGTCGATCGGTGCGTGCCGCAGTACCAGCCACATGGTCTGGTCGCCGAAGTCGATCTGCGCCCGGGCGCCCGGGCCGTGCCCCTCGACCGCGACCACCCGACCCAGGCCGTACCGCTGGTGGTTGACCCGGTCCCCGGCCGACACCTTGGGGCCCTGCGGCAGCTCGCTGGCGGTGGCCAGCCGGCTGCCGTCCACGCCGAGCCGCTTGGCCAGCTGCGCCGCCTTGGGCGTACCCCCGGTGAAGCCGGAGCGCCCGCCGGGCGCGCGGTCCGCGCGGCCGCCGACGCCGCCGCCCCCGCCGGCCCACGAGGTGTACGACCCCTCGGTGCGCTCCCAGCGCACCAGCTCGGGCGGAAGCTCCTCCAGGAAGCGCGACGGCGGGTTGTAGGCGGGCTGCCCCCAGGCCGAGCGGGTGACCGCCCGGGACAGGTAGAGCCGCTGCCGGGCCCGGGTGATGCCCACGTACGCCAGCCGGCGCTCCTCCTCCAGCTCCCGGGTGTCGCCCAGCGAGCGCAGGTGCGGGAAGACGCCGTCCTCCAGGCCGGTCAGGAAGACCACCGGGAACTCCAGGCCCTTGGCGGTGTGCAGGGTCATCAGGGTGACCACGCCCTGATGGGGCGCGGCGTCGTCTGCCTCGGCACCGTCAGGTGACGAGCCGGGCTGCGCAGGGATCTGGTCGGCGTCGGCGACCAGCGCCACCTGCTCCAGGAAGCCGGCCAGGGTGGCCCGCTCCCCCTCGGCGCCCAGCGCCTCGACCCGCTCGGTGTACTCCCGGGCGACGCTGACCAGCTCCTGGAGGTTGTCCACCCGGCCGGCATCCTGCGGGTCGAGGCTCTCCTCCAGCTCGGTGAGGTAGCCCGAGCGGGTCAGCAACGCCTCCAGGACCTCCTCCGGGGTGCCGGTCTCGGCCAGCTCGCGGGCGCCGTCGAGCAGCGCGACGAAGTCGGCGATGCCGTTGGCGGCCCGGGTGGAGATGCCCGGCGCGTCCTTCGCCCGGCGCAGCGCCGCGCCGAAGGAGATCCGATCCCGGCTGGAGAGCGCCTCGACGCAGGCCTCCGCCCGGTCGCCGATGCCCCGGCGTGGGGTGTTCATGATCCGGCGCAGGCTGACCGTGTCGTCGTCGTTGACCACCGCGCGCAGGTAGGCCAGCGCGTCGCGGACCTCCTTGCGCTCGTAGAAGCGCACCCCGCCGACCACCTTGTACGGCAGGCCGACCCGGATGAAGACCTCCTCGAAGACCCGGGACTGGGCGTTGGTGCGGTAGAAGACCGCCACGTCGCCCGGGCGGGTGTCGCCCTCGTCGACCAGCCGGTCGATCTCCCGGCCCACCCAGTCCGCCTCGGCGTGCTCGGTGTCGGCGACGTACCCGACGATCTGCTCGCCGTGGCCGGCGTCGCTCCACAGCCGCTTGGGCTTGCGGGAGGTGTTCCGGTCGATCACCGCGTTGGCCGCGTTGAGGATGGTCTGGGTGGAGCGGTAGTTCTGCTCCAGCAGGATCGTCCGGGCGTCGGTGAAGTCCCGCTCGAACTCCAGGATGTTGCGGATCGTCGCGCCGCGAAACGCGTAGATCGACTGGTCGGCGTCGCCGACCACGCAGAGCTCGGCGGGCTCGATCCCCTCGGTGCCGGCGACCAGCTCCTTGATCAGGGTGTACTGGGCGTGGTTGGTGTCCTGGTACTCGTCCACCAGGACGTGCCGGAACCGGCGGCGGTAGCTCTCCGCCACGTGCGGGTGCGACTGGAGCAGGTGCACCGTCGTCATGATCAGGTCGTCGAAGTCCAGCGCGTGCGCCTCGCGCAGCCGCCGCTGGTAGAGCGTGTACGCCTCGGCGAGCGCCCGCTCGTTCGGCCCCTTCGCGCCGGCGGCGAAGGTCTCCGGGTCGGTCAGCTCGTTCTTCAGGTTGGAGACCTGGGCGGCCAGCCCCCGGGCCGGGTAGCGCTTCGGGTCGAGGTCGAGCTCGCGGGCGACCAGCTGCATCAGCCGGCGGGAGTCGTCCGCGTCGTAGATCGAGAAGGTGGACTTCAGCCCGGCGTGCTCGTGCTCGGCACGCAGGATGCGCACGCAGGCTGAGTGGAAGGTGGAGACCCACATCAGCCGGGCGCGCGGGCCGACCAGGTGGGCGACCCGCTCCTTCATCTCACCGGCGGCCTTGTTGGTGAAGGTGATCGCGATGATCTCGCCCGGGTGGACGTCCCGCGCGGCGAGCAGGTAGGCGATCCGGTGGGTGAGCACCCGGGTCTTGCCGGAGCCGGCACCGGCCACGATCAGCAGCGGTGAACCGGAGTGGGTCACCGCGTCGCGCTGGGGGCCGTTGAGGCCCTCGACGAGCTGCTGCGGGTCGAGCCGGCGGTGCCCGCCGGGCCCGCGCGGCGGGGTGCGGGCCGGCTCGGGCGCGGGCGGGGACGCGGGGATGTCGAAGAGAGGATGCATCGCACGGCGAGTCTATGCCGCCGGTCGGACACTTCCCCCGTCCGCACGCCCGGGCCACCATCGGTCGCGGCCCGCGGCGGTACGACACGTGCCGTGTCCCACCCGTCGGCCGGAATCCTTGCGCGCCCCCGCCGCCGGTCGGCATACTCGACCACGTGATCGCAGCGCGCTTCTACTTTTACTACGGCACCGGGAGTCCGGCAGCCGTGGGTCGCGCCTGATCGACAGACCTACGAAACGCCCCGGGCTCTCGGAGCCCGGGGCGTTTTCGTCCCGGGATCCGGGCACCGGGCCCGAACCCCGAGGGGTACGACGATGATGACAGACGTGGTGGAGTCCAGCGGCGGCCCCGCTCCCGACGACAGCGGCGACACCCGCCCGGGCGGGACGCGCACCGGCACCGAGGACACGGTGGCGGCCGAGCGAATCGTGGCGATCCGCGAGCGGATCGACGAGATCGATCGCACCATGATCGCGCTCTGGCAGGAGCGGGCCGCGCTGTCCCAGCAGGTCGGGGCGACCCGGATGGCCTCCGGCGGCACCCGGCTGGTGCTGTCCCGGGAGCGGGAGATCCTGGAGCGGTTCCGGCAGGCGCTGGGCGCCGACGGCACCCAGCTCGCCCTGCTGCTGCTGCGCGCCGGCCGGGGGCCGCTGTAGGCCCGGCGCGGTCGACCAGGCCTGGAAAAGCGAGAACCGCCTGCCGGCGTCGGGTGACACCGGCAGGCGGTTCGGGAACGATCACGCGGTGGGGACGATCTCCCGCTTCTCGGCGAAGTGGCAGGCGCTCGGGTGGTCCGAGCCCGACCGGATCTCCAGCAGCGGCACCTGCTCGGCGCAGACGTCCTGCGCCTTCCAGCAGCGGGTCCGGAACCGGCAGCCCGAGGGCGGGCTCACCGGCGAGGGGACGTCACCGGTGAGCCGGATGATCGCCTTGTTGTCCCGCAGCGTCGGATCCGGCACCGGCACCGCCGACAGCAGCGCCTGGGTGTACGGGTGGGTCGGCCGCTCGTAGATCTCGTCCTCGGTGCCGATCTCCACGATCTTGCCGAGGTACATCACCGCGACCCGGTCGGAGAGGTGCCGCACCACCGACAGGTCGTGCGCGATGAACACGTACGACAGGCCCAGGTCCGTCTGGAGGCTCTCCAGCAGGTTCATCACCTGGGCCTGGATCGACACGTCCAGGGCCGAGACCGGCTCGTCGCAGATGATGATCTCCGGCCGCAGGGCGAGTGCCCGGGCGATGCCGATGCGCTGCCGCTGACCGCCGGAGAACTGGTGCGGGTAGCGGTTGAGGTGCTCCGGGTTGAGGCCGACCAGGTCGAGCAGCTCCCGGACCTTGGCCCGGCGGCTGCCCTTCGGCGCCACCTCCGGGTGGATCTCGAACGGCTCGCCGATCAGGTCACCGACCGTCATTCGCGGGTTGAGCGAGGTGTACGGGTCCTGCATGACCAGCTGGATCTGCCGGCGCAGCCGGCGCAGCGCGCCACCGGAGAGCTTGGAGATGTCCTGGCCCTTGTAGTGCACGCTGCCGGCGGTCGGCTTCTCCAGGTTCATCAGGACCCGGCTCAGCGTCGACTTGCCACAGCCCGACTCGCCCACCACGCCCAGCGTCTCGCCGGCCTTCAGCTCGAGCGAGACACCGTCCACGGCCTTGACCTGGCCGATGGTCTTCTTGAACACGATCCCCTGGGTGACGGGGTAGTGCTTGACCAGGTCACGGACCTCAAGGATGTTCTCAGTCACGGTTCACCAGCTCCTCGGCGAAGTGGCAGGCGCTGGCCCGGCTGGCGCCGATCTGCAGCAGCGGCGGCCGCTGCTCACGGCACACCGGCTGCGCCATCGGGCAGCGCGGGTTGAACGGGCAGCCCGGCGGGATGTTCATCAGGTTCGGCGGGAGACCCTTGATGGTCCGCAGCTGCTGACCCTTCTCGTCCAGCCGCGGGATCGACTCGAGCAGGCCGAGCGTGTACGGGTGCGCCGGCTTGGCGTACAGGTCGTACACGTTGGCTTCCTCGACGATCCGGCCCGCGTACATGACCGCGATCCGGTCCGCGACGTCGGCGACCACGCCGAGGTCGTGGGTGATCAGGATCATGCCCATCCGCCGCTCCCGCTGGAGCTCACCGAGCAGGTCCATGATCTGGGCCTGGACGGTCACGTCGAGCGCGGTGGTCGGCTCGTCCGCGATCAGCACCTCGGGGTCGAGCGCCAGCGACATCGCGATCATCGCGCGCTGGCGCATGCCGCCGGAGAACTGGTGCGGGTAGTTGCTGTACCGACCGGCGGCGTTCGGGATCTTGACCTGGTCGAGCATCTCGATCGCGCGCTTCTTGGCGTCCGCGCGGCTCATGCCGCGCCGGATCCGGAACTGCTCGGCGATCTGGAACCCGACGGTGAAGACCGGGTTCAGCGCGGAGAGCGAGTCCTGGAAGATCATCGCGATGCCCTCGCCGCGGATGCGACGGCGCTCCTCGTTGGACATGGTGAGCATGTCCTTGCCGTGGAACCGCACCTGACCGCCGGTGATGTGCCCAGGCGGCATGTCCAGGATGCCCATGACGGTCTGCGCCGTGACGCTCTTGCCGGAGCCGGACTCGCCGAGCACGGCGAGGGTCTCCCCCGCGTCGACGTGGTACGTGACGCCGTTGATGACCTTGGCGACGCCGTCCCGGGTACGGAACTCGACCCGCAGGTCTTCGACCTCGAGCAGCCGGCCGCTCGGGCGGCCGGGTCCGTCGGCGCCGGGAGCGGACTGCTCGGAAACGAGAATGTCGGACAACTCAGTTCCCCTATCGGAGCTTCGGGTCGAGGGCCTCGCGGACGGCCTCACCGAGCATGACGAAGCTCAGCACGGCGGTGACGAGGAACGCGGCGGGGAAGAAGAGCAGGTAGGGCGCGACTCGGATGTAGTTCTGCGCCTCACTGATCATGATGCCCCAGGACACGACCGGGCTCTTCAGGCCGACACCCAGGAAGGAGAGCGTGGCCTCGGCGCCGATGAAGGAGCCGACCAGGATCGTGCCGTACACCAGCAGCGGAGCCAGGCAGTTCGGCAGCAGGTGCTTGAGGATGATCCGTCCGGTTCCCGCGCCCAGCGCCCGGGCCGCCATGATGTAGTCGGCCTCCTTGGTGGACAGCACCGAGGAGCGCATCAGCCGCATCACGACCGGCCAGCTCAGCACCACCAGCGAGGCGATCACCAGGCCCATGATCTTCCACTTGCTGTTGCTCGTGCCGGACCCGTTGAACGTGGTCAGGATGACGATCGCACCGAGCACGAACGGCAGGCCGAAGAACACGTCGGCGATCCGGGACAGCAGCGAGTCCACCCAGCCACCGCGGTAGCCGGAGATGATGCCCATCATGCCGCCGAACAACAGCGTGCCGGCCACCGAGAGCAGCGCGACCACGATCGAGGCGCGGGCGCCGTAGATCGTCCTGGCGTAGACGTCCCGGCCCTGCAGGTCATAGCCGAACCAGGCGTTCGACGACGGCTTGCCCAGGCTGTTGGTCAGGCTACCGTTCACCGCGTCGCCGGAGGTGAACAGCGACGGGACGGCCGCCATCACCACGAACAGCAGGATGAAGAAGGCGGAGATCCAGAACAGCGGCTTGCGGCGCAGGTCGCGCCAGGCGTCGCCGAGCAGGCCGCGGGGCTTCTCGCCGGCGGCGGGCAGCCCGGCACCGGCCGGGGTCGCGGTCTCGCGTGGCTCCTCGGGGCGGGGGGTGCTGACGGTGGAGGCGGTGGAGGGGTCACTCATAGCGGATCCTCGGGTCCAGGGCGGCGTAGAGCAGGTCGACCAGCAGGTTCATCAGCAGGTAGACCAGCACCAGCACCACCACGATGGAGACAACGGTAGCGCTCTCCTTGGTGACGATCGACCGGTAGACCTGCCGGCCGATGCCGTTGATGCCGAAGATGCCCTCGGTGACGATCGCACCGCCCATCAGGGCGCCGAGGTCGGTGCCGAGCAGGGTGACCACCGGGATCAGCGAGTTGCGCAGCAGGTGCACCCCGACCACCCGGCGCATCGGCAGACCCTTGGCGATCGCGGTACGCACGTAGTCGGCCCGCCGGTTCTCGGCGATGCTGGTGCGCGCCACCCGGGCGATGTACGCCGTCGATGCGCTGCCCAGCACGAAGCCGGGGACGATCAGCTCGGAGAGCCGCATCTCGCTGGAGACGGTCGGCTTGACGATGCCCCACTGCACGCCGAGCAGCCACTGCAGCACGAAGCCGACCACGAAGACCGGCAGCGCGATCAGGAACAGCGTGGAGACCAGCACCAGGTTGTCCAGGAAGCCGTTGCGGCGCAGGCCGGTCAGCACACCGGCGGTGAGGCCGATGACGGCCTCGATGATCAGCGCCACCAAGGCGAGCTTCAGCGTGTTGGGGTACGCCGTGGCGATGATGTCGTTGATCGACCGACCGTTGTACGTCTGCCCGAAGTCCCCCTGGAAGAGGTTCTGCATGTAGATCGCGTACTGGACGAAGACGTTCTCGTCGAGGTGGTACTTGGCAGTCAGGAAGTCGATGTAGGCGGGCGGACAGGCACGCTCACCACACTTGCCGGCGAACGGGTCGCCCGGCACCGACCAGACCAGCCAGTAGATCAGGAACGTGGTGCCGATGAAGACCGGCACGAGTTGGAGCAGCCGTCTCACGAGATAACGGCCCATGGGGTGGTCCTCCTGACAGGGGGCGCGTCGGACGGCCGACACGGTGGTGACGATGTGCGAGGCGGATGTTTGTAACACCCGCTCGCGGAACTGCCCCGAGTCGGGCCCGCCGGATGTGGCGAGCCCGACCCGGGGTCAGCGCGATCGGATCAGAGCTCGACCGAGGAGAGGTCCAGCTCACCGACGTTGTTGACCTCAGACTTCTTGATCTTCTCCGAGTGGCCGGACTGCACGCCGTAGAAGTAGATCGGGATGGTGGGAACGTCGGCGTCGACCAGCTTGAGCACCTCGGCGAACTTCTCGTGCGAGGCGTCCAGGCTCGCGGCGCCGCTGGCGGCCTTGGCACCGGCGTCGACCGCCGGGTTGCTGTACAGGCCGTCGTTGGAGGAGCCACCCTTGACGAAGAGCGGGTTCACCCAGTTCTCGATGTCCGGGTAGTCCTGCTGCCAGGCGGCGCGGTACGGGCCCTTCATCTTGTGGGCGTTGATGTTCTGGCGGAACACCGCGAAGGTCGGGATGCCCTCGGCGCGAGCGTTGATGCCGAGGTTGGTCTTGACCTGCTGGGCGACGGCCTCCATCCACTCCTTGTGGCTGGAGTCACCGTTGTAGTAGAAGACCATCTCGCCCTGGAAGCCGCCGGCCTCGGTCAGCAGCTGCTTCGCCTGGGCGACGTCGAACTTGCAGGAGGTGCAGTTGCCGGCCGGGGCGCCCGGGGTGAGCGGGTTGGCCCAGCTGTCGGCCGGCTTGCGGGTGCCGAAGAAGATCTTGTCCGAGATCTCCTGCCGGTTGATCGACAGCGACACGGCCTTGCGCAGCTTCGCGTTCTGGAAGCGCTTGTCGTAGATCGGGAACGCGATGAACGCGGTCGACGGGATGACCGTGCTCGCGGCCCGGTCGCCCAGGTCGGTCTTGTACTTGTCGCCGGCCAGCGCGGCGGTCGGGATCGACTCCAGGAAGTCCAGGTTGTTCGAGACCAGGTCCGCGTAGGCGGCGTTCTCGTCCTGGTACAGCTTGACGTTGACGTCCTTGATCTTGACCTTGTCGCGCAGGTTGTAGTCGTCGAAGCGGGTCAGCTTGATCGAGACGTTGTCCTCCCAGGAAACGAACTTCACCGGGCCGTTACCGATCGGCTTCTTGCCGAAGTCTTCCGGCTTCTGGGTGAAGAACACGTCCGGCAGCGGCATGAACGCGCTGTAGCCGAGCTTGGTCGGGAAGACCGCGGTCGGCGCGGACAGGGTGACCTCGAAGGTCTGGTCGTCGATGACCTTCAGGCCGGACATCTCCTTGGCCTTCGGCTCCGGCGCCTTCTGCGGGCCGTCGTCGTCCGGGTCCACCGAGGTGACCTGGTCGTAGCCGGCGATGTCCGAGAAGAAGCTGCCGTTCGCGGCGCCACTCGGGGTGTAGGCGGCCCAGTTCCAGGCCTTGACGAAGTTCGCCGCCTTCACCTCGGTACCGTCGTGGAACTTGGTACCCTTCTTGATCTTGATGGTGAAGACCTTCGAGTCCTTGGTGTCGATGGACTCGGCCAGCGCGTTGCGCGGGGCGCCACCGTCGTTCGGGTACTCGACCAGACCGGTCCACAGGTCGTCGACGATCTTGCCGCCACCGGTCTCGGTGGTGTTCGCCGGAACCAGCGGGTTCTCCGGCTGCACGCCGTGGATGGTGATCGCGCCATCCGCGGTCGCGGCCGAGTCGCTCTCGCCACCGCTGTCGCTGCTGGAGCAACCGGTGGCGACCAGCGCGGCGGCCATGCCGACCGCGATCGCGCCGGTTGCCCGCTTCGAGACTCTCATTCCGAGGGGCCTCCTCTTTCTAGCCAGTTCCGTCGTGGGTTTCACGCACGTATGGGGGTGACGCCGCCAGCGACCCCGATGTCGCAGGTCACCGGTTTACCGCAGAGAAATCGGGACACCCCCAGGGGGACCGATCCGCCGGGCCACCACACCTCTCGCGGTCGGCGCCACGCAGGCTCGACGGCCACGAACCGCGGGTTGACCAGCGGTGCCGTGGACGGCTGACGTACGGGGTGCCTCGCGCCAGGGGTGAGGTGCTGCAACTGTGACACCAACCGGCCCATTACGTGAAGGTGCCGTTATCAAGCCGTTAGTTGGCTGGCACGTTGCCGATACTTGAGAAAAGATCATGATGTGTCCCCCGTGCACCCTCGCTGAGCAGGTGGGACATCTCGGCACGCCCGCGCTGGCCGGGCCCTAGGCTGAGTTCCCGTGAGCTTCCCGCCCTCCGCGATCCCGCTCCCGGACGTCCACCGGACGCTGGCCGTTTTCGCCCATCCGGACGATGCGGACTTCGGCTGTGCGGGCACTGTCGCCGGCTGGGTGGCCGAGGGTGTCGAGGTCGGCTACCTCATCGTGACCCGCGGCGACGCCGGCGGGTTCGACGACACCGAGCGGGCCCGGATGCCGCTGCTGCGGGAGGCGGAGCAGCGCGCCGCGGCCGCCGAGGTCGGGGTGCGCGAGGTGCGCTTCCTCGACGGCTACCCGGACGGGATCCTGACCCCCACCGTCGGGCTGCGGCGGGACATCACCGCCGCGATCCGCCGGTTCCGGCCCGACCGGGTGCTCACCACCTCGCCGCTGCGCCGCTGGGAGCAGCTCACCGGGCCGGGCCACCCGGACCACCTCGCCGTCGGCGAGGCAACCACCTGCGCCGTCTACCCGGACGCCCGCAACCCCTTCGCCCACCCCGACCTGCTCGCCGAGGGGCTCGAGCCGTGGCTGGTCCGGGAGATCTGGTACGTCGGCGGCCCCGCCCCCGACCACGTCGTCGACGTCACCCGGCACGTCGAGCAGCGGATCGCCGCCATGCGGGCCCACCGCTCGCAGACCGGCCACCTCGACCTGGACGCTTGGGTGCGCGACCGGCTGAGCGCCGTCGCCGACGCCGCCGGACTGCCCCCGGGCCGGCTGGCCGAGGCGTTCACCGTGCTGCGTACCGAGTGACCCGCTCAGACCAGGCGGCGGTCCGCCGCCCAGCGGGACAGCTCGTACCGGTTGGACATCTGCAGCTTGCGCAGCACGTTCGACACGTGCGTCTCGACCGTCTTGATCGAGATGAACAGCTCCTTGGCGATCTCCTTGTACGCGTACCCCCGGGCCAGCAAACGCAGCACCTCGCGCTCGCGGTTGGTGAGCTGGTCCAGCTCGGGGTCGGCGACCGGCGCGTCGGGCCGGGCCGCGAAGGCGTCCAGCACGAAGCCGGCCAGCCGCGGGCTGAACACCGCGTCGCCGTCGGCCACCCGGCGGATCGCCGCGGTCAGCTCGTTCGGCGAGATGGTCTTGGTGACGTACCCTCGGGCGCCGGCCCGGATCAGCCCGATCACGTCCTCGGCGGCGTCCGAGACGCTCAGCGCCAGGAACTTCACCTGGGGATGGCTGCGCCGCATCGCCTCCAGCACGGCGCGACCGCCGCCGTCGGGCATGTGCACGTCGAGCAGCACCACGTCCGGCCCGGTCGCGGCGATCCGGGTGACCGCCTCGGCCACGGTGCTGGCCTCCCCGACCACCTCGACGTGCCCGCCCAGCTCGGCCCGGACGCCGGCCCGGAACATGGCGTGGTCGTCGACCAGGAACACCCGCAGCCGCTGCTCGCGGGCGCCCGCCTCCGCCACCGGTTCCATCGACTGCTCCGCCATGTCAGCTGTCCCTTTCCGCCGTGGAGCCGTTGCCGCTGATCGGCAGGATCAGCCGGACCTCGGTCCCCTCACCCGGCTCGGACCGGATCTCCGCCCGGCCGCCGTGCCGCTTCATCCGCCCGACGATCGATCCCCGGACGCCGTGCCGGTGGTCCTCCACGGTAGCCGGGTCGAAACCCTTGCCCCGGTCGCGGACGAACACGCTCACCTGCTCGGGCTCGACCTCCGCGTAGAGCGAGACGGTCTGCACCCCGGCGTGCCGGGCCGCGTTGACCAGGGCCTCCCGGGCCGCCGCGACCAGCGCGCCGACCCGCTCGTCGGTCTCCCGGTCACCGACCACCACCGCCTCAACGGTGATCGCGAAGGTGTCCTCCACCTCGGCGGCGGCCTGCTCCAGCGCGGCGGCGAACCGCTCGCTGGGCGAGCCGGTCGGCTTGTAGAGCCAGCTGCGCAGCGAGCGCTCCTGGCCGCGGGCCAGCCGCTGGACGGTCTTGACGTCGGTGGCGTTGCGCTGGATCAGCGCGAGCGTGTGCAGCACCTGGTCGTGCACCATGGCGGCCAGCTCGGCGCGTTCCTGCTCGCGGATGCGTCCCTCCCGCTCCGAGCGGAGCTGGTTCCACGTGCGCCACAGCACCGGGGCCGCCACCACGCCGACGCCGGCCAGCCCGACCAGCGCGAAGATCACCCCGTTGACCACCGCGTCGACGTTCTGCACCGGCGAGTAGACCGCCACCACGCCGATGATCCCGACCGCGACCAGCACCCCACCGCCGACGAAGCGGAGCACGAAGGCCCGCCGGTCGCTCTCCTCCACCACCGCGCCGAGCCAGGGCAGGGGCAGCGTCTCGCCCCACTGCCGGCGTCGCTCCGGGGCGGACTGGTGCCAGATCACCCCGGCGCCGACCGCGATGATCGCCACCAGCCAGCCGGCGGTGCCGGCCGCGCCGACCGAGTCGAAGACCAGCACCTGCACCGTCAGCACGCCCAGCCCGATCGCCACGAACGGCAGCAGCTGGCCGAGCTCGCGCCGGGGCGGGGTGGCGGTGTCACCGGGACGCAGCGGCACCACCGCCCAGAACGCGGCGTACAGCAGCAGACCCAGCCCGCTGAGGCCGAGCAGCACCATGAACGCCACCCGGACCCGCAGCACCGGGATGCCGAGGTGGTCGGCGATGCCGGCCGCCACCCCGGCGGCCATCCGGTGCTGGGGCGCCCGGTAGAGGCGGGGCGGCTGGCTCACGGCGCTGATCGGAGGCTCCCTGGTCACGGTGGGTACGGCGGGGACGCCGGTCGGTTCCGGCACCGGATCGATCGTTCCACGCGGACGGGCCCGCGGACCACGGGGACGCCCCGGACATCCGGCCCGCCGGGATATCAGGGTGGCGTCAGGGTCAGCTCCTGAGGTCGCTCGGGCCCCCGGCGCAGCAGGATCGGGACATGACCGAGGAAGCTGCCCCGTCGCCCCGCCCCGGGCCGACCGAGCCGGGCGGGGCGCCCACCGCGCCACCCACCGCGACCGGCCCGACCTGGTCGGCGCCCGCGTCGCCCACGGGGGGCGACGACGCGCCACCGCCACCCGGCGGGTACCCCCCGCCGCCGTCCGGCGGCGCCAGCTTCACCTCGCGGTACGGCCTGGTCCGCCCCCGCGAGGGCCGCTACCTGGCCGGCGTCTGCGCGGCGATCGGCCGGGCCACCAACACCGACCCGGTGCTGTGGCGGGTCATCCTGGCGGTGCTGGGCTTCTTCGGCGGCGTCGGCATCCTGGTCTACGTCGCCGCCTGGCTGATCATCCCCGGCGAGGGGGACAGCGCCTCCCCGCTGGAGTCGGTGCTCGGTCGGGGCCGGTCCAGCATGTCCCCGGTCACCGTGATCGTGCTCAGCATCCTGGTCGCGGTGAGCTTCGGCTACATCGTCACCGACGCCTTCCGGGCGGTGCTGCTCGGCGCGGCCATCCTGATCGGCGGCGCGCTGCTGCTGAATCGGGACAGCCACGCGTCGGCGCCGCCCGGGCAGCCGTACCCGGCGCCGCCGGCCGCGCCACCGGGGCCGGTGCCACCGGTGAGCTGGCCGGCGCCCGACCCGTTCGCGCCGGGACCGCCCGCGGCGGCGGGAGCGGGGGCGGGAGTGCCCCTCGCGGGTGACCTGGCACGCCAGCCGGCCGAGCCCCGCACGGACGAGCTGCCGACCTGGTCGGCCCCCGTGGGCGAGCCGCGCGCCGGAGACCTGCCCGGCCCGGCGCCGGCGGGAACCGGGACGCGTACCGAAGAACTGCCCGCCTGGCCGGTGGCGGGGACCGAACCGCGTACCGACGAACTGCCGGCCTGGTCGCCGGCGGGCGAACCGCGTACCGGTGAACCGCCGGCCTGGCCGGCCGGCGGGGCGAGCCCCGGTGAGCTGCCCGGGTGGTCAACGGCTCCCGGCGGGCAGCCGGGGGCCGGGGCCGCGCCGCTGACCGTGCCGCCGGTACCGCCCGGCTACCGGGCGCCGTTCGCGCCGCGCGGCCCGTACGCCGGGACCACCCCGCCGCCGCCCGCGGCGCCCAGGCCGGTCCGGCCGCCGAAGCGACCGCGCGAGCGGTCCGCGCTGGGCCCGGCCACCTTCTCGCTCATCTTCCTCGCCCTCGGCGTGGTGGCCCTGCTGGACCTGCTCGACGTCTTCCCGGTCGGCGCGGCCGGTTACTTCGCGGCGGCGCTGGCCACCATCGGGCTCGGCCTGCTGGTCGGTGCCTGGTTCGGGCGGGCCCGCTGGCTGATCGCGCTGGGCCTGCTGACCGCCGTGGCCCTGTCCATCGCCACGGTCGCGGAGTCCTACGACCGGGTCCGCGGCATGGACGACCGGGTCACCTGGTCCCCCGCCAGCCACCGCGACCTGGCCACCCGGTACGAGAACAGCTTCGGCGACGCCACGCTCGACCTGCGCGCGGTGGACTTCACCGAACGGGACACCGAGGTCACCGTGGTGGTGAACTTCGGCGCGGCGACCGTGGTGGTGCCGCCGAACGTGGACGTGACCGCGGTGACCGACGTACGGGCCGGGGACGCGACGGTGTTCGGCCAGCACTCGGCCGGGGTGGAGCAGCGCAACCGGGAGGTCACCGACCTCGGCCCGGACGGCGCCGGCGGCGGCAAGCTGAGGCTGTACGTTCACGTCAACGCCGGCAACCTGGAGGTGACCCGGTGAGGGCGCACCGCACGGATCTCGTCTCGCTCGCCTTCGGGCTGCTCTTCCTCGGGCTCTCCGCCTGGTGGCTGCTCGCCCAGATCCTCGGGCTCGCCCTGCCGCCGGTGGGCTGGTTCCTGGCCGGCGCGTTGCTGCTGGTCGGGGTGCTCGGTCTGCTGGGGGCGCTGCGCTCGGCCCGGCACGCCGACCCGGGCGTCCCACCCGACGCGCCGGCACCCGCCCCGACCACCGTCGGAACCGGGCCGCGCGGTGTGGCCGACGACCGGCCGGCCGCCGGGCGACCCGACGACCGGGAGGAGCCGGGCGGAGCGGCGGACGAGTGGCCCACCGCGGCGGTCACCGACCGGGCGGTCGACGCGGTGCCGGACCGCCCCGCCGACACCCCCGACGAACGGCCGCCCGCCTGACCGCGGCGGCGCGCCGGCCGGCGCGCGGCTCGTATGCTGGCGTGGAGATCCCCGCCTCCGCCGACCCGCCGTCCGCCGGGCGCGGCCGACCTGCCGTCGACCCGTCCGCCGCCCCGCCGGCGAAGCGGTGGCCGGCCCCGCGTACCGCCCGTCCTACCTCGTCAGGAGCCCGCCCGACATGACCCAGTCCCCCGCCGTACGTACGCCCGGCCCGTCCGGCCCGGTCCGCGTCGGCGAGCGCGCCGCCCGTACCCTCGTCACCGAGCTGGCCCGGCGCAACGACCCGAAGACCGCCCTGCTGGTCGGCGCGGCCGCGGAGTCCGCGGTGCTGGCCGCGGCCGTCGACGCGCTGCTGCCCGGCGACACGCTGACCGTGGTGGCGGCCGGGACGACCGACGCCGCCACGCTGCGCGAGCACATGACGGCCCAGGGCCGCTGGGTGGCCGACCGGGTACGCGTCGTCGACTCGCTCGCCGAGGCGGACGCCGCCGAGGTGGTGATCGCGGCCGAGCCGTTCACCGGGACCGCCGAGGAGGCGCGGACGGTCGTCGACGGCCTGGCCAAGTACCTCACCGACGGCGCGGTGCTCAGCGTCGCCGCGCCGGTGTTCCGGACCGCCGGCGCCGCCGCCGAGCTGGACCGCCAGGGCGTGCTGCACGGGGTGGGCAACGACCTGGTGCTGCGCAACAGCCCGCCGGTGCGGGTGCACCACCTGCGCTACACCCCGGCCGACCCGGCGCTGGCCGCCCGGCTGGCCCCGGCGCACCGGCCGTCCAGCGTGCCGCTGACCCGCGGCATGCACCTCGACTCCAACGGCGTCGCCGCCGCCGGGATCACCCTCGGGCTGGCCGCGCTCGCCCGGGTGGCCCGGCCCAAGTCGAAGCTCTGGCTGCTGCCGGCGCTGGCCGCCGCCCCGGTTGCCGCCTTCTTCCGCGATCCGCAGCGGGACGTCCCGGAGGATCCGTCGGCGGTGGTCGCCTCCGCCGACGGCCGGGTGCTCTCGGTGCAGCGGCTGCGCGACGAGCGCTTCGGCGACGGCGAGTTCCTCCGGGTGGCGGTCTTCCTGTCGGTGCTGGACGTGCACGTCAACCGCTCGCCGGTGGCCGGCAAGGTGGTCGACTACTTCGTCGCCGACGGCGGCTTCGTCAACGCGATGAAGCCGGACGCCGAGCACAACGTCGCGGCGTACACGGTGCTCGACACCGACCACGGCACGGTCGTGGTGGCGCAGCGTACCGGCCTGATCGCCCGGCGGATCGTGCAGCGGGCACCGGTCGGCGCGCTGCTGGCCCGGGGCGAGCGGTTCGGCCTCATCCGGTTCGGCTCGCGCACCGACGTCTACCTGCCGGCGGACGCCGCGGAGCCGCTGGTCGGCCCCGGTGACAAGGTGCTCGGCGGGTCGACCGTGATCGCCCGCTGGCACTGAGCAGAGACACGACGAGGGGCGCCGCTCGCGCGGCGCCCCTCGTGGTACGTACGTGCCGGGGTCAGACGGCCCGGCGCTGGTGCAGCCAAAGCAGCGGGCCGCTGACCAGGTAACCCACCACCACGAGGGCGAAGGTCAGCCGGATGTCGACCAGCGCGCCCACCACCGGGGCCAGCCAGAGCCACGGGGGCAGCTTCACCAGCCGGGCGAGCTTCACGTAGGGGAAGCTGGAGACCATGGCGAAGGCGAGCAGCGCCACGCCGGCGATCTGCACGACGCCCGGCAGCGGCAGCCCGATGGCGACCGTCAGGGCGAGCACCGCGGCGGCCATCGTGGTCGGCACGCCGCAGAAGAAGCGGCCGTCCTTGGGCGAGACGTTGAACCGGGCGAGCCGGATCGCGGCGCAGGCCGCCACCAGGGCCGCGGCCACCGCGGCGGCGGCCGCCGGGGCCGAGCCGGCGAGCGAGGCGTAGACCACCACCGGTGCGGCGAGGCCGAACGAGCACATGTCGGCCAGGGAGTCCATCTGGGCGCCGAACGGGCTGGCCACCCCCAGCTTGCGGGCGAGCGCGCCGTCCAGGCCGTCGAAGACCACGCAGGCGATCAGGAACAGCGCGGCGATCCGGGCGTGCCCGTTCATCGCGACGAAGATGGCGTTGATGCCGAGCATCAGGCTGGCCAGGGTGCAGGCGTTGACCAGCGCGAACTTCATCCGGCGGGCCGGGGTGCGGGCACCGGGCAGCAGCGGGATCGACATCGCCGAGGGGTCGTCCACCGGGGTGGACGGGGCGAGCGCGGGGCTCACCGGCATGATCGCCTCGAGCTCGGCGCGCTCCATCGGCACCCGGTCGAACCGGTCGACGCCGTACCGACGACGCTGCCGGTCGACGAGCCGCTCGGGGAGCACCACGTCGGTGCCGGCCCGCAGGTCGCCGTCGCGGCGCCCCACCCGGACCAGCAGCACCTGCCGGGCGAACGTGCTGCTGCGGCGCAACCGGCCCGCCCAGCGACGCCCTGCGGGGCGCGGACTGTCAGTCGTACGACGCCGGCGCCATGGGGCTCTCGGCACGTTTCCTCCATCACCGGATCGGCTGGCCGCCTGGTCGGCGGGTGTCCGGCTGTCTCGTGCCGGACCGCTCAGGCCCGGCAGCCCGTCTCAAGCGGAGTACACCATTGCACAGGAAGTGGCGGATGGCGATAGCTGCCGGCGGTACTTATATCTCCCTTAAACCGCGCGAACCGCTCGTTCATTCCCATGTCGGGCCTCATCGCCCGATTTTCCTCGCCGGCCTCAACTGACGACTGTACCGGAGGGGGCCACCCGCGGCCCGTCGAGCGGGCGCTATCGCCCCGCGCGTCCGATTGCCGACGCGGCGACCTCGGTCAGCCGCAGGCCCGTGAGCTGGGCAGATGTGAACCACGCGGCGCGCTGCGTCGATCCGCCGGCCTGCTCGGTCACCACCGCGTCCGTGGGCCGGTCCACCCGCACCCGGTAGACCACCCGGACGCCGTGCCAGTCCAGCGGTCGGCCCTCCGGCCCAAGGGCGGCCGGGCTGTGCAGATTGTCGACCATCAACAGGTCGAGCACCCGGCCGAGCTGCCCGGACTCCTCCACCAGCTCCCGGATCAGCCCGGTGGCCGGCTGCTCGCCGTGATCCGTGCCACCCCCGGGCAGGTGCCACTGCCCCGCGCCCGGATAGCCGGGCGCGATCATCGTCAGCAGCACCCGACCGGCCGGGTCGGTGACCAGCCCGTACGCGGCGAACCGGCGGCGCCGGTCCAGATGCGGCGGGGCGGCCGGCGGCGTCGCCCGGGGCAAGCCCGCCGGCAGCGGGGTGACCGGCAGGCCGAGCAGCTCCGCGGTGAACGGCAGCAGCGGCAGCCCGGCCGCCTCGGCCAGGGTGAACCAACGCGCCTCGGCCCCGGCCGGCTCGACGTCGCCGCCGGCCGGAGTGGCGTGGCCCGCCGGCGGGGCCGGGTCCGCCGCGGCCGCGCCGTCGGCCGCCGAGGCCGGGTCGTCCGCCGCCGAGGCCGGGTCGTCCGCCGCCGAGGCCGGGTCGTCGCGGGTGGCGGGGGCGACGTCGAAGACCAGTCGGTCGGTGTGCAGGGCGACGCCCGGCTCACCGAAGGTCACCACGTCGGCCACCGCGGCGCGCAACCCGGTCACCTCGACCCGCAGCCCGGTCTGCGCGACGTACTCGCGGACCACCGCGTGCTCCGGGTGCTCGGCGTGCGCCAGCTCGCCGCCCGGCAGCTGCCATACCCCGGGGTACGGGCTCACCGCCACGCCGCGGACGAGCAGCACCCGCCCGTCGGCGCCCCGGCACAGCCCGTACGCCCCGATGCCGCGCTGCTGTTCCATCCCCGCGCTCCCCCCGACCCGGCGCCGCTCCACGTCGATCATGAGGTTAGCCCGGGAGGGTGCGGCGTGCCGCACCCCGCGACGGTTCAGCCCAGGCGGGCGGCCTGCACCGCCTCGGCGGTCACCTCGGTGAGCCGGTCGGTGGGCAGCGCGTCCAGCTCCTCCCGGGCGAACCAGCGGGCCTCGCAGGTCGAGCCGCCGACGTCGCCGACGACGGGCGGCGCCGGCCGGTCGACCACCACCCGGTAGAAGGCGCGCACCCCGTGCCAGTCGATCGGGTAACCCTCGGGGCCGAGCGAGGCGGCGTCCCGATGGCTGGCCACCCCGAGCAGCTCGACCAGCCGGCCGGTCTGGCCGGTCTCCTCGACCAGCTCGCGAATCAGCGCGGCGCCGGGCTGCTCGCCGTAGTCGGTGCCGCCGCCGGGCAGGTGCCAGCGGCCGGCCCCGGGGTAGCCGTCGGAGATCCGGGTGAGCAGGACCCGACCCTCCGGATCGGTGACCACCGCGTACGCGGCGAAGCGCTGCGCGCGGTGCAGGCCGTCCGGGCCGGGCACGGCGTAGAAGGAGGGGAACTCCGGCGCCTCCCGCGGGACGACGTCCGCCGAGGAGGGCGGCAGCCCCAGCGCCCGCGCGGTGAACGCCCGCAACGGCAGCTCGCGGGCCTCGTCGAGGGTGAACCAGCGGGCCAGGTCGGTGGGCCGGTCCACCCGGTCGGCGAGCGTGCCACCGCGCACCGAGACCCGGTAGAGCAGCCGGTCGGTGTGGATGGTGATGCCCCGCTCGGGCAGCGACCGCATGTCGGCGAGGACGTCGTCCAGCCCGGAGACGGAGACCGAGAGCCCGGTCTCGGCGGCGGTCTCCCGGACGACGGTGTGGTGCGGATCCTCGCCGTGGTCGACCGCGCCGCCCGGCAACGACCACGTGCCGGGGGTGCCGGAGCGCTCGGAGGCGCGGACCAGCAAAACCCGGCCGGACGAATCAGCACAGACTGCGTATGCCGCGATCCTGCGGAGCGGCTCCAGCAAGGTGGTCACGGAGCCCAATTCTCCCCGTCGCGGGTTAACGCCATCGATCAGAGTCGGATTCCTGACTCTTCGCTGGCACGTCAGGGATCGATCAGGGTAGGGATCGGGGCGGTCACCGAGGTCGGCCGGGCCACCGGGGCGCACCGTGGAGGCATGACCTCGACAACCGCACCCCAGGCCCCGTACAAGCAGCTGCGCCGACCGACCACGGACCGGATGGTGGCCGGCGTCGCCAGCGGCCTCGGCCGCTACCTCGCCGTCGACCCCACCCTGGTCCGGGTGGTCTTCGCGGTGGCGACCCTGCTCACCGGCGGCGTCGCCGCGCTGGCGTACCCGATCATGTGGTTCCTGATGCCGGAGGAGCCGGCGGGCGCGCCCGCCTGGCCGCACCCGACGGGTGCCGCGCCCCAGGGCGGGCCGGCCGGCTGGCCCCACCCCGCCCCGCCGCGGCACGGGCCGACGGGCTGGGCGCCGCCCACCGGGCCGGTCCCGGCCACCGCGCCGGCACCCACCGCGCCGGATGCGGTCACCACGCCGATCGCCACCGTGCCGCCCACCCCGGAGCCGGCACCACGGCCGGCGCCCGAGCCGCCGACCGCCTGAGTCACTCCCACTCGATGGTGCCCGGCGGCTTGCTGGTCACGTCCAGGACCACCCGGTTGACCTCGGCGACCTCGTTGGTGATCCGGGTGGAGATCCGGGCGATCACCTCGTAGGGCAGCCGGGACCAGTCGGCGGTCATCGCGTCCTCGCTGGAGACCGGGCGCAGCACCACGGGATGCCCGTAGCTGCGCCCGTCACCCTGCACGCCGACGCTGCGCACGTCGGCCAGCAGCACCACCGGGAACTGCCAGACACCACGGTCCAGGCCGGCCGCGGTCAGCTCCTCGCGGGCGATCAGGTCGGCCCGGCGCAGCAGCTCCAGCCGTTCCCGGTCGACCGCGCCGATGATCCGGATGGCCAGGCCGGGACCCGGGAACGGGTGCCGCCAGACCATCGCCTCGGGCAGGCCCAACTGGAGGCCCAGCGCCCGGACCTCGTCCTTGAAGAGCGTGCGCAGCGGCTCGACCAGAGCGAACTTCAGGTCCTCCGGCAGGCCGCCGACGTTGTGGTGGCTCTTGATGTTGGCGGTGCCGGTGCCGCCACCGGACTCGACCACGTCCGGGTAGAGGGTGCCCTGCACCAGGAACTCGACGTCGCCGTGCGCGGCGACCTCCCGGGCGGCGGCCTCGAAGACCCGGATGAACTCGCGACCGATGATCTTGCGCTTCTGCTCCGGATCGGAGACCCCGGCCAGCGCGCCGAGGAACCGATCGGCCGCGTCGACCACCTTCAGCTTGATGCCGGTGGCCGCCACGTAGTCCTTCTCCACCTGCTCGGCCTCGCCGGCGCGCAGCAGGCCGTGGTCGACGAAGACGCAGGTGAGCTGGTCGCCGACGGCCTTGTGCACCAGCGCGGCGGCGACCGCCGAGTCGACGCCGCCGCTCAGGCCGCAGATGACCTCCTTGTCGCCCACCTGCTCCCGGATCCGGGCGACCTGCTCGTCGATGATGTTCTCGGGCGTCCAGGTCGGCGCGATGCCGGCGATGTCATAGAGGAACCGGGCGAGCATCTCCTGGCCGTGCGCGGTGTGCCCGACCTCCGGGTGGAACTGCACGCCGGCCCGGCGCCCGGCCAGATCCTCGAACGCGGCCACCGGGGCGCCGGCGGACTCGGCGGTCACCGTGAAGCCGGACGGCGCCTGGGTCACCGCGTCGCCGTGGCTCATCCACACCGGCAGGTCCGGCGGCAGGTCGCGCAGCAGCACACCCGGCTCGGTGAGGCGCGGACGCAGCGGGGTGCCGCCGTACTCGCGGTTGCCGGTCTTCGCGACCGTGCCGCCGAGCGCCTGGGCCATCGCCTGGAAGCCGTAGCAGATGCCGAAGACCGGCACGTCGGCGTCGAACATCCCGGCGTCGATCTGCGGGGCGTCGGGCGCGTAGACGCTGGACGGGCCGCCGGAGAGGATGATCGCGGCCGGATTCTTCGCCAGCATCTCGGCGACCGGCATGGAGTGCGGGACGACCTCCGAGTAGACCTTCGCCTCGCGCACCCGACGCGCGATGAGCTGGGCGTACTGGGCTCCGAAGTCCACCACGAGGACGGGGCGAGGCGTGCTCATGTGCACAAAGCCTACCGACAGTCACCCCCACCCCGCCCCGCGCCCCACGCACCCGACCCCACTTTCCGCGATCTTGCACCTACCGCCTCGACAAGGCGGACAAAAGCCGCGTAGCAGGGGCCGGATGTGCAAGATCGCGGGGCTCCGCGAGTGGGGTTGCGGCGGTAGCGTCACGGGGGTGGCCGAGGTGGTGATCCGGGGGTTCCTTCCGGAGGACGGCGAGGCGTTGTCGGCGCTGGTGGTGCGGTGCCTGCGCGAGGTGAACAGCCGCGACTATCCGGCCGAGCTGATCGAGCGGATGTGCGCCCACTTCACCGCCGACCGGTTCCGGGAGCTCGCCGGCGAGCGCCGGATCTACGTCGCCGAGCGGGACGGACGACCGGTCGGCACCGTGTCCCGCGACGGCAACAAGGTCTACACCATGTTCGTCGACCCGGACGCGCACGGCCGCGGCATCGGCCGCCTGTTGATGCGGCACGTCGAGGAGGCGGCCCGGGCCGAGGGGCACGAGTTCATGGAGACCGGCGCCAGCCTCACCGGGCACGGCTTCTACCAGCGGCTCGGCTACACCGACGTACGGGTCAGCGACACCGTGTTCGGGATCAACCACATTCTCCGCCGGCCGCTGTCAGGGGCGTAGCGCGGCCGGGGCGTCCGCCGGCACCGCCGGCTGCCGGGGCGGCACGGCGTCGAGCCGGCGGTACGGCTCGCCCAGTGGGGGGCGGGGGTCCTCGTCGCCCTTGTTGGGCCAGAAGGACATCGCGCGTTCGGCCTGGGCGGTGATGGTCAGGGACGGGTTGACGCCGAGGTTGGCCGAGACCGCGGAGCCGTCCACCACGTGCAGGCCGGGGTGGCCGTACACCCGGTGCCAGGGGTCGATCACGCCGTCGGCGGGGGTGGCGCCGATCACCGCGCCGCCCAGGATGTGCGCGGTCATCGGGATGTCGAACGCCTCGGTCACCGCGCCGCCCGGCGTACCGCCGATCTCCTCGGCGAGCAGCCGGACCGCCTGGTTGCCAGCCGGAATCCAGGTCGGGTTGGGCGCGCCGTGGCCCGGCCCGGAGACCAGTCGCCGGCCGAACGGGCCGCGCCGCCAGCGGGTGGTCAGCGAGTTGTCGGCGGACTGCATCACCAGCGCGATCACCGTCCGCTCGGACCAGCCCCGGACCGACAGCATGCCGGCGGCCAGCCGGGGCTGCCGGACGATGCTGCCCAACCAGCGCCGCACCCGGTGCGGGCCGCCGTCGACCAGCAGCGACTGGAGCAGCCCCATCGCGTTGGAGCCGCGGCCGTAGCGGACCGGCTCGACGTGCGTCTGCGGGTCGGGGTGGAACGAGCTGGTGATCGCCACCCCCTCGGTGAAGTCGGTCCGCTGCGCCCGGGCCCGCTGGCGGGGAATGGACGCGCCGAGGATCGCCTCGGAGTTCGTCCGGGTCAGCTCGCCCAGCCGGTCGGACAGGCGCGGCAGCGCGCCGGTGGCCTTCATCTCGTGCAGCAGCCGCTGGGTGCCGAGCGCCCCGGCGGCGAAGACCACCTGGTCGGCGTGGATCACCTGCCGGCGGCGCGGCCACGCCCCGGTGCGGACGGTGTGCACCGCGTATCCGCCCTCGGCGGCCGGGCGGACGGCGGTGACCGTGGTCAGCGGGTGGACCGTGGCACCCAGCCGCTCGGCCAGCCAGAGGTAGTTCTTCACCAGGGTGTTCTTCGCGCCGTGCCGGCAGCCGGTCATGCACGAGCCGCAGTGCAGGCAGCCGGTGCGGTCCGGCCCCGCGCCGCCGAAGTACGGGTCGGCCACCCGCTGCCCGGGCCGGCCGATGTGCACGCCCACCGGGGTGGCGTGGAAGGTGTGCGCCACCCCCATCCGCTCGGCGACCGCCCGCATCGCCCGGTCCGCGCCGGTGTGGATCGGGTACGTGGTGACGCCGAGCATCCGCTTGGCCTGGTCGTAGTGGCGGGCCAGCTCGTCCCGCCAGTCGGTGACGTCCCGCCACTGCGGGTCGGCGTAGAAGGCGTCCAGCGGCTCGTAGAGGGTGTTGGCGTAGACCAGCGACCCGCCACCCACCCCGGCCCCGGAGAGCACCATGACGCCGCCGCCTGCACGCCGGTCGGCCGGCCGGAGCAGGGTGATCCGCTGCAGGCCGTAACAGCCGAGCGCGGGTGCCCACAGGAAGCGCCGCAGCGACCAGGAGGTCTTCGGGAACTCGTCGTCGGCGAACCGCCGGCCGGCCTCCAGCACGCCGACGGAGTACCCCTTCTCGGCCAGCCGGAGCGCGGTGACGCCGCCGCCGAAGCCGGAACCGATGACGACCACGTCGTACCGCATGGACGCATCATTACCGCCCGGTAGCCATCGCGCCAGTGCCCGGTTTCGCGCGATCATGCACAGCGTCCGCCGATCAGGCCGCAACCCGGGGCCCCCGACGGAGCGTTGTGCAGACGGGGGTAACGAGAATGACTCAGCAGAACGGGGCGGCCCGCCCTCGGTGGGTGCTGGTCGCGGCCGCGGTCGCCGCGGTCGTCCTGGTGGCCGTGGCGGCGCTGGTGATCAGCCGGCTCAACCGGGACGACGAGCGGACCCGGGCCACCGGCGCGGTCGCCGCGACCGACACCCCGAGCCCGAGCCCGAGCGCCACGCCCAGCCCCACCGCCGCGCCGGGCGCCGGCATCACCGGCCCGCTCAACCTGCTGCTGGTCGGGGTGGACACCCGGATCAGCGTGCCGGGCTGGGAGCCGCACGGCGACGCGGTGCTGATCGCGCACGTGCCGGCCGGACTGGACCGGGCGTACCTCTTCTCGCTCCCCCGCGACCTGCTGGTCGACATTCCGGCGTTCCCGAAGTCGGGGTACCAGGGTGGCCGGACCAAGCTCACCCACGCGATGAGCTACGGCAGCCGGGTGCCCGGCAAGCCGAAGAATCCGAGCGCCGCCCAGGGGTACGAGCTGCTGCGCAGCACGGTCACCGGTTACACCGGGCTGCGCTTCGACGCCGGCGCGGTGATCAACTTCCAGGGCTTCGACAAGCTGGTCAACCTGCTCGGCGGGGTGGACATCTACGTCGACGAGAAGGTCACCTCCATCCACCGCAAGCCGGACGGGAAGCACCGGGACGCGGCGCCCTCCGGCGGCGGCTATGTCGGGCCGCAGATGGTCTATCAGGTGGGCGAGCGGCACCTCAACGGCTGGCAGGCGCTGGACTACGCCCGGCAGCGCTACATCGCGGGCGGCGACTACGCCCGGCAGCGCCACCAGCAACAGCTGATCAAGGCGATGACCACCAAGATCCTGGCCGAGGACCTGGCCCGGCAACCGGCCCGGGTCGAGCAGATCACCGGCGCGCTCGGGGACACCCTGGTCTACGCGGGCGGCCCGCGGATCGTCGACCTGGCGTACGCCCTCGGCGGCCTGGACCCGGCCCGGTTCACCCTGGTCGCCCTGCCCGGCGACGGGGTGGGCACCGGCAACGCCTACCGGGGCGAGCAGCTCAAGCCGCTCGGCCGGCAGTTCCTCACCGCGCTCAAGGCGGGCGACGAGGAGCAGTTCCTCGCCGCCCACCCCGAGCTGCGGGTGACGAGATGACCGCTCACGGCAGGCCGGGGGCGGCGCCGCCGACCAGCCAGGCGTCGAAGAGGGAGCGCAGCGACCGGCCGGCGACCTGCTCGGCGTACGCCTCGAAGTCGGCGGTGGTGGCGTTGCCGTCCTTACGGGCCGCCGTCCAGCCGCGCAGGATCCGGAAGAAGGTCTCGTCACCGACGGTACGGCGCAGCGCGTGCACCGCCAGCGCCCCGCGCTGGTAGACGGCGTCGCCGAACATCGCCGCCCGGCCCGGGTCGACCGACGGCTTGGACCAGTCGGTGACCGCGTACCGCTGCTCGAAGGCCTGCTGGGCGGTCCGGCCGCCGGTGTGTTCGGTCCAGAGCCACTCGGCGTACGTGGCGAAGCCCTCGTTCAGCCAGATGTCGCTCCACCGGGCCACCGAGACGCTGTCACCGAACCACTGGTGGGCGAGCTCGTGCGCGACGACCGCCTCGTCGGGCCGCCCCGAGCGGAAGAAGCCGGGCCCGTAGACCGGCCGGGACTGGGTCTCCAGCGCGTACCCGACCCGGTCGTCGGCGATCGCCACCCCGCCGTACGCGTCGAACGGGTACGGCCCGAAGCGGCTGGCCAGGAAGTCCACGATCTCCCCGGTGCGGGCGATCGACCGGGCGGCCGGACCGTCCGCGGGCAGCCCGGCCGCTACCGCGTTGACCAGCGGCTTGCCGGCGTGGGTGCCGGTGGTGACCCGGTAGTCGCCGATCACCAGGGTGCTCAGGTAGCTGGCCATCGGGGACGACTCGGTCCACCGCCAGGTGGTCCAGCCGGCGGCGGTGCTGCGCGGCCCGGGCACCCCGTTGGAGATCGCGGCGAGTCCCGCCGGGACGGTGGCCTCGACCTGGTAGGTCGCCTTGTCCGACGGGTGGTCGTTGACCGGGAACCAGGTGGCCGCCGAGTCCGGCTGGCCGAGCGCGATCGCACCGTCGGCGGTGTGCAGCCACCCGCCGCTGCCCAGCACCGGGTCCCGGACGGTGGCCGGCACGCCGGCGTAGTCGACGTCGACGGTGAAGGCGGTGCCGGCCGCCAGCCGGTGCGGTGGAGTGACCATCAGTTCGTCGCCGTCGCGGCGGTGCTCGGCGGCGGCCCCGGCGACGGCGACCCGGGAGACGTCCAGCCCGACCAGATCCAGGTTGAACCGGGTGAGCGCGGCGGTGGCGGTGGCGGTCACGGTGGCCTGGCCGGTGAGCCGGTCGGTGGCCGGGTCGTAGCGCACCCGCAGCCGGTACGCCGAGACGTCGTACCCGCCGTTGCCGTGGCCGGGCACGTACGGGTCGCCCACGTCGGCGGCGCCGGGCCGGTAGCCGTCGTCGTCCCGGGTGCAGCCGGCGGAGCCGGCCCCGACCAGGCAGCACAGCGCCACGGCGACCGCCACGCCCCGGCGACCGGTCCGCGTTCGTCCGGTCCGGACCATCCACTCCTCCTCGGCTCGGTCCGAGCCTAGCCAGCCGGCGCGAGGGGCAGACCGGATCCGGTCCACCGGCACACTTTCGTTGATAAGTGGAAAAGTTTGCGTTGTTCGATACTTTCTTTTGCCTGCCACCGCCGTTAGTGTCGGACATCACGATGTAACGCACTCGGAACAGCTCGGACCGGTCGCGTTACGTCGGCGGGCGCTCGGCGGGCGCCCCACGACGCACCTCTGCTGATCGTGATCGACGGCCCTCGCCGTCGCGGAAGGTGGAACCCATGTCAGACCACATCCGACCCGACGCCCCCGGCCGGCTCAGCCGCCGAAACCTGCTCGCCGCGTCGGCCGGCGCCGCCGCCGCGCTCGGCGCGGCCGGGCTGCCGGTGCTCGCCACCGGCACCCCCGCGCTCGCCGACCCGAAGGACAAGAGCCGTAGCAAGCTGCGGGTGGAGCCGCTGATCCCGGCGAAGAACCGCGGCATCATCCTGTACAGCGTCCGCGACCGGATCACCGCGCCGCCGGACGACAGCGGCGTGCCGTACGGCTTCGAGCGGGTGCTCGCCCGGCTGGCCGAGATCGGCTACAAGGAGATCGAGTTCGCCGGCTACAACCAGAGCACCGAGATCCTCGGCCGGCAGATCACCCCGCGCGAGATCCGCAAGATCCTCGACGACAACGGGCTGGTCGCCAACGGCACCCACACCTCGATCCAGCCGGACACCTTCCAGCAACAGCTGGACATCGCCCAGGAGCTGGGCATGAAGAACATCGGCACCGGCTCCGACCCGACCAGCAGCGCGTACAAGGCGGACTGGGACGCCGCCGCCGACATCTGGAACGAGCTGGGCCGGCAGGCCAAGGCCCGGGGGATGCGGCTCTACACGCACAACCACGACGCGGCGTACAGCTTCCTGATCGACCGCGGCCCGCGCGACGCGCAGGGCCGACAGACCCGCTCCTCGGGCGTGCGCCGGCTGGAGTACTTCTTCGGCATCACCGACCCGCGCTTCGTCTTCTTCGAGCTGGACATCTACTGGGCCTACGTGGCCCGCTACAAGCACCAGAAGTACGTCGACACGTACGGCCGCGAGGTCACCGACCTGTTCGACCCGATCCTCAACGTGGCCGACCGGACCACCCGGTTCCCGCTCTTCCACGCCAAGGACGGCGACCGGGACACCTCGGTGCCCAACGGCTACCAGATGACCCCGCTGGGCGAGGGCGACCTCAACTTCCAGCAGTTCTTCCAGACCATCGGCGAGCGGAACTTCCACCACGCCAACTGGGAGATGGACACCGCGCCGGGCGGGCCGGACAAGAAGTCCCAGTCGCTGGACTTCGCGGCGCTCAGCTACCGCAACATGTCCGAGCTGACCATCTACGAGAAGAAGTAACACCCGGTACGACGGAGGCCGGCACCCGCGACGTGCGGGGCCGGCCTCCGTCGTACGGGCGGGTCAGCGGTCGAGGACCAGGCCGACCTTCTGGAACTCCTTGAGGTCGCGGTAGCCGCACTTGGCCATCGCCCGGCGCAGCCCGCCGAAGAGGTTGAGCTGGCCGTCCGGCTCGTCGGCCGGGCCGAACAGCAGCTGCTCCATCGAGCCGATCGGCTCGCCGGACACCTCGAACGCGCCGCGCGGCAGCGACGGGTGGCTGGCCGCCGAGTGCCACCAGGCGCCACCGGCCGGCGCCTCCTCGCACAGCGACAGCGGCTCGCCGAGCATCACCGCGTCCGCGCCGCAACCGAGCGCCTTGGCGATGTCGCCGGAGGTCTGGATGTCGCCGTCGGCGATCAGGTGGACGTACCGGCCGCCGGTCTCGTCCAGGTAGTCCCGGCGGGCCGCGGCGGCGTCGGCGATCGCGGTGGCCATCGGCACCCGGATGCCGAGCACCGACTCGGTGGTCGACCAGTCGTCGCCACCGATGCCGACGATCACGCCGGCCGCGCCGGTGCGCATCAGGTGCAGCGCCGTCTTGTAGTCGGTGCAGCCGCCGACGACCACCGGCAGGTCGAGGTCGGCGATGAACTCCTTGAGGTTCAGCGGCTCGTCGGTGGTCGAGACGTGCTCGGCCGAGACGATGGTGCCCTGGATGACCAGGATGTCCACCCCGGCGTCCAGGATCACCGGGGCCAGCGCCAGGGTGTGCTGCGGGGAGACCCGGACGGCCACCGTGCCGCCGCCGGCCCGCAGCTCGCGGACCCGCTCGGCGATCAGGTCGGGGCGGATCGGCTCGGCGTAGACCTCCTGCAGGCGCTTGGTCGCGCGGGCGTCCTCGCCCAGCCCGGCCAGCTCCTCCAGGATCTTGGTCGGGTTCTCGTACCGGGTCCACAGGCCCTCGACGTTGAGCACGCCGAGGCCGCCGAGCTCGCCCAGCCGGACGGCCGAGGCGGGGCTCATGGTGGCGTCCGACGGGTGCCCGACGCACGGGATGCCGAACTGGTACGCGTCGAGCTGCCAGCCGGTGGAGACGTCGTCGACGTCCCTGGTCCGGCGGCTCGGCACGATGGCGATGTCGTCCAGGTGGTAGCCGCGCTGCGCGGTCTTGCCCAGCCCGATCTCGACCACGTCACGCATGGGGACTCCAGGTGGTTTGGGGGTGGTGGGTCAGCGGGAGTGGTAGTTCGGCGCCTCGACGGTCATCTGGATGTCGTGCGGGTGGCTCTCCTTGAGCCCGGCCGCGGTGATCCGGATGAGCTGGCCCCGGCGGTGCAGCTCGGGGATGCTCTCCGCGCCGACGTACCCCATCGCGGCGCGCAGCCCGCCGGTCAGCTGGTGGGCGACCGCGGCGAGCGGGCCCCGGTAGGGCACCTGGCCCTCCACGCCCTCCGGGACCAGCTTGTCCTCGGCCAGCACGTCCTGCTGGAAGTAGCGGTCCTTGGAGTACGACTTGGCCTGGCCGCGGGACTGCATCGCGCCGAGCGAGCCCATCCCCCGGTACGCCTTGTACTGCTTGCCGTTGATGAAGATCAGCTCGCCGGGGCTCTCCTCGCAGCCGGCCAGCAGGCTGCCCAGCATCACCGTGTCGGCGCCGGCCACCAGCGCCTTGGCGATGTCGCCCGAATATTGGATGCCGCCGTCGCCGATCACCGGCACGCCGGCCGGCCGGGCGGCCCGGGCCGCCTCCATGATCGCGGTGATCTGCGGCACGCCGACCCCGGCGACGATCCGGGTGGTGCAGATGGCACCCGGGCCGACGCCCACCTTGATGCCGTCCGCGCCGGCGTCGACCAGCGCCTTGGCGCCGGCGTACGTGGCGACGTTGCCGCCCACGATGTCGATCGTGACGTCCTTCTTGAGCCGGCGGACCATGTCCAGCACCGCCCGCTGGTGGCCGTGCGCGGTGTCCACGATCAGCACGTCGACGCCCGCGTCGACCAGGGTGCGGGCCCGCTTGTACGCGTCCTCGCCCACCCCGATGGCGGCGGCCACCCGCAGCCGGCCGGCGTCGTCCTTGCTGGCGTCCGGGTACTGCTCGCTCTTGGTGAAGTCCTTCACGGTGATCAGCCCGCGCAGCCGGCCCGAGTCATCCACGATCGGCAGCTTCTCGACCTTGTGCCGGCGCAGCAGCTCCAGCGCGTCGTCCTTGCTGACCCCGACCGGGGCGGTTACCAGCGGCGTCCGGGTCATGATCTCGTGGACCGGGGTGTCCGGCTCGCTGACGAACCGCATGTCGCGGTTGGTGACGATGCCGACCAGCTGGCCGTCCGCGTCCACCACCGGGACGCCGGAGATGCGGTACCGGCCGCACAGCTCGTCGACCTCGCGCAGGGTGTCGTTCGGGCTGGCCGTCACCGGGTTGGTGATCATGCCGGACTCGGAGCGCTTGACCAGGTCGACCTGGAGCGCCTGGTCCTCCAGCGACAGGTTGCGGTGCAGCACGCCGATGCCACCCTGCCGGGCCATCGCGATCGCCATCCGCGCCTCGGTGACGGTGTCCATCGCGCTGGACAGCAGCGGGATGGTCAGCTCGACGTTGCGGGTGAGCTTCGTGCGGGTGTTGACCCGGCTGGGCACCACGTCCGACTCGCCCGGCTGCAGCAGCACGTCGTCGAAGGTCAGCCCGAGCGGCACCACCCGGGCCGAGCCGGCGGGCAGCTCCGGCAGGTGGCCGCCCAGCTCGCCGTGGTCGGCGCCGGCCGGCTGATCGGTGCGGGGCGAATTCTCCACGATTGCTCTCCTGAGCTGCTCGAACGGGCGTGAGCGCGGCGGCACGCGGGCACCGGGCGGGCCGGGGCGACGGCGCGTCGTCCCATCGTACCCACTGAGCTGGGTGGCCCCGGGCGGTGCCGCGTGGGCGTACGCGGCACCACAGGGGGTCGTCGGGGGACGCGGGGCCCGGGGGTTGGGTCTACGGTGAGGGGGTGCACGACGAGCCCATCGACCCGTTCAACGGCGACCCGGCCGATCCGGCCGCGGGGCTGGACGATCCGGGCGAGGACGCCCCGCTCGACCCGCTGACCGAGGTCGAGCGGCAGGACGTGCTGGAGGACCTGGCCGACCTGGAGATCTACCAGGCCCTGCTGGCCCCGATCGGGGTGCGCGGGCTGGTCATCGAGTGCGAGGACTGCCGCGAGCCGCACTACTTCGACTGGGACCTGCTCCGCGGCAACCTGCGTCACCTGCTCAGCTCCGGCCGGCCGCGGGTGCACGAGCCGGCCTACGACCCTGATCCGGACCACTACGTGACCTGGGACTACGCCCGCGGCTACGCCGACGGGGTGCACGACACGCTGACCGAGACCGCCGGGGACGACTCCGCCGACGAGTGACCGGGCGGTCGCCACTCAGGCCATCGGGCGGCGGTCGCCGCTCAGGCCATCGGGCGGCGGTCGCCGCTCAGGCCACCAGGCCGGCCCGGAAGCCGGCGGCCACCGCGTGCGCCCGGTCCCGGGCGCCGAGCTTGCGGAACAGCCGCCGGGCGTGCGTCTTGACGGTGTCCTCCGAGACGAACAACTCCCGGCCGATCTCCGCGTTGCTCTTGCCCTCGGCCATGCCGAGCAGCACCTGCAGCTCGCGCTCGGTCAGCCCGACCGGGGAGCGACCACCCCGGCTGGCGGGCGCCGGGCGCTGACCGGCGGGCGGCGCGGGCTCGTCGCCGCCGTCCGGCTCGACCTCGTCGTCGCCGCGCTGCACCGGCACCACCGAGGGCGCGCCGCCGGGGCCCTCGCCCGGCGCGCCGGGCCGGGCCGGGCCGGTGGTACGGCCGGTCGGTCGGGGCGGCGCGCCGACGGCCGCGGTGTCCCGGGCCGGGTCGGTGACCCGGCTGCGGGCGGCCGTCCGGCCCGGCGTGCCGAGCAGCAGCAGGGCCTTGGCCACCGCCGTGGTCAGGTCGTTGTCGGCGCCCTGGATCAGACCGCGGGCGCCGGCGCTGATGCTGGCCGCCGCGGCTTCGGACTCCTCGGCGCCGAGCAGCAGCACGGCGGCCTGCGGCGCCCGGGCGAGCACCCGGCGGACGAAGCCGGCGCTGTCCGGCCGGGTCAGGGCGGTGTCGGCGAGCACCACGTCGACCGGGCGCTCAGCCAGGCGCAACATCGCCTCGGGATCGGAGACGGCGGTCCGCACGACCGCGGCCAGCCCCAGCCGGGCCGCCGCGGAGGTCAACTGCTGCGCCGCGATGGGTGTTCGGACGCACACGAGAACGTTACGCACTGTGGTCTCCTCTCCGCAGAGAGCAGACCATGGCGGGGTGCGCCGGGGAGACCGTTCCGGGCAATCCTCCGAACTTTTCCGACATCTGGGGCATATGCCGCGAGTTGTCCGAGCTTTTCGATCACAGACGTGTGAGTGACCGAAAGCCCGGGTACCGAGGGCCCAGGCCGGAAACGGTGCGCCTCAGCGGACCGCCGCCGGACGCCGGTAGAACGAGATCTCCGCGGTGCCGCGCGGGAGGAGGGGTGCTGATGTCGAACGTACGCAGACTGCCCGGACCCATCGTCGACCTCTGGGACTGGCAGCGGCTCGGCGCCTGCCGGGGCCGCGACAGCGCCCAGTTCTTCCACCCGGACGGCGAGCGCGGCTCGTCCCGGCTGCGCCGCGAGTCCGGCGCCAAGGCCGTCTGCGGGGCCTGCCCGGTGCGCGCCGAGTGCGCCGCGCACGCCCTCGCCGTCCGCGAGCCGTACGGCGTCTGGGGCGGCCTCAGCGAGTCGGAGCGGCTGCGGCTGCTCGCGCTCGGCTGGGAGGACCTGGCCGACCGGCGGCAGACCCGGGTGGACATCGCCCGGCTCGAGGCCCGCCTCGGCGCCCCGCACAAGACGGTTCCGGCGCAGCGCAAGGTCGCCTGACCCGGCGCCCACCCCCCATCGACGTCACCGACGCCGCGCCCTGCCCGGGGCGCGGCGTCGTCGTGCCGCGCACCCGCACCCCGGCCCGCGCTGAGGACCGGACGGCGGGCCCGGGTGGCGGGTAGGGCCAGGCATACCCGGGAAACGGGTTCCAGCGGGCTGGGCCGGCACCCGGGGCGGCGCATAGCGTCGGCGGCATGACCGAGGATCGACCCGCACACCTGGCCGCGGCCCTGCGCCGGCCCGGCTACCCGCTCTCCGGCTGGCCCTGGCGCGCGCTGGCCTACCTGGCCACCTCCGTACCGATCGCCGGGGTGCTCGGCGTCGGCCCGCTCGCCGTCGTGGCGCCGCTGGTGGCCGCCGTGAACGGGGTACGCCAGCGCAGCAACCCCGTCTCGCCGGCGCTGGTGGCGTTCCTCGTCGTCGGCGCCCTGCTGGTGCTGGGCCTGGCGCCGATCGTCGGCGCGCCGGTGGCCGCGCTCGAACGGTGGCGGCTCGGCCTGGTCGACGACCGGCCGCTGCCCGGCCAGCCGTGGTCGGGGCTGGCCGCCCGCTACGGCAGCGCCGCCGCCTGGCGGGAGGCCGGGTACGCGTTCTTCCTGGGCGGCGTGGTGCCGGTGGCCTACTGGATCGTCGCGCTGGTGGTGGCCCTCGACCTGATGCTGGTGGCCGGCCCCTGGCTGGCCAGCGACGCCAACGAGATCGTGCTGGTCTGGACCACGGTCGACCGACCCGCCGAGGCGGTCCCGTACGCGATCGTGGGCGTGCTGCTGCTCCCGGTCCTCTGGTACGGCCTGGGCGCGCTCGCCGCCGGCCAGGCCGCGGTGGCCCGGTGGCTGCTCGGCTGGCCCGCTGACGCGGCGGCCCTGCGGGAGGTCACCCGGTCGCGCAGCCGGCTGGCCAACGCGTACGAGGCGGAGCGGCGGCGGATCGAGCGCGACGTGCACGACGGCGTGCAGCCCCGACTGACCAGCCTCACCCTCCAGCTCGGGATGGCCCGGCTGGACGTTCCCGAGGACTCCCCCGCCGCCCGCCCGCTCGCCGCCGCGCACGGCCAGGCCACCGAGCTGATGGGCGTGCTCCGGCAGGTGGTCTCCGGGATCCGTCCGCAGAGCCTGACCGACCTCGGCCTGGCCGGGGCCGTCCGGGAGCTCGCCGCCGAGTGCGCCGTCCCGGTCACCGTGCACGCCGAGCTCACCCGGCCGCTGCCGGACATCGTGGAGACCACCGCCTGGTACGTGGTCTCGGAGTGCCTGGGCAACGTGGCCCGGCACGCGGCGGCCACCCGGGCCGACATCCGGCTGCGGGATTCCGGCGGCCGGCTGGTGGTGGAGGTGTCCGACGACGGCCGGGGCGGCGCCGACCCGGCCCGGGGCACCGGGCTGACCGGCCTGGCCGACCGGGTCGCCGCGGCCGACGGCCGACTACTGCTGGCCAGCCCGGCCGGCGGCCCCACGCTCGTCCGGGTGGAGCTGTCGTGCCGGCCGTGACCCGGGTGGTCCTGGCCGAGGACCAGGTGCTGCTGCGGGAGGGTCTGGTCGGCCTGTTGGCGAGGTTCGGCTTCCAGGTGCTCGCCGCCGTCGGTTCCGCGCCCGAACTGCTGGCCGCCGTGCGGGAGCACGAGCCGGACCTGGTGGTGACGGACATCCGGATGCCGCCGGGGCACCGCGACGACGGGCTGCGGGCCGCCGTCGCGCTGCGCGCCGAGCGGCCCACCCTGGCGGTGGTGGTGCTCAGTCAGTACGTGCAGACCGAGTACGCCGCCGCGCTGCTGGACAGCGGCGACGGTCGCCGGCTCGGCTACCTGCTCAAGGACCGGGTCGCCGAGATCGCCGAGTTCGTCGGCACCCTCCGCGCGGTCGCCGCCGGCGGCACGGTGGTCGACCCCGAGGTGGTACGCCGGCTGCTGCACCGCCCGCGCGACCCGCTCGCCGCGCTGTCCCCCCGCGAGCGGGAGGTGCTGGTGCTGATCGCCGAGGGCCGGTCCAACGCGGCCATCGCCGGCCGACTGCACGTCACCGAGGCGGCGGTCGGCAAGCACGTCGGCAACATCCTCACCAAGCTCGGCCTGCTGCCCAGCGACGACACCAACCGACGGGTGCTGGCGGTGCTCGCCTACCTGCGCGCCGGCCCCGCCGACCCCGGGCCGGAGCCGCTCACCCGACGGTGACCTTGACGGTGTGCCAGCCGGTCGCGCCGTCCGGGGCCACCGGTGCCGGTTGGGGGGTCTGGGTGTCGCCCGCGCGGTCGGTCGCCCGCACCTGGAGGGTGTGCTCGCCCGGGGTCGCCGGCCACCGCCACGACCACTGCACCCAGGTGTCCACCGACGCCGCCGGGGCCAGCGTCGCCTGCTGCCAGGGGCCGCCGTCGACGCGTACCTCGACCCGGCTGATCCCCCGGTGCTGGGCCCAGGCCACCCCGGCCACCGTGACCGGGCCGGCGGCGAGCTTGTTGCGCGGGCGGGGCGTGTCGATCCGGGACTGGGTCTTGATCGGCCCCTGCGCCGACCAGCCGCGCGGCACCCAGTACGCGTCGAAGTCGGCGAAGCTGGTCAGCTCCAGCTCGGTCACCCACTTGCAGGCCGACACGTAGCCGTAGAGGCCGGGCACCACCATCCGGACCGGGAAGCCGTGCTCGACCGGCAGCGGCTCGCCGTTCATCCCCACCGCCAGCAGGGCGTCCCGCCCGTCACGCAGCACCGCGGTCGGGGTGCCGCAGGTCCAGCCGTCGACCGAGCGGCCGACCACCTGGTCGGCGCCCTCCTCCGGCTGCGCCTCGTCGAGCAGCTCCTTGATCGGTACGCCCAGCCAGCGGGCGTTGCCGATCAGGTCCCCGCCCACCTCGTTGGAGACGCAGGCCAGGGTGACGTACCGCTCGACCATCGGGCGGGCCAGCAGGTCGGCGAAGCTCAGCTCGATCGGATTGCGCACCCGCCCGTGGATCCGCAGCCGCCAGCTGTCCGGGTCCACCTGCGGCACCACCAGCGCGGTGTCGATGCGGTAGAAGTCGCTGTTCGAGGTCGTGTACGACGCCAGCTGCGGCACCGCCAGGTCCGCGCCGGCCGGCAGCGACGGCGCCACGGCCGACGGGGTGGGCAGCGCGACCGCCTGCCGGGCCGCGGAGACGCCGCGCCGGCCGGCCAGCCAGTGCCCGGCCAGCCCGACCACGGCGGCTGCGCCGGCGAGCGTGCCGACCCCGCGCAGGAACCGCCGCCGCGACTCCGGGTCGGCGTTCCCGCCGGGCCGCCCGGGGCCGGCCGAGGTGGTCGCCGGGACGGGCGGCGCGGCGGCGCCGGGACGACCCGGGGCCGGGCCGACGCCGGGAGCGGACCGGTCGGCGGCAGCGGCGGGCTGGTCGGCAGCGGCGGGCGGGCCAGCTGGCGTGGCGGGCGCCGGGGTGGGCGGGGTCCAGGGCCACGGGTCGAGCTGGAGCGGGCCGGCGAGGAACGCCCAGAGCGCCAGCCCGCCCAGCCCCACCCCGACCAGCGACGGGAGCGCGTCGGCGGCGTTCGCGCCGGCCCGGGTCAGCGCGGCGGCCACCCCCAGGACGCCGAACGCGGCGATGCCGGCCAGCCCGACCCAGAGCCGGCGGGCCGCGAGCATCCCGAGCAGCGCGGCGAACCCGGCCAGCAGCACCGCCGTGCCGATCAGCAGGGCGGTCTTGTCATGGACGCCGAAGAGCGAGATGGCGAACTGCTTGGCCGGCTCCGGCACCAGGTCGACGACCAGCCCACCCACCGCGATCAGCGGCGCGGAGCGCGGCCCGGTGAGGACGGCCACCGGCTCGGCGGCGCCGATCGCCACGACGGCGGCGGTGACGCCGGCGAGCGCGGCGAGGTTGCGCGGGGTGCTCATCGGTCCAGTCTGGTCGACCACCCGCACCGGCCGCCAACCGCGTCAGGGTTCCGTAATCAGCCGCCCAGACGCGTCGGGGCGCGCCGTCCGTGGACGACGCGCCCCGAGCTGGGCGTACGGTCGGGTCAGAAGCCCGGGCCGTGCTGGTGGCCGTGGCCGTGCGAGTGGCCGTGGCCACCGGCGGCGGCCGGCTCCGGCTCGGCCGGCTTCTCCACCACGAGGCTCTCCGTGGTGAGCAACAGGCCGGCGATCGAGGCGGCGTTGGTGACCGCGTTACGGGTCACCTTCACCGGGTCGATGATGCCGGCCTTGACCAGGTCGACGTACTCGCCGCGGGCGGCGTCGAGGCCGTTGCCCCACTCCTGCTCGGCGACCTTCTGGGTCACCACGTAGCCGTCGTGGCCGGCGTTCTGGGCGATCCAGCGCAGCGGCTCGACCAGCGCCTTGCGGACGATCGACACACCGGTCTTCTCGTCCCCGGTCAGGCCCAGGTCGTCGGCGAGCACCGGCAGGATCTGCGCCAGCGCGGCGCCACCACCGGGCACCGTGCCCTCCTCGACGGCGGCCTTGGTGGCGGCGATCGCGTCCTCGATGCGGTGCTTGCGCTCCTTCATCTCGACCTCGGTCGCCGCGCCCACCTTGATGACCGCGATGCCGCCGGAGAGCTTCGCCAGCCGCTCGGCCAGCTTCTCCCGGTCCCACTCGGAGTCCGAGGCCTCGATCTCCTTGCGGATCTGGGCGACCCGGTCGGCGACCTCGGCGGACTGGCCGCCGCCGTCGACCACGGTGGTGTTCTCCTTGTCGACCACGACCCGCCGGGCGGTGCCGAGCACCTCCAGGCCGACCTGGTCGAGCTTGTAGCCCAGCTCCGGGGCGACCAGCTCGGCGCCGGTCAGGATCGCCATGTCCTGCAGCATCGCCTTGCGGCGGTCGCCGAAGCCGGGGGCCTTGACCGCGCAGACCTTGAGGGTCTTGCGGATCGAGTTGACCACCAGGGTCGACAGCGCCTGGCCGTCGACGTCCTCGGCGACGATCAGCAGCGGCTTGCTGTTCTGCAGGACCTTCTCCAGCAGCGGCAGCAGCTCCTCGATCGCGGAGATCTTCTGCGTGGTGATGAGGATGTACGGGTCCTCCAGGACCGACTCCTGCGACTCCAGGTCGGTCACGAAGTTCGGCGAGATGAAGCCCTTGTCGAACTGCAGACCCTCGGTCACCTCCAGCTCGGTGGTGAGCGCGGAGCCCTCCTCGACGGTGATGACACCGTCGCGGCCGACCTTCTCCATCGCCTCGGCGATCAGCTCGCCGATCGTGGCGTCCTGCGCGGAGATGGTCGCGACGTGCGCGATCGACTCCTTGCCGGTCACGTCCACGGCCCGGTCCAGCAGCGCCTCGGAGACCTTGGTGGCCGCCGCGTCAATGCCGCGCTTGAGGCCGGACGGGTTCGCCCCGGCGGCCACGTTGCGCAGGCCCTCGCGGACCATCGCCTGGGCCAGCACGGTCGCGGTGGTGGTCCCGTCGCCGGCGACGTCGTTGGTCTTGGTCGCCACCTCCTTGACCAGTTGCGCGCCGAGGTTCTCGTACGGGTTGGTGAGCTCGATCTCCTTGGCGATGGTCACGCCGTCGTTGGTGATCGTGGGCGCACCGAATTTCTTGTCCAGGACGACGTTGCGCCCGCGCGGGCCGAGGGTGACCTTGACCGTGTCCGCGAGGGCGTTGACACCGTGCTCGAGCAGGTGTCGGGCGTCGTCCGAGAAGCTCAGGATCTTCGCCATCTGTATCCCTTCGAAGCGACGTTGCCCCGGCCCGGCGAGCCGGACCGGGGCAACGACACTGATCGGTTGCTTACTTCTCGATGACCGCGAGGACGTCGCGGGCGGAGAGCACCAGGTACTCCTCGCCGGCGTACTTGATCTCGGTGCCGCCGTACTTCGAGTACAGAACGGTGTCGCCGACCTTGACGTCGAGCGGCACGCGGTTGCCCTTGTCGTCGATCCGGCCCGGGCCGACAGCGAGGACGGTGCCCTCCTGCGGCTTCTCCTTGGCGGTGTCGGGGATCACGATGCCCGAGGCCGTGGTGGTCTCAGCCTCGTTCGCCTGGACCACGATGCGGTCCTCGAGCGGCTTGATCGCAACCTTGGTCGCGGTAGTCACGGGCATACCCTCCTGGGGTACTTGGTTTCGTTGCCGATCGAGATTCCGACCAGCGTCAATCTGCCACATGCCACCGGGCGGGGCCGTCGTCGCGGGTGCCGGTCCGCCTGGCGTTTCGCGCCCGCGCCGGATGGCCCGGGAGCTGGCACCCTCAGGGTGAGAGTGCTAATCGCAGGTTATTCCTCGGCTAGCACTCCGTCAAGGAGAGTGCCAGCCCGGCGCCCGGCGAGTCGGGGCGTACCGCGAGAATGTCGGGATGGATCTCGACCAGCTGGCGGCGTTGCGTACCCCCGCGGGGTCGGCCGCGCTCGCCGCGGCGGCCGAGGTGGCCGGCGGCGACCCGCTGGCCGCGGCCGCCGGGCTACGCGCCGCCGGGCTGCCCGCCGACCTGGCCGCGGCGGCGCTCACCCAGGCCGAGCTGCGCCGGCGGGCGGTCGGCAAGTTCGGCCCGGCCGCCGCCGGGATGTTCCTCACCCGGGCCGGGCTGGAGCAGGCCACCCGGCGGGTGGTCGCCGACCGGCGGGCCGCGCGGCTGCGCGCCGCCGGGGTACGCACGCTGGCCGACCTGGGTTGCGGCCTCGGCGCCGACGCGCTCGCCGCGGCCCGCGCCGGCATCCGGGTGTACGGCGTGGAGGCCGACCCGGTGACCGCCGCGATGGCTGCCGCGAACGCCGAGGCGGCCGGGCTGGCAGACCTGTTCACGGTCGAGTGCGGGGACGCGACGGCGTTCGACGTGGGCCGGGTCGACGGGGTCTTCTGCGATCCCGCGCGTCGGCGGGCCGGCACCGGGCGGCGGATCTTCGACCCGAACGCCTACTCCCCGCCGTGGGACTTCGTCACCGGGCTGGCCGAGCGGGTCCCGCACACCGTGGTGAAGGTGGCCCCCGGCATCGACCACGCGCTGGTTCCGGCCGGCGCCGAGGCCGAGTGGGTGAGCGTGGACGGGGACCTGGTGGAGGCCGCGCTGTGGTGCGGCGAGCTGGCGGACGTCCCCCGCCGCGCCACCCTGCTGCGGGAGCGGGCCCGGCCCGACGCGTCCGGCGGAGGCGCCACCTACCAGCTCACCGGCACCGGAACGGTGGACGCCGCGGTGGGCCCGGTCGGGCGGTTCCTCTACGACCCGGACTCGGCCGTGGTGCGCGCCCACCTGGTCGCCGAACTGGCCACCGACCTCGACGCCACGCTGGCCGACCCGTCGATCGCCTACCTCTACGCGGACGCGCCCCGGCCCACCCCGTTCGCCCGCTGCCTGGAGATCACCGACGTGCTGCCGTTCTCGCTGAAGCGGCTGCGCGCGCTGCTGCGTGAGCGCCGGACCGGCCGGGTGGAGATCCTCAAGCGCGGCTCGGCGCTGGAGCCGGAGAAGCTGCGCCGCGACCTGCGGCTGGCCGGCGATGCGGCGGCGAGCCTGGTGCTCACCCGGGTCGCCGGGGCGCCGACCGTGCTGGTGTGCCGACCCGTCGCGGGCTGATCCCCACCCGGCCGGCTAGCGTGACGGGCATGGCGGGACAGGGCACCCCGGCGACGGCACTGCTGGCGAAGCGGAAGATCGCGCACCGCACCCACCCGTACGACGTGTCGCCGGACGCGCCGAACTACGGGGCGCTGGTCGCCGCGGCGCTCGGGGTGCCGCCGGAGCGGGTGTTCAAGTCGCTGGTCACCGAGGTCGACGGCGGGTTGACCGTGGCGGTCGTCCCGGTCACCGGCGAGCTGGACCTCAAGGCGCTCGCCGCGGCGGTCGGTGGCAAGCGGGCCGCGCTGGCCGACCGGGCGGTGGCCGAGCGGGCCACCGGGTACGTGCGCGGCGGGATCAGCCCGCTGGGCCAGCGCCGCCGGCTGCCTACGGTGCTCGACTCCTCGACGCTCGAGCACGACACCGTCTACGTGTCGGCGGGCCGCCGGGGCCTGCAGCTGGAGCTGGCCCCGGCCGACCTGGTGGCGCTGACCGACGCCACCACCGCCCCGGTCGCGGCGCGCTGACCGCCCGGGAGCAGACTGACCGGGATCGACAATTTCCGCGCCGGCTCGTCCGCGTTACGGGATTGTTACTGCCCTTTCCCGAACTGACGACTCCCCCGGTCTTGCGCGGGTCGGACCGGGAGCAATACGTTGCCGCTCACAACAAACGGGCCGCCACCACCGGAGAAAGGACCCGTGCAGATGCGCAAGGGCCTGCTCGCCCTCACCGCCGTCGGCCTGCTGGCCACCGGCGGCACGGCCGGTTGTGACCAGTCCGCCAGCGGCAGCCAGGCCGGCGGCCGGAGCCCGAAGATCGGCGTGATCCTGCCGGACAGCAAGACCTCCGCCCGCTGGGAGGGCGCGGACCGTCGATTCCTCAAGGAGGCGTTCGACGCCGCCGGCATCAGATCCGACATCCAGAACGCCCAGGGCGACAAGTCGCAGTTCTCCAACATCGCCGAACAAATGATCACCAATGGCGCCACGGTTCTGATGATCGTCAATCTGGATAGCGGCACCGGCAAGGCGGTGCTGGAGAAGGCGCGGTCCCAGGGCGTCGCCACCATCGACTACGACCGGCTCACCCTGGACGGCTCCGCCCAGTACTACGTCAGCTTCGACAACCAGGCGGTGGGCAAGCTGCAGGGCGAGGGCCTGGCCCGGTGCCTGGCCGAGCGCCCGGGCGACCGGCGGACGGGCGCGCCGGTGGTGGCCTTCCTGCACGGCTCACCGACGGACAACAACGCCACCATGTTCAAGGACGGCTACGACTCGGTGCTCGCCCCGAAGTTCGCCGCCGGGGATCTCGTCCGGGGCCCCGAGCAGTGGGTGCCGGACTGGGACAACGCGCAGGCCGGCGTGCTCTTCGAGCAGATGCTCACCCGTACCCAGGGGCGGATAGACGGCGTCCTCGCGGCCAACGACGGCCTGGGCAACGCGGCGATCTCGGTGCTCAAGAAGAACAAGCTCAACGGCCGGATCCCGGTGACCGGGCAGGACGCCGACGTGCAGGGGCTGCGCAACATCCTCGCCGGCGACCAGTGCATGACCGTCTACAAGGACATCAAGGAGGAGGCGCGGGCGGCCGCCGGTCTCGCCATCGCGCTGGCCCGGGGGGAACGCAAGGAGACCGCCCAGACCGTCCGCGACCCGAAGAACGGCCGGGACGTGCCGGCCATCCTGCTCACCCCGAAGGTCGTCTACGCCGACGACGTCAAGGACGTGATCGCCGACGGCTTCGTCGACCGGGACAAGGTGTGCGCCGGGGCGTACGCCAGACTCTGCGCCGACGCCGCCATCCGCTGACCGCACCCCCACCGACCGACGCCGCCGCCCGCGGCAACCGCCCGGCGGGACCGACCCGAAGCGCGAAGGAGCCTCCCGTGTCCGGAACCCCCCTGCTGGAAGTCCGCGGGATCGACAAGAGCTTCGGTCCCGTCCAGGTGCTGCGCGACGTCGGCCTCTCCGTGCATCCGGGCGAGGTGACGGCGCTGGTGGGCGACAACGGGGCCGGCAAGTCGACCCTGGTGAAGTGCATCAGCGGCATCCACCCGACCGACTCCGGGCAGTTCCTCTTCGAGGGCCGGCCGGTCACCGTCACCAGCCCCCGGGACGCCGCCGCGCTCGGCATCGACGTCGTTTACCAGGACCTGGCGCTCTGCGACAACCTGGACATCGTGCAGAACATGTTCCTCGGGCGGGAGCGGCGGCACGGCATCGTGCTCGACGAGCCCACCATGGAGCAGATGGCCGCGGAGACGCTCGCCGGCCTCAACGTGCGCAACGTGCACTCGCTGCGGCAGCACGTCTCCAGCCTCTCCGGCGGCCAGCGGCAGACCGTCGCCATCGCCAAGGCGGTGCTCTGGAACAGCCGGCTGGTCATCCTGGACGAGCCGACCGCGGCGCTCGGCCTGGCGCAGACCGCCCAGGTCCTCGAGATCGTCCGCCGGCTCGCCGACAACGGCCTCGCGGTGGTGCTCATCTCACACAACATGAACGACGTCTTCGCCATCTCCGACCGGATCGCCGCGCTCTACCTCGGCCAGATGGTCGCCCAGCTGCGCACCACCGACGTCACCCACTCCCAGGTGGTCGAGCTGATCACCACCGGGCGGTCGGGCTCGCTCGGCCTGGACGCCGAGCCGGCCTGGCACCTCACCGACGACGGCGACGAGCCGGTCCAGCTGACCCCGGGAGCCCGCCGATGACCGCCACCCTGCCCCGCCAGGAGGGGCCCACCCGGCTCGACCCCACGCCGACCGTCGCGGACCACGTTCGCGACTACCTGGCCCGGGTACGCGGCGGCGACCTCGGCTCGCTGCCGGCCGTGATCGGCCTGACCGTGCTCTGCCTGATCTTCGCGCTGGTGCGGCCGGTCTTCCTCTCGGCGGCCAACTTCGCGAACCTGTTCACCCAGGGCGCCGCGGTCACGGTGATCGCGATGGGCCTGGTCTTCGTCCTGCTGCTCGGCGAGATCGACCTCTCCGCCGGCTTCGCCAGCGGGGTGTGCGCGACCGTACTGGCCAACGTGGTCAGTGTGCTCGGCTACCCCTGGTACGTGGCGGTGCTCGCCGCGGTCGCCACCGGCGTGCTCATCGGCCTCGCCATCGGCGTCCTGGTGGCCAAGGTGGGCATCCCGTCCTTTCTGGTCACCCTGGCCGGGTTCCTCGCCTTCCAGGGCCTGGTGCTGCTGCTGATGAAGGAGGGCACCAACGTCTCGATCAGCGATCCGGTGATCATCGCGATCGAGAACAACTTCGTACCGCCGGCGCTCGGCTGGCTGCTGGCCGGCCTCACCGTGCTCGGGTACGCCGCCGGACGGCTGCTGCGGCACCGCAACCGGGCCGCCCGCGGCCTGACCACCGAGCCGGTCGCCGTGGTCGCGGCCCGGATCCTCGGGCTGGCCCTGCTGCTCGGCGTCGCCGTCCACGTGCTCAACACCGAACGCAGCATCAACCCGCTGATCAGCTCCACCCGGGGGATGCCCGTCGTGGTGCCGCTGATCGGCGCGCTGCTGGCGTTCTGGACCTTCGTGCTCAACCGCACCGCGTACGGCCGGCACCTGTACGCGGTGGGCGGCAACCCGGAGGCGGCCCGGCGGGCCGGCATCAACGTGGACCGGATGAAGATCTCCGCGTTCGTGATCTGCTCCGGGATGGCCGCGATCGGCGGCATCATCGCCGCCAGCCGGGACCGGTCGGTCGACCCGAACACCGGCGGCAGCAACGTCCTGCTGTACGCGGTGGGCGCCGCCGTGATCGGCGGCACCAGCCTCTTCGGCGGCAAGGGACGGGTGATCCACGCGGTGCTCGGCGGCGCGGTGGTGGCTGTCATCATCAACGGCATGGGCCTGCTGGACCTCAGCTCCGGGCTGAAGTACACCTTCACCGGGCTGGTGCTGCTGCTGGCGGCCGGCGTCGACGCGCTGACCCGCCGCCGATCCGCCGCCACCGGCCTGCGCTGACCAGGGAGCCGGGACGATGCGGGCGGGACCGAGCCAGGAGGAGATCCGGCGGCAGAACCTCGGGGCGCTGCTGCGGCACGTGCACGTGCACGGGGCCACCTCGCGCGCCGAGCTGACCACCACCCTCGGGCTCAACCGCAGCACCATCGGCGCGCTCACCGCCGACCTGACCGGCGTCGGCCTGGTCAGCGAGGGCTCCACGAAGGAGACCGGCCGGGCCGGCCGGCCGTCGCTGGTCGTCCGGCCGGAGTCGGCCCGGGTCTACGCGTACGCGTACTCCATCGAGGTGGACCGGCTGCGGGCCGCGCGGGTCGGTCTCGGCGGCACGGTGCTCGACCGCCGGGACCTGGAACGGCCGCGCGGCCTGGACGCGGCGGAGACCGCGCCGCTGCTGGCCGGCGCGCTCAAGGAGATGCACCAGCACGTGCCGGTGGGGTCGTTCTGCGTGGGCGCCGGGGTGGCGGTCTGCGGCATGGTCCGCCGGGCCGACGGCCTGGTCCGGCTCGGGCCGGCCAGCGGTTGGGTGGACGAGCCGATCGGCGCGGCGCTCGCCGCCGAGCTCGGCATCGACGTGGCGGTCACGGTGGCGAACGTGGCGGACACCGCCGCCTTCGCCGAGCACGCCCGCGGCGTCGCGGCCGGCTGCGACAACGTCATCTACCTGTACGGGGACGTCGGAGTGGGCGCCGGCATCATCGCCGGCGGCCGGCGGCTCACCGGCCACGGCGGGTACGGCGGCGAGGTCGGGCACATGGTGGTGGTGCGCGACGGCGCGCCCTGCGAGTGCGGGTCCCGGGGCTGCTGGGAGACCGAGATCGGCGAGCACGCGCTGCTGCGGGCGGCCGGCCGCTCCGACGCCCGGGGGCGGGACGCGTTGCTGGCCCTGTTCGACGCCGCCGGCCGGGGCGACGCGCGTGCCCAGCGGGCGGTCCGCCAGGCCGGCGACTGGCTGGGCTTCGGGGTGGCGAACCTGGTCAACATCTTCAACCCGGAGATGGTCATCTTCGGCGGCACCATGCGGGACCTCTACCTGGCCGCCGCCGCCCAGGTCCGCAGCCGGCTCAACTCGATGGGGCTGCCCGCCTGCCTGGAGCACGTCCGGCTGCGCACCCCCAAGCTGGGCGAGGACGCGGCGCTGGTGGGCGCCGCCGAACTGGCCTTCGAACGGCTCCTCGCCGACCCGCTCGACGTCGGCTGAACCGATCGGCCCGGTGATCCGTACCAACGGACGCACGGGCGGCCGGTGCGCCGCCCGGCGACAGGCGTACGGCCCGGACCGAGGAGGCACCGCAGCATGGCACCGCTGAAATCCGCACGTCGTCGGCCCGGACACCGGGTGTTGGTGCTGTTCGGCACGCTGCTGGCCGGGGTCGTGGCCCTGCCCGGCGTGGCGCTGGCCGCCCCCGGGTCACAGGCCGCCGCCGCTCCCGCCGCGCGGGCCGTGGTCGCCCCCGCCGTGGCCGTTCCCGGGGCGCGGGCCGTGGTCGCGCCCGGGGTGCAGATGAACGCCGCCGACATGACCCTGCTCAACGGCGTCCGGCTCGCCGGGCTCTGGGAGATGCCGGCCGGCCAGATGGCCGCCCAGAAGGGCCAGTCCCCCCGGGTACGGGAGATCGGGGCGGAGATCGCCCGCCAGCACGGCGTCCTCGACCAGCTGGTGGTGGACGCCGCCAACAAGCTGGGCGCGACCCTGCCGACCGATCCCACCACCGAGCAGAAGGGGTGGCTGACCGAGATGCAGAACGCGACCGGCGCGCAGTTCGACCAGATCTTCGTCACCCGGCTGCGGGTGGCGCACGGAAAGATCTTCCCGGTGATCGGCGCGGTCCGGGCCAGCACCCGGGACGCCACCGTCCGCAAGCTCGCCGAGCAGGCGAACAAGTTCGTCAACGATCACATGGAGATGCTGGAGAGCACCGGACTGGTCCGTTGGCAGCAGCTGCCGCCCGCCGCGATGCCGCCGGCCCAGAGTGACTCGCTGATCGCCGCGGCACGGGCCGGCGCCGCCGGCCCGTCGGCCGGGGTCAGCACCACCGTGGTCTGGGCGGTCTTCCTGCTCGCGCTGGGCACCGGCGGTCTCGCCACGTTCCGCATCATGCGGCGCAGCTGACCGCCCGAACGCCGTTGGCCGGCGGCGGTGGCGCTCCCGGGCCGCCGCCGGTCAGCGGTCCGTCGGTCGGCGGCCCGCTGATCGGCTGGTCAGCGGTCGACCTGGGTGAAGTCCCAGGCGTGCGGGGGGCGGGCGACCAGCAGGGCGGGCGGTTCGGGCAGCGGGCGCGGGCTGCTGCGCCACTTCGAGATCACCACCACCCGGTGGTCGGTGGAGGAGAACACCTCGCTGGACAGGTGCAGCGGGTCGTGCTCGAACTCCGGCAGCGCGGTGTCGCAGACCCAGGTGATCAGGTCGGCGAGCGTGTACGGCTCGGCCCGCGCCTCCCACATCCGGACGATCACGTCGGTCATCCCCTCCGTCACACGCTGACCGTGGTCAACGGCATCGCCGAGTCGGCGGGCAGGTCCAGCCGGCTCGGCGCCACCCCGGCGGCCACCAGGTGCGCGCCGAGCGCCGCGACCATCGCGCCGTTGTCGGTGCAGAGCTTCGGCCGCGGCACCCGGACCCGGACGCCGTACCGCTCGGCCCGCTGCTCGGCCATCGCGCGCAGTCGCGAGTTCGCCGCCACTCCCCCGCCGATCACCAGCGTCTCCACCCCTTGGGCCCGGCACGCGTCGAGCGCCTTGGCGGTGAGCACGTCGCAGACCGCCTCCTGGAACGAGGCCGCCACGTCCGCCACCGGCACCGGCTCGCCGGCCCGCTGCCGCGCCTCCACCCAGCGGGCGACCGCCGTCTTCAGGCCGGAGAAGGAGAAGTCGTAGCGGTGCGCGGCGAGGTCCTTCGCGGCGGTGAGTCCGCGTGGGAAGCCGATCGCCGCCGGATCGCCGGCTCGGGCCTCCCGGTCGACGTACGGGCCGCCGGGGAAGGGCAGGCCGAGCAGCCGGGCCACCTTGTCGAAAGCCTCGCCGGCCGCGTCGTCGATGGTGGCGCCGAGCGGGGTCACCCCGCGGGCCAGGTCGTCGACGAGCAGCAGCGAGGAGTGCCCACCGGAGACCAGCATGGCGATCGCCGGCTCGGGCAGCGGGCCGTGTTCCAGGGTGTCCACGGCGACGTGCGCGGCGAGGTGGTTGACACCGTAGACCGGCTTCTCGGCGGCGAGCGCGTACCCCTTGGCGGCGGCCACCCCGACCAGCAGCGCGCCGGCCAGGCCGGGACCGGAGGTGACCGCGATCGCGTCGATGTCGGCGATGGTCACGCCGGCCTGCTTCAGCGCCCGCTCCATGGTGGGCACGATGGCCTCCAGGTGGGCCCGGCTGGCCACCTCGGGCACCACGCCGCCGAACCGGGCGTGCTGCTCGACGCTGGAGGCGAGCGCGTCGGCGAGCAGGGTGTGCCCGCGCACGATGCCGACGCCGGTCTCGTCGCAGGAGGTCTCGATGCCGAGGATCAGTGGTTCGTCAGCCATGGGCCGTCCCGTTTCCGGTCGGTTCCGCGTCACGCCGCATGACCAGCGCGTCGGTGTTGCTCGGTTGGTAGTAGCCGCGGCGGACGCCGATCGGCTCGAAGCCGTACCCCGCGTAGAGCCGTTGGGCCGGAGCGTTGTCCGCCGCCACCTCCAGCAGCACGCTGTGGGCGCCGCGCCGGGCCGCCTCGGCCAGCAGGTCCTCCAGCAGCGCCCGGCCGATCCCGCGCCGCTGGGCGTCCCGGCGTACGGCGATGTTCTGCACCCACGCCTCGTCGGGCGCGACGGCCAGCCCGGCGTAGCCGAGCAGCGTCCCGTCGGCGTCCAGCGCGACCCGGTAGTGGTGGCCGTTGGCCAGCTCGTTCCAGAACATCGCCGGCGACCACTCCTCGGCGCCGAAGAGATCCGCCTCGATCGGCAGCACCTCGTCGACGTGCCACCAGCGGAACCGTTCGATCCGCACCGCTGCCGTCGAGGTCACGGCAGGACCGACTTGCGGGCGGTCGCCGCCACCGCGTCCGGCCGGCGCAGGTAGAGCGGGGTGAGCGTTTCGCCCGGGGCCCCGGCCCGGATCCGCTCGGCGGCCAGGCCGGCCAGCGCGGTGGCGTCCGGGTAGCGGGGTTCGGCGCGCAGCGGCAGGTCGAGCACGTCGGCGTACCGGTGCGCGCCGTCGCCGACCGCGGCGGTGACGGCCAGCTCGCGGGCCCGCTGCGCGACGACCGCCGGCGCGGCCACGTCGGGGCCGGCGATCCGCTGCCCGGCGCCGTCGTAGACGGCCCAGTAGAGCTCCCGCCGGCGGGCGTCGCTGGCCGCCAGGACCGGCGCGCCGGCCGCCGCCGGGTGGCCGATCGCGTCCAGCGAACAGACACCGTACGTGGGGACCCCGAGCACCTGCCCCATGGTGGCGGCGGTGACCAGGCCGACCCGCAGCCCGGTGAACGGCCCGGGGCCGAGGCCCGCGACGATCGCGCCGAGGTCCCGCGGCCGGGCGCCGGCGTCGGCGAGCACCGCGTCGACCTGCGGCGCGAGCAGCTCGCCGTGGGCCCGGGCGTCGACCGTGCACCGGTGGGCCCGCAGCGCGACACCGTCCGCCGAGACCTCGGCCAGCGCCGCGGTCACCGCGGGCGTCGAGGAGTCCACCACCAGTACGAGCACGGTATGCCAGCCTAGCCGCCCGCCCGTCACGCATGGTGGCCCCCTGGAGTGGCGCCTGGAGCGACGCCCCGGACGTCCACCGCCATCAATTCGTCACGGCACGCCGGAGCCCGTCCGGTCCGCGGCGCGGCGCGCGACGCGGCCCGGCACTACCGCGCCCCAGCGCGACCACGGCGCGCGCGATGCGGCCCGGCACGACCCGGCGCGGCACGACCCGGCGCGGCGCGGCGCGGCGCGGCGCAGCACGACCCGGCGCGGCGCGGCGCGACCGCAGCGCAGCACGACCGCGGCGCGGCGTGCGATCCCCTCAGCTACCGAGCGCGACACCGCTGGAAGGAGGTTCGGTGGAGAGCGATATGACCAGGAGTCATATTTATGACGGAGAGGCATATCGCTCTTCATGCCAGGTCATTGTGTTGTCATGACGAAGAGTGACCTGGGCGGCCGAATCGCGAGGATGCTGCGCCTCGAGCGGGAGACCCGGGGGCTGACCCAGCAGGCGCTGGCCAGTCTCGCCGGCATCAGCCAGAGCGCGGTGGCCCGGATCGAGCGCGGCGACCGGATGCCGAGCATCCCCCTGGTCGAGCGGGTCTTGGCCGCCCTCGGGCTGCAGCTGGCGGTGTCCACCGAGCCGCTGGACGCCGAGCTGGACGCGAAGCTGGACGAACTGGCGGCTCGGCCGATCGCCGAGCGGATCGACGATCTGGGGCTGGACCGGATGCTCCGGCATCTCGGCGACCTGCCGTACGTGTTGACCGGCACCACCGCCGCCGTGCTCCAGGGGGCGGCGGTGCCGGCCGACGGAGTGGAGATCGCAGTCCGTTGGGCCGACTCGGCGCGCTTCACCGCCTGGCTGGACGCCGCGTACGGGCAGCGCTGGAACGCCCGCTGGAAGGAGTTCGGCGGGCTGCGCCTCGAACCCGAGGAGCCGGGTGAGCACCGCTGGCTGACCCGGCACGGCGAGCTCCGCGCCCAACTGTGCGACGAGTTGCCGACCACGATCGAGGTACGGCACGACGGGCGGGCCTACCAGGTGGTGCCGCTCGTCGCGGTGGAGCTGACCGACCCGCGCGCCGCCACGCTCCTGCGGCGCCACCAGCAGCGGCAGCGACAGGCCGGTGAGGACCGCGGGTCGACCGCCGCCGCGGTCCACTGAGCGTCAGCCGGCGGAACGCTCCCAGTCGATGGTGGGCAGGCCGGCGTCGGCCAGCGCCTTGTTGGTCGCGCTGAACGGCCGGCTGCCGAGGAAGCCGCGCGGGTTCATCGGGCTGGGGTGACCCGCCTCCAGCACCACGTGCCGAGGGTTGGTGACCAGGGCCGCCTTCTTGCGGGCGTACCCACCCCAGAGCAGGAACACCACCCGCTGCTCCAGCGCGTCGAGCGCCCGGATGGTGGCGTCGGTGAACTCCTCCCAGCCCCGGTTGGCGTGCGAGCCGGGCGTGGCCTGCCGGACGGTGAGCACCGAGTTGAGCAGCAGCACCCCCTGCGCCGCCCAACCGTCGAGGTTGCCGCTGCGCGGCCGGGGCACGCCCAGGTCCTCGCCCAACTCCTTGAAGACGTTGCGCAGCGACGGCGGCACCGTCACCCCCTCGCGGACGCTGAAGCTCAGCCCGTGCGCCTGCCCGGCCCGGTGGTACGGATCCTGCCCGAGGATCAGCACCCGGCACTGCTGCGGCCCGCACCGCTGGTAGGCGGAGAACAGGTCCGCCACCGGCGGGAAGACCGTCTGGGTGGCGTACTCCCGGGCGACGAACTCGGCCAGCGCGGCGGTGCGGGCCGGGTCGAGGTGCGGGGCGAGCACGGCGCGCCACTCCGGCGGGAGCAGCGCCAGCAGGTCGAGGGCGGGGGCGTCGTCGAGCATCGGCAACCTTTCGCAGTCGGCCGGGACACTGTAGGCAGCGGGTACGACACCAACCGCCGCCGGGCGGGACGGCAGCGCGGGGGCGGGACGGCAGCGCGGGGGCGGGGCGGCGGCTCAGCGCAGGGCGAGCAGCCGGTCGGCCCAGTCACCGCCGACGGGTTCCAGGGTCACCAGCCGGGTGTCGTCGTCGCGCCGGTCGATGCGTACCCGCAGGTGGGCGTCGGCCAGCTGCTCCACCAGGCCCTCGCCCCACTCGACGACCGTCACCGAGTCCTCCACCGAGGCGTCCAGGTCCAGGTCGTCGATCTCCGCGCGCGGGTCTGCCGCGTCGCCCAGCCGGTACGCGTCGGCGTGCACCAGCGCCACGCCGCGGCCCCGGGCCGGGTCCGGCCGGTGCACCCGGGCGATCACGAAGGTGGGCGAGGTGATCGCGCCGAGCACCCCCAGCCCGGCGCCGATGCCCTGGGTGAGCGCGGTCTTGCCGGCGCCCAGCGGCCCGGTGAGCAGCAGCAGGTCCCCGGCGCGCAGCACACCGGCCAGCCGGGCGCCGAACGCGTGGGTGTCCTCGACGCCGGGCAGACCCACCCGCAATCCGGCCGCGCCGCCACCGGACGGACCAACCCGCGACCCGGCCGCATCGCCACCGGACGGACCGACCCGCGTCACAGCGACTCCAGGAACTCGGCGAGCGCCGCGTTGACCTCGTCGGCGTGCTCCAGCATCACCACGTGACCACTGTCTTGGATCTTGATGTACCGGGCGTGCGGCAGCCGACGAACGATCTCCTCCGAGTGGGTAACCGGAGTGATCATGTCCTTGTCCCCGACCACCACCAGCACCGGCGTGCCGCTCAACGCGGCCAGCGCCGGGAAGCGCGAGTGCGTCGCCAGCGTCCGCAGGTACCGGGTCACGGTGTCCGCCGAGGTGCGGGAGTTCATCGTCTCCACATAGGACACCAGCGCCGGGCTGGGCTTCGGGGTGCCGAAGCCGTACTTGCGGGTGAGCAGCCAGGCCACGTTGGACGTCGACTTGCGGGCCTTGTCGATCATCGGGCCGCCGTACCGGGTGGCGTTGCTCATCATGTGCAGCACCGGCACGCCGACCCGCCCGAGCATCGCCGGGGCGACCAACTTCGTCTCGGCGAGCAGGCCGCCCGAGGTGGACATCAGCACGGTGCCGACCACCCGGTCGCCGAACATCTCCGGGTACGCCTCGGCGAACGCCATGATGGTCATGCCGCCCATCGAGTGCCCGACCAGCACCAGCGGCCCGTCCGGCGCGGCCCGGTCGATCACCCGGCGCAGCGTCCGGCCCAGCGCGGCCAGGTCGTAGTCGCCGGTCTCCAGCCGCCCGGACAGCCCGTGCCCGGGCTGGTCGTACGCGACGACGCGATAGTCACCGCGGGCGGCGAGCATCTTGCGCTGGAAGTGGAAGGTGCCCATGTCCAGGCAGAAGCCGTGCACCAGCACCACGGTCGGGTGCCCCTGCGCGGGGCGGGTCGGCTCCACCACCTCGACGTGGATGTCGGTGCCGTCCGGCATCTCCAGCCGGAACGCCTCGTCGTACCGCTGGTCGCCGAACACCTCGTCGGCGTACGGATCGGCGGGGTCGGTCTTGAGCCGACGGACCAGGACCCGCTCGCTCACCACGCCCGCGGCGAGCCCCGCTGCGGCCACGCCCACCGCGGCCCCGACCAGCCCGGCGGCCCGCCCGACGGCCGTCCGCGGTCGCGGAATCCGCAACTGGTTCATAAAGCCACCTTCGTTCGCGACTGCGGGGCTCGCAAACCCGGCTCACTCCTCGCGCTCACGGGGAACGCTCACCGTCGTAGACCCGGGGCACCCGGGTGCTCCCGAACCGGGTGACGATCTCGTAGTTGATCGTGCCGACCGCCTCGGCCCAGTCGTCGGCGGTCGGGCCGCCGTCCGCGCCGTCGCCGAACAGGGTGGCCACGTCGCCCGCGGCCACCGGGTCGTCGCCGCAGTCCAGCACGAACTGGTCCATGCAGACCCGGCCGGAGATGGTCCGCCGCTTCCCGGCCAGCTGCACCGGGCCGACGTTGGAGGCGTGCCGGGGCACCCCGTCGGCGTAGCCGAGCGGCACCACGGCCAGGTTCGCCTCCCGCTCGGTGAGGTAGGTGTGGCCGTACGAGACGCCGGTGCCCTCCGGAACCCGCTTGGTGAGCATCACCCGGGCCCGCGCGGTCATCGCCCGGCGCAGGCCGAACTGCTCGCCCGCGATCGGCGACAGGCCGTACACCGCGATCCCGGGCCGGACCAGGTCGAAGTGGGTGTCCGGCCGGGTCAGCGTGGCGGCCGAGTTGGCCAGGTGCCGGTAGCGCGGGCGCAGCCCGGCCCGCTCGACCATGGCCAGCCCCTCGTGGAAGACGGCCAACTGGCGATCCGTGGTCGGGTGGCCGGGCGAGTCCGCGTACACGAAGTGGCTCCACACCCCGACCACCTCGACCAGGCCGTCGGCCTGGGCCTTCGCGGCGGCCTCCAGCAGGGTCGGCCAGTCGGCCACGGTGGCGCCGCCGCGCGACAGCCCGGTGTCGATCTTCAGGTGCAGCCGCGCCGGGCGCTCCGCCCGGTGGGCCGCCTCGATCATCTCGTCCAGCTGGGGCAGGCTCGCGGCACCCAGGTCGACCCCGGCGGCGACGCCCTCGTGCAGCGGCAGCCCCGGCGCCAGCAGCCAGGCCAGCACGGGCGCGGTGATCCCGGCCCGGCGCAGGGTGAGCGCCTCGTCCAGGGTGCAGACCCCGAGCCAGTCCGCCCCGGCGTCGAGGGCCGCGCGGGCGGACGGGACCATGCCGTGCCCGTACCCGTCACCCTTCACCACCGCCATCAGCTCGGCGCCGGTGCCCGCCCGGAGCCGGGCCACGTTGTCACGGATCGCGTCCAGATCGACGCGCGCCTCGGCCTGCCACATGCGGCCAAGCCTACTTGGCGGTAGATCAGCCGGGGCGTGGGACGCCGACCCCCGACACCGGGCTCAGACCAGCGGCGCGACCACCGGGGGCAGGGCGGCCACCACGTCGGGCGCGGTCACCGTGCCGTGCCGGGCCGCCTCCCGCCCGGCCAGGCCGTGCAGGTACGCCGCGGTCGCCGCCGCCCGCTCCGGGGCCAGCCCGGCCGCCAGCAGCGAGCCGAGCAGCCCGGCCAGCACGTCCCCGGTGCCCCCGGTGGCCAGCGCCGGGGTGCCGGTCGGATTCACGTACGCCCGGCCGTCCGGCGTGCCGACGATCGTCCGGTCCCCCTTGAGCAGCACCGTCGCGTTCATCCAGGCGGCCAGCCGGAGCGTGGCGGCGACCCGGTCGGCGCCCGGGTCCTCCCCGCAGAGCCGGCTGAACTCGCGGTCGTGCGGAGTGACCACGATCGGGGCGTCCCGGCCGCGCAGCCGGTCGGCGAGCGCGCCGTCCACCAGCAGGGTGAGCGCGTCCGCGTCGAGCACCACCGGGACCGGCGCGGCGAGCACCGCGCGCAGCTCGGCGGCGGACTCCGCGCCGGTGCCGAGCCCCGAGCCGCAGATCCACGCCTGGACCCGGCCGGCGTCGGCGACGCCACCGGTGGCGATCACCGACGGGTGCTGCCGGACCACCTCCTCGCGGGCCCCGCCGGCGTACCGGACCAGGCCGGTCGGGCCGGCGAGCGCGCCGCCCACGGACAGCACCGCCGCGCCCGGGTAGGTCGCCGAGCCGGTCGCCACCCCGACCACCCCGCGGGTGTACTTCTCCGACGCCGCGCCGAGCCCTGGCCACCAGTCGACCACGTCCGACCACTCGGTGACCCGAAGCGCCGGGGTGCCGCGCAGCCACGGCCGTAGCCCGATGTCCACCAGCTCGACCTGCCCGGCGAGCGGTGCGGCCGGGCCGACCACCAGCGCCGGCTTCAGCGCGCCGAAGGCCACCGTCACGTCGGCCCGCACCGCGGTGGGCCGGCCGGAGGCCGCTGGCACGTGCCCGGTGTCCACCGCCACCCCGCTCGGCACGTCCACGGCCACCACGGTGGCCCGGGCGCCGTCCCGGCCACGCAGCTCGGGCAGCCGGGCGACGAGGTCGGCGGCGGCCTCCCGCAGCCCGCCGGTGCCGCCGATCCCGACGATGCCGTCGAGCACCAGGTCGACCGTCGCGGGCGGGGCGTCGACCAGCCGGCCACCGGCGGCACGCAGCTCGGCCAGGCCGTCGGCGTGCGCCCGGCCGGGGGTGACCGGCAACGCCGACACCGCCACGCCGCGGCGGGCCAGCAGGGCGCCGGCGTACAGCGCGTCACCGCCGTTGTCGCCGGTGCCGACCAGCAGCAGCACCCGCCCGCCGTACACCCCGCCCCGGTCGGCGAGCAGCAGCGCGCAGCGGCGGGCCAGCCCGGCGGCCGCGCGTCGCATCAACGTGCCGGACGGGAGCGTGGCCATCAGGCCGGCCTCGGCCGCGCGGACGTCCGCGACCCGCCACACCGGTGTCATGCCCGTACCGTCCCGTCCCTCGGTGGCCGATCGACCAACCCACCCTACCGGCGGTCGGGGCGGCAGATTAGCCGTCGGCCACGCGGTGGGCAATCCCTGTGGACAACCCGGGGGTACGACCACCGCCCGCCGTCCACAGGCCCTGCCCGACCACCCGTACGCCGCCTAGCGTCGATGCCGTCGTAGGCGCACGGGGCAGGAGGAACGGGGATGACCGAGGAGCCGGTGGAGGTCGATCCGGCGGTGCTGCGCCGGGTGGCCGGTGGGCTGTCCGCCGAGGCGTACGGGTTGGCGCACGGCCTGGCGGAGGTGCCCGGGCTGACGGTCACCGAGCCGGAGTGGCGGGCCGCCGCGGCGCTGGTCCGCTGCGAGTCGGCGGTGCACGCCTGGCTGGGCGCCCTGGCCGCCAAGGTGGCCGAGACGTCCACCGCCCTGCACACCGCCGTACGGGAGTACGAGGCGGTGGACGCCCGAGCCGCCGATCGGCTGGCCGGGCTGCCGCGATGAACGGGTACGCGCGGCTCTGGGCGGCCTCCCCGGCCGACTGGGCCGACGCCGGGGTGGCCTGGCGGGCGCTGACCGGCCCGGTCGAGGGGCGGCGGGCGGAGCTGGGCCGGCGGGCGACGGAGCTGCGTCCCGGCTGGTCGGGCGCGGCGGCCGGGGCGGCCGACCGGCGGCTGGGCACGCTGCGGGGTCAGCTGGCCGGGCTGTCGCCCGCGCTGCTGGAGTGCGACCAGGTGCTGGCCGAGTTCGCCGGCCGGCTCGCGGTGGCGAAGGCCCGGCTGGCCGAGGCGGTCGCGCTGGCCGATCGCAGCGGGGTGCTGGTCGACCGGCACGGCGTGGCCACCGCGGCGCCCGGCCCGGTGGGATGGACCGGTCCGGAGGCGGGCGTGACCCCCGACGGCCGACCGGGAGCGGCACGGCACGCCCCGACACGGCAGGCATCAACGGCACGGCAGGCGGCGGCCCGAACGGCAGCGACGACGGCGGACCGGGCAGCGGTCGAGCGGGCGGCAGCGGCGGGCCGGGCGGCGGCGGCCGAGCGGGTGGCGGCGGCGGTGGGCGACGCGCTCGCCCTGGCCGACACGGCCGACCGGGAGGCGACCGCCCGGTTGGCCGAGCTGGCCGCGGCGGCCCGCTCCGGCTGGACCGCGCCGCCGCCGCCGGGCCGACCGGGTCCCGACGCCGAGCCGGCAGAGGTCCGGGCCTGGTGGTCGGGGCTCGCACCGGCGCAGCGGCGCTGGTTGGTGGCCCACGAGCCGGCCCTGGTCGGCCGCCTCGACGGGGTGCCGGCCGCCGCCCGGGACCAGGCCAACCGGCTCACCCTGGGCGCCCACCGGGAGGCGCTGCTGACGATCCGGCGGATGCTGGCCGACCGGTTCCCGCGCGGCCCGGTCGAGCTGGCCGGCCTGCGCCGGATCGACGCGAGCCTGGCCGCGCTGGCCGCGCTCACCGGCCGGCTGGCCGAGTCGGGGTCGCCCCGGGCCTACCTGTTGCGGCTGGCCACCGCCGGCGAGGGGCGGGCGGTGGTGGCGCTCGGCAACCCGGACCGGGCCGACCGGGTGCTCACCTACGTGCCCGGGATGACCAGCGACCTGGCCGACGTGCCGGGCGAGCTGGGCCGGGCCGGTCTGGTCCGCGACCGGTGTGGCCGGCTCGCCCCGGGCGCCGAGACGGCGGCGGTGCTCTGGCTGGACTACGACGCACCGGATTTCCTGCACGAGGCCGCCTGGTCGGCCCAGGCTCGGGACGCCGGCCCGGGGCTGCACCGGTTCCAGGAGGGGCTGCGCGCCACCCACGAGGGCGCGCCGGCCCGGCAGACCGTGCTCGGCCACAGCTACGGCTCGGTGGTGGTGGGCAGCGCCGCCCGCGACCACGGCCTGGCCGCCGACGCTCTGGTCTTCGTGGGCTCCCCGGGGGTCGGGGTCGCGCACGCCGAGGCGCTCCGCCTGCCGCCGGACCGGGTCTTCGCCAGCACCGCCCCGGACGACGTGATCCGGCTGGTGGAGTCGCCCGGGCGACTGGCCGGCCGGGCGGCGCTGGCCACCTCGCCGTTGGGCGCGGCCGTCTCGCTGCTCGGCCGCTCCGACCACGAGCTGTGGTTCGGCCACGACCCGAGCGACCCGGCGTTCGGCGGCCGCACCTTTCCCAGCGGCCGGCACGGCCACACCGGCTACTGGGACGACGACAACCCGGCACTGGACGGGATGGCCCGGATCGTCCTCGGGCAGCCGCTGTGACGGCCCGGGCTCAGCGGGCCGACGAGCCGCACGGCGGGCTGGCGGGGCAGTTCCGGTCGGTCCTCGGCGAGATCGTCGCGAAGTGGGGCGACGAGCGCCGGGCGACGCCGGGGAGACGGGCGACGGCCCCACCCCGGAGTGGGGCGGGGCCGTCGGGTGCTCCGGCGGGGTCGGGCCGCGGCGGACGACCGCGGCCCGGTGCGTCACTCGACGGTGACGGACTTCGCCAGGTTGCGCGGCTGGTCGACGTCGTGCCCGCGGGCCGAGGCGATCTCGGCGGCCAGCACCTGCAGCGGCACGGTGGTCACCAGCGGCGCCAGCAGGGTCGGCGTCCGCGGCACGTAGATCAAATGGTCGGCGTAGCGGACGACGGCCTCGTCGCCCTCCTCGGCGATCACGATGGTCCGGGCGCCCCGGGCGCGGACCTCCTGGATGTTGGAGACGACCTTGTCGTGCAGCATGCCCCGGCCGACCGGCGACGGCACGATGCAGATCACCGGCGTGCCCTCGTCGATCAGCGAGATCGGGCCGTGCTTCAGCTCGCCGGCGGCGAAGCCCTCGGCGTGCATGTACGCCAGCTCCTTGAGCTTCAGCGCGCCCTCCAGGGCCACCGGGTAACCCACGTGCCGGCCGATGAACAGCACCGTCGGCGCGGCCTTCAGGTCGCGGGCCAGCTCGCGCACCGGCTCGATCCGGTCCAGCAGCTCCCGCAGCTTGCCCGGCATCTCCTGCAGCTGGGCCACCACCGCGCCGACCTCGTCGGCGAACTTGATCCCGCGCACCTGGGCCAGGTGCAGGCCGATCAGGTAGCAGGCGACCAGCTGGGTGAGGAACGCCTTGGTGGAGGCGACCGCGATCTCCGGGCCGCCGTGGGTGTAGAGCACGGCGTCGGACTCACGCGGGATGGTCGAGCCGTTGGTGTTGCAGATGGCCAGCACCCGGGCCTTCTGCTCCTTGGCGTGCCGCAGCGCCATCAGGGTGTCCATGGTCTCGCCGGACTGGCTGATCACGATCACCAGCGTGGAGCGGTCGAGCACCGGGTCGCGGTAGCGGAACTCGCTGGCCAGCTCGACCTCGCAGGGGATCCGGGTCCAGTGCTCGACGGCGTACTTGGCCACCATCCCGGCGTGGTACGAGGTGCCGCAGGCGATGATGAAGATCTTGTCGACGTCGCGCAGGTCCTGGTCGCTGAGGCGGACCTCGTCCAGGGCGATCTCACCGGTCTCGGTGAGCCGGCCGAGCAGCGTGTCGGCGATCGCCTGCGGCTGCTCCGCGATCTCCTTGAGCATGAAGTAGTCGTAGCCGCCCTTCTCCGCGGCGGAGGAGTCCCAGTCGATGTGGAAGTCCTTGCCGGCGGCGGGCTGGCCGTCGAAGTCGGTGATCTCGATGCTCTCGCCGGTGATCAGCACGATCTGGTCCTGACCGAGCTCGACCGCCTCGCGGGTGTGCTCGATGAACGCGGCCACGTCGCTGGCCAGGTAGTTCTCCCCCTCGCCCCGGCCGACCACCAGCGGCGAGTTGCGCCGGGCGCCGACCACCGCGCCGGGGATGCCGGCGTCCACGGCGAGCAGGGTGAACGCGCCCTCCAGGCGCCGGCAGACCACCCGCATCGCGGCGGCGAGCAGCTGCGGGCTGTCGGTCTCGCCGGCGGCGCGCAGCTCGGCGAGCGCGTGGGAGAGCAGGTGGGCGGCGCACTCGGTGTCGGTGTCGCTGGTGAACTGGACGCCGTCGTCCTCCAGCTCGCCGCGGAGCCGGGCGAAGTTCTCGATGATGCCGTTGTGGATCACCGCGACCCGGCCGTCGGGGGCCAGGTGGGGGTGCGCGTTGCGGTCGGTGGGGCCGCCGTGGGTGGCCCAGCGGGTGTGGCCGATGCCGGTCGTGCCGTCACCGATGCCGATCGGGCTGGCGGCGCAGTCGGTCGGGTTGGCGGCGGCCCGCTCGGAGAGCACCTTCTCCAGGTTGGCCAGCTTGCCGGCCTTCTTCTCGGTCAGCAGCTCGTCGTCGCAGACGATCGCCACGCCGGCCGAGTCGTAGCCGCGGTACTCCAGCCGCCGCAGTCCGTCGAGCACGATGCCGAGCGCCGGGCGCGCGCCGGCGTAACCCACGATTCCACACATGGGAGGCAGCCTAACCCAGTTTCGCTCATCATGCGTGCTCGGAAGCCGGGTAAACAATCACTGAATTTGAGCGTTCGGGCCGCCCGAGGAGCCATCGGGACGAACCCGCCGGCCGTTCCACCCACCGTCACCCGACCGCTCCGGTGACCGACCCGGCCGAGGACGGCTGGATGACCAGGCGTGAGATCGACCGAGGCTGCGTTCGGGCGGGTGCTGCCCGTAGGCTCGGGCAGATGACGACCGCCTCCGATGTCGACCCGCTGGTGGCCCGGATGCGGCCGTTCGGGACGACGATCTTCGCCGAGATGTCCGCGCTCGCCGCCCGCACCGGCGCGGTCAACCTCGGGCAGGGCTTTCCGGACACCGACGGCCCGCCGGAGATGCTGGCCGCCGCGGCCGAGGCGCTGCGCTCCGGGCAGAACCAGTACCCGCCAGGCCCGGGGATCCCCGCGCTGCGCCGGGCGGTCGCGGAGCACCAGCGCCGCTTCCACGGCCTGGCGTACGACCCGGACGGCGAGATCGTGGTCACCGCCGGCGCCACCGAGGCGATCGCGGCGAGCATCCTCGCGCTCTGCGAGCCGGGTGACGAGGTGGTCTGCTTCGAGCCGTACTACGACTCGTACGCGGCCTCGATCGCGCTGGCCGGCGCGGTCCGGCGGCCGGTGACCCTGCGGCCCGGCGCGGACGGTCGGTACGCCGTCGACCCTGCGGAGCTGCGGGCCGCGTTCGGCCCGCGGACCCGCCTGGTGCTGCTGAACTCCCCGCACAACCCGACCGGCAAGGTGTTCACCCCGGACGAGCTGGCCCTGGTCGCCGAGCTCTGCCGGGAGCACGGCGCGTACGCGGTCACCGACGAGGTGTACGAGCACCTGGTCTTCACCGACGCCGCCGCGCCACACGTGCCGCTGGCCACCCTCCCCGGGATGCGGGAGCGCACCCTGCGCATCTCCTCGGCCGGCAAGACCTTCTCCTGCACCGGCTGGAAGGTCGGCTGGGTCAGCGGGCCGGCGTCGCTGGTCTCCGCGGTGCTGCGGGTCAAGCAGTTCCTCACCTTCGTCAACGCGGCCCCGCTGCAACCGGCGGTCGCGGTGGCGCTCGGCCTGCCGGACGCGTACTTCACCGGGTTCCGGGACGATCTCCAGCGCCGCCGCGACCAACTGGTGGCCGGGCTGACCGACGCCGGGTTCCGGGTGCTGACGCCCGAGGGGACGTACTTCGTCACCGCCGACGTCACCGCGCTCGGCGGCCGGGACGGCGTGGAGTTCTGCCGGTCGCTGCCCGAGCGCTGCGGGGTGGTCGCGGTGCCCACCCAGGTCTTCTACGACGACCAGGAGGCCGGCCGGCGGCTGATCCGGTTCGCCTTCTGCAAGCGACCCGAGGTGCTCGCCGAGGCGGTCACCCGGCTGCGCGGGCTGGCGGCCGGCCGATGAGCGCCGACCGGGCCCGCCGGGCCGCGGCGATCCGCGGCTGCGACCGGATCCTCGCCGGGGTACGCCCCGGCACGGTGGGCGAGCAGCTCGATCGGATCCGGGCCACCGCCGACCCCGACGACCTGCCCGACGTGTATGGCGAGGGCGGCGCGGTCGAGGCGGTGGAGCGCCGGGTGACCGAGCTGCTCGGCGCCGAGGCCGCCGTCTTCTTCCCCACCGGCACCATGGCCCAGCAGGTCGCCATGCGGTACGGCGCGGAGCTGACCGGCCGTACGACGGTCGGCCTGCACCCGCTGAGCCACCCGCTGGTGCACGAGGGCGACGCGTACGCGGTGCTCGGTGGGCTGCGCGCGGTGCCGGCCACCGCCGAGCCCCGCAACCCGGACGCCACCGAGGTGGCCGCCCTGGCCGAGCCGATCGGCACCCTGCTGCTGGAGCTGCCGCTGCGCGACGCCGGGTTCGTGCTGCCGGACTGGGACGGGTTGACCGCCACCGTGGCGGCGGCCCGGGAAGGTGGCGCCCGGGTGCACGCCGACGGCGCCCGGATCTGGGAGTCCACCACCCACCTCGGCCGACCGCTGCCCGAGATCGTGGAACTGTTCGACAGCGTCTACGTCTCGTTCTACAAGTCGCTCGGCGGGATCTCCGGCGCGGCGCTCGCCGGAGACGCGGCACTGGCCCGGTACGCCCGGACGTGGCGGCACCGGTACGGCGGGCAGCTCTTCCAGCAGTGGCCGGCGGCGCTGGCCGCGCTCGCCGGGCTGGCGGACGAACTGCCCCGGCTGCCGGCGTACGTCGGACACGCCCGTACCGTCGCCGCGGCCCTGGCGGAGCTGCCCGGCGCCCGGGTGTTTCCCGCGCCGCCGCACACCCACCAGTTCCGGCTCTGGCTGCCGTACCCGGCCGAGACGCTGAACGCCGCCGCGCTCGACCTCGCCGAGCGGGAGCGGGTGTGGTTCGTCGGCGGCTGGCGGGACACCGACGTGCCGGGGTTGGCCCTGGCCGAGGTCACGGTGGCCGGCGCGGCGCTGGAGTTCGACGCGGCCGCCGTGGCCGAGGTGGGCGAGCGCTTCCTGCGCCGGGTCGCGGCAGCCTGACCCGACGGTCCCGGGTGCCCGGCAAGGGCAGGGCCGTCGTCGGGGCGCACCGCTCAGCCGGCGGCGCGCGCCGGGCCACCGGCCTCGGTCGGGTCGGCCATCGGCGACCGGTCGGCGGCGATCGTGGCCAGCAGCGTGCCCCCGTCGGCGAGTAGGACGGATTCGGCGTCGTCGACGAAGGCGAGGTCGGCTTCGACGTGCCGGGCGGCGGCGGCGAGCAGCAGGCCGACCACCGGGTCGTCGGCGCGGCGCCGCAGGCCATCGAGGTTGCGCAGCTCGCGCAGGAGGTGACCGCGCTGGTTGCTCAGCACCGTCCGCACGGTCGCCGCCTCGCCGGACCGGGCCGCGGCGGTGACCTTGAGGAAGAAGTCGTCCCGGAAGCCGCCGCTGCGCGGACTGGGCTCGGTGAGCCAGCGCTCCAGCTCGGCCCGGCCGCCGTCGGTGATCTCGTAGACCACCCGGTCGGGCTTGACGGCCTGGGCATGCCGCTCCGCGGTGACCAGACCGTCGCGGGAGAGCCGGTCGAGGATCTGGTAGAGGTGCCCGATGTTCAGCGGCCCCCACTGCGGGCCGACGGCCCGCTCGAACGCGCCCTTCAGCTGGTAGCCGTAGCCGGGGCCGCGGGCGAGCAGGGCCAGGACCGCGTGCTGGATCGCCACCGTCTCCTCCAATCCGGTCCAGGCGTTTCGGCCCGGACGGGGCTTGCATTGTCACAATGTATCGCGCACAGTGTGCTCAGCACACGGGGAGGCGCGAATGTTTCGATTCATCTGGAGACAGTTACGTGGCCGTGCGGGGCGGTCGGTGGCGCTGCTGGCCGGGGTGCTGGTGGCGACCACCGGCTTCGTCGTGCTGACCGGCGCCACCACCACCTCCCGGCTGGCCGTCACCGGCAGCGTCGAGCGGAACACCCGCGCCGCCTACGACATCCTCGTCCGTCCACAGGGGGCGCGCACTCCGCTGGAGGCGGAGCGGGGGCTGGTCCGCCCCAACTACCTCTCCGGCCGCTACGGCGGCATCACCACCGCCCAGTACGACCAGGTCAAGACCGTCGCCGGGGTGGACGTCGCGGCGCCCATCGCGATGCTCGGCCACTCCACCACCGAGGTGTCGCTGCGGCTGGACCTGACCGACGCGGTGGACCGCTCGCTGGACCGGCAGGTGATCCGGATCGACCCTACGTACGTCGCCGAGCGGGGCCTGTCCACGGCGAAGGGCAAACCCCGCTACGTGTACGTGACCCGGCACCCGCTGATCTTTCCAACTCCCGCCGAGGAGATGTCGCAGCAGGGGACGCGCTACTCCGACGGGAAGGTCTATCCGTGGCCGGACCTCTGCGGCCCCGGTCCGCGCGAGGTCCAGCCCGACGGCGGCACCCGCCTGATCTGCTATCCCCAGGGTGGCCTGATCCAGCCTGGCCAGCTGTCGGAACGCGACAACTGGAACATCGAACCGGTCCGGCTACGCCCCGACGGCCGGTTCGAGGCCGCCAACGGTGTGTTGGCGCGCCCCCGGAAGAACGCGGTCACCACGGTCGGCGACCGGCTCGTCGTGCCGGCGCCGGTGGTGGTGCCGTTCCTGCTGGCGGCCATCGACCCGGACGCGGAGGACCGCCTCGTCGGGCTCGGTCGGACGATCGTCGACGGACGACCGCTGCGCTCGACGAACGGTTCGACGAAGCCCGACACCGCACCCGACAACCTCATGCCGGTGTTGACGACGAACCGACCCTGGTTCGACGCGTCGCTGCGGGCCCGGTTTACCCGGCTGGCGGGCGCCCGCCCCGCCGGCCTGCCGGCCGAGGATCTCGAGGAGACCCTGCGGCGGGCCACCGGCACGCCGGCGGGATCGGCCGAGGCCAACGTGACCGACGCATACCGGGACAAGCTGGCCCAGGGGGTGAGCGGGGACCGCGGGTGCTGCTTCGGGGAGCTGCAACACCTCATCCAGCCCGGCGACGTCGCCTACCAGGGGCTGCCCGGCGGTGTGCTGCGGCCCACCTCCGTCCCGCCCGCCCCGGCCGAGACCTTCGTCGACAGCGCCGACGCCGGCGGCGTGCCCCGCCCCTGGCTCAGCGAGGACAGCGGCGCCCGGCCACTGCGCCGCGCGCAGCTGGCCACCGGCGGGGCGCTCACCCCGTACCGTCAGTGGCTGGCGGTGGGCGTCTTCGACCCGGAGAAGCTGACCGGCTTCAGCGATCTCGGCAAGGTGCCGCTGGAGACGTACGAGCCGCCGCGCGCCGACGGGGCCGACGACCGCAGCCGCGCCGCACTCGGAGGGCGACCGCTGGAGCCGAGTGGCAATCCCGCCGGCTATCTCTCCACCCCGCCCCTGCTGCTGACCAGCATGGCCGCCGTTCCCGCGCTCTTCGAGGGCAGCAGGTCGGCACAGGGGGCCGCTCCGATCAGCGCCATCCGGGTCCGAGTGGACGGGGTGGACGGTTACAGCGACCGCTCCGCCGAGCGGGTCCGCCTGGTCGCCGAGCAGATCAACCGGGTGACCGGCCTGGACGTGGACATCACCCTCGGCTCCTCCCCCGCCCCGCAGACCGTCGAGCTGCCGGCCGGCCTGTTCGGCCGACCCGAGCTCCGGCTGACCGAGAACTGGTCCGCGCTCGGCGTCGCCTCGACCATCACCCGGGCGGTGGATCGCAAGAGCGCCGCGCTCTTCGGGCTGGTGCTGCTGGTCTGCGTGCTGTTCCTGGGCAACGCGGTCTCCGCCGCCGTCCGGGACCGCCGGCCGGAGTTGGCGGTGCTGGCCTGCCTGGGCTGGCCGGCCCGGCGGATCGGCGCGCTGATCCTCGGGGAGGTCGCCGTGCTGGGGTTGGTGGCCGGGCTGCTCGCCGTCGGCCTGGCGTTCCCGTTGGGTGCCGCGCTGGGCATCGACGTCGACTGGCGGCGGGCGCTGCTCGCCGTACCGGTGGCCCTGTTGCTGGCGTCGGTCGCGGGGCTGGCGCCGGCGCTGCGGGCCGCGCGCGCCCACCCCGCCGCCGCGCTCCGGCCGCCGGCGGCCACCGCCCGCTGGGTACGCCGACCGCGCACCCTGGCTGGCCTTGCCCTGGTCAACCTGGTCCGCACCCCCGGGCGCACCCTGCTCGGCGCGGGCGCGCTGGCCATCGGGGTGGCCGCGCTGACCCTGGTCACCGCCGCCGGGTACGCGTTCCGCGGCGCGGTCGTCGGCAGCCTGCTGGGCGACACTGTCTCGCTGAGCGTGCGCGGCGCGGACACCATGGCGGCGGTCGCCACCGTGCTGCTCGGCGTCGCCGCCGTCGCCGACGTGCTCTACCTGAGCATCCGGGACCGGGCGTCCGAGCTGGCCACCCTGCGGGCGGTCGGCTGGTCCGACGCCGCACTGGGCCGCCTGATCGGGTACGAGGGAGTCGCCCTCGGCCTGCTCGGTGCGGTCGGCGGCGCGGCGCTCGGCCTCGGCGGCGCGGCCTGGCTGGTCGGTGAGCTGCCCCGGGCGCTGGTGCTGGTCGCCGTCACCGTGGCGCTGGGCGGGGTGCTGGCCACCTCGCTGGCCGCGCTCGTTCCGACCGCGCTGCTGCGCCGCCTGCCCACCGCACGTCTGCTTGCAGAGGAGTGACCATGGACGCGACCACCGGCAGCACGATCCGCACGGCCAGGCTGGTCCGGCAGTTCGGGGCCGGCACCGAACGACTCACCGCGATCGACGAGGTCTCGCTCGAGATCGGGGCGGGCTCAGTGGTGGCGCTGACCGGGCCGAGCGGTTCGGGCAAGTCCACGCTGCTGCACATGATCGGGGCGATCGAGCAGGCCGACCGGGGCACCGTGAAGGTGGACGACGTCGAGGTGACCGCGCTGCGCCGGACAGCCCTGGCCCGCTACCGACAGCAGGTCGGCTTCGTCTTCCAGCGCTACCACCTGCTGCCGGCGCTGACCGTGCTGGACAACGTGATCGCGCCGGTCCTGCCTCGTCGCGGGCGCACCGACCACGCGGCGCGGGCGCGGGAACTGCTGGAGGCGGTGGGTCTGGCCGGCCGGGAGCGGGCCCTTCCGGCCCAACTCTCCGGTGGCCAGCAGCAGCGGGTGGCGATCGCCCGCGCGCTGATGGGGAAGCCCCGGCTGCTGCTCGCCGACGAACCCACCGGCAACCTGGACTCCACCACCGGCGGACAGATCCTCGACCTGCTGCTGAACCTGCGCGACCGGCACGGCATGACGGTCCTGCTGGCCACCCACGAGCGGTCCGTCGCCGCCCGCTGCGACCGGCTGGTCCGCCTCGGCGACGGGCGGGTGGTGGAGGACCTCGACCTCACCGACGGCGAGGACCCGGCCGACACCTTCGACCGGGCCACCCGACTGCGGTTGTAGCGTGCCCGCCGGCTCAGGCGGCCGGGCTGGCGGTGCGGACGTGCTCGGCGATCCGCTCGGCGACGGCGCGGGCGGTGTCCTCGGTGGCCGCCTCGACCATCACCCGCACCAGCGGCTCGGTGCCGGAGGGGCGCAGCAGCACCCGGCCGGTCTCGCCCAGCTCGGCCTCGGCCCGCTCCACCTCGGCCCGGACGGCCGGAGCCGCGGCGCCCACCGTACGGTCACCGACCGGCACGTTGATCAGCACCTGCGGCAGCTTGGTGATCGCCCCGGCCAGCTCCGCCAGGGACTTGCCGGTGGCGGCCATCCGGGACATCAGGTGCAGCCCGGTGAGCACGCCGTCGCCGGTGGTCGCGTACGCCGGCATCACGATGTGGCCGCTCTGCTCGCCGCCGAGGGCCAGCCCGCCGGCCCGCAGCTCCTCCAGCACGTACCGGTCGCCGACCTTGGTCTCGACCAGCCGGATGCCCTGGGCGGACATGGCCAGCCGCAGGCCGAGGTTGCTCATCACGGTCGCGACCAGGGTGTCCTGGGTCAGCTCGCCGGATTCCCGCATGGCCAGGGCGAGGATCGCCATCAGCTCGTCGCCGTCGACCTGCTCGCCGTCCGCGGTGACCGCGACGCAGCGGTCGGCGTCTCCGTCGTGGGCGATGCCGAGGTGGGCGCCGTGCTCGACCACCGCGGCGCGCAGGCCGTCGATGTGGTTCGAGCCGCAGTCGTCGTTGATGTTGAGCCCGTCCGGCTCGGCGTTGATCGCGATCACCTCGGCGCCGGCCTCCCGGTACGCCACCGGGGCCACGTCGGCGGCCGCGCCGTTGGCGCAGTCGACCACCACCTTGATCCCCTCCAGCCGATGGCCGACGGTGTTGACCAGGTGCTGGACGTAGTGGTCCGCGCCGTCGAGCAGGTCGTGCACCCGGCCGACGCCGGCGCCGACCGGGCGGTCCCAGGCGGTGGTGGCGTTGGCCTCGACGGCCGCCTCGATCCGCATCTCGATCTCGTCGGGCAGCTTGTGGCCGCCGGCGGCGAAGAGCTTGATGCCGTTGTCCGGCATCGGGTTGTGCGACGCGGAAAGCATCACGCCCAGGTCGGCCTTGGCCTCGGCGGTGAGGTAGGCCACCGCCGGGGTGGGCAGCACGCCGACGCGTACCACGTTGGCCCCGGCGCTGGTGAGCCCGGCCACCACCGCGGCCTCCAGCATCTCGCCGCTGGCCCGGGTGTCCCGGCCCACCACCGCCAGCGGGGGGTGGCTCTTGTCCGACTCCGCGAGGGTGTGCGCGGCGGCCACCGCCACCGCGAGCGCCAACTCCGGGGTGAGATCCGCGTTCGCCCGCCCGCGTACGCCGTCCGTGCCGAACAACCGGCCCATACCCGCCAACCTCCGATGAAGCGTTCCAGGGGAAACGAACGAACGGCCGGCCAACCTCCCGTCGTGGGGAGGTGGACCGGCCGTTCGTCAGAAGTACAACGCGGCGCTGATGATCAGCGCTTCGAGTACTGAGGAGCCTTACGGGCCTTCTTGAGGCCGTACTTCTTGCTCTCCTTGACCCGAGCGTCCCGGGTGAGGAAGCCGGCCTTCTTCAGGGCCGGGCGGTCGTCCGGCTCGTTGACGATCAGCGCCCGGGCGATGGCCAGCCGCAGCGCACCGGCCTGGCCGGTGGTGCCGCCGCCACGCAGGTTGGCGATGACGTCGAACGCCTCGGGCTTCTCGGCGGTGACCAGCGGGTCCTTGATGAGCTGCTGGTGCACCTTGCTCGGGAAGTAGGCCTCGAGGTCGCGACCGTTGCAGGTGATCTTGCCGGAACCCGGCACGATGCGGACCCGGACGATGGCCTCCTTGCGGCGGCCCACGGTCTGGATCGGGCGGTCACCACGCGGCGCGCGGGCGACGGGCGCGGGGGCCTCGGTGGCCTCGGGGGCGACCTCGGTCTCGGTGATGTCGGTCATGCTGTTTCCTTCGCCCTCGCTCACTGCGCGATCTGCTTGATCTCGAACGGCACCGGCTGCTGCGCCAGGTGCGGGTGCTCGGCACCGGCGTAGACCTTCAGCTTCTTGAGCAGCTGACGGCCGAGCTTGTTGTGCGGGAGCATGCCCTTGACGGCGAGCTCGATGGCCCGCTCGGGCCGCTTGGTCAGCAGCTCTTCGTAGCCGACCTGCTTGAGGCCACCCGGGTAACCGGAGTGCCGGTAGGCGACCTTGGTCTGCCGCTTGTTGCCGGTCAGCGCCACCTTGCCCGCGTTCACGATGACGACGAAGTCGCCCGTGTCGACGTGCGGCGCGAAAGTCGGCTTGTGCTTGCCGCGCAGCAGCGTGGCGGCGTGGGTGGCCAGGCGGCCCAGCACGACATCAGAGGCGTCGATAACGTGCCACTGACGCTCGATCTCACCCGGCTTCGGGCTGTACGTACGCACAGGTCTACCTTGTCTCGTCGTCGGTCTGGGGTCGCGCGCCGAGGTGACCAGATGCTCCGGGTCGAACCAGCGCGCACGAACGACCAAGCGTACCTGATGCGGCACGCCTCTGGATGTCGTACAACAGCAGGCAACGATACCCGGCGCCCGGGCGGCAGGTCAAAACGGGGTACCGCACGGCCGGGCCACGGCACCGCGATGGCGCAGGTCACACGGACGGCGGGCGGCCGGTAAGCGCCGGTCGGCTCAGATCTCCTGCAGGATGCGCAGCGCCCGGCCGACCCGCTGCATCGTCTCGGTGTCGGCGACGTCCACGCACTCGGTGAACCACTTCTTCATCGGCGCGGAGAGGCGGTCCGGCATGACCACCCAGCGGCCCATCCGGACCGCCAGCGGCGAGTCACGCAGCAGCGACTCCTCCACCACCTCGACCACGATCACGATCGGCACGTCGGTGGAGTTGTAGACGTCGGAGCTGACCACCAGCCCGAGTCGCTCGCGGGCACCCTCGATCCGCCAGACCTCGCCCCTACGCAGCACGCGGGCGACCACCGAACAGCACGTCGTCGACCATGCCGACCTCGGCCGCGTCGGCCAGGGCGGCGCTCTCCAGGTCGAACCCGGCCCGACCGACGGCGGCGGCGTGCGCGGTGAAGATCTCCCGGAGCGCCTTCTCCCGGGCGGCCTGATCCATCCAGGCCGACAGCGACAGGCCCTCGCGCCGGGCGAACCGGCGCGCCTCCTCGATCGTCTCGTCCGCGAACGACAACGTCACCTTGGCAGTCATGCGGGCGAGCGTACCGAACGGTATGACCGCCGGTCATCCCCGATCGCCCACCCCTGCCGCGCACCGGTAAAACGCCCAACCCGGCACACTCGCCCCAGGCCGGCCCGGTGCACCCTGCGAGGCCCGCAGCCCCCGGCTCACGCCGCCCGGCCGCCGAAGACGGCGAACCGCCAGGCCTTGAAGAAGCAGTCCACGTCGACCAGGCCGGCCTCGGCCAGCCAGCGACACTGGTCGGCCACGGCGGCGGGCCGGTCGTGGCGCATCCGCTCCCGGGCGGCGGCCAGCTCCGCGGCGTCCGAGCCGAGCGCGGTGACCTGCGCCGTCCAGACCTGGTCGTACCGCCGGTCGAGGGCCGGGGTGGGGCCGGCGACCTGCTCGGCGTTGACGAACACCCCGCCGGGCGCCAGCGCGTCGGCCACCCGCCGGTAGAGGGCCCGCTTGCCGTCGTCGTCCAGGTGGTGCACGGCCAACGCGGTGACCACCGCGTCGTACCGGCCGTCGGGCAGCGGGTCGGCGAGGTCGGCGACCACCGTGCGGTGCGGCACGCCGACGTCGGTGAGTCGCTCGGCGGCCACCGCCAACATCCGCGGGGCACCGTCGACCAGGGTCGGCCGCACCCCCGGCACGGCCGCCGCCAGCAGCAGGGAGAGCAGCCCGGTGCCCGCGCCCAGATCCAACACCTCAGGGGTACGCCCCGAGGCCAGCGCCGCCCGCAGCGGCGGCGCCGCCACCTCGACGGCCGTGCCGTAGAAGCCGTCGAAGCAGGGCACCAGGCGCCGACGAGCGGCGTCGTAGCTGCCCGCCAGCGCGTCGAAGGTAGCCACCACGTCCATGCCCAATCTCCCATCCAATGGGATTTCTTTCCCACATACTAGACCAGTTTCGCCGGTGCGGGTGACCCCGCACCGGACGGGACGGGCTCTTGACAGGGCCGAAACACGGCAGACCTGGAGCGGAAACCGCCCACCGGCACGCTGTGCCGACATGACGGAGGGTGTGCGTTCCGCCACACGAGCGGGTGCCAGCCGCAGCTGCGGCCCGGGCCGGGCCGGGCGAGCCGTACGTCGGGAGCGGTGATGACCGACGAACTGGCCGGCTTCACCGTCGGAGTGACCGCCGACCGGCGACGCGACGAGTTGGCCGCGCTGCTGCGGCGGCGCGGCGCCCGGGTGGTGCTCGCCCCGGCCCTGCGGATGGTCCCGCTGGCCGACGACACCGACCTGCGCGAGGCCACCCGGGCCTGCCTGGCCCGACCGCCGGACGTCCTGGTGGCCAACACCGGCATCGGCCTACGCGGCTGGTGGGAGGCGGCCGAGGGCTGGGGACTGGCCGGACCGCTGCGCCGGGCGCTGTCGGGGTCGTACGTGGTGGCCCGCGGGCCGAAGGTGCGCGGCGCGCTGCGCGACGCCGGGCTGCGTGAGCACTGGTCCCCCGCCTCGGAGAGCTGGGCGGAGGTCGTCGACCACCTGCGCCGGCGCCGGGTGGCCGGCCACGTCGTCGCCGTTCAACTGCACGGCGACCGGCAGCCGGAGTGCGCCGAGGCGCTGGAGTCGGCCGGGGCCACGGTGATCGAGGTACCGGTCTACCGCTGGGCGCCGCCGACCGATCCGGCGCCGCTGCACCGGCTCGTCGACCTGGTCGCCGGCCGGCTGGTGGACGCCGTCACCTTCACCTCCGCGCCGGCCGCAGAGGCGCTGCTGCGGGCGGCCGGGGACCGTACCGAGACGGTCCTCGCGGCACTGCGCTCGGACGTGCTGGCCGGCTGCGTCGGTGCGGTCACCGCCGAACCGCTGGTCCGGCGCGGGGTGCCGGTGACCGCGCCGCGGCGGGCCCGGCTGGGCGCGTTGGTCCGGACCATCGTCGACGAACTGCCCCGACGGACGGTCGCCGTGAAGGCCGCCGGGCACGTGCTGACCCTGCGCGGGCACGCCGCGCTGGTGGACGGGGAGCTGCGACCGCTCGCCCCCGCGCCGATGGCGGTGCTGCGGGCGCTGGTCGCGGCGCCGGGGCGGGTGCTGTCCCGCACCGAGCTGCTGCGCACCCTGCCCCGGGGCGCGGACGAGCACGCCGTGGAGATGGCGGTCGCCCGGCTCCGGGTGGGGTTGCGGGCCCCCCTGGTGGTGCAGACCGTCGTCCGGCGCGGCTACCGGCTGCGGGTGGACTGATCACACCCGCCGCACGGCGGCTCCGGATGGACGGCACCCTCGCGGCTCACACCCGCAGCCGTACCAGCGCCCGCAGGAAGGCCGCCGCGTGCCCGGCCTCGTCGAGGGCGATCTCACGGAACAAGGCCGCCGCCTGCCGGTCACCCACCCCGGCCGCCGCCCGGGAGAACGACGGGTACATCACGGTCGCCTCGTACCATTCGCCGCCGATCGAGTCCCGCAGGTTCGCGGCGTTGTCGCCGACCAGGCCGGAAAGCTCAGCGGCCTGCGCGAAGTGCTCGCCCAACTCCTGGCTGGCCGTGTTGTCCCAGAGCCGGGCCAGCCGGGGCAACCCGGTGCTCCGGGCATGCGCGGCGTAGGAGGTGTACCGCGCGTCGGCGAAGGCCTCGCCGCGGATGGTCGCCTCCAGGTTGGCCTGGGTCGCCCCGGAGCAGGCCGGCCGGCTCGGCAGGATCGGCACCGGGGGCACCGACTCGCCCACCGGGATGGGGACACCGGAACCGGGATCGGTCACCGCCTCCAGCGCGGTCCGGAACCGGGATCGGTCACCGCCTCCAGCGCGGTCCGGAACCGGGCCGCGTGCACCGCCTCATCCGCGGCCAGCTCGGTGAAGAGCGCGGCCGCGGCCGGACAGCCGTCCCGTTCCGCCTGCGCGGCGTAACCGGGATAGACCACGGTCGCCTCGTGCTCCTCGCCCGCGATCGACTCCCGAAGGTTGGCGGCGTTGGTCCGGACGAAGCGGATCAGCGCCGCCTCGGCGGCGAAGTGGTCGTACCGTTCGGTCTCCGCGGTTTCGCGAAACAGGCGGGCCACGCCCCGCTCGCCGGTCCGCGCCGCCTGCGCCCCGTACGCCAGGTACTTCGCGTGGGCGAACGCCTCCCCCTGCATCGCCGTCAGCGCGTTGGCGCGGGTGCGCGGATCCAGGCCGGCCGCCTGCGCCGGGGCGGCCAGGCCGATCCCGAGCACGGCACCCGCCGCAATGATCGAGACCACTGTCACTCTACGCATAGCTCCTCCTTGAGATCACCTCCGGTGAGGAGGACCCCACGGAGAGCGATGTTCGTGGATGAGCATAGGTCTTGCCTGCTCAGAGTGGGTGCATCAGATATCTGCACCCACTCCTCGGCAAGCGTCGCCGAGCGCGAAGCGAGGCGCTCGGCTACAGATAGTGACAAGAATGGACTCAGCCCACCGGCGCGGGGTGGCCCCGCCCGTGCTCGGCCTCCAGCCGCATCATGGCGTGCTCGACGACGGTCACCAGCACCTGCTTGACCGAGTCCCGGTACCGGGCGTCGCAGCTGACCAGCGGCACGTCCGGCGAGATGGCCAGTGCCTCCCGGACCTCCTCCAGCTCGTACTGCGGCGCGCCGTCGAACCGGTTCAGCGCCACCACGTACGGCAGGTTGCGGTTCTCGAAGTAGTCCAGCGGCGCGAAGGCGTCGGTGATCCGCCGGGTGTCGACCAGCACCGCGGCGCCCACCGCGCCCCGGATGATCTCGTCCCACATGAACCAGAAGCGGGTCTGGCCCGGCGTACCGAACAGGTAGAGGATCAGGTCCTGGGCCATGGTGATCCGGCCGAAGTCCATGGCGACCGTGGTGGTCTCCTTGCCCGGCACCTTGGACGGGTCGTCGATGCCCACCCCGGCGGCGGTCATCAGCGCCTCGGTGGTCAACGGCGTGATCTCGGAGATCGCCCCGACCAGGGTCGTCTTGCCCACCCCGAAGCCGCCCGCGACCACGATCTTCGCGGAGATGATCTCCCGGCTGCGGCGCGCCCCGGCGGGGTCATAGTTCGCGAAGTCCACTTAGCACCCTTCCCAGCAGGTTCATCCGCTCCTCGTATCCCTCGGCGGGAGCGGCAGTGTGTAGCGTCAGCAGGCCCTCGGCCACCAGGTCGGCGACCAGCACCCGGGTGACGCCCAGCGGCATCCGGGTGTACGCGGCGATCTCCGCCAGCGACTGTGCCCGGCCCTCGCAGACCGTGGCGATGCGGTACTTGTCGTGCCCGGCGAACCGGGACTCGGCGACCTGGGTGGGCGTGGCGGACAGCACCGCCTCCAGGGTGATGTCCCGGCTGGGCTCGGTACGGCCCCGGGTGACCGCGTACGGGCGCACCAGCGCGCCTCGCGGGTCCCGCCGTGGCTCCATTCGCGATCACCTCCTCCCGCCCGGGTCGACCGCCCGGATCCCCTCGTCCACCCGGCCCGGCGCGGTCACGCCGACCCGCACCCGCTCGCGCTCAGGAACGCACGGCGTCCCGCGGCAGCGGGACCAGGGCGGCGCCCACCCGCTCCACGAGCAGCGCCATCTCGTAGCCCACCTGCCCCACGTCGCAGCTGCGCGCCGCGAGCACGGCCATCGACGACCCGTCGCTGATCGACATCAGGAACAGGTACCCGCTGTCCATCTCGATGACGGTCTGCAACACCCCGCCCGCGCTGAACATCCGGGCGGCGCCCTCGGTCAGGCTCACCACCCCGGAGGTGATCGCGGCGAGCTGGTCGGCCCGGTCTCCGGGGAGGTCCCGGGAGGAGGCGAGCAGCAGCCCGTCCGCGGACACCGCCACCACGTGGGCGATGCCCGCCACGCTGTCGGCGAAGTTGGTGAGCAGCCAACCCATGTCCTGCATGGCAGCCGGCCTGTTCATCGGCTCGTCTCCTTGGTCGAGGTGCTGATCTGGTCCGTCCCGACCGACCGGCCGCGCTGCACGCCGCGGTGGTAGGCGGAGAGCAGGCCCCGTACTTCGTCGGGGGTGCGTCGGCTGCGGTCCCGGCCGCCCTTGGGCTCGATGCCGCCGGGAACCAGCTGGGCCTGTGGCACCCGCTTCGGCAGGCCGGATCGGGTGGTTCCGGCCGCCGCCGGCTCGGCCGCCCGGCTGGCCCGGGTCCAGCCCTCGTCGGCGGCCGTCCGCCAGGCCTCCGACTCGGCGGCCGGCTGCGCCGGGGGCGTCGGCCCGCTGGGCGCGGTGGACGCGGTCGGCGGAGTCGGTCCGCTGGGTGCCGTCGAGGCCGCGGATCCGCTCGCTGCCGCCGGGGCGGTCGGCGGGACGTACGCCGGCGGGGCGGCGGCCGGTGGCGGAGCGGCGGCCGGTGGCGGAGCGGCAGCCGGTGGCGGAGCGGCAGCCGGTGGCGGAGCGGCAGCCGGTGGCGGAGCGGCAGCCGGTGGCGGAGCGGCAGCCGGTGGCGGAGCGGCGGCCGGTGGCGGCGCGGCAGCCGGTGGCGGCGCCGGAGCGAGGGAGGGGGTGCCGGCGGCGGTCGGCGCGCTGGGCACCCGGGTCGGCAGCGGCGGGCGGGTCGGCGTCGGCTCGGCCCGCTGGGCGGGGGACGGCTCCGGGCCGTCCGCGCCGGCGCGGGCCGCGGGCACCCGGGTCGGCAGCGGCGGCCGGGCCGACGCGCGCTCGGCGCCCTGGGCCCCGGCCGGATCGCCGCCGGCGGCCGGCCGCGCCGGCTCGGTGCCGGGCCGGGCCGGGCCGGCGGACGGCGACGCAGCGGCCGGCGGGATGTCGAAGCGCGGCCGGGCGAAGATGGCGGTGGCGTCGTTCCCGTGGGACCGGAACCAGACCGCCTCCATCTCGCGGAAGATCGGCGAGTCGGCGGGCGGATTGGGCTGCCCGCCCACCGGCGCGGCCGGCGGGGAGTAGGCGGCCGGCGGCGCGGACGACGCGGCCGGGGTCACCGGCGCCGGGGCCGGCGCGAACGGCAACGCGGCGGCCGCCGGCCCGGCGACCGTGGGCGCGGGTGTCGCCGGGTACGACTCCGGGGCACCGGCCACCGGCCCGCTCGGCAGCGACGGCGCACCGGCGGCCGGCTCCGGGTGGGTCGCCGCGGCACGCTTCGGCAGCGGGTCGAGCACCGGCTGCGCTGCGGTCGGGGCGCCGGCGGAGAAGCCGCCGAAGGCGGCGTGCACCGGCGCGACGGGCGCCGCGGGGGCCGGCGCGGCCGAGGTCGGCGCGGCCGGAACCGCCGAGGCCGGCGCGCCCGGCGGGGCCGAGACCGGGCTGCCGAGGTTGACCACCGCGGCGCTGTCCCGGGCGTCGACCGGCGGCTGCCAGGGCGCCGGCGGCGTGCTCGGCCACTGCTCGGTCAGGGTGGCCGTGCCGGTCCGCCCGCCGGCGGTCGCCTCGGCGAACCCGGCCGAGGCCGCCGGCAGCTGCTCGACCGCCACCGGCTGGCGGGGTCGGGTGACCGCCTGGTCCCGGCCCCGGTGCGGCAGCACCACGGTCGCATTGGGCAGCGTCACCTGGGCGACGGTGCCGCCCTCCACGTTGCGGCGCAGCTCCACCCGGATGCCGTACCGGGAGGCGAGCCGGCTCACCACGGCGAGACCCATCAGCCGGAACGCCGCCACGTCCACCGTCGACGGCCCGGCGAGCCGGCGGTTGAGCGCGTCGAGCTGCTCGTCGGTGAGGCCGAGGCCGCGGTCCTCGACCTGGATCAGCACGTAGTCACGGATCCGCCGGCCGTCGGCGACCACCGTGGTGGTGGGCGGGGAGAAGCGGGTGGCGTTGTCGAGCAGCTCGGCGACCAGGCGGACCACGTCGTTGACCGCGTGCGCGGCCACCGAGACGTCGGTGTCGACCGCGCCGAACTCGATCCGGTTGTAGAGCTCGACCTCGGACTGGGCGGCGCGCAGCACGTCCACCAGGAGGGCGTCGTCGCGGCGGGGCACGGCGGAGTCGGCGCCGGCCAGGACCAGCAGGTTCTCGTCGTTGCGGCGCATCCGGGTGGCCAGGTGGTCCAGCTCGAACAGCTGGGCGAGGCGCTTCGGGTCCTCCTCGCCGCGCTCGATCGCGTCCAGCTCACCGATCATCCGGTCGACCAGGTTCTGGCTGCGCCGGGCCAGGTTGAGGAACATCGCCGAGACGCTGGTCCGCAGGGCGGCCTGCTCGGCGGCGACCCGGACCGCCTCCCGGTGTACGACGTTGAACGCCACCGCCACCTGGCCGACCTCGTCGCGGTTGGTCAGCCGGATCGGGTCCCGCATCTGCCGGACGATCTCCTCCACGCCGCCGTCGCCGACGCTGCTCATGGTCTGCAGCCGCTGCACCGCGTCGGGCAGGTCGTGGTTGGCCACCGAGAGCGCGCCCTCGCGCAGCCGGCGCAGCGAGTCGTTGAGCGAGCGGGCCAGCACCACGGCCAGCGTGATCGCGATGAGCAGGGTCAGCAGCACCAGCACCGACTCCAGAACGGCCTGCCGGACGACGTCGGCCCGGGCCTGCTCGGCCCGGGCGAGCAGCCGCTCCTCGAGCTGGGTCTCGGCCCACCGCATCAGGTCGTTGACCGCCCCGATCGCGGCGCTCGCGTCGGCGGCGCCGACCAGCGGCCGGGCGCCCGCCGAGCGGGTGATGTCGGTGGCCACCCGGTCGGCGAGCCCGATCGCGTCCCCGGAGACCGCCGTGTTCACCAGGGCCCGCTGCGCCGGGTCGGCGACCAGGGAGAACGCCAGCAGCGCCTCCTGCTGCCCGGTCAGGGTCGCGACGAACGAGGAGAGCTGTTCGGGTTCGAAGCGGCCGCCGCTCAGCGCGGTGAAGGCGACCGCCTCCTCCTCGGCGACCGCCGCCCTGGCGCGGGTGAAGGCGGCCACCGCGCGAAGCGCGTCGACCAGGTCCTCCTGGCCGGGCAGCTGGGCCAGCGTGTCACCGTAGGAGACCAGGTCACCGACGATGATCCCGTAGCGCAGGGTGGCCTCGGCGACGGGCATCTGCCGCCGGTCGAGCACCTCCTGCCGGGTGGGCTCGAGGGTCTGCAGGTGGTTGTCGATCACCTTGAGCCGGTCCTCGACCGCGGTCGGCGGGTTCCCGATCTTCGCCCGCGCGGCCCGGTACTGGTCGACCCGGGCGCTGGTGGCCCGTACCCGCAGGTTGTAGGCGTCCGCCTTCGACCGCGGGTCGGCCAGGTAGCCGGCCGCCGCCATCCGCTCCTTGTGCAGGTCCTGAGCGAGCGCGGAGACCTCGACCGACAGCCCGGTCAGCGACCGTAGCTGGCTCGCGTCGTACGCGCCCTGGCCGGTGGAGACGAGTCGGATAGTTGCCAGTGCAATGACGGCGGCGACCGGGACGACGAGAATGAGGGCGAGCTTCGAGCGGATCCGCGCGTCCCGCAGCCGGGGCATCCGGCGCCCGCCGGGGCGTCCGGCGCCGCTGTCGGGCAGGGCCGTCGGTCCGGTGCTCACGACATCGCCTCCGTCGTTTCTTCCACGCCTGAACCGCCGACCCGCGCCCGGTGCAGCGGACAGCGCCACGCTCGGCACGGCCGCGATTTCATCAGAGAAGATCCCGTTTGGGAAGCTGCGCCGAAGCGAAAAACGACCGATCGGTGAACCGATCGCGTTGAACGCTCAAAGAGCCGCAGACCCTGAACAGGCGATGTCACTCCAGAGTGGTCACACGATTCTGCGGAGTGAGCATCGGTAAATATCTGATGTCCCCACCATGTGGGATTCGCGTCCCGAAACCGCCACGAGCGGCTGCGCTTGACCGCAGCCACCTCGCATTGGCATGGTTTTGCAGGCTTTCGCGCACACCGTACGGCACCGCATCCAGATTCTCCACTGAGGACAGAGCGGCCGACGGCGTCCGGGCGGCGTTCCGCCCCGCACCTGGAGGACACAAGTTGAGCCCCATCCGCTCCGCGACCATCGTGGCGCTCGCATCGGCCCTGCTGGCCACCACGCTCACCGGCTGCTCGTTCGGCGCGGGGCAGGAGGACTCCGACCCGATCGTCATCGGCGCCGACCTCGAACTCTCCGGCCCCTCCGCCCGGCTGGGCGAGGCGTACCGGCGGGCCCTGGAACTGAAGGTCGAGCAGCTGAACTCCTCCGGCGCGCTCGGCCGCCGGAAGATCACCCTGCAGGTGAAGAACAACCGTTCCGACGCCAGCGAGTCGCTGCGGAACGTCGGCGATTTCGGCGGCGATTCCGGGGTCGACGCGATCATCATGGGCGGCTGCAACGAATGCGCGGTCGGCGCCGTGGGCACGATCAACGAGAAGAAGATCCCGACCATCGCCCTCGCCCCCTCGGGCGCGGTCGCCAACCCGGTCGGCGACCGGCGGTACGTCTTCAAGCTGGCCCCGAACGCGGCCGACAACGCCGGCGCGATCACCACCGAACTGCGCCAGCGCAAGATCCGTACCGCCGCCGTCCTGCACGGCGAGGACGACTACGGCCGGGAGGGGCTGGCCGCGCTGCGTCGGGAGTTCGGCAAGGCCGGCATCCGGCTGGTCGCGGACGAGACGGTCCGCGGCACCGACACCGACGTCAGCCAACCGGTACGCCGGTTGGTCGACCGCGAACCGCAGGCGCTGGTGGTCTGGGCCCCGCCGGAGCAGGCGTCGCTGGCCGCCACCAGCGCCCGCGCCGCCCGCTTTCCCGGCTCGCTGTTCTTCGACGCGAGCGCCGCGGGCGACCTGTTCCTCGGCGCGGCCGGCCAGGCCACCGAGCGGGCCACCATGGTGTTCACCCAGACCATGGTGATCGACGACGTGATCGCCACCACTCCGGCCAAGGCGGCCCGCCGGCAGTGGTTCCAGGACTACACGGCGCGCTACGGCGGGTACAGCGGCCTCTCCTCGTTCGCCGCCGACGCGGTGCAGCTGATCGCCGACGCGGCGCTGCGCTCCGGCGGTGACGGCGTCGACCGGGACGCCCTCCGGGACGTGCTGGAGACCTCCCAGCTGGACGGCCTCTCCGGGCCGATCCGGATGACGCCGGACAACCACTCGGGCCTGATGCCGCAGGCGCTGACCACCCTGGTCGCCCGCGGCGGCCGCTGGCGGCTGGCCGGCTGAGCCGGTCGCACCCGCCCGCCGGGCCTGCGCGGCAGACCCGGCGGGCGGACGTCAGCGAACCTGCCGCGCGGGCGGACGGTCAGCGGGCCGAGGTGGTGGCCCGGACCCAGGGCAGCGCCAGCCGCTCGACCAGCGACAGCGCCGAGTAGAGCAGGATGCTCATGGCCGCGATCAGCACGATCGCCGCCCACGAGGTCGAGTACTCGCCGACCCCGTTGTACTGCAGGATCTGGTAGCCCAGCCCCGGCCGGTCGGAGTAGAACTCACCGATCACCGCGCCGATGGCGGCCAGCGGCATCGCCACCTTGAGCCCGACGAAGATCTGCGGCAGCGCCGCCGGGAATCGCACCTTGCGGAACGACTGCCACCAGGAGGCGTTCAGCGACCGGGCCAGCTCGGCCAGGTCGGCCGGGGTGGTGGTGAGACCGGTCGCGGTGGAGAGCACGATCGGGAAGAAGCAGAGCAGGAAGACCATGGTCAGGATGGGCTTCTCCCCGAAGCCGACCGCGACCACCAGCAGCGGCCCGAGCGCGATCTTCGGCACCGCGTTCACCGCCACCAGCAGCGGCGCGAACATCCGCTCCACCCGCCGGGAGGCGGCCAGCGCCGTCCCGATCAGCACCCCGGCCACCGCGGAGAGCAGGAAGCCGAGCAGCGTCATCCAGGTGGTGATGAGCAGCGCCGGCAGCAGCACCTCCAGGCTGCCGGTCAACCCCTGCCACACCGCCTGCGGCGGCGGCAGCGCCGCCGGGTGGATCAGGTGCAGCCCGGAGGTGGCCAGCCACCAGACGCCCACCACCGTCACCAGGCCGAGCGCCGGCATCGCCACCGACGACGGCCGTACGGCGAACCCGGCCCGGACGACCCGTGCCGCCGGCGTACCCGCCGAGGAATCGGTCGACTGCGCCACCGTGTCCTCCCCTCTCTCGGCCGGCGCGACAGCCGGCACGCGAAGGGGGTACGCCCGCCGAGGATCCCGGTCGGACGCACCCCCGGTGGTCGAGCCGACCGGTCAGGCCTTGGGCGCGAGGTTGAAGTCGATGATCTGGTCGGGCTTGATCTCCTGCTTGAGCGCACCCGCGCCCTGCAGGATGGCGATGCTCTTGGCCACCCGGTCGCTGTCCAGGGTGCCGACGGCGGTGCCGGAGTTGCTGGACCGGACGTACGCGGCCATCAGCTGAAGCTCGGCGGCGGCCGCGGCCGGCACCGTGGCCGGCACGTTCTTCTTCAGCAGGTCGGCGGACTCCTGCGGGTTCGCCAGGCTGTACTCCAGGCCCTTGAGCAGCGCGGCGGTGAACTTCTTCACCATCTCCGGCTTCTCCTTGGCGTTCTTGGTGGAGGTGACCAGCACGTTGCCGTAGAGGTCCTGCATCACGTTGCTGTAGGGCAGCACCACGGGGGCCTTCTTGGTGACCGCCGCGACGGTGGGCTGGCCGACCACGAACTGCCCGATGCCGTCGACCGAGCCGGAGCCCAGCATGCCGATCAGGCCCTGGGCCTCACCGTTGACCCAGGTCACCTTGCTGGCGTCGATGCCGGCCAGCTTGGCGTACGTGGGGAAGAGGTTGCGCACGACGGAGGTGGGGGTGTCGGCGAGCTTCTTGCCCTCGAGGTCCTTCGGGGTGGCGATGTTCTTGCCCTCGACCGAGACGATCGCGGCCATGCTCCGCTGCTGGATCGCCGCCACCGCGACGAAGTCCTTGGCCTGGCCGTTGCCCATCAGCAGCAGGGCGCCGGTCAGGTCGACCGGGGCGAAGTCCGCCTGCCCACTGGCGACCTGGACCACCCCGCCGGTGCCCTGGCCGGGCTTGATGTCGACGTCGAAGCCGGCCTCGGAGAAGAAGCCCTTCTCCTTCGCCACCCAGGCGTAGGAGTCCCGCCCGAAGTTGCCGAACGAGGTGAGGTAGGTCACCTTCTCCAGCGCCTTGCCGTCTCCACCCTTGGCCTGGTCGGCGGAGTCCGAGCCGCTGCTGCAGCCGGAGACCAGGGCCAGGGCGGTCGCCAGGGCCGCCGCGGCAACCGTACGGGTCAGCCTTCTCATCAGTGCACCATGTCCTTTCCGACCAGGCGTGGTTGCCCGGAGGGGGTCGTGGGTCCGTCGGTGCCGGCGTGAGGGGGGTGCCGCACCGTCGTGAAGGGACTTCGCGGGACAGCGTACGAGAGACCCACCGTCACCACACCAGTCGGATCGGGTTGCGGAACGGAAACAACTAGAGTCCACCCCGGACAGTGCGCAAGAGACGTACGGCGGATAGCCTTTGTCGGATTCCTGACCGGCAACTCAGGGGAGACGCGAGGCGACATGATCCGACTGACCGAGGTGTCGCGGACCTTCGACGGCCGGTCCGGGCGGGTCGAGGCGCTGCGCGGCATCGACCTGTCGGTCGCCGAGGGCGAGTTCGTCGCGGTGCTCGGCCGCTCCGGCTGCGGCAAGTCCACCCTGCTGCGCATGATCGCCGGCCTGTTGCCGGTCAGCTCGGGCGAGATCACCGTCGCCGGCACCCCGATCACCCGGCCCCGCCGGGACATCGCCATGCTCTTCCAGCGTCCCGCCCTGCTGCCCTGGCGGTCGGTGCTGGACAACGTCCTGCTGCCGGCCGAGATCTTCGGCTGGAGCCGGGCGAAGCACCGCGACCGGGCCCGGCAGCTGCTCGACGTCGCCGGGCTGGCCGGCTTCGAGAAGCGGCTGCCGCACGAGCTCTCCGGCGGCATGCAGCAACGGGTGGCGCTCTGCCGGTCACTGCTCGGCGAGCCCCGGGTGATGCTGATGGACGAGCCGTTCTCCGCGCTCGACGCGCTGACCCGGGAGGAGCTCTCCGGCGAGCTGCAGCGGGTGCACATGGAGACCGGGGCGACCGTCGTGTTCGTCACGCACTCGATCGACGAAGCCGTGCTGCTGGCCGACCGGGTGGTCGTGCTCAGCCCCCGGCCGGGCCGGATCCGCCAGGTCGTCGACGTGGCCGTGCCGCGCCCGCGCACCCTCGGCCGGCACGCCCACCTGGCGGACGTCGCCCGGATCAGCGCCGAACTGCACGAACTGCTGATGGAACGCGACTCGCCGGCACCGGTCGGCGCGGAAGGACGATGAGCATGCGGGTGGCGGTCTTCACCGAGCCGCACCGGGGCGCCGACTACGACGACCAGCTGCGCTTCGCGCGGGCGGTCGAGGACGCCGGTTTCGACGGCTTCTTCCGGGCCGACCACTACCAGGCGATGGGCGACGAGCCGGGGCTGCCCGGCCCCACCGACGCCTGGCTCACCCTCGCCGCGCTGGCCCGGGAGACCTCCCGGATCCGGCTCGGCACCCTGGTCAGCTCGGCCACCTTCCGGCTGCCCGGCCCGCTGGCGGTGCTGGTCGCCCAGGTGGACCGGATGAGCGGCGGCCGGGTGGAGCTGGGCATCGGCGCCGGCTGGTACGCCCGCGAGCACACCTCGTACGGCATCCCGTTCCCAGCCGTGGGCGAACGCTTCGACCGGCTCGCCGAGCAGTTGGAGATCATCACCGGCCTGTGGCGCACCCCGGTCGGCGAGACCTACGGCTTCACCGGCGACCACTACCGGCTGGTGGACGCCCCCGCGCTGCCCAAGCCGGTGCAGCGGCCCGGCCCACCGGTGATCGTCGGCGGACGCGGACCCAAGCGCACCCCCGAGCTGGCCGCCCGGTACGCCGACGAGTTCAACATGCCGTTCAAGTCGGTGGCGGAGACCGCCGAGGCGTACGGGCGGGTCCGCGAGGCGTGCGACCGGGTCGGCCGGGCCGAATCGGGGCGGGCGCCGCTGGTGCTCTCCGCCGGGGTGGTGGTGGCGATCGGGCGGACCGACGCCGAGGCCCGGCACCGGGCCGCCCCGCTGCACGTCAAGAGCGCCCTGCCGCCGGAGGACCCGGTGGTCGGCTCCCCGGCGCAGCTGGTCGACCGGCTCGGCGAGTTCGCCGCGATCGGCGCCACCCGGGTGCACCTGCGGCTGATCGACCTGGCCGACCTCGACCACCTGGAGCTGATCGCCGCCGAGGTGCTCCCCCAGCTGGCGACGACCCGGTGAACGACGCGGTGAACGACCCGGTGAACGACCCGACGACCGGCCCGGCCGGGCCGTCGACCGCGGACGGGGTCGAGCTCGGCCCGGTGGGCCAGGAGATCGTCTTCGAGAACGACCGGGTCCGGGTCTGGCACATCCGACTGGAGCCGGGCGAACGGCAGCCGCTGCACCGGCACGACCACCCGTACCTGGTGGTGGCGGTGCGGGGCGCGAAGAACGTCGTGCAGACGATCGACGGCCAGCGCATCGACGCCGACGAACCCACCGGGGGCGTGGTCTACCGCGACCCGGGCGCGGTGCACATGCTCACCAATGTCGGGGACACGACATACCTGGCGCGGCTCGTCGAGCTGAAGTAAGCCCAGGCTGTCGCGCCGCCGCGCCACAGTGGCGATCGGACGCACCGGGCCGTAACGTGCCCGACATGGCCTTTCGGACGTGGGGCAGACTGCTGCTCACCGCACTCGGGGTGAGCGTGCTGGCCGGCGCCGGTCAGCTCGGTGTGGCGTACGGGTTCGGCATCGTCCGGCTCACCGGCGCCTTCACCGACGTCAACCGCTGGCCGGCCCAGCTGGCCTGGGTCGGCTGGTTCGCGGTGACGGCGGCCGTGGCCGGCGCGGTGCTCACCGGGCGCCTCGCCCGCCGGGACGGGCTGGCCGGGCGCACCGGCGGGCAGGTGGCGATCTCCGCCGCGGCGGCGCTCGGCGCCCTCGTCGTCGCCCCGCTCTGCATGCAACCCGCCCGCGCCGCCGAGCTGAGCACCATCGACCCGGTCTGGGCGGTCGGCATCTGCGCCGTCGTCGGGGCGGTGGTCGGCGCGGGCGCCGCGTCGGCCGTGCTGCTCCGCCCACCGCTGGGGTGGAACGTCGCGCTGCTGGCCGCGGCGGTCTGGCTGCTCGCGCTGATCTCCGTCGCGCCGACCCTGCTGTCCACCGGGCCGCTGCGCACCGTACGCCTGGGCGTGCTGGAACCCGGCTGGCTCGGCGCGGGCACCGCCCAGCGCCTGACGATGGTGCTGCTGCCCGTGGTCGCCCTGGTCGTCGGGGTGGTGACCGGCGCGGTGGCGCGTCGGCGCGGGCACGCCCCGCTGATCGCCGCCGGGTCGGGGGCGGCCGGCCCGGTGCTGCTCGCCTTCGCGTACCTGACGGCGGGGCCCGGCGACGCGGTGGACCGCTACCAGCTCGCCCCCTACTACGGCGCGGTGATCGCCGTCGGGACCGGCGCGCTGGGCTCGGTCGCCGCCGCCCTGCTGCGCTGGCCGCTGGTGTCCCGCCGCGACCCGGCCGGCGACGCCATCGAGCCGACCGACATCCTCGCCCCGCTGCCCGACGTACCGGCCCCCGCGACCGGCGCCGCCACCGGGGACCTGACCGCCGTGGCCACCGGCCCGACCCCGGCCAACTCCCCCAACGGCCCGATCCCGGTCGGCGTGTCGGGTGGGCCGGTCCCGGCCGGCACCGGCCCGATCGCCGGCGGCACCGGCCCGCGCCCGGCCCGGGCCAGCGCTCCCGGCGCCTCCGGCTCGGACGGTCCGGCCGCTGCGCCCACCCCGGCGCACTGGGAGTGGCCGGGGGTGACGCCGGACGCCGGTACGCGCGCCGCGTCGGAGGGCGACGAAGCGACCGCCGTCCCCTCCGGCAGCGACGCGGCCAGCAGCGCTCCGGTCTTCCCCGCTGGCAGCGACGCGGCCATCGCGGCACCAGTCGCGGCTGCCCCGGACGTGGCCGACGTGGAGCACCCGCCCGGCTCCGCCGCGTCCCGCCGCTCGGTCGACGGCGCGCCGGCGGTCGAGCCGGCCGCGGGAACGGACGGCGCGACGCGCGCGGATCGCACCGTGCCGGCCGGCCCGGTCACCGCCGCCGAGCCGGCCACCGATGCCGCCCCACTCGCCAGCGCCGCGCCGGCCACCGAGGCCGCGCCGGCGCCGAAGCCTCGGGCGAAGCGGACCCGTAAGCCGCGCGCCGCCACCGCCGGCGGCGACGTTCCGGTCGAGGGCGCCACCAGCGACGTTCCGCGTCAGGGCTCCGGCGACGACGCTCCGGCCGCGAGCGCCGGCGGCGACGTTCCGGCTCGGGGCGACGTCACGACGGGCATGGTCACCACATCCGCGACGGCCTCTTCCGGAGAGGTCGCTGGGAACGCCGAGCGGGCGAGTGCCCGCGCCGGATCCGTCGCCGCCGGCACGCCGCCGACCGCGAGCACCGGCGTGGCCGAGTCGACAGATGGCACCGTAGGCAGGCCGGACGGCCTCGACACCGCTGGCAAGCCGGGCGACGCCGGCACCTCCGCCGAGCCGGGCCGCACCAGCGCCGCGGGCAAGCCCGGTGACACCACCGCCGCCGGCAGGACCGACGCCGTCGCCACGGCCGAGCCCGCCCGTACCCGCGCCGCAGGCAAGCCCGGTGGCACCACCGCCGCCGGCAGGACCGGCGAGACCACCACGGCTGGCGAACCCGGTGAGACCACCGCCGCCAGCAGGACCGGTGACACCGGCTCGGGTGCCGTGGCCGCGCCCGGTCGTACCGGCGCGGACGCCGAGCCGGGCGACGCCGCGCGGCCCCGGCCGGCCCTGGCCGACACGGCGCTGCCGGCGGAGCCGCCGGCCGGTCCCCGGCTCACCCCGCAGGCCGCCGCCGAGGCGGCGCCGCGCCCCCGCCACCTGCTGCCCGACCTGACCGGTACGGGCAGTTGGGACGCCTTCCGGCCGGCCGGCCCGCCGCGCACGACGCTGCCGTTCCCGGACCCGGGTACGGGCGAGGAGCAGAGCCGTCCCGCCCCAGTCAGCCTGCAGTGGGACGCCCCGGGAGCCGCGCCGGTCGACGAGGGCGCGGGTCAGTCGAACGGTGCCCCGGCCGGCGCGCCGACCGCGCGCCGGCCCAAGGGGCGCCGGGGCCTGTTCCGGCGGAACAGGGCCGCCGAGGCGACACCGGACGGCGAAGCCGACCGCCCGTTGGCCGCGCACGACGAGGAGTACGTCGACTGGGTGGCCGGGTTGAGCCGGCCGCTGCCCGACAATGAGCCGGAGCGGGAGAGCGGCCGCCGCTCGCTGCGCTCGACGGGACGCCACCACCGGGAGTGATCCGCCCGAACGAGCGGGGCCGGGGTGACCGCACCCCGGCCCCGATCCGTTCCGCGCGGCGGTCAGGCCATCGGCAGGTACACCCGACCACCGGCGGAGCGGAACTCGGCGGACTTGTCCCGCATCCCGCGCGCCGCGTACTCCTTGAGCTCCTGGCTGATCTTCATGGAGCAGAACTTCGGGCCGCACATCGAGCAGAAGTGCGCGGTCTTCGCGGGCTCGGCCGGCAGCGTCGCGTCGTGGTACGACCGCGCGGTCTCCGGGTCGAGCGAGAGGTTGAACTGGTCCTCCCAGCGGAACTCGAACCGTGCCCTGGACAGCGCGTCGTCCCAGGCCTGCGCCCCGGGGTGCCCCTTGGCCAGGTCGGCGGCGTGCGCCGCGATCTTGTACGCGATCACGCCCGCCTTGACGTCGTCCCGGTCGGGCAGCCCCAGGTGCTCCTTCGGGGTGACGTAGCAGAGCATCGCGGTGCCGAACATGCCGATCATCGCGGCGCCGATGGCCGAGGTGATGTGGTCGTACGCGGGGGCGATGTCGGTGGTCAGCGGGCCGAGCGTGTAGAACGGCGCCTCGTGGCACCACTCCTGCTGGCGGTCCACGTTTTCCTTGATCTTGTGCATCGGCACGTGCCCCGGGCCCTCGATCATCACCTGGACGTCGTACTCCCAGGCCACCTTCGTCAGCTCGCCGAGGGTGCGCAGCTCGGCGAACTGGGCCGCGTCGTTGGCGTCCGCGATCGAGCCGGGGCGCAGCCCGTCGCCGAGCGAGAAGGTCACGTCGTACCTCGCGAGCAGAGAGCACAGCTCGCGGAAGTTGGTGTAGAGGAAGTTCTCCTCGTGATGGGCCAGGCACCAGGCCGCCATGATCGAGCCACCGCGCGAGACGATCCCGGTGACCCGGTCCACCGCCAGCGGCACGTACGGCAGCAGCACCCCGGCGTGCACGGTCATGTAGTCCACGCCCTGCTCGGCCTGCTCGATCACCGTCTCGGCGAAGACCGCCCAGCTCAGCCGCGTCGGGTCGCCGCCGACCTTCTCCAGCGCCTGGTAGATCGGCACCGTCCCGATCGGCACCGGCGAGTTGCGCACGATCGCCTCCCGGGTCTCGTGGATCCGCTTCCCCGTCGACAGGTCCATCACGGTGTCCGCGCCCCACCGGGTGGCCCAGGTCAGCTTCTCCACCTCCTCGGCCACCGACGAGCTCACCGCCGAGGTGCCGATGTTGGCGTTCACCTTGACCAGGAACGCCTTTCCGATGATCGCCGGCTCGCACTCCGGGTGGTTGACGTTGAGCGGCAGCACCGCCCGCCCGGCGGCGATCTCGTCCCGGACGAACTCCGCCGCCACGCCCTCCCGGATCGCCACGAACTCCATCTCCGGCGTGACGATCCCGGCCCGCGCGTACGCGAGCTGGGTCGGGCGTTCCCCGGCCAGCGGGGTCCCCGCACCCCGCACGGGAGCGACGTCACCGCGGGCGGCGATCCACGGCCCGCGCAGCGCGGGCAGCCCCACCGCCGGGTCCGAGCCGGGGCCGGAGGTGTCGTAGAGGCGTACCGGCGGGTTGTCCCCGGTCAGGTCGACCTCGGCGAACGGCACCCGGACGTCCGGCCGGGACCCGTTCACGTAGACCTTGCGACGTGCCTGCATGTCAGCCTCCCTGATGGTCAACGGGACCAGCCGAGGTGGTCCAGCGGACCGCGCCCCGCGCCGAGTTCCCAACCCCGGGCGCCGGTCAGCGCGCGGGTGACGTACTCCTTGGCGGCGGCGACCGCGACCGGCACCGGGTCGCCGGCCGCCAGCCGGACGACGATCGCCGCCGAGAACGAGCAGCCGGTGCCGTGGCTGTGCCGGGTGTCCACCCGCGGCGCCCGCAGCAGCGTGGTCGTCGCGCCGCCGACCAGCACGTCGACCGCCTCCCCGGCCGCGTCCACGTCGCCGCCGGTGACCACCACGTGCGCCGGGCCGCCGGCCGCCAGCGCCTCGGCGGCGGCGACCATCTCCTCGACCGTGGTCACCGGGCGCCCGGTGAGGGCGGCGGCCTCCGCGCTGTTCGGCGTCGCCACCTCGGCGTACGGCAGGAGCCGCTCGACCGCCGCCACCACGCCCAGCCGGTGGCCGCTGGTGGCGACCAGCACCGGGTCGACGACGAGGTGCGGCAACCGGCCCGCCTTCGCCACCTCGGCGACCGCGTCGGCGACCGCCGAGGTGCCGAGCATGCCGGTCTTCACCGCGCGCACCTCGAAGTCGCCGAGCACGCTGTCGAGCTGGTCGCGCACGGTCCGCGGCGGCAGCGGCAGGACGGCGTCCACGCCCACCGTGTTCTGCGCGGTGACGGCGGTGAGCACGCTGGTGCCGTACGCGCCGAGCGCGGCGAAGACCTTGAGGTCGGCCTGGATGCCGGCGCCGCCACCGGAGTCGGAGCCGGCGATGGTGAGGACGGTTCTCGGGGTCATGGGCTCGCCTTCACGGTTGCGTTCAGGGCGGTGGCCGCGGCGGCGGGGTCGTCGGCGCGCATGATCGCGCCGAGCACCGCCACACCGACGGCGCCCGCCTCGACGCAGGCGGTGACCTGCTCGGGGGTCTCGATGCCGCCGAGAGCCAGGACCGGCACCGGGCTGAGGCTGGTCAGGCGGGCCAGGCCGGTGGGGTGCAGCGGTGGGCCGTGGCCGGGCTTGGTCCTGGTGGGGTGGACGGGCGAGAGGGTGACGTAGTGCTCGGTGGTGAGCCGGGCGAGCTCCGCCGCGTCGTGGCAGGAGCGGCCGACCAGGCCGAGCCGCGGCGGCGGGTACGGGCCGGCGGCCGGCAGGTGCACCGCGTCGCCGCCGAGCGGGTCGGGGCCGGCGACGATCAGCGCGCCGCCGGCCCCGGCCAGGATCGGCCGCAGCACGGCGGCGAGGGCGGCGCGTTCGGCGCGGGGCAGGTCCTTCTCCCGCAGCACCACCCACCGCACTCCCCCGGCGACGGCCGCCGCGACCACCTCCGGCAGCGGTCGTCGCGCCTGCCGCCGATCGGTGAGCACCACCACCCCCGCCGGCACCCCACTCACAGAGCTGGTCTTCGTTCGCGACTGCGGGGCTCGCAAACCCGGCTCACTCCTCGCGCTCACAGGTCGGGCCGGCCTTCGTCGGGGGTGGACGCGAGGGCGTGGAAGCGGCGGGGGATGCGGCCGGCGCCGTACGCGAGCCGGCCGGCCTCGACCGCGTACCTCATCGCGGTGGCCATCGCCACCGGGTCGGCGGCCCGGGTGACCGCGCTGGCCAGCAGCACCGCGTCGCAGCCCAGCTCCATGGCGAGCGCCGCGTCACTGGCGGTGCCGACCCCGGCGTCGAGGATCACCGGCACGTCCACGCCCTGGCGGATCAGTCGGATGTGGTGCGGGTTGGTGACGCCCAGCCCGGAGCCGATCGGCGCGCCGGCCGGCATCACCGCGGCGCAGCCCACGTCGGCCAGCCGGCGGGCCAGCACCGGGTCGTCCGAGGTGTACGGCAGCACCACGAACCCGTCGGCCACCAGCTCCTCGGCGGCGCGCAGCAGCTCCACCCCGTCGGGCAGCAGGGTGCGCTCGTCGCCGATCACCTCCAGCTTCACCCAGTCGGTGTCGAACGCCTCGCGGGCCAGCCGGGCCACCTTCACCGCCTCGCCGGCGGTGTGACAGCCGGCGGTGTTCGGCAGCAGCCGTACCCCGCAGCGGTCGAGCAGGTCGAGCAGCCCGCCGGCCGTGCCGGGGGCGGTGTCGACCCGGCGCAGCGCGAGGGTGACCAGCTCGGTGCCGGAGGCCCGGATCGCCCGCTCCAGCAGGTGCAGGTTGGCCGCGCCGCCGGTGCCGAGGATCAGCCGGGAACCGAACGTGACGCCACCGAGTGCGAAGGACATCCCGCTCACCCGCCCTGGGCGGCGCTGAGCACCTCGACCCGGTCGCCGTCGCGCAGCACGGTCGCCGGCCAGCCGCCGCGCGGCACCACCTCGCCGTTCACCGCGACCGCGAGCCCGCGCCGCTGGTCGGTGACGGCACCGACCAGGTCCGCGACGGTCGCGCCGCCGGGCAGCTCCCGCCCGGCTCCGTTGACGATCAGTCGCACGTCTCCTCCTCGGGAACGGGTCCGGCCGGGCCGCCGCCCACCGCCGGAGCGGTCGCGAACCGGTCCGGCGCGAACGGCGCCAGCAGTGGGTCGGCCTCGCCGGTGACGATCAGCTCGGTGATCAGGTCGGCGGTGACCGGGGTGAGCACGATGCCGTGCCGGTGGTGACCGGTGGCCGCGAGCACGCCGGGCCGCCCGGGCAGCGGGCCGAGGATCGGCGCGTTGTCCGGGGTGCCGGGGCGCAGCCCGGCAGCGGCCTCCACCAGCTCGTACTCGGCAAGCTCGGGGACCAGGTCGACGGCGGCGCGCAGCAGCCGCAGCACCGCCCCGGCGGTGACCTCGGTGTCCGCGCGCTCCTCGACGGTCGCCCCGACCACCACCTCGCCGTCCTGCCGGGGCACCAGGTAGACCGGCTCGCCGTCGGCGTACCCGCGGATCACGTGCCGGAAGCCCGGCATGCCGCGACCGGGCGTGCGCAGCCGGAGCACCTGGCCCTTCACCGGCCGGACCGGCAGCCCGGTCAGCGCGGCGGCCCCGCAGCCGGCGGCGACCACCGTGACGGCGGCGTCCAGGTCGGACAGGTCGGCGACCGGGCCGGGTCGCGGCGTCGCGCCGGCCCGCTCGGCCGCGACCCGCAGCGCGGCGACCAGCCGCCGCGGGTCGACCTGGTGGTCGCCGGGGGCGACCGCGCCGCCGCGCAGTCGCGGCGACAGCGCCGGCTCGCGGTCGCGCAGCTGCGACGGGCGCAGCGGCGTGATCGGCAACCCCAACCCCCGTTGGTACGACCACAGCCGCCCCGCCTCGGCCAGGTCGTCGGCGGTGAGCCCGACGACCAGGGTGCCCTCGGTCGCGTAGCCGATTCCGGTGCCGGCCGCCCCGGCCAGCTCGGCGGCGAAGCCCGGCCAGCGGGCGGCGGAGTCGGCGAGCAGCCCGGTCAGCTCCGGCTCGCCGAAGTACGCCTCGGCGACCGGCGACAGCATTCCGGCGGCCACCCGGGAGGCGCCGGATCCGGGGGCGGGATCGTGCACGTCGACCCGCAGCCCGCGGGACGCGCAGCGCCAGGCGATCGCCAGCCCGACCGGTCCCGCCCCCACCACGGCGACGTCCGGCCGGGTCAGCACGTCAGCGCGCCGAGCAGCTCGGCGGTGGCCCGGCCCGGGTCGGCGGCGTGCGAGAGCGCGCCCACCACCGCCACCCCGTACGCCCCGGCGGCCCGCAGCTCCGGCACGTCCCGGGCGGTCACCCCACCGATCGCGATCACCGGCACCGGCACCGCGTCGGCGACCGCGCGTACCCCGGCCGGGCCGATCGGGTCGGGCAGGCCGCTCTTGGTGCGGGTGGGGTGGCACGGCCCGACGCCCAGATAGCTGGCGCCGGCGGCGACCGCCTCGAGCGCGCCGGCCGGCTCCCGGGCGGTGGCGCCGAGCACGGCGGTGCCGCCGAGCACCCGGCGGGCCGCGCCGACCGGCAGGTCGTCCACGCCGACGTGGCCGCCGGCGGCACCCACCGCGAGCGCCACGTGCAGCCGGTCGTTGACCAGGCAGGTGGCGCCGTACGGGGCGCAGCGCGCGACCACCCGGCGGGCCAGGTCGTACGCCTGGCGGTCGGTGGCGTCGTCGGTCACCCGGACCTGGACGACCAGCTCGGCGCGGGCCACCGGCAGCGCGGCGGCCAGCACGGCGAGCGGGTCGCGCCCGGGCCGGGTGTCGGTGATCAGATGCAGTCGCCCCAGGGACGGCACGGCAACTCTCCTCCCTGCGCCGGCATTACCCGGATCAGGTTCGACGGTCGGGGGCTGCAGCCCCCCTCTCAGCCCGGTGCACCGGGCTCCCGTGGGTCACGTCGCAGTCACCGTACGACGTCGCGGCCGATCCGCCAAGGGCGGGTCCGGTCGGTCGGGCCGTCGGCCGCACCTTTTCGGACGGCTGGTCCGCTCGCGCCCCGATACGCCGGTCGCCGATACCGAATCGTTACATGCCGATGCCTTGCCGGAAACGGATCGGGCGGCGCTAATTTGTTCAACGGATCGACATTATTCGGTGCCCGGCCTCGGCGTGGTCGGTAACCGAGCCGACCGGCGCGGGCCTCGGCGTGGCCCGCACGCACGACCGGGGATGGACTGCGGCGAGTCGTCCCCATGCACACCGCTGTCCAGCTCGGACAAAGGAGCATGGAGTGTCCTCATTTCGCCGACGCCGCCTGTTGCGCGGCCCGGTCATCGCTGCCCTATCGACCCTGACCCTCCTCGCCGGCGCCCTGACCGGCCCGACCGCCGCCCAGGCCGCCCCGGCCGCCCCGGCGCCGCGGCCGGCCGCCCAGGCCGCCGCCGCCGACCCGTTCGCGGTGCTGGTGTTCTCCAAGACCGCCGGCTTCCGGCACGACTCGATCCCGGCCGGCATCGCGGCCATCCGCAAGCTCGGCGCCGACAACGGCTTCACCGTCGACGCCACCGAGGACGGCGCCGCGTTCACCGACGCCAACCTGGCGAAGTACCAGGCGGTGATCTGGCTCTCCACCACCGGCGATGTCCTGGACGCCGACCAGCAGGCCGCCTTCGAGCGGTACGTGAAGGCCGGCGGCGGGTACGTCGGCGTGCACGCCGCCTCGGACACCGAGTACAGCTGGCCCTGGTACGGCAAGCTGGTCGGCGCGTACTTCGCCGGCCACCCGGCCAACCAGCAGGCCACCGTCAAGGTCGAGGACCCGGCGCACCCGTCCACGGCCGACCTGCCGGAGCGCTGGTCCCGGTTCGACGAGTGGTACAACTTCCAGTCCAACCCGCGTGGCGACGTGCACGTGCTTGCCAGCCTGGACGAGACCAGCTACAGCCCGGGCGCCGGCGCGATGGGCGCCGACCACCCGACCTCCTGGTGCCAGGACTACGACGGCGGCCGCGCCTGGTACACCGGCGGCGGCCACACCCAGGAGTCGTACGCGGACCCGCAGTTCCTCAGCCACCTGCTCGGCGGCATCCGCACCGCGGCCGGCGCCCAGCCGGCCGACTGCGGCGCCTCGAAGACCGCCAGCTTCGAGAAGGTGACGCTGGACAGCAACACCAGCAACCCGATGGAGCTGGACGTGGCCCCGGACGGCCGGGTGTTCTACGTGGAGCGGGACGGCCGCCTGCAGATCATCAAGCCGGACACCGGCAGCACGGTCACCGCGCTGCGGCTGAACGTGTTCACCGGCAACGAGGACGGCCTGATCGGCATCCGGCTCGACCCGCACTTCGCGGACAACGGCTGGGTCTACCTCTACCACGCCCCGAACGACGGGATCGCGCGCAACCTGATCTCCCGGTTCACCGTCACCGGCGACACCGTCGACCCGGCCAGCCGCAAGGACGTGCTGCGGGTCGACACCCAGCGCAACACCTGCTGCCACGCGGGCGGCAGCATGGTCTTCGACCGCGCCGGCAACCTCTACCTGGCCACCGGGGACAACACGAACCCGTTCGAGTCGGACGCGTTCACCCCGATCGACGAGCGGCCGGGCCGGCAGGACTACGACGCCCAGCGCAGCGCCGGCAACACCAACGACCTGCGCGGCAAGGTGCTCCGGATCCACCCGGAGGCCGACGGGACGTACACGATCCCGGCGGGCAACCTGTTCGCCCCCGGCACCGCGAAGACCCGGCCGGAGATCTACGGCATGGGCTTCCGCAACCCGTTCCGGATCGGCATCGACCCGGCCACCGACACCCTCTACGTCGGTGACTACGGGCCGGACGCGGGCGCGAACAACCCGAACCGGGGCCCCGAGGGCACCGTCGAGTGGAACATCGTCGACAAGCCCGGCAACTACGGCTGGCCGTACTGCACCGGGGCGAACTACGCGTACAACGACTACCAGTTCCCGTCCGGGCCGAGCGGGGCGAAGTTCGACTGCGCCGCGCCGGTGAACGACTCCCCCAACAACACCGGGCTGACCAACCTGCCCCCGGCCATCGCGGCCACGGTCGACTACGACTACTCCGGCAACCCGCGGTTCCCCGAGATCGGCGGCGGTGGGGCCCCGATGGCCGGCCCGGTCTACCGGTACGACGCGGCGAACCCGTCGAAGCGCAAGTGGCCGGCGTACTTCGACGGCAAGGCGATGTTCGGCGAGTGGAACCAGTCGAAGATGTACACCATGCAGGTCGGCGCCACCGGCCGCACGCTGGTCGACATCAACCAGCTGCTCAAGGGCATGCCGTTCGTCCGCCCGATGGACTTCGAGTTCGGCTCGGACGGCGCGCTCTACCTGATCGAGTGGGGCACCGGGTTCGGCGGCAACAACGACGACTCCGGGGTCTACCGGATCGACTACACCGCCGGTGACCGGGCCCCGATCGCTCAGGCGTCCGCCCAGCCCACCTCCGGCCCCGCGCCGCTGACCGTGACGTTCTCCAGCGAGGGCTCCCGGGACCCGGACGGCGGCCCGCTGACCTACGCCTGGGCGTTCGGCGACGGGCAGACCTCCACCGAGGCGAACCCCACCCACACGTACGCCAAGGCCGGCGACTACACCGCGCAGCTCACCGTGACCAGCGGCAACGGCCGTACGGCGGTGGCGAACGTGCCGGTGACGGTCGGCAACACCGCGCCCACGGTGACCATCGAGTTCCCGCCGGACGGCGGCTTCTTCGACTGGGGTGACCAGGTCAAGTACACGATCAAGGTGACCGACCCGGAGGACGGCACGATCGACTGCGACCGGGTCCGGTTGCAGGTGCTGCTCGGCCACGACGAGCACGCCCACCCGCTGGAGCAGCACACCGGCTGCTCGGGCACGGTGCAGACGTCGCTGGCGTCCGGGCACGGCGCGGAGGCGAACGTCTTCGCGGTCTTCGAGGCCACCTACACCGACGACGGCGGGACCGGCGGCGCCGGCGCGCTCACCGGCCGGGCGATCGAGCGGTTGCAGCCCAAGCGCAAGCAGGCCGAGTACTACACCGCCACCGGCCGGGCCCCGGGCGCCACCGGCGGCGGCGACGCCGGGGTACAGAAGGAGGCCACCACCGACAGCGCCGGCGGCGGGCAGAACATCGGGTTCATCGAGGACGGCGACTGGTGGTCGCTGAACCCGGCGAACCTGACCGGCGTCGACTCCATCCGGTTCCGGGTCGCCTCGGCCACCCAGGGCGGCCGGATCGAGGTCCGCTCCGGCGCCGTCGACGGCCCGCTGGTCGCCACCGCCACGGTGGGCAGCACCGGCGGCTGGCAGCAGTTCGCGGACGTCACCGCACCGGTCACCGGCGCGGGCGGCCCGACGCTGTACTTCGTCGCGAAGGACCCGGCCGGCGGCGCCGGCTCGCTGTTCAACGTCAACTGGATGGACTTCCTCGGCAAGGGCGTCACCGACAACGCGCCGCCGCAGGTCACGGCCAAGGCCACCCCGGCCTCCGGCACCGCGCCGGTCACCGTCGCGTTCGACGGCACGGCCACCGACGCCGAGGGCGACACCCCGCTGACGTACGCCTGGGACTTCGGCGACGGTCAGAAGGCGACCACCCTGGACGCCACCCACACGTACACCGCGCCGGGCTCGTACACCGCCACCCTGACGGTGACCGACAAGCGGGGCGCCAAGGGGTACGTGAACGTCCCGGTGAAGGTGGAGGCGCCGAACACGTCCTGCTTCGGGGCGCGCTCGGACGACTTCACCGGCACCAGCCTGGACAAGGGCCGCTGGACGGTGGTGCGGGAGAACCAGCTCTACTCGGTCTCCGGCGGGTCGCTGCGGCTGCCCACCTCCTCCGGTGACCTGTACGGCGCCCGCAACGACGCCACCAACCTGGTGCTGCAGCCCGCGCCGAGCGGGGCCTGGCAGGCCACCACCAAGGTCACCCTGCCCACCACGGCCGACTACCAGCAGGCCGGCCTGCTGGTCTACGGCGACGACGACAACTACGCCAAGGTCGACCTGCTGCACTCCGGCAGCCGGCGGGTGGAGTTCATCCGGGAGACCGCGGGCACCCCGCGCAACGAGTCGGCCGACAGCGCCGCCGCACCGGCCGGTGACGGCGTCTACCTGCGGCTGTCCAGCGACGGGACGAACCTGACGGCGGCCTTCTCCGCCGACGGGACCACCTTCACCCCGGTCGGCCGGGCCGCCGCGCTCGCCGGCATCAGCAACCCGAGGATCGGCCTGTACGCGCTCAACGGCGGCACCACCGCCCCGGTGGTGGACGCGGCGTTCGACTGGTTCCAGCTCTCGCCGGACGCCCCGGCCGGCCCGATCGACCCGTCCGACGAGTTCACCGGCGCCACGCTGGACAAGTGCCGGTGGAACGCGGTGCTGCGGGAGGACCCGGCGGCGTACCGGGTGGCGGACGGCGCGCTGAAGATCGACGTGCCGAAGGGTGACATCTACGGCACCGGCAACTCCGGGCCGACGAACTTCGTCCTGCAGACCGCCCCGGCGGGCGACTGGACCATCGAGACGAAGGTCGACGGCAGCCTGCTGGCCGAGCAGTACCAGCAGGCCGGCCTGATCGTGCACGCCGACGACGACAACTACCTGAAGTTCGACTTCATCGTGGACAACCAGACCGGCCAGCCGGTGACCCGGCGGCTGGAGTTCCGCAGCGAGGTCGGCGGGGTGGTGCAGGACCCGCAGCCACAGGTCAACGACCTCACCTCGGCGGTGTGGCAGCTGCGACTGACCCGGGCCGGCAACACCTTCACCGCGTCGTACTCGGCGGACGGCCAGACCTGGCAGACCCTGCCGGCGCTGACCAGCACCGCCGTCGGGGCGACCCCGAAGGTCGGCCTGTTCACCCTGGGGGCGAACGCGGCCACCTCGAAGACCGCCTCGTTCGACTGGTTCCGGCTCTCCACCAAGGCGGTCGACAAGGCCGCGCCGGTGACCACCGCCACGGTCTCCGGCACCCCGACCGCGGGCTGGCACACCGGGCCGGTCGCCGTCACGCTGGCCGCGAAGGACGAGGCCGGCGGCAGCGGGGTGGCCCGCACCGAGTACCAGCTCGACGCGGCCACCGCGTGGACCGCGTACGCCGGGCCGGTGCAGGTGACCGGGGACGGCGCCCACGAGGTGCGGTTCCGCTCGGTCGACGAGGCCGGCAACGTGGAGGACGCGAAGAAGGTCGCGGTGAAGATCGACGCGACCGCGCCGGTCAGCGCGGCGGCGTTCGCCCCGGCGAACGACGACGGCTGGCACGCCGGCACGGTGCCGGTGGTGCTCACCTCCACCGACGCCGGTTCCGGGGTGAAGCTGCTGGAGTGGTCGCTCGACGGCGGCGCGTGGACGCCGTACACCGCGCCGGTGGAGGTCACCGGGGACGGCACGCACGAGCTGCTCTACCGGGCCACCGACACCGCCGGCAACGCCGAGACGCTCAAGTCGGCGGTGGTGAAGATCGACGGTACGAAGCCGACGCTGCTGGTGTCGGGGATCGCCGACGGTCAGCTGTACGGCGACAGCCAGGACGTCCGGATCAGCTGGCAGGCGGTCGACCCGACCTCCGGGCTGAAGTCGACCCTCGGCACGCTCGACGGGCGGGCGTACCAGGCCAACACCCTGCAGGCCATGTACGAGCTGCCGCTCGGCCTGCACGAGCTGACCGTGACCGCGACCGACAAGGCGGGCAACGCGACCACCTCGACGGTCCGGTTCTTCGTCACCACCTCGTTCCGGGACGTGCAGAACCTGCTCGACCGGTTCAAGGCGACCGGGCGGCTGTCCACCAAGGCCCACCAGCAGCTGTCGAACAAGCTGGCCGCGGCCCGGACGGCCGAGGCGGCCGGCAAGGACGCCCAGGCGGTGAAGCAGTTGACCGCCTTCCGGACGCTCGTCACCCAGCCCGGTCTGATCGGTGAGGCGGAGGTCCGGGACGTGCTGACCCGGGACGCCGACGCCATGATCGTCCGGCTCGGCGGCACGGCCAGCAGGGCGGGCGTGTCCGCGAACGACGGCAAGCCGGTCAAGGGCGCCGGCCGGCTCGGTGAGGACCCGACCCGGATCGCCCGGGGCCGTTCGCTGTAGTGCCACCGGGGCCGCTCCCGCCGTCCGACCGGCGGCGGGGGCGGCCCCACCCGGATCGGAGACGTCAGATGCGTACCTTCAGGACTCTCGTCGCCGCGCTGGTCGCGGCGGCCCTCACCGCGCTCTGGGCCGCCGCTCCGGCGGTAGCCCACAGCGGCAAGCTCAAGCTCACGGTCGGCGGCGACGGCGCCGGCGGCGTCACCGTGCAGGCCGTGCACGCCGACGGCCACCGGCTGGACCAGCCGCTCCGGCTGACCGTCACCGCCGCCGGGCCGGGCGGCCGGAAGGTCGGCCCGGTGCCCCTCGACCCGTCCGGGGAGGGGCAGGGCTTCTACGCCAGCGGCCCGCTGCTCGCCCCGGGCCGCTGGACGGTCACGGTGAGCACGCCGGCGCCGTTCCGCAGCACGGCCACCGCCCAGGTGCAGGCGAAGGCCGTGCCGTCGCCGGCCCGGCCGGCCAGCGTGGCCCCGGCCGAACCGGCACGTGCGGCGGCCCCGGCGGCCGCACAGCGCGCACCGGAGCCCGCCGCGGCCCAGGACGACGCCGGTGGTGGCGCCTGGTGGGCGGTGGCAGCCGGCGCTCTGCTGGTCGCCGCGCTCTCCGCAATCGCGCTGGCGCGGCGCCGACGCGCGACCCGCTGACGCGGGAGACCGCACCGGCCCGCCGACGCGGTACCCGAACCGGACCGTCGGGAGGCCGCGCTCGTGCGGCGCGGCGGCAACCGCTGACGGGTGACGTGGGCGGGCGTGGAGTCGGGGCACGATGCCCGCCCACGCCCGTCCGGCGTCAGAGGATCGCGTCCAGCGCCTCGATGTCGTCCTCGCCCGGCTGCCAGGTGCCCGCCTCGGCGTTGGCCCGGATCTGCTCCGCCGTGGTGGCGCCGGCGATCACCGAGGTCACCGCCGGTCGGGCGGCCAGCCCGCCGATCGCCACCTGCAACATGCTGACGCCGCGCTCGGCCGCGTACGCCTCGATCGCCTCGATGGTGTCCCAGCCGGCCGCCGCGAGGCGTGCGGCGTACCGGCCGCCGCCGGAGAGCCGGCTGCCGGCGGGCGGGGCCTGGTCGCGCTTGTACTTGCCGGTGAGCAGCCCGTTGGCGAGCGGGAAGAACGGCAGCATGCCGAGGCCGAACCGCTCGCAGGCCGGGATCACCTCGGTCTCCACCGAGCGCTCCAGCAGCGAGTAGTGGTTCTGCGCGGAGATGAACCGGGACCGCCCGGTGGACGAGGCGACCCAGTCGGCGTCCGCGATCTGCCAGCCGGCGAAGTTGGAGTTGCCCAGGTAGCGCACCTTGCCGGCGCGGACCAGGTCGTCCAGCGCGGCCAACGTCTCGTCGATCGGGGTGCCCGGGTCGGGCTCGTGCAGCTGGTACAGGTCGATGTGGTCGGTGCCCAGCCGGCGCAGCGACGCCTCGACGGCCCGGGCGACGTAGCGGCGCGCGCCCCGGGCGCCGAAGTCCGGACCGTTGAGCCCGTGCATGTCCATGCCGAACTTGGTGGCGAGCACCACGTCGTCCCGGCGCCCCTTGAGCGCCTGGCCGAGCAGCTCCTCCGAGCCGCCCTGCGGCTCGCCGTAGATGTCGGCGGTGTCGAAGAAGGTGATCCCGGCGTCCAGCGCCGCGTCCACCACCGCCCGGGTGCCGTCCAGGTCGAGCTTGCGGCCGAAGTTGTTGCAGCCGACGCCGACCACGGACACCACCAGCCCGGAGTCGCCCAACCGGCGATAGGTCATCTCAGTCACGAGATCCACCCTATGCCGCCAGCCGCCCCGGCACGCCGGGCAGCACGGTCGGCGCCGACAGGCACGCGCCGGCGCCGGGCGCTCAGCCGAGCACGTCGGCGGCCAGCCGCCGCGCGTCGGCCAGCGTGCGGGCCAGCTCCTCCGGCTCGCGGCCGACCGCGCCGAGCAGTCCCTGCGCCCGGGCGGCGAAGTCGGGTGGCGCCCCGGGCAGTCGCCCGGCTGAGGCGATCATGCCCTTCTCGTTGACCAGCCACCGGCCGGCCCGGCCGTGCAGCGCCTGGACCAGCACCCCGACCGCCCGGAACAGGCAGCCCGCCACGTACCCGGCGTCACCGCCCGGGGCGCCCTTCGCCGCCGCGTCCAGCAGGAGACCCGCCTCCCAGCCGCCGGCCACCAGGGCCTCCCCCAGCGCCGCCGGGTAGCCGACGGTCTCCGTACGCAGCGCGGTCAGCTCCCCGGTGGGGTCGCCGAGCAGCCGACCCAGCGCCAGCTCCCCGGCGTACGCGTGGGAGTAGAAGCCGAGCGGGTGCCCGGCCTGCACGCCCACGGTGTAGCGGCCGGCCAAACAGTCCGCCCAGACGCCGCGCACCCGGTCCAGGTCCCGGTAGATCCAGTCCACCGCCACCCCGCCGACCCGCAACCAGCCACCCCCGTCGACCCAGGGCCCCCAGCCCCCCGGCGCGGTGAGCTCCACCGCGCCGTCGGCGACCGTGGCCGCCACCGGCCGCAGGCCGGCGACGTCGAGTGCGCCCCGGTAGTAGAGGCCAAGGTCCCAGTCGGAGTCGGGCCGGTGCTCGCCGCGCGCCCGGCTGCCGCCGAGCGCCACGCCGACCACCCCGTCCACCGCGCAGAGCCGGTCGACCAGCGCGTCGTCGATCATCGGACGTCCCACACCGGCTCCGGTGTCTCCACCACCTCGCCGTCGCCGCGGAACAGCACGAACCGGTCGAACGACCGGGTGAACCAGCGGTCGTGGGTGACCGCCACCACCGTCCCGGCGAACGCGGCCAGCCCCGCCTCCAACGCCTCGGCGGAGGCCAGGTCGAGGTTGTCGGTCGGCTCGTCGAGCAGCAGCAGGGTCGCGCCGGACAGCTCCAGCAGCAGCACCAGGAAGCGCGCCTGCTGACCGCCGGAGAGGGTGCCGAACCGCTGGTCGCCCTGGCCGGCCAGCTCGTACCGGCTCAGTGCGGCCATCGCCGCGTGCCGGTCCATCCCCCGCCGGTGCTCGTCGCCGCGCCAGAGGATCTCGACCAGCGTCCGGTCCGTCAGCTCCGGGCGGTCATGGGTCTGCGAGAAGTGCCCGGGGCGGACCCGCGCCCCGAGCCGGGCCACCCCGTCGTGGGTGACCGGGGTGAGCGCCGCCGCGCCGACCGGGGTCTGCGCCGGCTCCGGGTCGGTGCCGCCGCGGGCCAGCAGCCGCAGGAAGTGCGACTTGCCGGTGCCGTTGGCGCCGAGCACGGCGACCCGGTCGCCGTACCAGAGCTCCAGGTCGAAGGGGTAGGTCAGGCCGTCCAGCTCGAGCTGCTCGCAGATCACCGCGCGCTTGCCGGTCCGCCCGCCGGCCAGCTGCATCCGGATGTCCTGGTCCTTCGGGGGTACGGGCGGCGGCCCGGCCTGCTCGAACTTGCGCAGCCGGGTCTGCGCGGCCTGGTACCGGGAGGCCATCCCGTCGTTGTACGCCGCCTTCTGCTTGTACATCAGCATCAGCTCACGCAGCTTCTGGTGCTCCTCGTCCCAGCGCCGGCGCAGCTCGTCCAGCCGGGCGTGCCGGGCCACCCGGGCGTCGTACCAGCTCGCGAAGCCGCCCGGGTGCACCCAGGCGCTGCCGCCCTCGACGGCCACCACCCGGTCGGCGGTCTGCGCCAGCAGCTCCCGGTCGTGCGAGACGTACAGCACCGACTTGGCCGACTCGCGCAGCCGCGCCTCCAGCCAGCGCTTGCCGGGCACGTCGAGGAAGTTGTCCGGCTCGTCCAGCAGCAGCACCTCGTCGGTGCCGCGGATCAGCAGCTCCAGGGCGAAGCGCTTCTGCTGACCGCCGGAGAGGGTCCGCACCGGACGGTCCCGGACGGCGTCCCAGGGTAGGTCGAGCACGATGGTGGCGACGGTGTCGAAGAGCACCTCGGCGTCGTACCCCCCGGACTCGCCCCAGGCGGCCAGCGCGTCCGCGTACGCCAGCTGGGCCTTGCCGGCGGCGGTGCTGAACCTGCCGCGGGCCTCGGCCGCCCGCATGGCCGCCTCGGTCGCGGCGAGCCGCCGACCGGCGTCGCGCAGCGCCGGCGGGGCGAGCGACAGCGCCAGGTCGGCCAGCGCGGACTCGTCGCCGATCATGCCGATGAACTGCCGCATCACGCCGAGGCCGCCGGAGCGGGCTACCCCGCCGGCGGGCACCGGCAGGTCGCCGGCGACCATCCGCAGCAGCGTCGTCTTGCCGGCGCCGTTCGGCCCGACCAGCGCGACCTTGGCGCCGTCGCCGACCCGGAACGACACGTCGGCGAAGAGCTCCCGACCGTCGGGCAGGGTGTACCCGACCCCTGCCACGTCCACGTATCCCACGCCCGGCATCCTGCCCGAGCGACCGGCGCGGACGACAGTCGATTACCGGGTGACCCGCAGAACCCGGTAGCCCTTCTGGCTGGCGTACCGCTCGACCTGCCAGCCCTCGCCGACCAGCCACTGGTGCAGCGAGTCGCCCCCCAGGTGCCGGGCCACCACCAGCCAGGCCGTGCCGTCCGGGGCGAGCCGGGGCAGCCAGCGGCGCAACAGCTCGTGCAGCTCCGCCTTGCCGATCCGGATCGGCGGGTTGGACCAGATCTGGGCGAAGATAACGTCGGCGGGCACCTCGTCGGGGGCCACCGCGCGGACCCGGTCGGCGGCGCCGACCCGCGCGGCGTTCGCGGCGGTCAGCGCCCGGGCCCGCTCGTTGACGTCCACCGCCCACACGGTGGCGGTCGGCGCCACGTCGGCCAGCACGCAGCTGATCGGCCCGAAGCCGGAGCCGATGTCGAGCAGGTCGCCGCCGGCGTCCACGGGCAGCTCCGCCTTGCGCAGCAGGACCGCGGTGCCCGGGTCGAGCCGGCTGGAGGAGAAGACCCCACCGGCGGAGGCGAGCGTGTAGTCGCGCCCGGCGGCGGAGAACTCCACCTCGCGCGGGTGCGCCGCGGCGGTGGGCTCGGCCGTGAAGTAGTGGTCGCCGGTCACTACGGCATTCTCCCATCGGGCCGGCAGCGGCCTGCGACCGCCTCGGCGGCCGACATCGACGCGCCACGAACCACAATTTCCCATTATTACCCCCGAAAGGGATAATCGGTCCTACTCTGGCGACATGGTGTATCGGTACCAGTCCGATGAGGACGCATTCGCGGAGTACCCTCCGCCCGGAGCCGAGCTGGCGGAAGTGCCCGCCGGCTCGACCGCGCCGGCCGGCCCCTCCCCGTCCCGCTTCCCCACCCCGTCGCTGCCGCGCGCCGCGCGGCCCGCGCCGCCGGCCGCCGCGACCATCCCGGTGCGCTCGTCCTTCCAACCGGGACCGACCCGATCGGGGTACGCCCCGACCGAGCCCCTGGACCTGCCCCGCTCCCGCCGCGCCGGTGGCGGAGGCGGCGGCCGGATGTGGCAGGTGGTGATCGGCGGCGCCGCCGTGCTGGTGCTGCTCGGGCTCGCCGGCCTCGGCACGGCCGCCCTGCTCGTCGACCGGACCACCGACGACCCCGCGGTGCAGGAGACCCAGGCGGCGCCGGCCGACCGTCCCAGCGCCGCCGCGCCGTCGACCGCGCCGTCCCCGCAGGGGCTCGACTCCCGGCAGAGCGACCCCCAGCCGCTCACCGCCAAGGAGGTCTTCCCCGGCAGCAAACTGGTGATCGGCCCGAACCGGTCGGCGTACCCGGTGCTCAAGACGCAGGCGGGCCGCGACTGCGCGGTGGCGGCCACCGGCGAGGTCGCCGGCCTGCTGGTGCGGCTCGGCTGCAATCAGGTGGTCCGGGCCACCCTGCGCTCGCCGGACGACGACTACCTGGCCACCGCCGGCCTGTTCAACCTGACCGACGCGGCCAACGCCGACCGGGCCCGGGAGCGCATCCGGCAGCTGCTCGACCAGCGCAAGGGCCGGTTCCGCGGGATGCCCGCCGACGACGACACCGCCGCCATCGCCACCGCCGCGGCCCGCGTCGGCTGGCAGGTACGCGGCCACTACGTCGCCTACTGCCTGGTCACCCGCGCGGACGGCGAAGCCCTGGCGGCCGGCGACACCAACATCCGGGCGATCATCTCGGACCTGATCGAGCTGCACCTCAACCGCGTGGTCCTCGACCGGCGCGCCAACGGCGGCAGCGTCGTCCAGCCCGGCGCGAGCGCGGCGGCGACCAGCCCGTCCACCCGCCGGACCACCGATCCGGACACCGGCTCGCGCTCGAACACCGACGACAGCCCGGACGAACTGCCCGGCAACTGACGGCACCGCACGCGGCCCGGTCCGGTTCGCCGGCCCGGGCCGCCTGCCGTCCGGCCCCGGCGCGGATCCCCCGGTCACCACGCTGGTCGCCGTCCCCGGCCCGGGGTCCGCTCAGGACTCGGCTGGCAGCCGTCCCCGGCCCGGGCTCCGGTCAGGACTCGGCGGGTAGCCGAAGGCGGCGGGTCTGGTCCGCGCGGCGGGCGTACTCGGCCGGGTCGTCCGGGTAGCCGACCGCGACCAGGGTCAGCCCGTGCGCCGGCGCCACGGTCACCTCGCTGGAGCGTTCCCGCCGGGTGAGCAGGCCGGCCGGCCACTCGACGGGGCGCCGGCCGTCCCCCGCGACCAGCATCGCGCCGACCAGGCTGCGCACCATCGCCTGGCAGAACGCGTCCGCCTGGACGGTGGCCACCAGGATGCCGTCCGGGTCGCGTCGCCAGTCCAGCCGGGTCACCTCGCGCAGCGTGGTGGCGTGCTCCTTGCGGCGGCAGTACGCCGCGAAGTCGTGCTCCCCCACCAGCCCTGCCGCCGCGGCGTTCAGCGCGGGCAGCTCCAGCGGCCGCGGCCAGCCGAGGGTGTCGTGCCGCCGCAGCGGCTCGGCGCCCCAGGGGACGTCGGTGACCCGATACTCGTACCGGCGGAAGGTCGCCGAGAACCGGGCGTCGAAGTCGGCCGGCACCTCGGTCATCGCGCGTACCCGCACGTCGCCGGGGAGCAGCCGGGCCAGGCGGCGCAGCAACCGGCCGTCGTGCTCCCGCCAGACCGCGGCCGGCAGGTCGAGGTGGCAGACCTGCCCGGTGGCGTGCACCCCGGCGTCGGTCCGCCCGGCGACGGTCAGCCCGGTCGCGGTGCCCGCGCCGAGCACCAGGTCGAGCGTCTGCACGAGCACCCCGGCCACGGTGCGCCGGGTGGGCTGGGCGGCCCAGCCGGAGAAGTCGGTGCCGTCGTACGCCACGTCCAGCCGCAGCCGGATCCGCTCGTCCACCTCGTACCTCCTCAATGCCGTCGGGCCCGGCACCCCGTGAGGGATGCCGGGCCCGACGACGCTGCCTGAGCTCAGGCCTTGTTCTCGGTGTTCTCGGTGTTCTCGGCGGCCTCGTCGCTGTCCTCGCGGGCGGCGGCGGTGTCACCGGTGGCCGAGACCGGGGCCTCGGAGTCCTGGTCGGCCGGGGCCGACTCGGGGGCCTCGTCGGCCGGGGCGAGCGCCTCGACCTTGTCCTGCTGCGCGGCCTTGCGGGCGGCGGTCTTCTTGTTCACCTTCGGCTCGGCGACCTGAAGCTCCTCCACCAGCTCGATGATGGCCATCGGCGCGTTGTCACCCTTGCGCGGAGCGGTCTTCACGATCCGGGTGTAACCGCCGGGGCGGTTGGCGAACCGGGGCGCGATCTCGCCGAACAGGGCGTAGACGACGTCCTTGTCCTTGACGACACCCGCCACCCGACGCCGGGAGGCGAGGTCGCCCCGCTTGGCCTTGGTGATGAGCTGCTCGGCCAGCGGACGCAGCCGCCGGGCCTTCGTCTCGGTGGTCTGGATCTTGCCGTGCTGGAACAGCGCGGTGGCCAGGTTGGCCAGCATCAGCCGCTCGTGCGCGGGGCTGCCGCCGAGGCGGGGGCCCTTGGTGGGCGTGGGCATGCTTGGTGCTCCTCAGGTGTGGCGGCAGCGCGGACTAGAGCTGCTCGGTCTCGCGGTAGTCGTCGGTGTCGTAGTCGGCCTCGCCGAAGGTGTCCACGACGTTCGCCGGGTCGAAGTTCGGGGCCGAGTCCTTCAGCCCGAGACCCATCCCGGCGAGCTTCATCTTGACCTCGTCGATCGACTTCTGACCGAAGTTGCGGATGTCGAGGAGGTCGGCCTCGGTACGCCCGATGAGCTCACCAACGGAGTTGATGCCCTCGCGCTTGAGGCAGTTGTAGGAGCGGACGGTGAGGTCCAGCTCCTCGATCGGCAGAGCCAGGTCCGCCGCCAGCTGGGCGTCCTGCGGGGACGGCCCGATGTCGATGCCCTCGGCGGTCTCGTCCAGCTCCCGGGCCAGCCCGAAGAGCTCCACCAGCGTCGAGCCGGCCGAGGCCAGCGCGGTCCGCGGACCCATCGACGGCTTGGTCTCGACGTCGATGATCAGCCGGTCGAAGTCGGTCCGCTGCTCGACGCGGGTCGCCTCGACCCGGTACGTCACCTTGAGCACCGGCGAGTAGATCGAGTCGACCGGGATCCGGCCGATCTCGGCGCCCGCCTGCTTATTCTGCGCCGCGGTCACGTAGCCGCGACCCCGCTCGACGGTCAGCTCCATGTCGAGCCGGCCCTTGCCGTTCAGGGTGGCGAGCTTCAGGTCCGGGTTGTGCACCGAGACACCGGCCGGCGGCTGGATGTCACCGGCGGTCACGTCCCCCGGGCCCTGCTTGCGCAGGTACATGCTGACCGGCTCGTCGTGCTCGGAGCTGACGCAGAGCTCCTTGATGTTCATGACGAGCTCGACCACGTCCTCCTTGACACCGGGGATCGTGGTGAACTCGTGCAGCACACCGTCGACCTTGATCGAGGTGACCGCCGCGCCCGGGATGGACGACAGCAGCGTACGACGCAGCGAGTTGCCCAGGGTGTAGCCGAAACCGGGCTCCAGCGGCTCGATGGTGAACCGGGACCGGGTCTCGTTGATCGACTCCTCGGAGAGGGAGGGTCGCTGGCTGATGAGCATGTCTTCTTCTCTCTTCCGGGGCGCCCGCTATTTGACGCCCACGACACAAACTGTTCCGGTGGCCCGCCCCCGGAAGGGCGGGCCACCGCAACGAGCCCCTACTTGGAGTAGAGCTCGACGATCAGCTGCTCCTGGACCTGGGTGTCGATCACCTGGCGGGCCGGGAGCGAGTGCACGAGAACCTTCATCTGGCTCGGGATGGCCTCGAGCCACGCCGGAACCGTCTTCGAGCCGGCCTGGGCCTGCGCGACGACGAACGGCGTGAGCTCCTTGCTCTTGCCCCGGACCTCGACGATGTCGTGCTCCTTGACGCGGTACGACGGGATGTCGACCTTCTTGCCGTTCACCGTGAAGTGACCGTGCTTCACCAGCTGGCGCGCCATGTCGCGCGAGGAGGCGAAGCCGGCCCGGTAGACGACGTTGTCGAGCCGCGACTCGAGGATCTGCAGGAGGACCTCACCGGTCTTGGCCTGCTTGCCCACGGCCTCTTCGTAGTAGCCGCGGAACTGCTTCTCCAGCACGCCGTAGACCCGACGCGCCTTCTGCTTCTCACGGAGCTGGAGCAGGTACTCCGTCTCCTTCGTGCGGCCGCGGCCGTGCTGCCCGGGCGGGAACGGCCGGGACTCGAACGGGCACTTCGGGCCATCGCACTTGCTGCCCTTGAGGAACAGCTTCATCTTCTCCCGCCGGCAACGGCGGCAGTCAGCACCGGTGTAACGAGCCATCTCTCTCTAACCTCTCAGACCCGACGACGCTTCGGCGGACGGCACCCGTTGTGCGGCTGCGGGGTGACGTCGGCGATCTGGCCGACCTCGAGGCCCACGGCCTGCAGCGAGCGGATGGCGGTCTCCCGGCCGGAGCCGGGGCCCTTGACGAACACGTCGACCTTGCGCATGCCGTGCTCCATGGCCCGACGCGCGGCGGCCTCGGCAGCCAGCTGCGCGGCGAACGGAGTCGACTTGCGGGAGCCCTTGAAGCCAACCTGGCCGGCGGAGGCCCAGGAGATGACCGCACCGGTCGGGTCCGTGATGGACACGATGGTGTTGTTGAAGGTGCTCTTGATGTGCGCCTGCCCGTGGGCGACGTTCTTGCGTTCCTTGCGCCGGACCTTCTTGACAGCGGCTCCGGCACGAGCCTTCGGTGGCATAAGTCTTCTGCGCTCCTATTACTTCTTGCCGGGCTTCTTCTTGCCGGCGACGGTCCGCTTCGGGCCCTTGCGGGTACGCGCGTTGGTCTTGGTGCGCTGACCACGCACCGGCAGACCGCGGCGGTGCCGGATACCGGCGTAGCAGCCGATCTCGACCTTGCGGCGGATGTCAGCGGCGACCTCGCGGCGCAGGTCGCCTTCAACCTTGTAGTTGCCCTCGATGTGGTTCCGGAGCTGGACCAGCTCCTCGTCCGTGAGGTCACGGGCGCGCTTGTCCGGCGAGATGCCGGTGGCGGCCAGGGTCTCCAGGGCGCGGGTACGGCCGAGCCCGAAGATGTAGGTGAGCGCGATCTCCATCCGCTTCTCGCGGGGGAGGTCCACGCCGACTAGACGTGCCATGTGCGGGCGTACTCCTCGTGATGTTGTGGCGGAGGTGTGGACCCGTCCCACCCCGCTACCGACCGTCCCTGTCCTTCCGGCGCTGTCAGCGCCGGCGACCGGGATCGGTCGCTGCCCGAGCGGGCCCCGGCCTCCGACCGGGGGTCAACCACGACCGCGGTACGCGCTGCGCACCCTGGCGTGGCTGGGACGAGCTGGTGACGTGTGTCGTCGGGGATCTGCGGTGCCCTGGCCATCCCACCGGCCGCTGCCCGCGGTCGGTGGGGACGGATCAGCCCTGGCGCTGCTTGTGGCGCGGGTCGGTGCAGATCACCATGACCCGGCCGTGCCGGCGAATGACCCGGCACTTGTTGCAGATCCTCTTGACGCTCGGCTTGACCTTCACGGTTGCCTTACTTCCCATCTGGCCCGGCGACGCGGTTCACCGCGACTCCGGACGTCGAAGACGGACACGGGGACGTCCCGGCCGCCGTCAGGCTTACTTGTAGCGGTAGACGATGCGCCCGCGGGTCAGGTCGTACGGCGAGAGCTCGACGACGACCCGGTCCTCCGGCAGGATGCGGATGTAGTGCTGCCGCATCTTGCCGCTGATGTGAGCCAGCACCTTGTGACCGTTCGCGAGCTCCACCCGGAACATTGCGTTCGGCAGGGGCTCGATGACTCGACCCTCGATCTCGATGGCTCCGTCTTTTTTCGGCATGTCCTCCGCTGTCCTGACGTCGGTTACTCCGGACGGCTCACAACGTCTTACACGGGCTGCCGAGGTGACTCGGTGGCCCGCGCCAGCCGCGGCTCCGACTCCCACCGAAGCGCAGGGCGGGCATGCCGGAGTGGACGCTGTGCGCCGATCTGAAAGTGTACGCCCGACCTCGGGCGGTCGCCAAACCGGCCACCGGCACGTCACCCCGCGGCGGCGGAAGCGTGGTACCTGTCACACCCGGTATCCCTGCCCGGGCCGGACCGCGTCAGTGGCCGCCCGGCCGGCGATGGCGCCAATGTCCCCCGTTCGCGCTGCGCATCAGCAACAGCGCACCCCAGGGGCCGAGCACCCAGGCCGGCCAGAAGTAGAGCAGCTCCTTGCTTCCCAGCGAGCTGATCGCCCAGATGGCGATGACGATGGCGGCCGTGCGCAGCCAGGGCGCCCAGATCTCGCCGAGCCCGCCGGACGGGTGCGCGAGGGCACCGTGCGGCTGGGCGGCGCTCTCCGTCGCGATCGGGGTCCCGTGCTCGACGGGCGGCCGCGGCGCCAGGGCGGACCGATCCTGCGGCGCCGGGCCGGGCAGGTCGGTCACCACCGACCGCAGCTCGCCGTAGGTCTTCGCCTCGTACGCCCGCCGGAGCCGGTCGTCGTACTCGTGCAGGTCGAGTCGGCCCTCCTCGACAGCGAGCCGAAGCCGCTCGGCGACCTCGTGCCGGTCGACATCCGCCGCGCGCATGCCCTCACGCTCGTCCATGCCGGCAAGCATGTCACCCGTTCGCCAGCCCCTGCCGCCCGCATACCGGACCCACGTGTCGGAACCTCGCCCGGTACGGGTGTCCCGGCCGCCGTCGGGGTGGTCAGCCGGCCGGGGAGATCGCCGGCTGGCGCGCGGTGACCAGGTCACCGAGGCGGGCCCGGCCCCCGTCGACGGCGGTCAGCACCCAGACGCCGTCGGCCAGGATGGCCATCGAGTGCTCGACGTGCGCCGCCATCGACCGGTCCCGGGTGATCACGGTCCACCCGTCGGAGAGCTCGACGGTACGCGGTGAGCCCATGGTGATCATCGGCTCGATGGCGAGCGCCAGCCCGGGCACCAGGCGGGGGCCCTTGCCCGGCCGGCCGTGGTTGAGCACGTGCGGGTCCTGGTGCATCTCGGTGCCGATGCCGTGGCCGCCGTAACCGTCGACGATGCCGTACCGGCCGCCCCGGCGGACCGCGTTCTCCACCGCGTGCGAGATGTCGGTGAGCCGGCCCTTGCCGCTCGCGGCACCCCGGGCGGCCGCGGCGATGCCGGCCCACATCGCGTCCTCGGCGACTCCTGCCATCTTCAGCAGCGCCGGGTCGACCTCGCCGACGCCGACGGTGATGGCGGAGTCGCCGTGCCAGCCGTCCAGCACCGCGCCGCAGTCGATCGAGATCAGGTCACCGTCGCGGAGCACCTGGTCGGCGGCGGGGATGGCGTGCACCACCTGCTCGTTGACCGACGAGCAGATCGACGCGGGGAACCCGTGGTAGCCCTTGAACGAGGGCACCGCCCCGGCCTCGCGGATCGTCGACTCGGCGATCGCGTCCAGGTCGGCGGTGCTGACCCCGGGCGCCACCGCCTCGCGCATCCGGCGCAGGGCCTCGGCGACCACCAGACCGGCGGCGCGCATCTTCTCGATCTGGTCGGGGGTCTTCAGCTGGATGTCCAGCTGGGGACGGCGCATGGAGCGGTTACCTTTCGTTGCCGAACAGCGAAACAGCGGGGCACGTCTCGCGTACCCCGCCGTTCACACTCTATCCGCCGGTCCGTGGTGCGGTCAGCCGCCGTACGAGCGCAGTGCGTCGATGGCGCGGACGGTCACGTCCTCCACCGGGCCGGTGGCGTCGATGCCCACCAGCTTGCCCTGGGCGCCGTAGTAGTCGACCAGCGGAGCGGTCTTCTCGGCGTACTCCCGCAGCCGGGCGGCGATGGTCTCCGGCTTGTCGTCGTCCCGCTGGAACAGCTCGGCGCCGCACCGGTCGCAGACGCCCTCGCGGGTGGTCGCGTCGAACTCGACGTGCCAGATCTTGCCGCAGCCCCGGCAGGTGCGCCGGCCGGACAGCCGCCGGATCACCTCGTCGTCGTCGACCACCAGCTCCAGCACCAGGTCCAGCGCGCTACCCAGGTCTGCCAGGAGCTTGTCCAGCTCGGCGGCCTGCGGCGTGGTGCGCGGGAAGCCGTCGAGGAGGAAGCCCTCGCCGGCGTCCGGCTCGGCGAGCCGGTCCCGGACCATGTTGATCGTGACGTCGTCCGGAACCAGCTTGCCGGCGTCCATGTAGCGCTTCGCCTCGACCCCCAGCGGCGTGCCCTGGGAGACGTTGGCCCGGAAGATGTCGCCGGTCGAGATCTTCGGCACCGAGAGGTGGGCGGCGATGAACTCCGCCTGTGTGCCCTTGCCCGCGCCCGGCGGGCCAACCAGAACGAGTCGCATCTACCGCAGGAACCCTTCGTAGTTCCGCTGCATGAGTTGGCTCTCGATCTGCTTCACGGTCTCCAGACCGACGCCGACCATGATGAGCACAGCGGTGCCGCCGAACGGGAAGTTCTGGAACTGCTGGCTGTTCAGCCAGATGAAGAAGAAGTTCGGCAGGATCGCGATGATGCCCAGATAGAGCGCGCCCGGCAGGGTGATCCGGCTGAGGATGAAGTCGAGGTACTCGGCGGTCGGCTTGCCGGGCCGGATGCCCGGCACGAAGCCGCCGTACTTCTTCATGTTGTCGGCGACCTCGGTCGGGTTGAACGTGATCGACACGTAGAAGTACGTGAAGAAGATGATCAGCAGGAAGTAGATGATGATGTGCTCGGGCGCGCTGGCCTTGACGATGTGGTTCTGGATCCAGGCCTGGGTCTTGCCCGGGTTGTTCGGGTCGAAGAACTGCAGCGCCAGCTGCGGCAGGTAGAGCAGCGACGAGGCGAAGATGACCGGGATGACGCCGGCCTGGTTGACCTTGAGCGGGATGTAGGTCGAGGTGCCGCCGTACATCCGCCGGCCGATCATCCGCTTGGCGTACTGGACCGGGATCCGGCGCTGCGCCTGCTCGATGAAGCAGACCGCGGTGATGACCAGCAGCACCAGCGCGAGCACCAGGGCGAACTTACCCCAGCCCTCGTTGGTCTTGATCTTCCAGCCCTCGCTGGGCAGGCGGGCCGCGATCGAGGTGAAGATCAGCACGGACATGCCGTTGCCGACGCCCCGGTCGGTGATCAGCTCACCGAGCCACATCACCATGCCGGTGCCGGCGGTCATCGTCATGACCAGGACGCCCAGCGTCAGCCAGTTCGGCAGGCCGGTGCCCTCGGGGATGATCGGGAACTGGTCGCAGCGGTTCTGGAACAGCTGCCCGGAGCGGGCCAGCGCCACGAACGCGGACGACTGCAGGATGCCCAGGCCCAGGGTGAGGTACCGGGTGTACTGGGTGATCTTCGCCTGGCCGGCCTGGCCCTCCTTGCGGAGCTGCTCCAGCCGGGGGATGACCACCGTCAGCAGCTGCAGGATGATCGACGCGGTGATGTAGGGCATGATGCCCAGCGCGAAGACCGACAGCTGCAGCAGCGCGCCGCCGGAGAAGAGGTCGAGCAGGTTCAGCACCCCGGTGGTGTCGCCCTGCAGCGAGTCGAGGCACTTCTGCACGTTGCCGTACGAGACGCCGGGGCTGGGCAGAGTCGCGCCGAGCCGGTAGACCGCGATGATGCCTACCGTGAACAGCAGCTTCTTGCGCAGGTCAGGCGTACGGAACGCACTGAGAAAGGCGGACAGCAACTTCTTCCTCCTGCGCGAGGCGGGCCGCCGGGCATCCCTGGCGGGTCGGGGTGGGTGCCGGGCGAGCGCCCGATATCCATAGCTGGGAAGGGACTCTAACAGCCCCGTCCCGGCCCGGGCAGGTGTGCCCGGCTACATAAACCGGATCCGATGTTACCTGGCGCACACGGTTCGGGCGCCGGCCGGGTAGCGCACGACGCCCGCCCAGTTGCGGACAACTGAGCGGGCGTCACGTGGTGCGTCCTACAGCTCGGTGACGGAGCCACCGGCGGCGGTGATCTTCTCCTTGGCCGACGCGCTGAACGCGTTCGCCGACACCTGGAGCGCCACGCCGCCGAGGTCGCCGGTGCCGAGCACCTTGACCGGGTGGCCCTTGCGGACCGCGCCGACCTCGACCAGCTCCTGCGGGCCGACCTGGCCGCCGTTCGGGAACAGCTCGGCGAGCCGGTCCAGGTTGACCACCTGGAAGACGACCTTGAACTTGTTCTTGAAGCCCTTCATCTTCGGCAGGCGCATGTGGATGGGCATCTGCCCACCCTCGAACGCCGCCGAGATGTTCTTGCGGGCCTTGGAACCCTTGGTACCGCGACCGGCGGTCTTGCCCTTGGAGCCCTCACCGCGACCCACCCGGGTCTTCGCGGTCTTGGCACCCGGGGCCGGGCGCAGGTGGTGAACCTTGATCGTCATTACTCGACCTCCTCGACCTTCACGAGGTGGTTGACCTTGAAGATCATGCCCCGAATCTCGGGACGGTCCTCCTTGACCACCACGTCGTTGATCCGCTTGAGGCCGAGCGAACGCAGCGACTCACGCTGGTTGTGCTTGGCCCCGATCTCGGACCGGAGCTGGGTGACCTTCAGGCGAGCCATCAGGACGCCACCCCCGCCCGCGACGCCAGCATCGCCGCCGGCGCCACGTCCTCCACCGGGAGGCCACGACGCGCCGCGACCTGCTCCGGGGACTCGAGGCCCTTCAGAGCCGCCACGGTGGCGTGCACGATGTTGATCGGGTTGGACGAGCCGAGGCTCTTGGAGAGCACGTCGTGGATGCCCGCGCACTCCAGCACGGCGCGGACCGGACCACCGGCGATGACACCCGTACCGGCCGAGGCCGGCTTGAGCAGAACCACACCGGCGGCGTCCTCGCCCTGCACCGGGTGCGGGATCGACTGACCGATCCGCGGCACCTTGAAGAAGTGCTTCTTGGCCTCCTCGACACCCTTGGCGATCGCCGCGGGCACCTCCTTGGCCTTTCCGTAGCCCACGCCGACGGTGCCGTCGCCGTCGCCCACGATCACCAGGGCGGTGAAGCTGAAGCGACGACCACCCTTCACGACCTTGGCGACGCGGTTGATCGCGACGACCCGCTCGAGGTGCGGGGTCTTCTCGACGGGCGCGTTTCCGCGGCCGCCCTCACGGCGGTTGTCGCGGCGACCACCCTCGTTGCCACCGGACCCGCCGCCACGGCGCTGTTGACCTGGCATCAGCAGCCTTCCTTATCTCTCGTGACGGGGTTTCTAGAACTCGAGCCCGGCTTCGCGGGCGGCATCGGCAAGCGCGGCGACCCGCCCCGCGTACCGGTTGCCACCGCGGTCGAAGACGACCTTGGAGACGCCGGCGGCCTTGGCCCGCTCGGCGAGCAGCGCGCCCACCTTGCCGGCGAGGGCGCTCTTGTCGCCCTCGGCACCGCGCAGCGAGGCGTCCAGGGTCGACGCCGACGCCAGGGTGTGACCCTTGGTGTCGTCGACGACCTGGGCGACCATGTGCCGCAGGGAGCGGGTGACCACCAGGCGGGGACGCTCGGCGGTGCCGCTGACGTTCTTGCGGACCCGGAAGTGCCGACGCGCACGCCCGACGGCGCGCTTGGCGGCGACGCCGCGGCGGCGCTTGAGCAGCGTGGCGCTCACTTCTTACCTGCCTTTCGGATGGCCTCACGGCCGGCGGATGACCTCGCCTTGTTGCTAGCGATGGCGGTCACTTCTTGCCCGCCTTTCCAGCCTTGCGGCGGATGACCTCGCCCTGGTACTTGACGCCCTTGCCCTTGTAGGGCTCCGGCGGGCGGATCTTCCGGATGTTGGCGGCGACCTCACCGACCTGCTGCTTGTCGATGCCGGCCACGTGGAACAGGGTCGGCCGCTCCACCGTGAAGGTGATGCCGTCCGGGGCCGGAACGACCACCGGGTGCGAGAACCCGAGCGCGAACTCCAGGTCCTTGCCCTTGGCGGTCACCCGGTAACCGGTGCCGGCGATCTCCAGGCTCTTGCGGTAGCCCTCGGTCACCCCGACGATCATGTTGGCGACCAGGGTACGGCTCAGGCCGTGCAGCTCCTTGGCCTTGCGCTCGTCGTTCGGCCGGTTGACGTGCAGCTGGCCGTCCTCGCCCCGCTCCGCCTTGATCGGCTCGGCGAGCGTGTGCGACAGCTCGCCCTTGGGGCCCTTGACCTTGACGGTCTGGCCCTCGATCGTGATGTCGACGCCGGAAGGCACCGGGATCGACTTACGTCCAATACGCGACATTTCTACCTGTCTCCCGTTACCAGACGAAGGCGAGGACTTCCCCGCCAACGCTCCGCTTGCGGGCCTGCCGGTCGGTGAGCAGCCCCTGGGACGTCGAAATGATCGCCACGCCCAGCCCGCCGAGCACCCGCGGGAGCCCGTCCGACTTGGCGTACACCCGGAGACCGGGCTTGGACACGCGCTTGATGCCGGCCAGGCTCCGCTCGCGGTTCTGGCCGTACTTCAGCTCGACGACCAGTCGCTTGCCGACGGCGCCCTCCTCGGGCTCCTCGACCGACCAGGTGGCGATGTAACCCTCGGCCTTGAGGACCTCGGCGATGTTCGCCTTGATCTTCGAGTAGGGCATCGTCACCCGGTCGTGGTACGCCTGGTTGGCGTTCCGCAGACGCGTGAGCATGTCTGCGATCGGGTCGGTCATCGTCATGAAATTCGTCAACCTTTCTCGCCGGGGTTCCCCGGGCACGGCCCAGGGCCTACGGCGAAGAGACAGTTCAGCTGACGCGCGAAGCGCGCCGGGCTATTACCAGGAAGCCTTGGACACGCCGGGCAGCTCACCGCGGTGGGCCATCTCCCGGATGCACACCCGGCAGAGACCGAACTTGCGGTAGACCGCCTTCGGACGCCCGCACCGCTGGCAGCGGGTGTACGCGCGAACCGAGAACTTCGGCTTCGCGGCCGCCTTGAGGATCAGCGCCTTCTTGGCCATCTCAGTTCTCCTTGAACGGGAAGCCCAGGAGCTTGAGCAGCGCCCGGCCCTCGTCGTCAGTCGTGGCGGTCGTGACCACCGTGATGTCCATGCCCCGCTGGCGATCGATCTTGTCCTGGTCGATCTCGTGGAACACCGACTGCTCGGTCAGGCCGAACGTGTAGTTGCCGTGCCCGTCGAGCTTGCGCCCGTCCAGGCCGCGGAAGTCGCGGATACGCGGCAGCGCGATCGACAGCAGCCGGTCCAGGAACTCCCACATCCGGTCGCCGCGAAGGGTGACCTTCGCGCCGATCGGCATGCCCTCACGCAGCTTGAACTGCGCGATGGACTTGGTGGCCCGACGCACCAGCGGCTTCTGGCCGGTGATGGTGGCCAGGTCCCGCACGGCGCCGTCGATCAGCTTGGCGTCCCGAGCGGCCTCGCCGACACCCATGTTGACGACGATCTTGACCAGGCCGGGCACCTGCATCGGGTTGCCGTAGCTGTACTGCTCCTGCAGCTTCGCCACGATCTCGTTACGGTACCGCTCCTTGAGGCGCGGCAGGGTCTTGGTTTCGGTAGCCGTGGTCATCACAGGTCCTTACCGGTGCTACGCGCGATGCGGACCTTCTGGCCGTTGTCGTCGATCCGGTAACCGACCCGGGTCGGCTTACCTTCGGAGTCCAGGATCTGCACGTTCGAGACGTGGATCGGGGCCTCCTGGGTGACGATGCCACCGGTCTTGGCGCCGCGCTGGGTGGTGCTGACGCGGGTGTGCTTCTTGACCCGGTTCACGCCCTCGACCAGGACCTTGTCCTGCCGCGGGTAGGCCGCGATGACCTTGCCCTTGGCGCCCTTGTCCTTACCGGCGATGACGACGACCGTGTCGCCCTTCTTGACCTTCACGGTCACAACACCTCCGGCGCGAGGGAAATGATCTTCATGAACCGCTTGTCCCGCAGCTCGCGGCCCACCGGGCCGAAGATGCGGGTACCGCGCGGGTCCCCGCCGTCCTTGATGATGACGGCGGCGTTCTCGTCGAAGCGGATGTACGAGCCGTCCGGGCGCCGCCTCTCCTTGGCGGTGCGGACGACGACCGCCTTGACGACGTCGCCCTTCTTCACACCGGCACCCGGGATCGCGTCCTTGACGGTGGCCACGATGACGTCGCCGATGCTCGCGTAGCGCCGACCGGAGCCACCGAGAACCCGGATGCACAGGATCTCCCGGGCACCCGTGTTGTCGGCGACGCGCAGTCGCGACTCCTGCTGAATCACGTCTATCTCCTATGTCTGCCGGTTCTCCGGCCGCCCGCGGGCGGCCGGAGCCTGGCGGAACCTCGCCCGACCGAATCCGGCCGAGCTCGAGCCTTCGCTACTTGGCCTTCTCGAGGATCTCCACGATCCGCCACCGCTTGGTGGCGGACAGCGGCCGGGTCTCCATGATCAGAACCCGGTCGCCGATGCCGGCGGCGTTCTGCTCGTCGTGCACCTTCAGCTTGCGGGTACGACGCATGATCTTGCCGTACAGCGCGTGCTTGACCCGGTCCTCGACCTCGACCACGATGGTCTTTTCCATCTTGTCGCTGACCACGAGGCCCTCACGGACCTTGCGGCTCGCGCGCACGGTGGCGGTCGCGTTCTCGTCACTCATGATGCAGTCACCTCAGTCGGCGCGGCCGAGAGACCCAGCTCGCGCTCACGCATGATCGTGTAGATCCGGGCGATCTCCCGACGGATGACCTGCAGCCGCCGGTTGTTGTCCAGCTGGCCGGTCGCGGCCTGCACGCGGAGGTTGAACAGCTCCGCCTTGGCCTCGCGCAGCTTCGTGACCAGCTCCTCCTCGGAGAGCTCACGCAGCTCGGAGGCCTTAACGCCCGCTGCCATCAGGATTCACCCACTTCGCGCGTAACAATGCGGCACTTCATCGGGAGCTTGTGGATCGCGCGACGCATCGCCTCTCGCGCGATCTGCTCGTTGGGGAAGGACATCTCGAAGAGAATCCGCCCCGGCTTCACGTTCGCCACCCACCACTCGGGCGAGCCCTTACCGGAACCCATCCGGGTCTCGGCCGGCTTCTTGGTGAGGGCCTGGTCCGGGAAGATCGAGATCCAGACCTTGCCGCCACGCTTGATGTGACGGGTCATCGCGATACGCGCCGACTCGATCTGGCGGTTGGTCACGTACGCCGGCTCAAGAGCCTGGATCCCGAACTCGCCGAACACCACCCGGTTGCCACCCTTGGACGCGCCGTGGCGGTCCGGGTGGTGCGGCTTGCGGAAGCCCTTCGGGGGCTTGCGCGGCATCAGCATCTGTCAGCCCTCCTGCTGCGTTTCTGCCGGCTGGGTACCCGCCGGAGCCGAAGCTGCCGCGGCGACCGCAGCGCTGTCGACCGGCTCGCCGGCCGGCGTCTCCGCCTGCTGCGCGATGGTGGTCGCGGCAGCCCGACCGGCCTCGGTGCCGCCGGCGGTCGTACCCGACGAACCCGACCGGCCACGACGCGGCCGCTCGGGCCGGTCACCGCGGTCGCGGCGCGGGCCGCGCGACGGCGCCGCCTCGGCCGGGGCCTCGCGGCCCGGCACGGCGTCACCCTTGTAGATCCACACCTTCACGCCGATCCGGCCGAAGGTGGTACGGGCCTCGAAGAAGCCGTACTCGATGTTGGCCCGCAGCGTGTGCAGCGGGACGCGACCCTCGCGGTAGAACTCGGTCCGGCTCATCTCGGCGCCGCCGAGACGGCCCGAGACCTGCACCCGGATGCCCTTGCAGACCGGGTTCTTCATCGCGGACTGCATCGCCTTGCGCATGGCCCGACGGAAGCTGACCCGGCTGGACAGCTGCTCGGCGACGCCCTGGGCGACCAGCTGCGCGTCCGACTCGGGGTTCTTCACCTCGATGATGTTCAGCTGGACCTGCTTGCCGGTGAGCTTCTCCAGCTCGCCGCGGATCCGGTCGGCCTCCGCACCCTTACGGCCGATGACGATGCCCGGCCGGGCGGTGTGGATGTCGACGCGGACCCGGTCCCGGGTGCGCTCGATGTCGACCTTGGAGATGCCGGCGCGCTCGAGGCCCTTGGACATCATCCGGCGGATCTTGACGTCCTCGCCGATGTAGTCCTTGTAGAGCTTGTCCGCGAACCAGCGGGACTTCCAGTCGGTCGAGATGCCGAGCCGGAACCCAGTGGGGTGAACCTTCTGACCCATTACTCGGCACCCTCCGTCGTGCTCTGCGCCTGCGCCGGCTCGGTCTGCTTCGCCGGAGCGGCCTTCTTCGCCGCCGCCTTCTTCGGCGTGGCCGGCGCGACCGCCTCCACCGCCACGGTGATGTGGCAGGTGCGCTTGCGGATCCGGTACGCCCGGCCCTGCGCCCGCGGCCGGAACCGCTTCATGGTCGGGCCCTCGTCGACGAACGCCTCGCTGACGAGCAGCGCGTCGGGGTCCAGCCGCTCGTTGTTCTCCGCGTTGGCGATCGCGCTCGCGAGCACCTTGTACACCTGCTCGCTCGCAGCCTGCGGCGCGAACTGCAGCACCGTGAGCGCCTCCTTCGCGGGCAGGCCGCGGACGAGGTTGACCACCCGGCGCGCCTTCATCGGCGAGATGCGCACGTGCCGCGCAACCGCCCGCGCGCCCGGAAGCACCGGAGCGTCGCCCTTTCCTGGCATCGCTGTAACCCCTTGTTCCTCTATCCGTATGCCCGCGGCGTCAGCGCCGACGGCTCTTCCGGTCGTCCTTCTCGTGACCCTTGAACGTGCGGGTCAGCGCGAACTCGCCGAGCTTGTGCCCGACCATCGCCTCGGTCACGAACACCGGGACGTGCTTGCGTCCGTCGTGCACGGCGATCGTGTGACCCAGCATGTCCGGGATGATCGTCGAGCGCCGCGACCAGGTCTTGATGACGTTCTTCGAGCCCTTGTCGTTCTGCGTCTCCACCTTCTTGAGCAGGTGGTCGTCGACGAACGGGCCCTTCTTCAGGCTGCGAGGCATGTCTTATCTCCCTCAGCCGCGCTTACGCGTGGCGTAGCGGCGGCGGACGATCAGCCGGTCACTCGGCTGGCCCTTACGACGGGTGCGGCCCTCGGGCTTACCCTGCGGGTTGACCGGGTGGCGACCACCGGAGGTCTTACCCTCACCACCACCGTGCGGGTGGTCGACCGGGTTCATGGCGACACCACGGACGGTCGGGCGCTTGCCCTTCCACCGCATCCGGCCGGCCTTGCCCCAGTTGATGTTCGACTGGTCGGCGTTGCCGATCTCGCCGACGCTCGCGCGGCAGCGGACGTCCACCCGCCGGATCTCGCCGGACGGCATGCGGAGGGTCGCGTACGCGCCCTCACGGCCGAGCAGCTGGATGCCGACGCCGGCCGAACGGGCCAGCTTGGCGCCACCGCCGGGGCGGAGCTCCACGTTGTGGATCGTGGTACCCACCGGGATGTTGCGCAGCGGGAGGTTGTTGCCCGGCTTGATGTCGGCGCCCGGACCGGACTCGACGCGGTCGCCCTGCTTCATGTCCTTCGGCGCGATGATGTACCGCTTCTCGCCGTCGGCGTAGTGCAGCAGCGCGATGCGCGCGGTGCGGTTCGGGTCGTACTCGATGTGGGCGACCTTCGCCGGGATGCCGTCCTTGTCGACCCGCTTGAAGTCGATCAGACGGTACTGGCGCTTGTGGCCGCCACCGTGGTGCCGCGTGGTGATCCGGCCGTGGGCGTTACGCCCGCCCTTCTTCGGCAGCGGAGCCAGCAGCGACTTCTCCGGCGTGGACCGGGTGATCTCGGCGAAGTCGGCGACGCTGGAGCCACGACGGCCCGGCGTCGTCGGCTTGTACTTACGGATAGCCATTGTCTACACCCCTCAGCTGACCGGGCCGCCGAAGGCCTCGATACGGTCTCCGTCAGCCAGCTTCACGATCGCCCGCTTGGTGGCCTTGCGCTGACCGAAGCCGGTCTTGGTGCGCTTGCGCTTGCCCTGGCGGTTGAGCGTGTTGACCGTCAGGACGCGGACGTTGAAGATCTGCTGGATAGCGATCTTGATCTCGGTCTTGTTCGCGTCCGGGTGCACCAGGAAGGTGTACCAGTTCCGGTTCAGCTCGCTGTAGCTCTTCTCCGAGACGACCGGCGCGACGATGACGTCACGCGGATCGGCGATCGTGCTCACTTGCCACCCTCCTCGGTGGTCTCGGCGGGCACGCCCAGGAACTCGTCCAGGGCGTCCTTGGTGAAGACCACGTCGTCGGCCACCAGCACGTCGTACGTGTTGAGCTGGCCGGCCTCGATCAGGTGCACCCGCTGCTCGTTGCGCAGCGACACCCAGTTCAGCTCGTCGGTGCTGGCCAGCACGACCAGGACCCGACGGGCCTCGGTCAGCTTGGCCAGGGTGGCCAGGGCCGCCTTGGTCGACGGCTTCTCGCCCGGGACGAACGCCTCGACGACGTGCACCTGGCCGGCGCGAGCCCGGTCGGAGAGGGCGCCACGCAGGGCGGCGGCCTTCATCTTCTTCGGGGTGCGCTGGCTGTAGTCGCGCGGGACCGGCCCGTGCACCACGCCACCGCCGGCGAACTGCGGCGCGCGGATCGAGCCCTGCCGGGCGCGACCGGTGCCCTTCTGCTTGTACGGCTTCTTGCCGCCGCCGGCGACCTCGCCGCGGGTCTTGACCTTGTGCGTGCCCTGCCGGGCCGCCGCGAGCTGAGCCACCACGACCTGGTGCATCAGCGCGACGTTGGCCTGGACGTCGAAGATGTCGGCCGGCAGCTCCACGGAGCCGCTCTTGGCGCCTTCGACGTTGAGGACGTCAACGGTGGTCACTTGGCCACACCGCCCTTCTTCGCCTTGGTCTTGGCCGCGGTGCGGACCAGGACCAGCGCGCCCTTCGGGCCGGGGATGGCGCCGCGGACGAGCAGGAGGTTGTTCTCGGTGTCGACCGCCTGGACGGTCAGGTTCTGGACGGTGTAGCGCACGCCACCCATCCGGCCGGCCATCCGGGTGCCCTTGAAGACACGACCCGGGGTGGCGCAGGCGCCGATGGAGCCCGGCGAGCGGTGCTTGCGCTCGACACCGTGGCTGGCGCGCAGACCGTGGAAGCCGTGCCGCTTCATCGGGCCGGCGTAGCCCTTGCCCTTGGTCTTGCCGGTGACGTCGATGGTCACGCCGGCCGGAAACTCCTCGACCGTGACCTCCTGGCCGAGCGAGTAGTCCGCGGCGTTCGACGTGCGCAGCTCGACGATGTGCCGGCGCGGCGCCACGTCCGCCTTCGCGTAGTGCCCGGCCAGCGGCTTCTTCGCCCTGCGCGGGTCGATCGTGCCGTAGGCCAGCTGGACCGCGGAGTAACCGTCCTTCTCGGCGCTACGAACCTGGCTGACGACGCACGGGCCGGCCTGAACCACGGTCACGGGCACAACACGGTTGTTGTCCCAGACCTGGGTCATGCCGAGCTTGGCGCCCAGGATCCCCTTGACTTGCCTGTCCATTTGTCCGATCCCTACAGCTTGATCTCGATGTCGACGCCAGCCGGCAGGTCGAGGCGCATGAGCGAGTCGACCGTCTTGGGGGTCGGGTCGATGATGTCGATCAGCCGCTTGTGCGTGCGCATCTCGAAGTGCTCGCGCGAGTCCTTGTACTTGTGCGGCGAGCGGATAACGCAGAAACGGTTGATCTCCGTGGGCAGCGGCACCGGGCCCGCGACCTGCGCCCCGGTACGCGTCACCGTCTCGACGATCTTCCGCGCCGAGGAGTCGACGACCTCGTGGTCGTAGGCCTTGAGCCGGATGCGGATCTTCTGTCCCGCCATGGTGGCTTCTGTTCCTTCTCTCGATGCCGCTGTGTTGCGGGCACCCGTACCGGCTGGTACAGGTCCGCTTCGCCGACCCCCGCGGTCGGGCGTGTCGCGCCCTCTGGACGGGCTCCGCCCCGGACTGCCGGAGCGGCTCTCGCACCACACGGTGGGTCATTGACGCCGATCGCATCACAGCGATCCGGACGCCGTGCGAGGGTGGTTGACCGCCAGGGGCGATCAACCACCCTACGCGCGACTGTTCGTCTCCCGGAGGTCCAGCGTTCACCGGACGCAGGAGGCTAACCGTCGTTACGCAACCTGACTAGTATGCCGCACGGTCGCGACAGACGCTAATCGGGGTTACCTAGCTCACTTGATGATCTTGGTGACGCGACCCGCGCCGACCGTACGACCACCCTCGCGGATCGCGAACTTGAGGTTGTCCTCCATCGCGATGGGCTGGATGAGCTTCACGGACATGGTGGTGTTGTCGCCCGGCATGACCATCTCGGTGCCCTCGGGCAGCGTGACGACGCCGGTGACGTCCGTGGTGCGGAAGTAGAACTGCGGGCGGTAGTTCTGGAAGAACGGGGTGTGCCGGCCGCCCTCCTCCTTGGAGAGGATGTAGACCGTCGCCTCGAACTCCGTGTGCGGGGTCGTGGTGCCCGGCTTGATGACCACCATGCCGCGCTCGACGTCCTCGCGCTTGGTACCACGCAGCAGCAGGCCGACGTTCTCACCTGCGCGGGCGTCGTCCAGGGTCTTCCGGAACATCTCGATCGCGGTGACCTTGGTCTTGAAGCCCTTCTCGCGGATGCCGACGACCTCGACGTCCTCGTTCGGGAGCAGCACACCACGCTCGACACGGCCGGTGACGACCGTACCGCGACCGGTGATCGTGAAGACGTCCTCGACGGGCATGAGGAACGGCTTCTCGGTCTCGCGCTCCGGCTGCGGGATCGCGGTGTCGACCGCGTTCATCAGCTCGAGCAGCTTCTCGGTCCAGACCGGGTCGCCCTCGAGGGCCTTCAGCGCGGAGACCTGGACGACCGGCAGGTCGTCACCCGGGTACTCCTGCGAGGAGAGCAGCTCGCGCACCTCGAGCTCGACGAGCTCCAGGAGCTCCTCGTCGTCGACCATGTCGCTCTTGTTGAGCGCCACGACGATGTACGGCACGCCGACCTGGCGGGCCAGCAGCACGTGCTCGCGGGTCTGCGGCATCGGGCCGTCGGTCGCCGCGACCACCAGGATCGCGCCGTCCATCTGCGCGGCACCGGTGATCATGTTCTTGATGTAGTCGGCGTGACCGGGGCAGTCGACGTGCGCGTAGTGCCGCGCCTCGGTCTGGTACTCGACGTGCGCGATCGAGATCGTGATGCCGCGGGCCTTCTCCTCCGGCGCCTTGTCGATCTCGTCGAACGGCGTGTACGGGTTCAGGTCCGGGTACTGGTCGTGCAGGACCTTGGTGATGGCCGCCGTCAGCGTCGTCTTACCGTGGTCGATGTGACCAATGGTGCCGATGTTGACGTGCGGCTTAGTCCGCTCGAACTTAGCCTTCGCCACTGGTGTCCTCCTGTGGACTTCTTGGTTCGTTCGCCCCGGTGCGCCGGGTCGGCGCTTAGGACTCTGTCGACAGCCTTTCCGGCCTGACGGCCGGAGAGCCTTTGTGGGTTCTGCGGCGATGAAGCCTACAGGCCCGGATTCACACAACCCGACCGAGGTGGCCGCGGGCGGGGAGAAACCTCCCGCGACCAGCCCCGGATCATCAGGTCAGCTCGGGGTGAGGGTCACTCACCCGTCGCCTTGGCGATGATCTCCTTTGCCACGCTCTGCGGCACCTCGGCGTAGGAGTCGAACTGCATGCTGTAGCTAGCCCGGCCCTGGGTCTTCGACCGCAGGTCGCCGACGTAGCCGAACATCTCCGACAGCGGCACCAGGGCCCGGACGACGCGAGCGCCGCTGCGCTCCTCCATCGCCTGGATGATGCCCCGTCGGGAGTTGAGGTCGCCGATGACGTCACCCATGTTCTCCTCCGGAGTGGTGACCTCAACAGCCATCATCGGCTCGAGCAGCGCGGGGTCGGCCTTGCGGGCCGCCTCCTTCATCACCATCGAGCCGGCGATCTTGAACGCCATTTCCGAGGAGTCGACCTCGTGGTACTGGCCGTCCAGCAGCGTCAGCTTGACACCCACCAGCGGGAAGCCGGCGAGGATGCCGTACTGCATGGCGTCCTGGGCGCCCGCGTCCACCGACGGGATGAACTCCCGGGGGATGCGGCCACCGGTGACGGCGTTCGCGAACTCGTAGGTCGGCGCGTCGTTGCCCAGCGGCAGCGGCTCGACGCTCACGATCACGCGGGCGTACTGGCCCGAGCCACCGGTCTGCTTCTTGTGGGTGTACTCGATCTTGTCCACCTTGCGGCGGACGGTCTCGCGGTACGCCACCTGCGGCTTACCGATGTTCGCCTCGACGTTGAACTCGCGACGCATCCGGTCGACCAGGATGTCCAGGTGCAGCTCGCCCATGCCGGAGATGACCGTCTGGCCGGTCTGGTCGTCCAGCTTGACGCGGAAGGTCGGGTCCTCCTCGGCCAGCCGCTGGATGGCGGTGGAGAGCTTCTCCTGGTCGGCCTTGGTCTTCGGCTCGATGGCCACCTCGATGACCGGCTCGGGGAAGGTCATCGACTCGAGGATGACCGGGTTGGCCGGGTCGCAGAGGGTGTCACCGGTGGTGGTCTGCTTCAGACCCTGCACCGCGATGATGTCGCCAGCCTGGGCCGAGCCGCGCTCTTCCCGCTTGTTGGCGTGCATCTGGTAGATCTTGCCGATCCGCTCCTTGCGGTCCTTGGTGGAGTTGACCACCTGGGTACCGGTCTCGACCATACCCGAGTAGACCCGGACGTAGGTGAGCTTGCCGAGGTGCTTGTCGGTCTGGATCTTGAAGGCCAGCCCGGAGAACGGCTCGGACTTCGACGGCTTCCGCTGCAGCGGGGTCTCGCCGTCGGTGGCCGTACCCTCGATGGCCGGGACGTCCAGCGGCGACGGCAGGAAGTCGATCACGGCGTCGAGCATGGGCTGGACGCCCTTGTTCTTGAACGCCGAGCCGCACAGCACCGGGTTGGCCTTGCTGGCGATGGTGGCCCGCCGGATGGCGGCCTTGATCTCCTCGGCGGAGATCTCCTCGCCCTCCAGGTACTTCTCCATCACCGCGTCGTCGACGTCGGCCAGGGTCTCCATCAGCTTCTCGCGCCACTCCGCCGCGGAGTCGGCCAGCTCGGCCGGGATCTCCTCGATGGCGTAGTCCTCACCCTTCTGGGTCTCCCCGCGCCAGGTGAGGGCGCGCATGCCGATCAGGTCGACGACGCCGATGTGGTCGCCCTCGAGCCCGATCGGGATCTGGAGCACCAGCGGGGTGGCGTTCAGCCGGTCGATCATCATCTGCACGCAGCGGAAGAAGTCCGCGCCGGTGCGGTCGAGCTTGTTGACGAAGCACATCCGCGGGACGTGGTACTTGTCGGCCTGCCGCCAGACGTTCTCCGTCTGCGGCTCCACGCCGGCGACGCCGTCGTAGACCGCGACCGCACCGTCCAGAACACGCAGCGACCGCTCGACCTCGACCGTGAAGTCGACGTGGCCGGGCGTGTCGATGATCTGGATCGTGTGGCCCTTCCACTCACACTTGGTGGCAGCGGAGGTGATGGTGATACCACGCTCCTGCTCCTGCTCCATCCAGTCCATGACGGCAGCGCCCTCGTGGACCTCACCGATCTTGTACGTGATACCGGTGTAGAACAGGATCCGCTCGGTGGTCGTGGTCTTACCGGCATCGATGTGCGCCATGATGCCGATGTTGCGTACGTTGGCGAGCGCGTCTGCGGCGGCCACTTCAATCCCTACTTATCGTCGTCTCGACACAACTGGTGGCGGTTCCGGCGCCCACGACGGGCGCCGGAACCTCAGGTGTTACCAGCGGTAGTGCGCGAAGGCCTTGTTCGACTCGGCCATCTTGTGCGTGTCCTCGCGCCGCTTGACGGCGGCACCCAGACCGTTGCTCGCGTCGAGCAGCTCGTTCATCAGCCGCTCGATCATGGTCTTCTCGCGACGGGCCTTGGAGTACGTCACCAGCCAGCGCAGACCGAGGGTGGTCGCGCGGGCCGGACGGACCTCGACCGGCACCTGGTAGGTGGCGCCACCGACGCGGCGGCTGCGCACCTCGAGGGTCGGCTTGACGTTGTCCATCGCCCGCTTGAGGGTGACGACCGGGTCGGTGCCGCTCTTCTCGCGGCAGCCCTCCAGGGCGGCGTACACGATGCGCTCGGCGAGCTGACGCTTGCCCCGCAGCAGGATCTTGTTCACCAGCTGGGTGACCAACGGCGAGTTGTACACCGGGTCAGCGACCAGCGGCTTCCGCGGAGCGGGTCCCTTACGCGGCATGTCAGCTCTTCTCCTTCTTCGCGCCGTAGCGGCTGCGCGCCTGCTTGCGGTTACGGACACCCTGGGTGTCCAGCGAACCGCGGACGATCTTGTACCGCACGCCGGGGAGGTCCTTCACCCGGCCGCCGCGGACGAGCACGATCGAGTGCTCCTGCAGGTTGTGACCGACGCCGGGGATGTAGGCGGTCACCTCGATCTGGCTGCTGAGCTTGACGCGGGCGACCTTGCGGAGCGCCGAGTTCGGCTTCTTGGGGGTGGTGGTGTACACGCGGGTGCACACACCGCGCCGCTGAGGGGATCCCTTCAGCGCCGGGGTCTTGGTCTTGGTCGTCTTGGCCTGGCGGCCCTTTCGGACCAGCTGCTGAATGGTGGGCACCGGGTTTCTCCGCTCCCTTCGGCCGCCGTGAGGCGACCGCGCCGTCTGCTCGTAGCCGACCTGATGGGCGGCTCTCCTACCTTCCGACCGGACCCGCCCTGCGGCGGCTCCGGCACCCGCGGTCGGGCGTGTCGCCCCGATCGCGGTCCCGGTGTCGTCGCTCGCGCGGACACCGGGTTTCTTTCGCCGACACGCGGAACACCGCGGGCCAGGTTGTCAGCTGTGTCGTGCGGCAGCTCGATCACCGGATCACCGGATCCCGCGCACGCACGAGTTGCCCGGGCTGGCCCGGGCACAAGGGGAAAGAGTACCTACCACAGCCTCGCAGGTCAAAACGGAATGGCCCGGCGGATCTCAGATCCCCGCCGGCCGCGCCGCCCGCCTGCTCCCCCGTGATGGGCACCTACGTCTTCAAGTGTACCGGCTCCCCCGGCGAACGCCCCGCCACCCCCGGGGCGACCGGGGTCACGCCAGCTGCAGTACCAACGCCAGCCCCAGCCCGAGCAGGCTGAGCGCCAGCCCCACCGCGCCGCAGCCGATCCCCGCGGTGGCCAGCCCGCCCCCGGTGAACCGCACCGCCGGCGGCGGGGCCGGCCGACGGATCTGCCGGCGGGCCAGCAGCCCCGCGCCCACCGCCGCGGCGCCGGCGAGCACGCCCGGCACGGTGAAGGCGCCGGCGGCCCAGGCGCCACCGCGCCGCGCGCCCGCCACCCCGAAGCAGAGGACCACGATCGACACCAGGATCGAGCCCACCCCGGCGACCAGCGAGCCCACCGCCGGGCCGGAGGTGACCGGCGGCACGTCCAGCTCGACCATGCCGAACGGCGTGCCGGGCACCGGCTCGACCCGCCTCGGCGGGCGTGGCGGCTCCGCCGGCGGCGGGGGCGACGGCCGGTGGGCCGACCAACCGCCACCGGGCCCACCACCGGGATACGGCGCCGGTTCCGTCACAGGATCCTCCAGTCGGTCCGGTCCACCGCCGCGCGGTGCACACCGGTCAGGCTACCGCCGCGGCACACCGGGGACGCACGGCGCGAACGATCACCGGCCGCCTCAATCCACGTTCGGGTCGTAGTCGTGCCCGAACGGGGCATCGGCCAGCCGTACCACGCCGATCACCAGCAGGGTCACCACGGCCACCGCGACCAGCACCAGCCCGATCCGGGCCAGCCGCTCCCCCCGGCGCAGCCAGGCCGCGCCGGTCAGGAAACCCCCCGAGGCGTACGCCTCCCGCCGCGCCTCGCGGGCCAGCCGCAGCGCCACCGTGGCCGGCACCGCCCCGGCGACGAACAGGCCGGTGAGCGCCGCCATCAGGCCGAGCGCGAAGACCGCCCGGGCCTTCGTCGCCCGGGCCGGGTCGGGGTCGAGCGGGTGACGTGGCGGCTGGGGCACCACGGGCAGCTCCCCGGCAGCGGTCGTCATGCCACCATTCTGCCCGGCCGCGGGGCGTCCCGGCCGGCCACAACGGCGAAGGCCCCCGGCGGTCGGCGGATTCTCGGGGTCCTCGCAACACCTGATGGCTTAGGTGGTCGTCAGTAGATCACGCAGGCGCTCGGCTGGGGTTCGCCAGCCGAGCGTTTTGCGTGGTCGGCTGTTGAGTTGTTGGGCGACGTGTTCGAGGTCTTCGGGGCTGTGCACGGACAGGTCGGTGCTCTTGGGGAAGTACTGCCGCAGCAGGCCGTTGGTGTTCTCGTTCGATCCGCGTTGCCAGGGTGAGTGCGGATCGCAGAAGTAGACCGGAACTCCTGTGGCCACGGTGAACTGCTTGTGCGCGGCCATCTCGCAGCCCTGGTCCCAGGTCAGCGAGCCGCGTAGGTGCTCGGGCAGGGTTTGGATCAAGGGCACCAGCACGTCGCGGACCTCCTGCGCGGTGTGCCCGCCGGGCAGGTGCCCGAGCAGGACGTAGCGGGTGGAACGCTCGACCAGAGTCACGATCGCGCTCTCGCTGCGGGGGCCGACGATCAGATCGCCTTCCCAGTGCCCAGGAACCGCCCGGTCCTCGACCTCGGCAGGACGTTGGGAGATCATCACCATCTCGTCGACGAACCGGCTGGTGCGCTGGTCCGGACTGCGGTGTGGCTTGCGGCGGGTGCGCCCGGTGCGCAGTGCGACCGCGACCTCGCGGCGC